>NZ_ATYS01000110.1 GCF_000427805.1 Budvicia aquatica DSM 5075 = ATCC 35567 | reverse complement strand
TCTCGGGCCAAGAAATGATCATTGATGAAGACGTCAACTTGATAAGCACCCGGCTCTACGGTATTCGCCTGATTAAAGCGTGTCAGGCTCTTTTGCGTCTTGGCACTGCCCACCAACATACTGTCATCAAACTCAAACTGATGGTCTGGCGTTGTGGCAAATGCGGACGGTGTCAACAGCCCAAGTCCCAGTATCAGTCGTCTTAATCGCGGGGCATGAGTAGATATGCCCCTCACTATCGCGCTGCGTTGGCGACCATCCGAATGAGGGGGGGAGATGATTATTTTTGTCTGCATTCCTTGAGTCCCTTAATCCCGGAATTTTAGGTATTCACGAAGACGATGAGCCCATCAGTTCAGACGCGCTTCGGCTTGTGTGTGACCACCGTAATCATTGATTAAGGTAAATTTAATTTTCTGCGCACCGGCCGCGGACGAGGCCCTTTTTTCTGATACCCAACTGGCCTGAGACTTCGGGGCAACCATATCAGCCTTGAACAGTACCGGAGTATTGCCCACCATGGCCGCAGCATGAATAAAAGAGGCGTAATAGCCAGAATCATTGCTGACGGTCAATATCCATTGCGCACCCTGTTGTTTCAGCGAGAAACGGAGTTGGCTGGCGATGTCTTCAGGCCCACCGACGATACCTTTTGGACGATAAAACACTTTGAGTCGATTACGCAATACAACCAGCATCTGATTTTCAGCGTTATTCGCCACGTTTTTCGGCGGGATTTGTGCGCTGTTCAGGTAGAAGATGGATTCACGATCTTGCGGTAAACCACTGCCCGTAAATATCAGCCTAACCGACTGCCCGGCGTTCGGCTCAATGCGGAACAGGGCCGGTACGGTCACAAATGGCCCGTCGGCATTTTCCGGTGTTGACGCCGGATTGTTGATGTCTACCCACATCTGCATCACGTAAGGAATATTGTCATTATTGGTGAGTTGCACCGTTTTCGATGCGGCGTCTGCGGGATAGATGACCCGGGTATTGAGCATCACGACGCTGGCCATCACCGGTTCAGCCAGTAATAACATGACGGCGAAAAACGTGCCAATCCCGGTACGTGAACAGTTGATCTTCATACGAAGCCCCTCGCTAATAACCCCCTTCAGTGTGATGAAGGGGGTTATCGTGATGACAAATTACTGGTAAGACACGGAGTACTGTACGCTGCCCAGCACGGCACCTGGCAGTGCGGTACCTTCAGCGTAATATTGCACGGCGAAGGTATGGCTCGCCGACGTGGCATTCGCCGCCAAAGAAAGGCCTGCCGCTCCGGTTTGACCGGTCAGGTCAAGTGGGGTGGCCGGCACAGCCGGATCGACCAATTGCAGTGAGACGTTGTTGTCGACACTGGCGGTATTGCCCATACGGCCGCTGGCGGTCAGGTTATTGCCCACAAACACGGTTTTAATCGCGGTGACGCTGGCNGAGGCGGTACACCCACTGACACCGACAGTGAAGGGGGTTTGCCCGGTGGTCTCACCGGCATTGGCCAGCGATGAGCTCGGTACCGTTGGCAGCAGGACTAACGGTGCGGATGCCTGACCGTTGATGGTGACGTCACACGTCTGGTCAGCCACTTCACCCTGAAATTGAATGGTGTTACTCGCCTGTGCCGCAGTGGATAAAATCAGACCCGCCATCACGATAGCCATGTTGTTCATCTTCATGTTAATTATTTCCTTATATGACATTAAGTCGTTAGCGAATAAACCACACACGCTTTAATTCGCTATGTTTTCGATTACAATCAAAAGATACCTATCCAACTGAACGNTATGGGTTGGATTGAGCATCTCAATACGTGTTTAATCGCAACAACCCTACATAAAAATGGTTATTAACGACGCGTTAAAATAGATTGAATCGGTGTTTCCTGATCCAATCAGCATAAGCAGCCCACCCAAANTTNGGGTGGGCTGACTTTTTATTTATCCAGAGAGTCATTCCCCCGGATTGAATAATAGGGTGTATTTCCAGTTCACTTTATTCGAAACAATAACTCTTAATGATGACTCTCAGTAAGGAAGTAATGACATAAAGAGGTCAATNATTTCATATNATTATGTCGTNACATCAATACGTTAAAGCCAACCCAAAAGCCGTTTAGTTAAAAGCAAACGGATATCGACATAGAATGAATAACCCAAGTGGGTCAAAGCAATGCCATCGAGATATCAATGAGCAACCAAGTCATTATTCACCGATACGAAAGCATTGCTGTTAATAGCATATTATACACATTCGAAAACAAAATAATAAGCTAAGTTAATTATAATTACATATTGATATTATATCAATCATCCCCACAAAATATGACATCATTAGACTCTACCATCACGGCATTTTAAAAAATGACACCGCTCTTTTCATTGAATTAATATCCCCTTGGTAAATAAGCGTAAATTATTAGCGTTAACGTTTATTTCATTTTTACCCTCATCAACATCCAAACGTTTCGCACCAACCCCCTCAGAGATTGGCTGTTGTATTTTTGG
>NZ_ATYS01000109.1 GCF_000427805.1 Budvicia aquatica DSM 5075 = ATCC 35567 | reverse complement strand
TAAACCTATATATTCTCTAAGGTATTTTAAATAAAACTTAAGCTCTCTTATTTCACCATTTCTTATCGGGCGTAGACTTAAAATGCTTGCGTCGATACTCATTTCTTTCATTTTATTCATCCATCATTATAAATAAATTTATATTCTGATTTTAACATATTTATTTGATTTTTAAAACCTGATTATTTCATGGTTATTNGCTTGTTAAAAAATGATAATATAATGTTTTTTTAAATTGTTTTTTACTGATTTGTTCTATGTGCGCGCTGGCTCGATAGGCTTTTCAGTCTTGATGTTATGGCAATGAAATGCGATTGGCTACAACCTGATAATTATTAATGCGTCTAGTTGAGAATGTGACTTAAAAAATATTTGTGAATATATCAACTTCATAAGTTTTGTCTATTTAATTTAACCATAAGGTTGGTTTTGTTTTTTATCAGAGTGACTGACTATTAGCATTAAGGTTAATTAATGTTATTTATAGAAGTCTCTTGGTGAGGGTCTGCTTATCAATATGGAGATGTTCATTTTCCATTAATATTTATATGCAACGTGATATTTATATGTAACATGATATTTTAAAAATACAGATGAACGCTATCTCATGAGCATTCAGCCATCTTCAATTTAATAGAGATATTACTCATGAGTCATTCTTATCGCGCTAATCCTAATTACCCTATGCACCTAAAAACATTGATGGATATTAATCAACACGTGGATGCCTTGTTTTATCGTTATTCTAAAATACTGGCATTTCGAATGGATTTTGCTTGGAAGAAAGACAGTCAGCGTTACCATGCTTCCATAGTTTCACAAATGAAAAGTGATATTGAAGCATTAGCTACTGCCCTGAAGGTTTTGCCTGTGATTGGTTATTACTGGGTAATCGAATATACAGAAAGTAAAGGGTTACACGTTCATGCCGTCTTCTATTTAAATGGTCAGCAACATCAGAAAAACTATATCACCGTTAGGCAGATTGGAGACCTATGGAAAAATATGACAGAAGACGAAGGGTATTTTTATTTCTGTCGTCCCAATAGCAACTATGAGTTTACTATCAATGACGTTATTCATTACCAAGACCACGACAGAATTCAGGCGCTTCGTTATGTCATTAGCTATTTGGCAAAGGAAGAACAGAAACCATTTGGCTTGATATCAGGAAAGAGTCCAATCCTTCCTCCGAGTGGACGAGGCCGGCCTCGAGTCCTCCGTTAGGCTATTCATACGTCTATTTATTTTTTACAGCAGTACCGGTTGATATAGCGGAGTCGGCAGATTAACCACAATGAATGTTCATTCACTCGACTCCGGTTCATCTTTATCTACCGGAGAAAACCATGACTACCTTACCTGACTTAATGAACGACCAACTGGTTGATATGACCTTCATCACAACGTTTACCGGCTTAAGCGATAAATGGTTCTACAAACTCATGAGTGAAGGTAAATTCCCCAGACCTATCAAACTGGGCCGCAGTTCTCGCTGGCTCAAAAGTGAAATCGAGCATTGGGTATTAAAACGGATTGCTGAATCTAGGGAGTGACGTTTACTGAAGTGCTGACGCACTGTAGATAACCTTGTCATGAATGTTCAATGACGGTTTGACGTGTTGTAACTATAGAGACGGTGGCGACGTTGTACTACATCGGTACCCATTAAGAAATTGAAGGTATTCTCTGTTGGTATACTGTAATGGAGTACGGATAACGGCGAGAACAACGACTAACCGCTCTATGCTATTCCTTGACTTGTCTATTCTTACTTATCGACGTGTTGATTTGGACATCATCATGATTATTCCTATCGCCGTGAACAAGCCCAACGGTATGCCGACAAACGGTGTGGCTAGTGCGCTGGTTAACCCGGCCACGGCACCGAATCCCAGGACGGGAGCCAGTATTTTTATCATCATGATGATGACCACACCACCCACTTTAGATTTATGTAACACAATGACGATGGCAACTAAAAATATCGCCGCGATAAATAACATATATTCCTCTCTGAAAAAATTAAATGCCCTTCAGAAAATGAAGCTGAATAATGAGGACAGCCTCTTTTCAAGGACATTCTGGTGAGGTGGTAATGACGCGTGTTTGTTGTTGTCGTGCCAGCAAGGGATTTTTCTCGAGCTTCCTTGTTGGCACAAAAAGTCATGCAGCATTAGAACGTATAGCGCACACCCAACATGACATCATTAGACGTCACAGACACTTTCGCAGTTTCACGGCTTCCTTTGCGAGTTGTGTAACGCGCCTCTACATCCCCAGCATCAAGATAGCGGTAGCTAAGGTCCACACTCACATTGTCTGTCATACCCCAGTTCACCCCGGCACCGACAGACCAGGCAACATGAGTACTGCTGCCTGAGTGATTACCACTTATTGTCGGACTATCGACGAGACCGGTACTGATTTGGGTATCGGTATCAATGGTGTGTTGGTCCAGTGATAAGCGACTTACGCCTAAACCGGCAGATAACCACGGTGTAAACGGAGTGGTGTTATGCATATCCCAGTAGGTATTGAGCAAAACAGTCTGGAGTTGAACGTCTAGGCTGTTTTCTTTTTTACCCTCATAGTCCGGGTAGCCAAAAGGTTCCTCATTGAAGGTCACGCTGTTATTCGAGTTTGCCTTCCCGTAACCGCTATATTCTAATTCGAGGCGAATTGGCTGGTTGAACTGCGGATGAAAATCGTAACCTACCGCCAGAGAACCCATAAAATTGCTGTCACGTTGACGACCAAAATCCGAAGGAATGCCCTCTGATGCATAGCTCAGTGACTGATTGCTGAGGTCCATTATTCCCACCCCTATCTTACCTGAGAAGTAGAGGCCGCTTTCAGGGGCGGCTAACGTGGAGGCCGACGCCAGTACCAGAGCGCTCGACAGCAGTATTTTATTTATCATCATATTTCCTTGTTAGTTGGGTGATTGATGTTGATACCCGATGGCGTCTAGACACCATGGCTAATCCATACAGCGACAACCGTCATTGAGTAAAAATAATCCAGCGTTCGCTGACGATATTATTACCGCAATTG
>NZ_ATYS01000108.1 GCF_000427805.1 Budvicia aquatica DSM 5075 = ATCC 35567 | reverse complement strand
TGGTATGGCACCTGAGCCTATTGCTGCCTACGGCCCCCTGTATAGCCTCTGGCAACGTAACTTCTGCCGTTACCATTCCCACGATGTCTATCAGTATAAGACCCGCATTGAGGAAGCATAAGCACCTATTCATCAAGGTACTCGTGCACTTTTCTCGTTTGACTTTTTCCTTCTTCAAAAATCCCCTCGAGACCTCTCGCATCTAAATCATATCCGCTATGCATCATGGTCTTCTATTTATTGTTTTATCAGTAAAAATTATTTGTGATCAGCTATTTCAGCGACGGAATTATATCTTCAATGATTATCACACTCTGATAGAGTGTCTCTTCTCCGGTATGTAGATGGCAAAACCACTAAAAGCACAGTGATCCTAGGGGGGAAATGAGATTGCATTTAGCTTTACTCGTGCTGGTATATTGGTTAATCGTCAACCTCATAAAGATAAATGGACTGGACTATCTGTAAAATAATCTATGGAGCGACTGGCCGTCTCGTTACCTTACCATAGTGCAACAGATAGACTGGTTGCTTTATGGCTGGCCGTTCTGGGTTTTGGTCCGTCAGTTGAGATACTCGCCAATTATGAGAAAGGCGAGTATCTCAGTATGTCCGGCAATATGCAGGTCAACCAATAGACGGAGAAAAGCGGCATAGCACAAACCAGCGATAAGGTGGCTGCCGATAGGTTCAGCCCAAGAGGTGGCAAAGGTACCCCACAAGCCTCTACACAGTTCACAGCGCCGAACGCTTGAGAATATCTATAGCAACCAGAGAACTTCGACCAGACGTCGCCATTTGATAATAAGTTTTGAAGTGAGGTGTTATGAAGATAATCAATTCAGGGGCAAATAGTTTAGAGTTGGCCTACTCGATGTTTGAATGGCGTAAGGTTAAGCCTATTATTGATGAGATAAGGCAAACGACAGGTGCGGAGATACAAACCTATGGCGGATTATTCAAACGGGCTGCTATCAGTGGTACTGCCTACCAAATGGATAGAGTTCGCAAAGTGATAAGGCAAAAGTATTATCGCTGACGTTTCTGCTCTCATCCAAACACCTTGCCGCTACTATGATCGGCATAACTCAGTCCCGTAGGGGGTTGTGATGTTTGGCGATTGATAAGATCGCTCAAACCGGATTGAGTAACCTTCAGGGATCTACGATTAGGTGGACTTATTTAGTCATTATAAAGTCTACTCTCAAGTAGGTGTGATTATTATTAATTCATGCAACGGCATTTTTCTATCATAAATAGCCCTGTTATATGTATTGCTTTTTGCGTTAAATCTGATTGATTGGTTGAACATATTTTAAAGTACTTCTTTCCAGTAAAAGAGCTAGATTGCTGAAATTTAGAGTACTTACTGATTAGGTAGCAATTGACCCTATGTATTCGGGTTGTTTTTGATAAAAACAGTTTACTTATTGTTCTGTAATTCTTAGGGATACTTAGTACATATCCATTTTTATTTGCATTGATCCATGCAATATAATGTTTGTCAGTGTCAATACCTTCTGTCTCATTAAAAACAATACAACCCTCATCCATAATAAATCCTTTTCTTAACAAACTTCGTGATAAAAGAGACGGTATCAATAATGTGCTCTGATGATTTTTTCATGTGAAAATAAAGCTTAGCGATATGCAGACTTGATAATCAGGATAAAAAATGAACCCTCGACATTCGTGTAGGGGTTTCCAAAAAAGGTTGGCAATATTTAAATATATTGTAGTAATTTAAAGTGGCGGGATTATCACGACATGTGACTATACAGTCAATTTTAATTTTATAAAGCCCTGCCAATCATAATAACTCACGTTATTATTAGCGTTTTATATGGTTTCTCCCTATGAGATGCACTGCTTAGGTCGGGGTTATAAATTTCCACCTAACACAATAGTTTATCAAGGTGGTACTTTTTATGTCTGAAGGAACGTGAGATGGCGAAATCGGATGGGGAGCAAGACAACAACAGTTTGTCACTGAACGTACCACATCAAAAAGCTTCCTTGAAAATTGGTGCAAGGCTAAAGAGTATAATTACAACAACACGAAGTCTCATATCAAGATTGAGAATTCGCAAAATGGAAAACCTCGATACACCTTTCTGATCGGCATTGCTGCTATCGTTTTCGCTCAAACTTGAGCGGTGACGGTGATGACACGGACACGGACACGGACACGCAGAAAGCGTACAAAATCCTCTATTTCCTGACTGATATCTTTGTAGCGCATACCCAGCGCGAATATAAGGATGATCTTGCGTTCGATTTCATCGGACAGGCCAGCGTGATCTGCGTTAAGGTTCAAAAAGACCATTACGGTCGCGAGGAGTGGCGAGTTCAAAGGCACCCGTTGGCATCTTGAGCATTTTTCTGGATGAACCATTTTGCAGTAGCTTCAACGTCCTGAGCCAGATAAGAGTCGAGTTCAGCAGCCAGTGCAACTTCGGCTAACTGCTTGGGAGGTAAAGATGGCATCTTTTTTACCTGTTAGAGCCTAGCCATCCTGAAGTGTTTTCTGGGCTTTATCAAAATCGAAGGATTGGGACATGTCTCATTCCCTTTTATCGATATCATTATTGGAATGACACTGAATGTCTAACACTCCTCAACGTTCTCATGACTAATGACTTCATTGATTCAACAACATCATGGAATCTAGTTAAATCCCCCGTCAGGGGGACAATAAATCTGAATTCTTTCTTCCCCGTTTCGATAATCAGAACATCGTTCTCAATTCCAATCCTCACTATAACGACAACACCATCTCCACCGATGGGCTTGTCATTTACAACAGTTCTTACATGAAACTCTAGATACAAATCAGCATCTGGACGCATGCGATAGACGTTTTCACGTTTAAAATCGCCGCCCTCTAGCCATCCCGTCTCAATATACGGGTTCTGTTTCCCCTTGATATCGGACCACATAACCCCTTCCAACCCAAGAGAGTTAATGTACTCATTCACTAAATTACTTGCTGACTCTCTTAAAATAGAAAGCCTTTCCTCTTGCTTTAATGCTAAATCGTTAAATGCCGAACTAATGTTTTTATAGGTGATCACTTCATCTCTCCAAATTTTTTAACTCAATAAGAATAATTAACACCGATAACTATTTTTTACTGTGATTAAATATACAAAAAAGCATGAAACATCAATTGGATACACGCGTCTTATAAATAAGAAAAACAGCATGAGCTTGAGCGAATGATTATGAAGAAATTCGCTCTATCACGCCAAGCGGATCTCAACCACGGTCAACTGGCCAACTTTATTTCAATTTCATCATCAACGGGTGTATACCCATCAGTCATTGATTGACCGATTTTTGCAACCTTTTGCGAATGTATTTTCGCCTAAAGAATGACAATGAAACCACACGACATCAATATAAACGCAAAATCGCGACAG
>NZ_ATYS01000107.1 GCF_000427805.1 Budvicia aquatica DSM 5075 = ATCC 35567 | reverse complement strand
CTGTCGCGATTTTGCGTTTATATTGATGTCGTGTGGTTTCATTGTCATTCTTTAGGCGAAAATACATTCGCAAAAGGTTGCAAAAATCGGTCAATTAATGACTGATGAGTATACACCCGTTGACGATGAAATTGAAATGAAAGCCATTATCCAATCTTCAAGCGGTTGTGCGTTTTCAGAGTGTTCGAGTTTTGCATAGGGCTGTTCAGCGCTCGACTTAGATGAAAATACGCAACTAATTGTGAGTGCCCATTTACTGCCTTAAAAGTTCACTCGAAATCCGATATTACCTATTATTGGTGACTCGACATATTGCCCTTTACGGTAGTTAATTTCTGCGAAGACATGGGTATCCGAATTGACCTGAATATTGGTTCCTAAGCCATACTTTCCAACATTACCTGAAACGTTATTATTAAAATCATTAACGTCATTAATCGTAACGTTGTTCGATTTGATAAATTCCCGCTCAATAGCAAGGCGACTGTACGGCTGGATAATGACATCGCTATTGACACTGATGCGGTAACCTAGCGTTGTACCCACTTCATTTTTCAACGAGCGGTTATTATCGATGTCGGCTTTCATTCCATTGTTGAGTTTAACGTCTTTGGTATCAGCAGAGAAAAAGCTTGTTAATAAATACGGTTCAGCAAACCATTGCGGCCCCCATGCATAGTGGTAGCCCATTTCCAGTGCCACACCAATGGCATTTTGATGGTAATCCGCCTGTACAGAATGACCATTAGTCATACGGGCATTTAATGCATGATTAAAACGATTCAGTTTAAGTACGCTATCAACATACACACCGCTATCATCGAAATAAGTCGCATAAGCGCCAATACTGTAACTGTCCGTATTGCTTGCTCCCCCTCGGGCATGTTTAATCATATTATCTGAATACGAGACGAATCCTCCGGTAATCAAGCGACCACCAGAAGTGGTTAATACTGTATCTGCACCAAGCTCAATCCCATCTTGCTGTAAACGATAAGCCGTATTATTGTTCGCTCGAATGCGTGTATTGTTGGTGAGATAGCGCCCCCAGACACCTGAATTCTGACCTTTGTTCATATTAAGACTGCCCTGACGAAAACGCAGGCTCTGCAATTCACCATCAAAAATGAACTGAGTACTAGAGGCGAGGCTTAAAACAGCATCCGTTGAGGGGGTCGTCGAAACGTCCGGGTTTGGTATTGGCTTTTCCGGGATCACAATCGGCGGAACTTCGGGGAGTTGAAGGTCGGTGGTGAGATACCAAACATTACCATTCATTCCATCTTTATTTTCTGACTTTTTCAGCGAGTACATGTAAGTACCCCCATCAATGGCTGTAATATTGTTCACGGAATCTGAGGTTAAGAAGAAGTTGGCCCCCTGACTACGGTCATTAATGAGATTAAGTGTTTGGCTTCCTGGTGCTGTAATATCTTGACCGGAATCCCGAACGATAACCCCATGTTGACCGCTACCATTATCCACGGTGACAAAATTACCCTTACCTTCATTGAACAAGGTATTAAATATTATCGTCGAATTGCCTGATAAATTGCCGATATGTAGTTGGGCATATTTATCGAACGTAGTATCAGACATAAATCTGATGGTGCCTGACTGCGTGTGGAGTTTATCAATTGAGACGGTTACCCATTCGGCCGCGGAGCGCGTCGTGAGCATCGGTTTAATCTCAAGGGATGTTTGGCTACCATTGAGTAAAATATCCTCAGCATAAGCGGAGACATCCGTTCCCGCTTCTAGTGTCAGCGTTGTGGCGTCATTCATTGTCGTTAGACCAGTCGCTTTAGCGCCGGCATCAATAAAGATAGTGGCACTGTCATTGGCCGTGGTGGTTTGTGTTAGTGTGTGACGATAAGCATGTAATTGACTGTTTTCATTTAGCGTGGTGTTAATTGCTTTGCCTGGTTCGGTGTTATTCGTCCCAACAAAGACGGCGATGATACCGTTATTATTGGCCACGCTGTCTCGAGCAACACCGCCATTATAGACCGATAACACGCTGTCATGGTTAATCACCGTATTGTAGCTGGTACCATAACGATTGACGTACTGCAATCCACCTGATTCAAGGACTGTATGATAAGACGCGCTGTCCATGTCCATTACATTTTGCAGCCCGCCATCTGTTATTAACGCATTGTACGACGTGCCCGTATCGAATTTACCTTTATAAATATATTGAATGCTTTTTTCACCGATGACCTTAGCACCTTGGCTCACGCCGCCATCACTGATGTAACTGATACCACCATGAATAATGGTACTGTTAATCAATGTGGCCGGTAAGCCCTCAATCGCTCTATCCTGAACATTAAAAGCATATTCTTTTCCGCCATCAACCAACGTGTTACTTGCCACGCCTGCGTATTGCACATAAAGGACCGCATTTTTGTTCACAATAATGCCCGTTGCTTCACCTTTCGCCAGTGGATTGAGCGCATTACCTACCATGTCGTAACGAAATTTGCCTAAGTACATATTAGCACCCTGATTTAGGGTGATATTTTCAGCAACGCCACCTACCCGCAAAGAGCCACCGCTATTAACAACGGAATCGCTAATGGATGCCGATGATTGTAACGTACCTTCTGGTGCGAAAAATATGATGTAAGCGATGCCGTTAGGGCCGGTTAATCCATCAATCGTTGCGTGGCTAACATTTTCCGAATAGCAAACGTACCCCCCGACACAATCGCTTAAGCTTTCCGCATAGAGAGGGAAATGGGTTAACACGATCCCAGTGCAGGATGCCAGTAACGTTAACGTTTTTTTAAGAAACATGTTTATCTCTGAATTTATTATTTTAGTCACGTTAGACTAACAAAGAGGGGCAAATAAGCAATCTTATCGATTATTTGTTGATGTTGCGTATTTTCATTTAAGTCAACAGCTAATAATCTAGCGCTATGCGTAGAGCTCAACAGAATAAGCAAAAAAATAATGTGAAGGAAAGGAGTAAACTACCCCGACGATCATCAGTCAGGATAGTTTGTCTTGCTTCTAATTTAGCTTAATTTATCTGTAGTGATGTCACTCAATGCACCAGCATGAGTTAAACCCAAAGGCAATGCTATTTTTCTACGCTAAGATCACTGTGCATTTAGTGGTTTTGCCATCTACATACCGGAGAAGAGACACTCTACACAGTGAGTGATAATCATTAAAGATTTGATTATATCGCTGAAATAGTTCATCAATAATAATTTTTATCGATAAAACAATGAATAGAATATTATTAGATATTACACATGTGATGTTGGGACGGGGCTAGGTTGGGGATCTTGAAAAAGCTAAATTGAGGTCATCATGCAGAATGTCTTAATAGGCACTTATGCCTCCTCAATGCTGGTTTTACACTGATAGACATCGTGGGAATGGTAACGGCAGAAGTTACGTTGCCAGAGGCTATACAGGGGGCTGTAGGCAGCAATAGGCTCTGGTGTCATACCAAGCTGATACCCTAAGCCCCGACTGAAGTCGAAATCAATGGCATAGGTTGATTCTTGGCCAAACGGTGTCGCTATATAGGTAAACTCGGTTACGTAGCAGATATACCAGCGATTATCCTGTTTCCTTTCTATCCTAATTTCCACAGGGCGGTAACCGCCCGTTTCTGCCGTGTAGTCAACATTACTGTAATTGAGCGTGATGCTGAAGACTTTTGGGTGACGTTCGATAACATTAGCCAACAGGGTAATGAAGGGTTTAAAAATCGGTAAATCACAGGT
>NZ_ATYS01000106.1 GCF_000427805.1 Budvicia aquatica DSM 5075 = ATCC 35567 | reverse complement strand
CGCTATCGATAGGGTTTGTGATGTGCCCCGCTCAGGCGGTAATGAGTGGGTCAAGTGGGGAGATAAACGGTAGAGTGCCGACGGCATCGGGTAATCTGATAATACTTCTCCCTGATGGCGCAACGGCGCTGACTGACAATGCGACGGTTTCGNCCACGGCTAAGCCCAGTGAATTTACGCTGGGTGCTTTAACTANCGGGTTAACGGTTGTCGATGTTGATGGTGATGCACCATTAAGTATGGCCGTAGCGTTGCCTGGGGCCACTTGGGAATGGCGGGCACCGAATGGAACACCCTTGACTGCAACACAGCTTACTCAGTCATTTAGTACGAGTTTTGCCAATGACGACATATTAACGGTAAAGGTCAGTGGGCCAGTGACCAGTACCTCTGATTCGGGGTTCCCTATATCAGGAACGGATACATATGAAAGTGTGTGGTATCGCGTCAAAATAAAAGCGTTAGTCGTACCAACGCTACAAGTCAACGAGGCTAACTTTGCCATCGACAGTGGGTTCCCAACAACCGGTTTCATGGATGCTAACTTCCAGTTTTACATGGGCGGAACGAATGCGACCCCGAACGGCAACTACACCTATAGCAGCAACCAACCTGATTGGGTGACTGTGGACGAATTGGGTAATGTCACATTCACAGGTACGCCAACATCAGCTAACAAAACTGCAACCATCACTATCACTGACAAGAGTGGCGCAGAGGCGCAGAGGAGTTTCAGTTTTACGATTAAGACATGGTTCATCAATGATGGTGGTGAAATGGATAAATCACCTCCGCAGGTAGATGCGTATTGCAGTGGTTTGGGGGGCGGGTACGGTACACCAAGTATTACAAGAATGACCAACGCGACAGCTTTTTATCGTCATGGTGTGAGGAATCCAACTGGTGGGTGGTGGCCAGAGTGGGGAGACGTTGATGGTTGGGATAGTGATGGATGGGTGCCTAATTACGTAGCGCGTGAGTCTCAGGGGGTAATATATGGAGATGGAGTCGTGTACAGGGCTTCTGTGCAGTTATGGTTTGGTACTTGGTTAGGTTTGGTGGAGAACCCTGGGGGCACTGAGTCGAAAACCGCAGCGGCTTGCTCTCGAGACCTCTAGATTGGAATTGATTATTTAGCGTTGAGATTTTTTTGCAGTTGTTTTTGCCCGATTCTGGCATTGAGTGCGTCTATCGTGTTCTGTCCATGACATGTTGCGCCCAGCCTCTCAGGCAGTTAACGGCGGGATACATATACCAGCAATCAATATTGGCAATGAATGACACCTGCCAACATCTGGGCTGCCAGTTTATCGCCCTGTCGGCCCAGGTAACTGGAACACACCTTATTTAGGATGTCTGCGGGGTGGTCGTGATAATAATGAGGAACGTTGAGATGTTAGATACCCATAAAACCAACCCGACCTGCCCAAGCTGCCATAAAGCGGCCAATGTCCGTAAGCATGGTAAGGCACGGAGTGGCCTGCCACGCTATTTTTGTAACCATTGCCAGAAAGCGTTTCAGAACCAATACATTTATATCGCTTACCAGCGTCAATCCGCTGATATCCCGACGCGCTGAGTGGCCGGATAATGAGTAAGGATATCGTTATGTCACAGCGTTCAAACTTGAAGTTTGTGAGTCGTTATGCCGAGCTGGCGCAGGTCGCCGCTCAAAAGGAAAGAGTAGGCGATTGGGGCGAAGCATGCATGTGTTGGGAGCGTGCCGCGAATGCGGCTAGATTGTCGGAAAATATGGCCTGGGCATGGTCACGGTCGTTATTTTGTCGTCATGAGGCCGAGTTGTTTAAAGGGCATTTGGGGCGATTATTATCTTCACCGGACCTGAATGGATTAGCGACGATGGGAATAGCCGACGAAGTATAAATAAGTCACTAGGTCCCAGCATCATAAACGCATCACACCAATTTACAGCATCCGATGGCCGGCGTGGTATGGATGAATAAATCCTCCGCGCAGTCGCACTACCACAGTACACCCCTGGCGAGTCGAGATGGGTAAACTGATAGAAGTCATAACGTCATGTAAAGCATGGAAAAGGAAATAACAATGGAAACAAAAATGAACAACAAAAAAAGACGACCTCTAAAGAAAATTGCTTTGGCCATCGCGCTGGCGGGTTACGCTTACGGAGCGGCCTTTGCCGGTACGACGGGTACGTCGGCAACCATTAAGGGACTCGATGCGTCAACCTTAGTCGCCCCGTCATCGGGCTTGCTGGGTGTTGACTTTTCGTTCGTCGGTACTCAAAAAACATCGGGGTTTATCACCGTGGGTGACAAAATTCAAGTGGCCTATCATCATGGTGATACAGACGGTGATGCGGATGCCACTGCCGTAGTATGGCATTGGTATAATGCCGGCGGCACGTCATTGGGCACCGTAACCGATTCAGCGCCAGTGGAAGGGGAAACGTACACATTCAATGTTACGGCTCCACCAGTAGGTGCGCACCACCTCGGAGCTGTTATCACGGGAAACTCAGCGACAGGTGACCCGCGGACACCTATCGTTCTGACCATCGCCGATATTGGCCAGGGGGTTGGTAACCCAAATGGCGAGCCGCTCCCTGATGTCGGTGGTGGTGGGCCTATCATCAGTGGAACCCAAGCAGGCGGTATCTTCCTAACATCGTCAAGCGCGACAGCGGGTTCGGGTGCGACGAATTACGGTGCTGGGGTTGCCGTGCCGAAAATTGGCGATGTGTTTGAACTTAAGGTTTGGGATGATGCTAACAGTAACGGAATTTGGGATACAGGCGAAGCAGACCTGACATCCACGCTAACGGTAGCGAATGTTACGTGGAATCTGGGTGGTATGGCAGCTACGGCTGACAGTGCTGGTACGGGGGCGGCTGCCGCGGCCCCTGCCGCAACGAGTGTGCTGACCTATACCATACCCGTCAATGGCAGCTCTCATTCTGGTCAAACGTGGGGTGACCAGGGCTATACCTTACGAGTCAGTTGGTAAGATGATGTTGTAACAAAGCGGGCCGGACATGATGAGCGTCGGCCTGCTTTTATTGAGCGTGGAAAAGAAGACAGCAACAGTAAAAAAGCAACAGGAAAAGAAGGGAAGGCCGCGCCCATTACGTTATCGCCCTTCGGGTTGGTCCCACGGTAGGTATTGTTGTTGGCCACCACGCGCGATGTTACGTAGCCGATAGCGTTAAATGCAGCAAAGACAACACATAAAGCAAAACAACGATACCAACTACAACAACGACAGACAAGTCATTGACATATTTACGGAGAGGGACTCATGAAACAGCGCGCGAACAACATCGTCGGTGCACACACACATTATCGGGCGGGGGTGTATGGCATACTGTGCGTCGCATTGAGCGGTGTTGCCCCTGCAGTAGGAGCACCGGCGACAGGGGAGACACGCCCGATAATGGGGCGTGCACCGACAGCGGCAGGCTCGGTATCGATACTGAAGCCAGGCGCCACTCCATTGGTCGATAATGACCAGATACTGGGCAGTAAGAAACCGAACGAGTTCACGCTGGCCCCACTCTCTTCTGGCGTCACGTTCACGGATTTGGATGGAGACACTCAAGCCACACCGGGATTGGCGATTGCGCCCGCGGGGGTGACTTGGACGTGGAAGAATGGCGTTACGCCATTAACAACCACCCAACTGAACCAGACGTTTGCGACGAACTTTGCTCACAACACCACCCTCACAGTACAAGCGAATGCCCCGGTGTTGAGTACATCACTCACCGGTTTGCCGACCACATCGGGCACCCCCGTACTACTCACATCACCCGTATACCGAGTCCGAGTGAATAATCCGCCACCACCCGTCATCTATGTGAACGGAACGACATTTGCATGGAACAGCGGATTTCCGACGACGGGATTTGTGGGTGCCAAGTTCCAGCTTTACATGAACGGGGTTGATGCGACAGCGAACAACAATTACACCTACCAGGAAAATGGAAGCCAGACTTGGGTAGATCTAGCAGCATTAAACGCGAGCGGGACCGAAGGAACGGTTAGTTTCATTGGCACCCCCACTAGTGCAAATAAAACATTAACGGTTATCGCTACAAATAAAACAGACAGCAACGACAAGCACACACTAAATATCACTATCGGACGTTGGTTTGTCAATGGTGGAGCTACCACCAGAACCGCAGCGAATGCTGACGCATATTGTACCGGGTTAGGAGGTGGTTATAGTACGCCACCATACGCCACTATGACAAATGCGGCGTATGGTGCAGCAGGAACGCGGGCACCAGTCGCTGGGCTATGGAGCCAGTGGGGGAGCCTGGGCAACTTTGGTTCCGGTTGGCTCGGCGGCGTCTATTGGGCTCTTGAGCCGAATGGGACTAATCGGCACTACGTCGGCCTCGACGTTGGCACTCTACTCAGCCTCCCTCCGGGCTACG
>NZ_ATYS01000105.1 GCF_000427805.1 Budvicia aquatica DSM 5075 = ATCC 35567 | reverse complement strand
GGGGCTGGATTATATTCAGCCCGTCCAGTGATAATGGCATATTTCCATACTTCGCCACAGCGCTGACGAACTTTACGTAATTTTTCAGTTGCCCCGCGTTCTTCTAGTTTAGAGAGGACCGCCAACAACTCTAGTGGTTTAATCTCTTTAATGGGCCGATGGCCGATATAAGGGAANATATCTTTTTCAAATGCACTCATCATATCTTTGCGATAGCCTTCAGACCAACGATCCTGACGTTTGGAATACCATTCTCGGGCTATCGACTCAAATGTATTCGCTAGTGCATTATTCTTANCGCGTTTTTGTTCCTTTCTTATTTCACAGGGATTAATCCCAGCCAACACTAGTTTTTTTGCTTCATCTCGTTTTTGCCTAGCTTCCGTCAATGAGACAATAGGGTAGGTACCTAAAGACATCATTCTGGGTTTACCGCTAAAACGATATCGGAAGCGCCATCCTTTAGAGCCATTAGGTTCAATGAGTAACGACAAGCTATTACCGTCAGGTTTACTATAGGGCTTTTCTTTCGGTTTAGCGTGACGGATTTCAAGTTCAGTCAGTGCCATAAGCTATCCTCATTCGCTATACATCTACTATTATTACTATACACAGTTCTATACATATATACATATTGATTGGGGTAGTTCTGAGTTGAATTAGATAGAATGGATATCTTCTAGATTGCAGGTATTAACTAGGTTTACTTGAGTTTTGGAGATTTGTGTTTAAGTAATGCAGGCGCCTCCAGCGGGAGCGTACCCATGCCAATCTCTAGCTGCGATAGCTTGTTTAATTCCAGCAGGGATGCAAATAAAGGTGATTTATTAGGTACGCGAACGCCAAAGCCCAGCTTGAGAAACTCCAGACTTTTAATCGCGCCTAGGAAATCGAAGCTTTCAACGGGCTGGCTCCAATCCAAGGTTCCAAAGATGGAGAGATAACGCAGCGACTTTGACGCGCCTAATGGCGAGAAATCTGAAACGCGTCGCAGGTTTTCCATATGCAAAGACGTTAAGGCCGGAAGGTTTCCGATAGGGCGAAGATCGTCTACACCTGAAACATATTCCAGCACTAACTCGCGCAGTGCGGTTTGACCTCCAAGCATTTCCAGCGTTTCGGGGCGAGCGTGGCTGATCCGAAGGGCTGTCAGTTTCGGTAATTCATCCAAGGCGGCCAACTGAGACGGAGCCGGCTCATGGAGCGTCAATTCGACAAGCTGTTCGAGCTGTTTTACCCGTTGCCAGTTCTTGTCATTTTTGGTGATAGTCAGTCTGGAAGTATCGTCGGCAGCTTGCGAAAGGTCAGGGAAATGGCAGGACCAACGCTCTCTGTTTGGTGAAATAGTCCAGTATTCATCCGAACGGTTCAGGACATCGGAAAAATGATGTTTCATATCAATCCTTGTTTATTGCTACACCACTGCGGAGCAAAATCTGCACGACTTTGCCTGATAATAAACTATTTAGCCTCTGAGACTAATTTTTCATGTAATTCAGTTGCCAGAACCTCTATCCGCTCGCTGAGCTGCTTGGTGATCGCGGTAAGTTGGGTATTCTGTTCAAGAAGCTCAAACATTCTTTCGGCATTCTGGGCTGCGATGGCTAAGCGCTGTTCGTTAGCGACGGCTAACTCTTCCCGGTGTTTTGCATCGGCTTCTGAATGTGCTTTATCCCGTTCTGCCTGGCGGGTTTGCGCTAATAAGATCAGCGGTGCAGCATAGGCTGCCTGTAGGCTAAATGCTAAATTGAGTAAAATAAACGGATAGAGATCAAACTTAACCCAGCCGAAAACGTTAAGGGCAATCCAGATAACCACAATCACCGTTTGAGCACCGAGGAACAGCGGAGTGCCAAAGAAACGGGCGAAAGACTCTGCTTTATTACCAAACCAGCCATTGCCAAAAGTAGCAGCCAAATGTTCATAAGGCCGATATTTGTTCCAGACAGATTTGTTGCTCTCTTGCCGCCGCGATGCGACTCGAATTATTTTGGGTATATAACAGAAAACGTTAAGGGCTAAGAATAAAAAGCAATCCGGACTAATTTATAAATTCCGTCAACTTTTTCAATGACCAGATTATAGCCATCATCGCTGTTTTCATGTTCGATAATATAGCCTTCAGGGCTGGCTGCATCGGTCATATCTTCCTGTTCCGCTTCACCCTGTCGATAATGATTAGTCTCTATCAGTTTAATCATTTTGGCATTAAACAATTCATCATACTGGGCGATGAATTCAGCTTGATTCTGAAAGATCATCGGCGAGTGTTCATAATCGCTGAACGGATAGTTGAGCATTTTAGATACGCCATCCCTATCATTTTGAACAACGGCCCTGCGCAAGTCCTGCCAAAAAACCTGAAAATCACCGTGTTTTTCAAACTGATATGCACTACTGGGCGTGATATTGATTGCTTGAGTGTGAGTCATAGAAATAACAGACAGGCTCAATGCAATGACCAGCGTTGTGATTATTTTTTTTATCATATTTCTTCTACTATCCATGCTGCTATGAATGATGAGTATAAATTAAAATTCGTGGAAATATATCGGGGAGCGGTGAAATAGGATGTTTGTGAATGACTGAAGTTTTAATTCGTGGCAGTTATCTCATTTTGAACAATGTTCGGCATGCTGATGAAGCCTAAATACAGGGGCTTAAACCCCTGTATTTGATGAAAAAAATAGCGAAATAGAACTTAGCCAAAAAGCGTTACTGAATTGCCTGCTTCATGGCTTGCTTAAATACCTCAAAATCACAAAATCCGTTTGCATCTATCGGGCAATCTTCCATTTCAAGTACAACTCGTTTAGGTGGATTGGCCAGGCTAAGAACATCGCCATTGCGAATTTGCTCTTTAGTCTGATACAGATATTCGATTTTCATTAACGGCTTACCGGTAGCTTTATCTGACCAGCGTTCAAATACAATTTTTCCGCCGATCGGTGTTTTTTCAAACTGGCCGGGCAACTGGTAATCTTTGATTTTAAGCGCGGACAATAAAGATGAAACGTTAGAGTCGTGTCCGACCAACAGGTTAAATTTAGCCGATGAATTACGATCGTTGCCGTTTGTCAGCTTGCTATTAATATAGTTGAGCAGCGGCGCTGAAATATTTTTGGCGACTTCCGGCGACCCGAACAGCACTTCACCATAGTGGTCTTTAATGCTGGCCAACTGTTTCCACTCTCTATCTGATTTGATCTTGCCCCAGGCAATATCCTTAAGCGGGAAGCCTTCATAGTATTGTAAAATAAAGGCGTCTGAAATAGAGGTGCCAATGCGCAGCGGGCCAGTTACGCCGGGCTCCTTATTGCTGACTAGCGTAAAACTCGCCGGCTCAGCATTCAGGTCACAGCGTTTCTGCTCCAGACAAACCGGCGCATTCTTATAATCGGTAATCGCGGTCAGCAGGTCATAAGCCGGTTTTAACTGTTGGTTGAGTCCGTCTAATCCATGCTTACCAGCAATGGCATTCATGGCGTCTAATGCGGTTTGTTTAAACTGCTCTGAATCGTCTTTAATCACCGGGTTAAACGTCGGGTCCATAATACCGATACCCGCCTGATGATAGACTTTTACGTTACAGCCAGGGAATGCGCCAAGAGTGAAATATTGGGCCGTGGCAATGGTTCTTTGCAGGCTATTGGCATAAACCACCACCTCATCGTTAGTCGGGCATTTATCCTTGCCGAACAGGCCTTCGCTGACCATCCACGAATTAACATATTTACCGAAGTAGCTTTCCAGTACGCCGCCTTTCGGCGTCAGATAGCCACCTTGAGTATCCCAGGCGGGCCAGGTTTTGGGCGTAGACTGCGCCAATACGCTACCGGCATCGGCGAGCGGAGCTCTGAGCCCGTGGCGACTGAACATCAGTACTTGTTCCAACTGATACTCATCGTTATCAGCCATCACCGATGGTGAAAAAGGGACCAGCAGAGGCAATAGAAGAAGGATATTCCGGTAGTTAAACGTTTTCATAGATAGGATCCTTTTACTTATGGCTAAGGTAATGATAGCGACGTCAAGAATGCAACGGGGAGCGTTTCCCTTTATCCGATATGAGCCTACATTGGCTGTGAACAATACCAAACAGATAAGTCACGTTGAAGACCGATCGATGAGGTGCATCATATCTGTTATTTGAATGAATAGTGACAATTTGTCCGGTTTATCATTTTGGCGCCATAACGCGCTAAAAAATGCTGAGTTTAGCGACATCCCATGGTACAAAATTATCATAAAAAAGGGCTACTCTTAGACGTAATGCCGATCAGTTAAGGGCCGTCAATAAACTTAAGACAATGATTCGCCTAGTTATCACGGAACCATTACCCTCGTCACCCCGTTGAAAAACCTGTCTCTTGATCAGATCTCCTGATCAAGAGACTTCGCCAGCCTGTAGCCTTCAACTATATCCTGAAGTTTGAACCNCCCCTCCCATATCACTATCCAGCCAGCCCGTCCCGTGCGTTTGCTATCATGCCAGTGACCCATTTTAGCCAACGACAGATACGCCCATTTCAGGTTCGGTGCCTTTTTCGGCAACTCTTTTCCTTCCTGTTTGACCCACAGTAACTTCCATTCGATTGGACTCAACACCTGCTCACACGACTCG
>NZ_ATYS01000104.1 GCF_000427805.1 Budvicia aquatica DSM 5075 = ATCC 35567 | reverse complement strand
AGTCCAGATTTGGATTGACGATGGGGCGCCTGACGGTACACCTGAAACGGCAGGGGAGGTGCCGGTATTGCCCTTGCCGGGACTTTTTCGGCTTGAGCCTGGGGAGCATAAAAACGTGCGGTTGTTGGCCACCCAGATAAAACAACCTCAAGATCGTGAATCGTTATATTGGCTGAANATTTATGAAATCCCTCCCATTGATGCAAACCTGCCACCGGGTGTTTCAGCGGTAAAAGTCGCGGTGCGATTGCAATTGAAGATGTTCTATCGGCCTCAAGGGTTGACGCCGGAGGTCGACACACTGGCCGAATTGCAGCAGTTTACCCTCGTCAGGCAGCCAGGCCGGCTGAAACTGAATGTCAATAATCCCTCCCCTTATTTTGCCACGTTCAGTACAGCGAGGGTCAGTGGTGGGAATAAATCTATTATGTTGGACGCGGGTATGCTCGCGCCCTTTAGCCATAAAACGCTGGAGATGAACACCGAGGCGGCATGGCAACCCGAGAGCATCAGCTACACGCTGATTAATGATGATGGTAACGGGGTCGTGAGCACGCAATCACTCAAGGATTAGTGATGTAGAAATCACAAGGCGTGCCTATTAACATGCTGAACAATAGCATTGCCGAGTGCTTTTCTTCATAACGATAAGGGTATTTTTTCCATGCTACAACGTTAATCAAACGTAATAATGTAACGTTGCGGCGAACTCACATTGACGTAAGAGATCGGTTCTGCATCACATAGACCCCGTTAGTCGGTGAAAGTATTTTCTGGCAGCCAGTCCGAAAAAATAAGTCGTCACATCGCGCAGACAGAGCCAGAGCTGAATGTACTCCAATTGGAAAGTGATGCCATGACTGGCCGGGTGGATAATCCAGATGTCCTGCGGTCACTTAGCCAGACTTATACACGTAAACCGTTCCCTGAATCACTGCTTCACGATGAGAAAAGCCTGCTGCCAGTAGAAACCGGTTGCTCAGACTGTGGTGGTGTATTGTTATATCTCGGTGAGGATGCGGCTGAATAACGGGAGCTTATGCGTAGTGCCTTCCGAGTTATCCGTACTGTACAGGAAAAACATGTTTGTCTACGGAGTGATCGCATCGTCCCGCTCTTACGCGGCCAATAAGCGCTCATTCAATTGTGGTCGAGATTCGTGTGTCAATTGCGTGTTTTTTCTTCTTCTTTGAAATAAAAAAATAATTAAATTAATTAAGGTGGTTTTTAATTCTATTTTTATTATATTAATAATATTTAATTTAAATAATGCGTTGTTTGTGTGACCATCGATACGTTATGAGTACATCCTGTAATTAATTAGCAATAAAGTAACAATTCTAATTGTATTGCACTTCAATGAAGTAGAGTTGCAAAAGTTAGATTCGAATAGCATCAATACCGATATTATTTGGTGATAACGTCATAACCCATCTAGTTATAAACCAGTACTAATAATCTGCATGGGATAAAATGTGGTGAGTCTCATCATATGTTCTTTCTCCCTATTAAGGATGCATCATAATGAGAATGCTGATACCTATCTGTCATCACTGTAACCAAACGCGTGGTGTTAAAAAGCACGGTAAGAGTAAAGTGGGGTCGCAACGCTATTACTGTCAGGAATGTAAAAAAACGTTCCTGACTAAATACATTTATAAAGGCAATGAAGCGCAGATAGCGCGGCAGGTCACCCGATTAATATCGCAAGGTAATACGCCTGAGATGATTAGTGCAGTGCTTCAGGTAGGCCTACCGACGGTCCGCCACTATCTTGTCAGTGATAAATAACTGGCATCCACGAACAGTGTAGATGATTGACTGTACATGCAGGGCTGTCGTGAGGTTAATAAGGTGTTTTGACATGTTAATTATTCATAAAATACACCGAGTTGGCCCCATCAGTGACAAAGAGTCTAATATCCACAAGGATGACAAAGTCCGTAGCGGTATGAAGTGCTACTTCTGTAGTCACTGCAAAAAAACTTTCAGACTAAATTTATTTACATTGCTTACCGAAAGTCTCGGTCTGCTGTCGCCACAGAATGGTAAGCCGAATTTCGCAATATGTTATAAGGGCTCATCAGGCTAACCTATCGCTGGTTTGGTGATGATTGATGCCGCTAACCTTGCTAGTAATCCTCGAGGCAACATTCTGGGGAAAAAAAGGTTATCGATTGGTCTAAGGGCACTCGATGAATGTGCATGTTTTGGATAAATTGATGAGTAGTTTTTAGTTCTCTGGATAGCCATTATGATGTCAATGTTACTGACGCCTTTTTAGGGTAATGTTTACCGAAACACAAATGTATTCATTGTCATGTAACCGAGGCTAGAGTATTGAATGAGCGTGCCTTCCTCTGCATTGAGTTGTGAGACTGCAGTATTGCTAGGTGGGAAAATTCAGAGACAGATTAATTAGCTCAAAAAGTTCTCCATATTGATGCCTGTAACTAAGGCTTGCATTATATGAACGGATAGAATGGGAAGAGTTTACTTTCTGATTTAATTTGTTAACTAATTAAATTTTATGTTCTTATTCTGTGTTTAATAATCATTAATTCATCGAGCAATATCGGAAGGGATGCTATATGAGAAAAATAAAATGTTTGACACCAAGTGAGTGTCTGACGCTTAACCCAAACACGGTTTTATTGAAGGCTGTATTGGCAGTCACTCTTATTATCTTGCCGCAAGGGGTTCAAGCTGGGTGTACAAGTATAGGGGCTGGTAGCTATCTTTGCGAAAATACCAACACTGCAGGTATCACCATCAGCGATACGGATATTGCTGTTGAAACTGGGCCTGATTTCAGTGTCAATGAATCCGGAACGACTGATTCAGCACTGAGTCTCAATGGTTCGGGTTCGATTAGCTATACCGATATTCATGCCTCAACCTTGAACGCTGAGGGGGCATATTCGTTAAAAACCCTGAATGATACCTCCGCTACCGGGCTATCGACGACTACCCTGATTAAGACTAATGGGACGATTAACAACGGTATTTGGGTCGATAATCAGAGCGGTGCAGATTCGACGATTCTAGTCAATATTTCAGGCGTTTTATCCGGCGGGGAGAATGGTAATCCAGCTGTTTACCTTAATGCTTCTGTTGTAGGAGATAGCACCATCACCCTGAATGCCGGGGCCATTTCAAGCTATTCTGGTATCCAGAGCAGTAATACTTCACAAAATGGTACGGCAAATACCGATATGACGTTGGCCGGTGATATTCACTTCGATTCCACTGGGGTCTTTATTAGCAACACAGGTTCTAGCGGTTCTAGTATTGTTAGTTTTGATTCAAAAAATATTACTGCTGAGTCCAATGGCCTCGATATCTATAATAACAATGGGGATGGCGATGCACTAACCCATATTGAGGTGGATGGTGATATTCGTACCAGCGCGGGGACGGGGGGGAATCTAAGTGGGTATGCGAGTCAAGGCACGTCAATCCTCACATTTCGGGCCAACAATATCATCAGTGGTTCATCTGGTTTGAATATTAATAATTATACCCAGTATGGTGAAGCGCTAACAGATATTGCGCTGTCTGGAGATATCACCGCCACTTCGGGCGGCGGTATGATGCTGGGTTCCTCTTCAAATGAAGGGGACGTTAAGACGTCTATCACGTTAAACAACGTGACGGCCTCTTACACTGGGCTCTCTTTAAACACCAATGCTTATATGGGGAATGTATTGTTCAATCTCGATGTGTCGGGGAATATTAAGTCTGAAAATGACGCTGGAATGTACATCAACAGTTATGCCTATCAAGGCGACGCCAAGACGTCTATCAAATTGAATAACGTGACCGCCTTATACGGTGGGCTCTATTTAAACACCAGTGTTACAGTGGGCGATGTGTTGTTCAATCTCGACGTATCGGGAAGTATTGACTCGGAAAACGGTGCTGGGATAAGTATGTACAGTAGCGCGAGTCAAGGTAATGCCATGACGTCGATCAGGTTGAACAACGTAACTGCTTTTTACGATGGACTCTACCTATATACAAATAGTCAGATGGGGAATGCGTTATTCAATCTTGACGTGTCGGGAAACATTGAGTCGGAAAACGGCACTGGAATTAACCTGTACGGTGGTGCCTCTGAAGGTAATTCCTCTTTAAGCGTTAAGGCTAACAATATTAGCGCCGGTTATCGGGGGCTTTACATCAATAATTATAGCTATCCGGGTCAAACTTTGACCGCTGTAACGGTGACCGGTGATATTATCGCCAATGTGGACGAGGGGGTTGTTATCGAAACCACCGCGTATTCAGGCGATGCGACTGCTATCATCAATGTCAATAATGTGAGGTCGACTGTCAAAGGGATACGTATGGACACGTATGCCGAGACCGGCCTATCAACAACTGACCTGACTGTCGTCGGCCAGATTAGCGGTGCGGAAGGGATTGACCTGGAAGGAAATGCCGATAATGGCAGTGCAATTATCATCGCGGATGTTAATCAGGTCGCTACCGATAATAACGCTGTCCATATATCGAGCTACCTCTTTAGCGGAGATACTGGCCTGTCCACTATCGATGCGATTACACGTGGTGCGATTGTATCGCAGCAGGGTTATGGTATTCGTATCGAGACCAACACGGCAGAGACCTATCTGACCGTGGCGGGTTTAGTTCATGGCGG
>NZ_ATYS01000103.1 GCF_000427805.1 Budvicia aquatica DSM 5075 = ATCC 35567 | reverse complement strand
TGAGCTTCATAAGCATGTCTTGAATCCAGATCGCATCCTCCGGACTAAACACAGATGGCATCTGCGCGACTAGGTATGCTTTGTTGTGCATGGTTTGGTGTCAGGGTGAGGGAAGAGGTGTGGTAAATCCGGGCGGAACTCATAAGCCTGAACCTCTCCACCAGTTACTAAAACTAAATTAGGTACCACTTCAGGTGCGATACGCTTTTTGTTGTTTAGCCAATCACATATGGTTGATTGGGCTCTTCCAACCTTTTCACCTAACGCCTTTTGACCACCAGCGATACGTATCGCTTTATCAATTGCATTGTTTTTCATAAATCGCTTCTCCTTTTAATTTAATTGATTTTAGCTATTTTAAAAGGAGTTTACAATCGCTTTTACGATTTGATTAGTTATCGTCTTTGCGATAAAGTGTGATAATTATAAAATGGAGGTGATATTGTGACTTTCTCACAAAGACTCGCGCTCGCCATGAAGGAGGCGGGACACACTCAAAAATCACTCGCAGATGCGGTTGGTATGGCGCAATCAAGCGTCTGGCGATTATTGGATGGTTCTCAGGGGTCGCGAAAAACAGTGGCTATAGCTAAAGAGTTGGGTGTTAGAGCTGAATGGCTTGCTGAGGGCGTAGGTGAAATGCGCGATGCTGGGGCCTTTAAAAGCAATAACCCCGAATCAGCGATAAGAAATTCCAGCTTAAGAATTAAAGAAATTGATGATGATGAAACACCTAATCCTGATGAGTTTGTAGAAATACCATTGCTTGATGTATCCCTGTCGGCAGGTAACGGCAGCTATGAATTAACTGAATACTCAGACTATTCTTTGGTGTTTAGACGCTATTATCTAAGGAAATTAGGCGTTTCAGAAAAAAATGCAAAATTAGTTAGAGTGACGGGGCGAAGTATGGAGCCGACATTGCATGACGGGGATATTGTAGGCGTAAATACTCAAGAAACTACGATTCGAGATGGCAAAACCTACGCTATACGCCAGGGCGACTTACTGAGAGTGAAAATATTAATTGAGCACCCGGACCACGTAATAATACGTTCAATAAATCGAGAAGAATACGAAGATGAAAATATGCCAAGGGATATTTTTTACAACGATGTTCACATCATTGGACAGGTCTTTTGGTCATCTCATAGTTGGTAAGCCAGTCCCAAGCCTACAAGCGGCATGGATAATATGAAAATTTATGAGTGGGTATGCAACCATAAGCTAGGCGTTCTGCTCATGGCGGTTCTAGTTCTTGAGGTTATTAACTACACAATAACAGCGTCTTGGATTCCGTTTGGGCTTTAAGCGGTGTGGGTGACCATATCCCACCTGAAAGATACAGTCATGGCATTGCAGTGACAGATTAAAAAAACAGAGAGAGGGATTAATAAAATGGAATGGATAATTGGCATAGTTGTTTTATGGTTTATCTTTTCTTTTTTCAAACCTACCCGGTGCGATGTCTGCAGTAACAGATTCAAGAGAAAATATTACACGTGGAAAATAGAAGGCAAAAAACAACACTTATGCCCATCTTGCAACAGCAAAATGTCAAACCGTGTAAGCGCAAAGAAGTTTAAAGACCGATTTGGGTGACTGGTAGATCTGTCAGGTGTTGTGATTATAAGAATATTGGTATTATAAAATTTAGGAATCAAGAAAAAGGCTGAGTTGCTTGGTTCCCTTTACCTATAAATAAATATTTATAATTATGGAATATTAACATGAGCTTCTCAGAGTCAAAAACTCAAGAATATAAAAAATTAGCAACTGCATATATATTTAATTATTTTTATGATGGGGATTTAATTCCAGCATTGCAGATATGCGAAGACTTCAAAGAAAACAAAGACTTTGAGGTTAATAAAGAAAATAGAGTTAGGATAAAAAAATTAGATTTTGATAGCGAAAAGAAACGTTTTTTTGTTCAAGTTACATCTTATGAGCCAAACTCATTCATCCCAATTACCCCTCCATTTTCAAATGAACCACCTGATTTAGTAGAAGGCAGTGAAATTCAAGATCTAAAAAATATAGAAAACTGTGATAAGAATCATATGTTTATAATGATTGATGAAAAAAATATTTATGCCATAAGTCAAATAACATACTCACACCAAGCCATAAGGCTTAACAAAATATTCAAATTACTCGGATTTGAGTTAAATATAAGAGATAAAGTAGATAAAGGTACAGTTAATAGAGTAAGAAAGGAAAAAATAAGAAGCTTAGGCATAGCAGTTAAAACCACGGCTAAGGATATTGAAGAATTTAAAATAAAAAGTAAAATTAGCCTATTTGAAAAAGAAGATAGCAACACTCCTTTTTACGGTACTCTAACCCTAGATCACAAAAACAACCTAAGCTTAATCAATGAAGCAACTGATAACTTAGAGGATTTTATTGATGAACTCTCAGAGGATTTTTTTATAGTAACTCAAAAAGGTAACATTATAAAAAGCTCTGCGATTAAAACAAAAAAAGACTACTACACCTATCCGTATGGTTCAAAAACAATAAAAGATACAAATGCAAAAGAAATTCTTGATTCATTTATAAGTACTATAATAAGATAACAGATCATGGCAAATAATGCGGGGGAGTTATGAATGCTGAAACAAAAGATTATAAATATATAATTGCATTTTTTGCTATACCCGTGGTATCTGCAATATTAACATATTTTTTTCATGATAAAATCAGATATAACAAAGATTTGCTTAACTTTATTGCGAACATATTCTCTATTCTGACTGGTTTTTTGTTGCTTGTTATATCAACCTCTGGAGAAGTAGCCTCAGCCACAATAAGCTCGAATGAAGAAGATTTATTCAGAAATCGAAATAAGTTTAACATCAGATTTCAGCGTTATTTATTTTTGTTTTTCATCTACTTATTTGTTCTTTGTTTAATTTTCACCTATTACCTAATTATACCAAGTAGTGTTTCAGTACAACAACCAATGGCTGAAGCTAGCATTTCATTTACAGTTCTAGAATCACTAATATGCTTCTTTAGTATCGTTGCTTTCCTTTGCTCATTCTTTATTCCATTAAAAATAAAGCAATTATTTGAAGAAAAAATAGGAAGGCCAAGAAACTAACCAGCCCGCCCCGCGCGGGCTTTTTTGTGCCTAGTAAATCTACCAGCTATCTAGCTACGCCTTGTGCTGATATATTCTCCGCGCTCAATTGTTATAATGGATTCATCTCGCTAAGTTTAGCGCCCTGTCTCACAGCAGGGCTTTTTTGTGCCTACAGATTACCTTTCAATGCATCTATAGCCAATAAACACGCATCTCGCGTCATCCTGTCAGGCTCAACCTGAATATACGACTCCAGCATTAAGATAACAGACTCCGGGCTCACAGCTTGCTCATACTGTATTAGATTAAGCATAGCTCTCCCTATCATCTGGCATACGTCGTTGTAGCCTACAAACTTGTCCATTCCTAACCTCCATTCGTGATTATCGTCACATTATCATAACCACACATCAGATTCCGTGGCCGGGAATCAAATTATTTTCAAACTAAATTGGTATTTAAAACATGCAATTATCGCAAAACAGATTTTAATTATCGTATTTACGATTGTTTATAAAAATCGCTTTTGCTATTATCAACCTATCAAAAACAACCCCTATATAAAAACAGAAGTGAGAAATAGAGAGATGGGAGAACGCTTCGATTGAAGCGAACTAAAGACAATATGCAATAAATAGAATTCGGCCCTGCTCATCAACGCCAATCGATATCAGGGCCGCAGGTCACAACAAGCGGAGGTCTATATGACCAGTGTAAATATTACCACAACTGCCGAAATGGTCAAAACTGCACCGAATGCTAAATTCCTATGGCGCTTTTTGGCTATCAAACGTTCGGATTTGAAATCTGTACCTTGTCGCCAATCTGTTGAAGCTCACACCGAAAAAGAAGCTCGTAAAATTCTGGCTCGTCACTTCATTTTATCTTTCGCTGCTCGCTTGCCGGTTCAGGCGGTGCGTCATGGATGAGATTCACATTCCCGAAGACTTCACTGGACGTATTCTGGTCAACGTTAGAAACGGCAATGTAATTTGCCATCATCCACTAGCTGAAAACGAATACGTCTTAACAGTAGCGGCATTTATTGAAATTGTTAAGCAATGCGATAAGCAGAGTGTGGAGGTGAGCCATGCGTAAGCCAACCTCATTAGATCAAGCCAAACATAAAGCGGAATTAGCAAGCTCTCTATTCGCCACCATCATGGAAAAAGCAAGCAAAGAGCATTGCTCACCAGAATTGCAGGATTTAATCGCCATAGCATGTGATCTGAATCAAGAAATCAGCCATTCATTGAGCACGGAGGTAGGAGCATGAACTTACTTAACCAACTCACTATAAAAACCAGCGCACTGAGCGACGAGGAGCTAATGTCCGTATCGGTAACCCAATATGAAGCCACCGAAGCGTTACTGGGCGGTTTATCGGCTATGGGGAGCTTGATGTTCCACGCAGGGAATGACCCGCTTTATGCCGAGGCAAAGGACGACATGAAGAAGATAGGCTACTCGCTATCAGTGACAGCGGAAATATTACAGGCACTTAACCTTAACAGTGCTAATGCTGAATATGCACTGCGGAAACCTGCAGGAGCAAATCATGAGTAATACGAATCCAAATATCGACGAAATGGCAATTATGTCCGATAACCTGCAGTCGCTATTATGCATTTTGCATGAGCGCGGACCTCAAAAATTAGGGGGCGCAGAGGTTTATTCAACTATTGGTTTGGCGTGGGATTTGTCCTGCAAAATTTCTTCATGGTTGGAAAAAGAGGCGGAAAAAGATGAATAAGCATAGCCCCAGCCTCATGGCGGAAGAGTTAGAGGAATTGTCGGGAATGTTATCGGTCATGGCTCAGGTTACCGGTGCGGATGCTGATTGTGAGATTTACCGCACTCTTCGCGCAGCATGGAGAAAGGCAGTAAAGATCGAAAAATGGTTCAGTGAAATGGAGACA
>NZ_ATYS01000102.1 GCF_000427805.1 Budvicia aquatica DSM 5075 = ATCC 35567 | reverse complement strand
AAACCACTACTGATGAGGCAAATTGCGATAGCCGAAAGACGCATTGTTTTTTTCATTATTCCATTCCCTTTGCGCCGAACGCGCTGTCCTAATTAAATTGTCATCGAATCGGAAGTGNTACCGAACGAGCAATGCCAAACAGAATTACCCGCTGATGACGTTTCCGATTTAATACAAGAAATACCGGGGTCAAACAGTGGTCTATCGGGTAAATCAGTCAATGCACAAATATATTTCCTGCCAATGAAAGATAATGACTACTGATTCACCAAACCGAACCTAACAATAGAAAAACATTAATCTAAACTCACCTGCACACTAAACAGAGTGTGAACTAAAACTCTGAAATTCGACACGGTTTCGGGTACGTTACTGAATTAACCGCAACGCTTTAGTTACAGAGAAAATAGATAGAAAATCAATTTAACAACCTAGGCAATATCACCTAATCATCGAGTAACCCGCCGCGAGTGATATTGATGACGATTATACATAATAAAAATGAATGCAGATCAACAGATCGCATTTAATGAACAAAACAGATTATAATACTGATTATTGAATGCAAAATAACCAATAAAAGGGATATTCGTTGAATTTATCACCACTCACAGATTTTTAGATCAAAAAAAGATAATTATTAGTCGTTATATTTATTGTGTAAAACGTGACGTGAATCAATAAATGGAATGATTGTCTGTGCGGTTTTTTAAATAATGACTAAGCTTGAAACCGATGTAAATTTGAATTATTTCACATTGAATTGAATAGGGTGATAGACGTAATGGCAATTCATTTAACATGCTCACCAATTTGAAAGAAACAAGATAACAAAAATAACGAATAACATTAACAAACTTATTCAATTTGCATTTAACATACACGCCATCGCCGAATGAAAAGCAATAAGAAGCCTGCATATTATTTCAATTTAATAAAACCTTATTTTATTTGCTCATTGTCTGTCAACAACGAACAATCCCAACAATAAACGCCACAAAGAGAATGGTTCTGGCCATAAGGACACACTCGCTGTGCCACACCGAACTCCCCCATGAAGGTCTGAACCCTGTGCCTGAGATATTATCCGATAAGCGATAAGTCATTGATCGTTTGTTACTATGGATATTCAGACTTCGATCGTCCGCGTAGATCAATCTCGCGTTATCTCTGGCGAAGGCTGAATTAGCAGGGGAATTAAGCGGAAAAAACACAGAATAAGAAAGGATTAACTATAAAGATATTGCCTGTGGGTGTTTGTCTGTAGTCAACTACGGGGGTTATAGCGTCCAAGCTTAGTCATCACCGCATAAGCCCAATGCCGATTCGGATGAGTCCCTATTTTACCAATAATGCTGTGACATCAACCTAAATGACAATATCAGTGCTGATAATGCCGATAATTTCGCTTATAAGTAAACTTTTTCTGTGAAAACCCTCTATAGGAACTTTACTAAAACAGTCTATTAATCGGCATCATATAGACGGGAATTCCTTTTTACCGGTGCCCTGCAAGGCTTTTCTCTGAAAACAGGCTCAAACAGAATCGGCATTGGCTGAGACCGTGGCCGGGGCCGGGGCCGAGGGCCAACCGGACATAGAGCAATCACGTGGCGGCACTCAACGGTGAGACAATGCGTCCTTATCGTAGGACCATGGCTTTGCTTTGTTTTGCCTCCTGCCCCCGAATTCCACGCCCGTTGGCCTTGCGGACACTCTGTATGATGATGATTCCATCGGCGGGGAAACCGTTGGTGCTGCTCCAGAAACTGATAGGTAACAATCAAGACACGAACCCGAACCCGAACCCGAACACAATGCCGATTCGGATGAGTCCCTATTTTACCAATAATGCTGTTACATCAACCTAAATGACCATCTCAGTGCCGATAATGCCGATAATTTCACTTATAAGTAAACTTTTTCTGTGAAAACTCTCTATAGGAACTTTACTAAAACAGTCTATTAATCGGCATCATATAGACGGGAATTCCTTTTTACCGGTGCCCTGCAAGGGTTTTTCTTGGAAACAGGCACCGGAAGAATCGGCATGGACCTCGGACGATGCCAACGGTAGGTCCTAGGTCCCGGGTCCCAGGTCCTACACCAGCCTCTAACAGTTGGTCAACTCTACTAGCAGTGAGCACGCCCTCCTTGTGGCTTACACGCACCATGCCACTTAGGATTGCACCTTGTTTTACGAATAATGGCAATCTGGATTCTGAATCTGCCAGTTTGAAGCGATATAAGTAAAACTTTTACTATGAATATTTCCGTAGGAAGTTTTCTAAAAAAGGTATCTAAAGTGGCAGCCTTGAGAGTGATTTTCCTTTTTAACCGTGCCTTGCAAGGCTTTTTCTGAAAACAGCACCTATTTTGTTTTGGCAGATTTGGCATCCAAACTGGCAGGAGGGCAATGTCCAGTAAGCAGAGCCAGTGAAAACGGCAAGCCGAGACTAAAGCACCAGACCAGATAGCTGACAACTCTGATGCTAAAGGTCAGTATTAGCAGCCTAGACAGCACCACCTAGCCCTTCCATAAAGGTATTGATGAAACCGTTGATCTTCTCAGATACCCGCGTGATAGTAACCTTACGCGGAGAAACATGAAGGGCATCTACAATCTCCTGCTTTCGGGGTAAGCTTAGCCGATACCGAACCATGCCGATTCGGATGAGTCCCTCTTTTACCAATAATGCAGTGACATCAACCTAAATGACCTTCCGAGTGCCGATAATGCCGATAATTTCGCTTATAAGTAAACTTTTTCTGTGAAAACCCTCTATAGGAACTTTACTAAAACAACCTATTAATCGGCATCATCTAGGTCGGAATTTCTTTTTACCGGTGCCCTGCAAGGGTTTTTCCCGGAAAGAGGCTCCGGCAGAATCGGCATTGGCCCAGACCCAGACCCAGAGAACGTTAGCTAAACGATGACCCTGAACGTCAGCCCGTGACCATGACCGTAACCGTGCCTGTTTGTTCGGGACTAGGACTAGGGCTAGGACCAGGACTAGGTCCTGCTGTACTTCGCCAATACCTGGACCTGTCGTATGGCACAGGAGCCGGACCGCACGCGCAGTTACCTTATCGCTTCTCCTGATTGACAATCGACAGGATAGACCGAGGCTCAGGCCTAGTAGTCGTGGTCGCCGTGACCTGGCGATTCCATTAGGTTCTGCTCCTGAGACTCAAGCTCAATGCCGATTCGCATGAGTCCTCATTTTACCAATAACCCAGTGATATCAACCTCGTTGGCAATCTCCGTGCTGATAATGCCGATAATTTCGCTTATAAGTAAACTTTTCCTGTGAAAACTTCCTATAGGAACTTTACTAAAACAGTCTATTAATCGGCATCATCTAGATGGGAATTTCTTTTTACCGGTGCCCTGCAAGGGTTTTCTCTGGAAACAGGCACCAGCAGAATCGGCATGCAGGCAGAAACCTAGAACATTGTCCGCGAGGCAACGATGAAAGCTCCGTAACCACAGGTTCTGGCTCAGGTGCTCGCCCACACTAACGTCAATAATCCCCGTCGATATCGGTATAAGAAAAGTGAAACACACTTACTGACCTGATAACACGGAGAATCACGTTATGCCTATCGACAACGACAACGACGACTACACCATCAACAAAGCCCGGGAGATACTCAGCCAGCGGCTGTATCACTCCCCGGCATTAACCCACACTGACGATACCGCGAGTTTCCTTGCCCTGAAGCTAGGCCAGAGAGAACAAGAGGTTTTTGCCATCATCCTGCTCAATAACCAGCATCAAGTTATTCAGTACCTTGAAGTCTTTACCGGCACCATTAACGAAACCAGTATTTACCCACGGGAAGTGGTCAAGCTGGCTCTTAAACACAATGCTGCCGCCACTATTCTCGCCCATAATCATCCCTCAGGACTGGCTGAACCCTCCGCTGCCGATAAGAGCATCACCACCCGGTTACAACAGGCGCTGGCATTGGTCGATGTCACCGTGCTTGACCATGTTGTTGTCGGTGGTGGAAACACGGTGTCATTTGCCCAACGGGGGTGGCTGCTATGACTACGAACCCATTAACCCTGACTTGTGACCTACCTATCTTTATCCCCCTGATTAAGATCTTGTCAGGACACATCAGACAGCATCCAAATGCTTTCAGCATCACTCTGAACTACCGCAGTCCAGACTATTCGGCTGAATCTGGTGGATATCGTCCGGTTGAAATCCGGCTGGAGAGGCAACGGGATAAGGCCGACGGCTGGACCATCTGTTATGTCACCGAGTTCTCTTACTACGGGCCTCCGGGTTATCAAGAGCTAGACCGGGCCATTGACTTCGACTTCAGTATCGGTACTGGCTATCAAGCCCATTTGCCGCCTGAGCCCATTAGCCGATATGCGGCGCTGTTCTGTCTCTGGCAGCGTAACTTCAGCCGTTATCACGGCCTAGGCATCTACCAATGTCAGGTCTCGCTGGAGGAACACGAGTAATGTCGCCTCAACTTATAGCACTACTCTGGGAAGCCTTTAAAGCTGCCCTATCCGCCTTCGCTGCCGTATTAGTTCAGGCGATGATGGCCCACTTCAATATGTTTATGTCCACGTCCATGTCCGCTTCTGACTTTTCATCACCTGATGAAACCTACTAATCAAAACCACAGGAAATACCGACAATGAATATCACTCTAAAACTTATCATGGCTGCAACGGCATTAATCGCTGTCGCTGGTGGCGTTATCTTTAACCATCTTAACGGTAACGATGACGGAGACAAAAGCGACTTAAATGAAAGTCACGATATGGCTATCCGTAATATTCCATCAGCAGATTCAGGGGCTAAGCAAGAACCGGATGCATTGCTCAATCAGTGAGATCCCCCTGCAACCATCCCGATTGTATAAATAACNCCCTNCCACTTACTTACCACCACCTCATCAAAGGCTATCCACCACGGGTAGCCTTTATTGTTATTAACGCTTGGTACCACTCAATAGACCTTGGTTATTTGACCGGCTCGAATAACGCGGTTTTTACCGGTCAATAGAGTCGGTTTCACCCTTTTGACCAGTCTGTTCAGTATACCAAGCCCTATTGACCA
>NZ_ATYS01000101.1 GCF_000427805.1 Budvicia aquatica DSM 5075 = ATCC 35567 | reverse complement strand
CAGTGAGCAAGACGGTAACTCCCGATATGTTTGCCCTCACCGGTAACCTACTTTCGCAGGTCCAACACGACGCGGATGGGGACACTGGGCTCTTGTCATGGGTTGACCAGCCATCGGCCACGTATGTGTGGAAGCACAATGGTACTCCACTGGCACCTGCGCAGTTATCCACCCCGCTGTACACTAGTTTCCCGGGCAGCGTGGTGACGCTGGAGGTTGGTGCTGAGGTGCTGACCACCACTCAGACCGGGAGTCCATGGATGAACAATTCGCCGATACTGACCAGCACCTACACCCTGAACGTGCCAGCGGCACCAATACCCCTACCGGCCAGCGTGAAGTTAAACGTGAATGGGTATCAGTTTGCAGGTAACAGCGGATTCCCCCGTACCGGTTATACTAACGCGACATATCAAATATGGATGAACGGGACGTCCTCTGCGACCAACAACGCATACGTATTTACGAGCGATTCGCCCTGGGTCTCGGTCGGCCGCTCGACGGGCATCATAACTCTGACTGGAAAGCCGGCGAGCGGTTATACGGCGGCGGTTATCAATATTGCAGCGACGAACGGCTCGATGTCGTATGAACACGTGGTCAACCCAAGGCTATGGGGGAGTGTCAGTGCGCCCGCAAGGAGCGCGGGTACGGATGGAGCGACGGTATGTCCAAGCCCACAAACGGCGGCCACAGGAACAAGGCTTGTAGGATACGGTTCACGAACGACACAACCGAACCCGGTACTTAGCATATGGAATGAGTGGGGTTCATTCGCTGGGTCGGCCGGACCATTACTCGTATTCAATAGAACGTTGAGTCGTGTCCCAGGAGCGTGGAGTAGTCACGACACGGCATGGACTGACCATCAGTACATATCATCCCCAACCAGCGTTGTCATGAATGGGGCAGCAGCAACAAGTTTACAAGTCGGATGGGGCGGGGCAACGGCTTACACACAAAGTAGCCCCGAAAATTATCGGGCGTATCCGAACAACACGATGGTCTACAACACCATAAGAACGCCGATGTTATGTGAGGAGGCATTATAATTCCAACTAGGCCAAATTAGAAAGCCTTGCCCGGACGCCAAGGTGACACAACTCGGAAGGATGCCCCAAGAATGCGGGGGAATTCAGGAAAAAACACCAAGTACCACCGCCCAATATACCCCGCCACCCGCGCCTGCTGCTGTCTAGCAGGCAGGTGTCGGGTTTGCTCATAAAGCCGGCGTAGCTTGGTAAGGTGGTTGGCGAGGGCTCTGGGTGCGACAGATTGGACACCTTGGTCGGTTAGCCAGTAGCCCATCCAGTCGGTGCCTTTGCGGGTGGGGCCGATGAAGGTTTTATCGGGGTGTTGGCGAAAGCCATATTGGTTGAAGAACTGATTAAGCTTTCGGACTGCCCTGCGGAGCTGCCAGCGGGTTTTAGCGATGATGAAAAAGTCATCCATATAGCGTGAGTAGTCCAGATTCGGCTGGTTGGCAAAGTGAGCATCCACCTCATATAGGTGGAATGCGGCCAAGAGTGGACTGAGTGAGGAACTGCGAGCAATGCCGAATTCAGGCGCATGAAAAGTGCCACCGTCTTCGACACTGTAGTGCAGGAACTGCCAGACAAGGTTGAGGAGTATCGGATTTTGAACATGAGATTGTACCTGTGAGTAAAGGGTCTGCTTATTGATTCGGGCGTAATAGCCCTTGATATCAGTACGACAGACAAAGCGATGATTCGGTTGGCGAAGCACCTGGTGGAGACGTTGTACGCTTTTCTTGCCGCCCTGATGACCTTTGATGTGTTCGCACCGTGGATGCACGGGCAGCAGTGCGGTCAACAGCAGGGTCAGGCACTTAAGCACTAACGCATCCGGTGAAGACCAGATAGCCCGGGTGTCCCCTTGGGCGGTTTTGACTAACTGGAGTGGTGAGAGTTGATACGTCCCGGCATTCAGTTGCTGGTAGAGGCGCTGTTTTTCAACCCTCCAATGAAATCGAAGGTGCCAGACACCGGCATTCGCGGGGAAGTGCTTGCGGGTTTGGCAGAGCCAGGTGAAGGCGGACTCAAGCAGGGTGTGGGAAAATAATTCCGACATGCAACTCGAGGGGTTAATGGTTGATGGGTGGTTATTTTGCGACCTGACACATCACTAAATCAGTCTGGTTCGAAATGTTCTTCACGTCAACACCCTGTTTTTTAGCGTTAACGTTAGCGCGTGGCTTGTATGGTGTGGTGGTTAATCTCCTGCCGTTTTTATTTATGTTGAAGGTGTCGTTATGTCACAACGTTTGAACCCTGAACCAGTCCGTCACTATCCCGAGTTGGCACATATTGCCGCGTTAAAAGAGCAGTCCGGTGATTGGAGAGGCGCGTCTCAGTATTGGGCGATGGCCGAGGATGTTGCCCGCTTGCTTGAGAACCGACTGTGGGCGGGGTCACGGGCGAGATATTGCAGTCATGAGGCGAGACAGGGTCTTGGCTATGCGGGTCGGACCGTATCGTCACCTGACCTAAAATCCCTGGCCTCGACCCCAATCTCCCTAAAAAACGCCCGGGAAGCGGTTAGGGATGATGAGTAAGTGTGCGCTGACGGCCGGGGTGATTTATCCCCATCACCGAGATATGGCGTTGATTGTAGGACAACCTAATTTTACTGAGTTATGAAATGTTTACCGGGGTCACTATCCCCTGAATAAGGAGTCTGTCGATGTTCATATACCGAAAACCCCCACCCGTTTGCCCGTATTGCGATGACACCACTCAGGTGCGCAAACATGGAACATCGCGCTGTGGCTTTCAGCGTTACCGCTGTTGTGACTGTGGGCGCACGTTTCAGGGTAAATACGTTTATCAGACGAGTTGCCAGGCCCCGTCAGTGACCGAGGCTTAACGTGTTTAACAGACCGAGGGTGACAGTGATGCGCCCTGCCTGTGGTCGTGACAACGATAGACCGCTTACGACTCAGGTCCGGTCTCGGAGATTTTAGATGACGATGATGACTTTACTCAAACAACGGCAACGCCCGGCGTGTCCGCATTGCGATACAGTGACGCAAATCCGCAAACACGGTAAAGCCCGCAGTGGCTTACCGCGTTACATGTGCCTCGGTTGCCGAGGAACGTTTCAGGGCCGGTACATTTACCCGGCTTATCAAACGGATGGGAATGACCGTGTCGGAGGCTAATCGACGAGGCAAGGTAACAACAGGGAGCGTGTGTCATGAGAGTGACCAGTTTGGATATTGTGGTCAGTGCGGTGACCTTGCTGGCGATAGCGGTGATGGTCCCCATGCCATGGTTATCCTCCTCCCGAGATGCGGAGGGGCATGGTCAGCGCTTAGGCCCTCTTCGTTGCGCCCCGGTCTCCGTACTCAGCGAACCACCGCCTGCTTCCATTACGGCGTTATGGCTGGCGTCATTCCCGGCCCCGGTCAAGCCTGCACGAGACTGCCCGATACTTGCCCTCAGTGCCCATCCGGAAGTCTCACAACAATAACCCGTGTCATGGCATCCGATGAGGTATGACGATGAGTGAAATAAGTCAAAAAACGTTAAACGCCCCATCAGGTCATACTGCCAATCAGGCTGGGTCTCGTCATGCTAACCCTAACGATGAGATAGACCTGTTTGAGTTGCTCCTTCGACTCTGGGACAAGAAAGGCTTGATTCTGATGGTGACGCTGGTTACCACCCTGATAGCCGGCATCTATGCCTTTACCGCCAAAGAACAGTGGACGGTCAAAGCTTATGTCTCCCCGCCGAGAATGGCCCAGATGGACGATTACCTGACATTAAGACGGGCCTTTGCTCGGGTGAGTGGCATTAACGCCGACCCACAGGCGATAGCCAACCATTTATTCAACCGGTTCACCGAGATGGTGTCCAGCCCCAATGAGAAGCTGACTTACTTATCTGAGACGGCCTACGTTAAACAACAGACTGAATCGATGGACTCGCAGGCAAAACGCGTTTGGCTAACGGAGATGGCGGACAAGGGGCTGGTGACGTCCCCGCCGGATGAAAAGAAAACCCTCCCTTACTTTATGCTGTCGGCGTCGGCGGATAATCCCCAGACCGCGCTGGCCTTGCTAACCGATTATGTTGAGCGCATCAATGACCAGGTGATTGCGCAAGATGAGGCTGAATTTCAAAACAATCTTCAGGCCATGATATTGGCACGTCAAAAGGAACAGCAGGATATCGACTTTAGCCTGCAAGCTGACAGGACGAATCAGTTGGCGAACCTCACCCGGTCACACAGTACGGCTCAGCGTGCCGGGATTAAGGACTATTACGCCAATTCAGCCAGCAACGGTGGAACCAAGATTGAGCTGGCGAATTCGGTACACAAATACATGCTGGGTGAGAACTTTTTGAGTGCGGAAATCAACAGTTTGATGGAGAGTCCGATAGTGTACCCCGTTCGGTATCATGATATCAGTCGGGAACTGAGTCTACTGGCGCCGTTACTGCAACAGCAGGTGACCGCGCAGGTGTATCGTTATCAGCTCACGCCGGGGGAACACGTGAAAAAGGACCGGCCTAAGAAAGCCCTGATATTGGTATTGGGGGTATTGCTCGGCGGGATGCTCGGTATGGGTGCCGTCCTGGTGACAGACGGTATTGCCCGTTATCGCAGAAGTTAACTCCCGTGTAGTGATGGGGCAACGTACCTGAGGCTACGTCACGACTACCTTATTTTAGGGGATAATGATGACAAAGATAGCACTGTATATTGCCCTCGCCATTTTTGGCAGCGTGTTCTATCTGGTTGCTGATTGGATGGAATGGGTGAGATAAGTTCGTTCAGGGGACTAAGACTTAAGGACAGGGCTTGACCATGGCAGGAAAAAAGATTCGGTAGAGCTTAATAAGGGGGGGCTGAGACGGCATGTCAGAACATTGTGGACTATCCCTAACAGGGTGCATAATCGATTGAATGCTTTTCTTGCTGATTGATAATTTTGTAAGCGGCTTATTCCAACATTATCGATGATTGATTTGGCATACAACATTGTGATGCTGGTAAGTGATTAAAATAAGGCAAGTCAATCGAGTTACTGCATATGCACTTCNGTCAGGTATTGTTACCCACGCTAATGAGCCACCAGTGCAGTGGAAGGCCTTTGCTCACACCGGTTCTAAGCACAACACCTTCTTCAACCAGGCGGAGCAACTGGTAGCGAGTTTGATAAACGTTCAAATCTACCAGCGCTACGGCCACATCATTGGTCGTTGGCGCGATNTTTCTCAGTATCTCATCACTGAGATCACCCTGAATATCGACCTCGCCTTTTACGGCAGAATATTTCATCGTGCAGAGTCGATTGAGGGCGGCTAACAAGTT
>NZ_KE386592.1:32333-156650 GCF_000427805.1 Budvicia aquatica DSM 5075 = ATCC 35567 | reverse complement strand
TACAGTGGCCTTTTTTAGGATTTCCTTCTGCTGCTTGAGTTCTTCATTTTCAGCACGAAGGCGGCGTAATTCAGCTTCAAGTTCGCTGCGAGGTCTTTCACCCAGACATTCGGTTTGNCGTGACTGTTCGTAATCGATGACCCAGCGACTTATATTTTGGTCGGCGACGTTCAGTTGTCGGGCGACTTCGACACATGAAAATCCCTGCTCACAGACAAGTTTGGCTGCTTCAATCTTGAATTCTTTGCTGTACTTTTTACGTGTTATCTGGGCCATAGGCACCTCCTGTTCAAGGATTATATCCTCTTAAGTCAGTGTCACCGATTATTAGACCAGATCATACAGTTATATTTATGTAGGTTACTCAGGTAATGGTTCGCTTATCATTAGTGATGGCGGAGCACTTAATCATTCCGTTGGTTCCATTGGAACTAATACTGGGGCTACGGGGATTGCCATTGTGACAGGGAGCGGGTCACAGTGGAATAACGACAGTTGGCTCTATGTTGGCGACTCTGGAAATGGTTTGCTAACAATTAGTGAGGGTGGCACAGTCACCAGCTATCATAGTTATATCGGCAGATATAATGGATCAACAGGTGTCGTCAATGTAACAGGAAGTGGGTCTCAGTGGAATCTTAACAGCGGTAGTTCTCTTTATGTTGGCTCCGCCGGAGATGGCACACTGACGATTAGTGAGGGGGGAACAGTTACCAGTAGATTTGGTACTATCGGCTCCGCCGCGGATTCAACTGGTGTTGTTAATGTGGCAGGCAGTGGGTCGTTGTGGACTATCACATATAATAGCGGTAATACTTTCACCGTTGGCAATGCCGGAAATGGTGCGCTGACAATTAGTGAGGGGGGGACTGTTAGTAATATTAGAGGCTCTGGAACCATCGGCAAAGAAGCAGGTTCAACCGGCGTTGTCAATGTGACCGATAGCGGGTCGTTGTGGAATAGTGGCGACACACTCATTGTTGGTAATGCCGGAGAGGGGGACCTGACGATTAGTGAGGGTGGCACTGTTATTACCAATATGAGTGCTTCTATCGGTAAAGAGACGGATTCAATCGGTATTGTTAGTGTGACAGGTGGTGAGTCACTGTGGAATATCAAATATTTTAGTAGCAACATTGTTAATAACATAACCAATACGCTCTCTGTCGGCGAATCTGGAAATGGTTTGCTGACGATTAGTGAAGGGGGCACGGTTATCAATGAAAGTGCATCTATCGGCAGGAATAGCGGTTCAACCGGTATGGTCAATGTGACAGGCAGTGGGTCGCTGTGGAAAATAAAATTCAATAGTAGCCAAATTACTACTAAAAATAGCAGCACTCTCTCTGTTGGCGAATCAGGCAATGCTTTGCTGACGATTAGTAAAGGGGGCTCTGTTACCAATGAAAGTGCTTCTATCGGCAGATATGCCGGCTCAACCGGTGTTGTTAATGTGACAGACGATGGGTCACAGTGGGATACCAGCAAAATGCTCACTGTTGGTAACGTAGGAAACGGTACCCTGACTATTACTGATAAGTCCGAAGTATCTGCCAAAGACGTAGCGATGGCAGTTGATCCAACCAGTAGTGGTACCCTTAACATCGGTAACGGTAATGTGGCCGGTACTCTTAATACGGCGAGTATCACTGGTGGTTCCGGATCGGCAATCGTCAACTTTAACCATACCGATGATATTGACTTTTCACCGATAATGTCGGGATTATTAACCGTCAATCAAGTGAATTCAGGGACTACTAGGCTAACTGCTGTGAATGATTATGCCGGTATTACTACCGTCAATAGCGGGATATTACAAGCCGGGGCTGTAGGGGCTTTTAGCCTTCACTCTGATTTTGTTACTGTGGCGGGTGGCGCTCTGGATTTAGCCGGTTATAACCAAACCGTGGCCAGCCTGAATAACGGAGGCACTGTGAACTTTAACGGTGCACCGGGCACTGTTCTGACCGTATCCGGTAATTATATCGGCAATAATGGTTTGCTGAATTTCAACACGGTACTGAATGACGATGCGTCAGCCTCCGATAAGTTGATAGTAACTGGCAATACCTCCGGTGAAACCGGGGTTATCGTCAATAACATTAGTGGTACAGGTCAGCCAACCGTCAATGGCATTGAAGTGATTAGCGTAGGGGGGTTATCCGGCGGCAACTTTACACTACGAGGTCGTGCGGTAGCGGGTGCCTATGAGTACTTCCTGAATAAGGGCGGCGTCGCCACGCCGGATGATGGCAACTGGTATTTGCGCTCTCAAATAGTGCCTCCAACCCCGCCGGTTTTACCGCCGGTAGATCCTGTGATACCACCGGTAGAACCACGGATACCGGAGATTGATCCAGAAACACCAGCATCAACCCCAAATACACCAACGGTACCAACACCCGCGGAAAATATTATCCGTCCTGAAGCGGGCAGCTATATGGCCAATATGGCTATAGCCGGCAAGCTGTTTAATTTGCGTTTAGAAGATCGGGAAGGCCGGGCAGAGAACTCCAGTATATGGCTACGTCAGGTCGGTTCAAGAAACAAGTTCCGTGATACTACCGGTCAGTCACGTACCACGACTAACAGCTACCTGATTCAGGGCGGGGGGGAGATCGGGGATACCCACTTTACTGACAGCGATCGCTTAGGTGTTGGTCTGATGGCGGCCTATGGTAATGCCAGCAGTAAAACCCGATCTAACCGAACCGGATATCACTCGGAAGGTAATGTCGACGGCTACAGTGCCGGGGTTTATGCCACTTGGTATCAGGATGCAGCCAGTCTCAACGGACTGTATGTCGACAGTTGGATGCAGTACAGCTGGCTGAACGGCGAAGTGAAAGGTGACCAGCTCTCGGGTGAAAACTACGACATCAGCGGACTGAGCGCATCGGTAGAGACCGGCTACCGGATCCCGGTTTATCAGGGTCTGAACAGTAATGTGTTTATTACACCGCAGGCACAGGTAATCTGGAGCGGCATTACGGCGGATGACCATCAAGAAGTTAACGGTACTCAGGTAACGTCATCCGGGGATAACAACGTTCAGACCCGTTTGGGCGTGAAGGTCTCTCGTGACAGCGTCAGCGACAGCAGTAAAGAGAAACAATTTACTTTGTATGCCGAAGCCAACTGGTTGAACAACACTCAGCAGGCCGGTGCGGCGCTGAATGGGGTAGAAATCAAGCAATCGGGTAGTCGTAATCTGGCTGAATTGAAACTAGGCGCTGAAGGTCAGGTCAATAAACACCTGAATCTATGGAGCAATGTGGCTCAACAGATGGGGAGTAACGGCTATAGCGATACATCCGTCATGATCGGTATTAAGTACCGCTTCTAAAGTCGATTCGTCACTGCAACAGGGCGGGTAATTTATCCGCCCTTCAACCCTCCAAAAATAAATATTTATAAGGGGCCAATTATGGACGTGAAGCCTTGTTGTCACTATTGTGAAGATAAAACCTATGTTCGAAAACATGGCACCGCTCGATCTGGTCTTATGCGCTACCGGTGTATTACCTGTAATCGAACCTTTCAGGTCCGTTATATTTATCAGGGGAATGAGGTAGATATTCGTCGGTTAATTAAAAAATTGCTGGCTGAAGGGAAAAGCCATTCAAATATTGCCAATCAACTAGGTATTAACTTAGCGGTTGTTTACCGCTATATAAATGGACTATGAATACCTAACATCATAACTGTTTTTAAACATCCGATTTATTACAGGCATTAAGAAAGATTTGATCCTGAAAGGCAACTGTCGATGTATCCCACTCTGCATCCCATTATCTGAGATACGGCAGGAACTACATCAACACATTGTTTTATAAGATGAGGGAGTCGGCCGTTAAGCCGGGTTCTGTCGTGGACAGTCATTCATCTAGGCCAGCAATCGCTCACTGGCTCAAGCAGCCTACCCGGGTTCAGTACGGGCCGTACCATGTGAACCCCTATTTGGCCTTGCTCCGGGTGGAGTTTACCGTGCCACGGACTGTTGCCAGCCGCGCGGTGCGCTCTTACCGCACCCTTTCACCCTTACCTGATCCTGCTTACGCAGGCCATCGGCGGTTTACTCTCTGTTGCACTGGTCGTAGGCTTGCGCCTCCCAGGCGTTACCTGGCACCCTGCCCTATGGAGCCCGGACTTTCCTCCCCTCCACCCGTCTCCCCGAAAGGACTACGGTGAAGCGGCGACTGTCTGGCCGACTCCGGCGCGCAGTATACATCTGCCTCGAAAGATATGCCAGAACTGCAGGCAGATTATTGGCGTGCCCCAAAAACCATCACAGAATTATCATAATCTCTTGGTAAGCACCTCCGTAAAGGTAAAATCCCCCCTCCATTTCTATGACCTACATTAGAAACCTAAAAGATATTAGACCAATTAATGAATTTTTGTGCATCACGTCTCAAATTGGACTGACAACGATATCCTTAAAGCTATTTAGACTATTAATATGTGCGTTAAATATGATCTTTAAAATGACATTATTTAGAGTAATGATAATAACAATATGATTATAAAGGTTAATTTTTAACATTTACATAACCAAAAATTGGACTGACCAATAAAATGAGATTCGGAGACTACATATGATGGAATGGCTTAATATTCTTTGGGTGGTGCTTGGCATCGGACTGATGCTAATACTCAACATCAAATTCAAACTTAACTCAATGGTAGCTCTGCTGCTGGCTGCACTGATGGTAGGTATCCTTGCCGGTATGGACCTGCTCGAGCTAATGCATACAATCAAGGCGGGTTTTGGTGGCACGCTAGGTGAGCTTGCGATTATCGTGGTGTTTGGTGCGGTTATCGGCCGGCTGATGGTTGATTCAGGTGCTGCCCACCAGATTGCCCAAACGCTGTTGCGTAAATTCGGCCTAAAATATGTTGAAGCGGCCGTTATTATTATCGGGTTGATCTTCGGTCTGGCTATGTTCTATGAGGTCGCCTTTATTATTTTGGCGCCGTTGGTCATTGCAATTGCGATTGAAGCAAAAATTCCATTCCTGAAGTTGGCTATTCCGGCCGTTGCTGCCGCAACGACCGCCCACTCCCTGTTTCCGCCACAGCCGGGGCCGGTTGCCCTAGTCAGCGCCTACGGTGCAGATATGGGAATGGTGTACATCTACGGTGTGTTAGTGGCTATTCCTTCGGTTATCTGCGCAGGTCTTATCTTACCGAAATTTTTAGGTAACCTTGAGCGCCCAATCCCGAGCTTCTTAAAAGCAGAAAACCCGGTTGATGAGAATAACCTGCCGTCATTTAGCACATCTATTCTCGTTCCGCTGATTCCTGCCTTCATCATGATAGGCACCACCATTGCCAATATTTGGCTGGTTAAAGGAACCAGCGCCTACATGATAATAAACTTTATCGGCTCATCCCCGATCGCCATGTTTATTGCCATGTTGGTCGCCTTTTTGCTGTTCGGTACATCACGCGGGCACAAAATGGACTGGATCATGCATTCCTTTGAGGCGGCGGTGAAGGGCATTGCAATGGTTATCTTAATCATTGGTGCCGGCGGTGCGCTTAAGCAGGTAATTATTGATACCGGTATCGGCAACACTATCGGCACGCTCATGTCTGTAGGCGGCGTTTCACCTTACATTATGGCCTGGCTGATTACGGTACTGATTCGTCTATCAACCGGACAGGGCGTAGTCTCTGCCATGACCGCCGCCGGTATTATCGGTTCTGCTATTATGGACCCGGTAACCGGCACCATTACCAGCGTCGACCCGGCGTTACTGGTTCTGGCTACTGCGGCCGGTTCTAATACGTTAACCCACATTAATGATGCCTCGTTCTGGCTGTTCAAAGGCTACTTTGACCTATCGATTAAAGATACGCTGAAAACGTGGGGTATGTTGGAATTGGTCAACTCAGTCGTGGGTCTGGGAATGGTATTACTGATCGCGATGTTTGTGTGATCGACCAGATGTAACATCAGCCGCGCTCAATGCGCGGCTTTAATCATGCTATTCGCTGTCGGCCTGTTCTAATGCATATTTATATAATGCATTCTTTTTAACTCCGTGAATTTCAGCGGTCAGTGCGGCAGCCTTCTTCAACGGCAACTCTTTTTGCAATAAAGCTAAAGTGCGTAATGCTTCTGAAGGTATTGCCTCATCACTTTGTACTTTATGGCCTTCAACAATCAAAACCATTTCACCTTTGCGACGGACTTCATCTTCTTTTACCCAAGCCAAAAGCTCACCAACCGGTGCACCTTTGATATTTTCCCAGGTTTTTGTCAGCTCTCTGGCCAGAACCACATAACGTTCAGGCCCCCAAACCGTGACCATATCCTGTAAACTGTCGAGCAATCGATGGGTTGACTCATAGAAAATCAGCGTTCTTGGCTCTTCTTCTAAGCTGCGCAGCGTATCGCAACGAGATTTTGTTTTTGCCGGTAAAAAACCTTCATAGCAGAAACGGTCTGAAGGTAAACCCGCCGCAGACATGGCGGTAATAGCGGCACAGGCGCCGGGAAGCGGAATAACACGAATGCCTTCTTCACGGCAACGACGTACTAAATGGTAGCCGGGATCGTTAATTAATGGCGTTCCGGCATCAGAAACAAGCGCTATACTGTGTCCATCTTTTAATTTTGCGATTAAGATGTCAGCCTTAGATTGCTCATTATGATCGTGTAATGCAAAAAGTTGGGCATTAATGGCAAAATGCTGCAATAGTAGGCCCGTATGACGGGTATCTTCTGCCGCAATTAAATCGACGCTACCCAATACGGCTAAGGCTCGTTGGGTGATGTCGCCGAGGTTACCGATAGGCGTGGGAACGACGTAGAGTGTCGAAGGTGAAATCGCTGCTTGATTATGTTGACTCATTGTTTCATCCGGGTGACCGATTTAATATTAACAATCTCAAAGTATGAGTAAAATTGGATACAGCATGCGTTTAATCACATACCTCCGTACCAAGGCAAGCCAAGCGCTGCCAATCGTACTGGCTGCGCTGTTCTTGGCGGGATGCCAAAATTTAAAAAATTCAACGGACAGTATTCAGGGTGACATTTCTCAAAAATCACCTTATTACCTACAGCAAATAGACCAAAGCTCCGGTGATGCCAAAATTAACTGGCAGCTTCTTGCCGTACGCGCTCTGATTATTGAAAATAATACCAAGCAGGCATCCGATATCCTGAACGGATTACCGAATATGCTGCCTATTGCACAAGATCAGGAAAGGCAACTTCTACGCGCTGAGCTTGCAGCAAAGAGGCAGGATAGCAAAGACGCCCAGTTATGGCTAAAAAACATTAAAGTCGGCGATCTCTCTAACGTGCAGAAGGCTCGTTATTATCAGGTTGAAGTTCTGGCCAATCAAGGTCGCGACCCTTTAGCTCAGCTACGTGCATATATTAACCTTGAGCCGCTGGTCAGCGATCAAGAGCGCCAGAGTGTGGTTGACCAAACCTGGGCACTGCTAACCCAGTTCACGCCAGCGGTGCTCAATACGCTGGTCATCAATGCTGATGAATATACGCTGAGCAGTTGGCTTGAATTACTTCAGGCCTATCAGAATAATAAAGCTGATAACCAAATGCTGCAGTCAGCCATTAAAGACTGGCAGAACCGTTATAGCGAGCATCCGGCCTCTAAGACTTTACCAAGCCAGCTTTCCCGTGCCTTAGGCTTTCAAAAGTCATCCAGTGCCAACATTGCATTAATGCTGCCAATGAGCGGGCCGGGCAAACAGTTCGGGCCAACCATTCAGGATGGTTTCAATACCGCTAAGGCGCTGAGTAAAAGTGATTCTCAGGTAAAAGTATACGATACCGGTTCTAAACCGCTGGCGGAGCTATTAGCTCAGGCCGAACAGGAAGGCGCCACCATGATTGTCGGCCCGCTGCTGAAAAAAGAAGTTGAGCAGTTAGCCGCGTCGCCATCAACCCTAAGTATTCTGGCGCTGAATAAGCCGGAAAAAATCGCAGATCGCATCAACGTTTGTTATTTTGCCCTTTCACCGGAAGACGAAGCCCGCGATGCCGCCCGCCATATCTTTGCTCAGGGTAAAACGTCACCATTAATTATTGCCCCACGCGGTGACTTAGGTACCCGAGCCGCTAAGGCGTTTGCCGAGCAGTGGAGCCAAAACGGCACCGGTGCTGCACAGGTTCAATACTTTGGCAAGTTGGGTGATTTAAAAGAGGCGATTGCCGGCGGCGCAGGTATGCGTTCTGAAGGCCAGCCAATTACGTTGGAATCAGGCGTAACTGGCGTACCAACCGGCCCGGTTGATGCCATCTATATTATCGCTACCCAGCCGGAATTAGCGCTGATTAAGCCAATGCTGGATATCTCTAAAGCCTCTCGTTCTGCCTCAATTTATGCCAGCTCGCGTAGCTATCAGGCCGGAGCAGGCCCGGACTTCCGCTTTGAAATGGAAGGTGTCCAGTTCAGTGAAATACCGATGTTAGTCGGTTTATCTCCGGCATTGGCCCAAGAAGGCGGCGCTAAATACAACGGTGATTACTCTCAGTTCCGCCTCTACGGTATGGGGGCGGATGCTTGGGAACTTGCTTCGCATTTTTCAGAAATACGTCAGCTTCCGGACTTCCAAGTTACCGGTGCGACGGGCATACTCAGCGCAGACAACAACTGCGTGATTAACCGTCAATTGCCATGGATACAGTATCGTCAGGGTCAGTTAGTACCGGTAAAATAACCAGCTATAAGGTCGGGGCGCGCTATGAGGCTATAGCGCGTCGCCATCTTGAAAGGTCGGGTTTGATTTTTATTGCAGCTAACATTAAATTTCGTGGCAGCGAGCTTGATTTAATCATGCAAGACGGCGATATCTGGGTATTTATTGAAGTCAGATACCGCAAAAATGCCAACTTTGGTAACGCGGTTGAATCGATCACCTGGCATAAACGCCAACGGTTATTGCTTGCCGCTTCACGCTGGTTAAACCAACGTCAATTGAGCCTTGAGACAACAAACTGTCGATTTGACGTTTTAGCGATCACCGGTAATCAGTTACAATGGTTGCCAAATGCCTTTGGTGCCGAGGGTGAAGCTTAGTTTTTCCCGGTGCAATAGGTCACAATAAGCAGATACGTAAGTAGAACTCATACTATGTTGGAAAGAATCAAAGGCTGTTTTACAGAAAGTATTCAAACACAAATTGCCGCAGCAGAAGCATTACCCGACTCCATCTCTCGCGCCGCAACCACCATTGTGCAATCACTGCTTAATGGTAATAAAATACTGACCTGTGGAAACGGTGCCTCTGCCGCGAATGCGCAGCATTTTTCGGCCAGCTTAATTAACCGTTATGAAACTGAACGCCCAAGCTTACCGGCCATTGCGCTGAGTGCAGACAGCATCACGCTGACGGCCATCAGCAACGACGGCATAAAAGATGAGGTCTATGCAAAACAGGTTAGGGCATTAGGTCAAGCCGGAGACGTATTGCTGGCAATCTCAAGCCGGGGCAATAGCCGAGATATTATCAAGGCCGTTGAGGCCGCGGTCACCCGTGATATGACGATTATTGCGCTGACTGGCTGCGATGGCGGAGAGCTGGCTGGCTTATTAGGTCAGCAAGACGTTGAAGTGCGCATCCCCTCTCATCGGGGAGCTCGAATACAAGAAATGCACATGCTGATTGTAAACTGTCTTTGCGATCTAATTGATTTTACCCTATTCCCTCACCAGGATGACTGAAGGAGTTTTTAATGAAAATTCGTACCCTAACGGCCGTAGCTATTTTACTTAGTACCGCCATGTTACAAGGATGTGTTGCCGTTGTGGCCGGTGGCGCAGCCGTTGCGACAAAAACGGCAACCGATCCGCGCACAGTGGGCACTCAGGTGGATGATGTTACATTAGAAGCCCGTGTCAGCAGCGCTATCAGTAAAGACCAACAAATCAAACAAGAAGCTCGAATTATTACTACGGCTTATCACGGTAGCATATTGCTCACGGGCCAAACGCCAAAGGCTGAGCTTTCTGAACGTGCCAGAAATATCGCCGTCGGCGTAGATGGCGTTGAAACCGTTCACAATGCGGTTCGTCAGGGAACCCCTGTCGATCTTGGTACCGCATCTAGCGATAGCTGGATTACCACCAAGATTCGCTCACAGCTATTGACCAGCGATAAAGTGAAATCAAGCAACGTTAAGGTTGTCACCGAGAACGGTGAAGTTTTCTTAATGGGACTGGTGACCGAAGCGCAAGGTCAGGAAGCGGCAAAAGTTGCCAGTACGGTCAGCGGCGTAAAACGCGTTATTACCGTCTTCCAGTACGTGAAGTAACCCTGCTATACAGTCATCCCGGTGAAAGCCGGGATGATAACCAAGTGAACAGCATCCAACGCCCTACAATTCCTTAATAAATCCTGTTCCGCCCAATAAATTCATCTGTCTCATAATCGCATTCTGGCGCTGGATAACGTAGCCTGATGGCCTGTTTGCCTTAAAACGAATCGGGTTAGGTAATACCGCGGCCAGGCGAGCGGCTTCAGACTGAGTCAGATTTTTAGCCGATTTACCAAAGTATTGTTGAGCCGCCTGCTCTACGCCAAAAACACCTTCACCAAATTCAGCAATATTGAGATAAACCGTCAGAATTCTGCGTTTAGTCCAAACCAGCTCAATGCCGGTCGTCAGACCCGCCTCTAAGCCTTTTCGTACCCAACTACGGCCGTTCCAGAGAAATAAATTTTTCGCCGTTTGCTGTGAGAGGGTTGAGCCCCCTCTGATTCGGTTAGGTTTGCGCTCGTTATGAGTCAGGGCAGACTCAATGGCATGAAGATCAAACCCCCAATGGGTCAGAAACTTCTGATCTTCTGAAGCAATGACCGCCAACGCCATATACGGTGAGATTTCATCCATAGAAACCCACTCATGGCGGGCAACATAGGAAAAATTCCCGGTTAGCCAGGCACCAAACTGCTTTTGCACCATAACGGCAGAGAACGGCACCGGTAAGAATGAAAAAAGCACAATGCCCGCTCCCCAGATCAGTAAAACGGTCAGACAGAACCGTTTAAACCAAAAGAACAGGCGCCCCTTCATTCGAGAGAGCGCACTTTTACTCATTCACAAAGTACCAGCACCCGTGCAACCAATTTATCGATGCCAAGAGCGGCCTCAGAAATACGCTGAGCCAACATATAAGCCGGTGTTGTCACTACTTTTTGGTCCGCATCAACCACAATATCATCAACCGGGCAGGTCACATGCTCGCCGCCCATGCTGTCAATAACTTCGGCGGTATCAATATCATTACCAATAGTTAACCGCACAGGAACACCTAATATTTTAGGCAGTAATGCGGGAGCAATACAGATAAAGCCCATCGGTTTTCCTGCCTGATGCATCGCTTTAACCAAGCGAGTCAGGTCAGGATTAATGTCACATTCAGCGCCCTGAATCGCAAAGTTACTCAGGTTCTTGGCTGCACCAAACCCACCGGGAACAATCAATGCATCAAATAGTGAGGCATCGGCCTGTGAAAGTGGCTGAATCTTACCTCGGGCAATACGTGCAGATTCGGTTAAAACATTGCGACTTTCAGATGCAGGTTGGCCGGTAAAGTGGTTTACCACTTGGGCCTGAGGTTGATCCGGAGCAAAACAGGTCACCTCTGTTCCTGCGCGATCTAACGCGAGAAGGGTTAATACCGACTCATGAATTTCTGCGCCGTCTAAAAATCCACATCCACTTAAAACCACTGCAACCCGTTTCATGATCCACTCCTTTTACAAACTCTACGTTATTGTTAACTGACTTTATCTGGCTGAGCCAAACGCAGGCATATCATAATCCTGAAGGCTATGAACAACAAAGCGGCATACTCTTCAGCCTGCCGCATGACTATATTATGTGACCCACTCCTTCGTCATCCTAGTGAAAGCCGGGGTGACGAGGGAGATAGTTCAGTGATAACTAGACTAATCATTGTGTTAAGTTTATTGATTGCCCTTAACTGACGGGCATGAGGTCAGGATACTGTTTTTTTCTCTTGGGCTTCAACCCAATCATGCAGCACCTTCACATCGTTACGCCATTCAACTTTCAATTCATCAATCCAGTCTTCAACGTTATCCCACCATGCAGGCAGAGTCGGAGTCTGAATTTGTTGCGCCAGCTGCTGAAGATGACGCAAACCAACTGAACCTGAGGCGCCCTTAATTTTATGAGCTTCTTCAGTGATGCCTTTTTGATCCTTAGCCGTCATATTCGATTCTAATACTGCCAGATAGCTAGGCATCACCTGTTCATACATTGCCAGCCCCTGAAGTATAAGCTGAGGGCCAACTAGCTCCATGTATTGCTCTAACATTGTTAAATCGAGTATAGACTCATTGGATTTCATAGCACCTTGCTCCTGTGATTTGGGTAAAATTTTAGACTGAGCGCTTCCGATTTTCTTTATTATTTCCGTCAAGTCAGGCACTGAAAGTGGCTTACTTAACACATCATCCATCCCTGAATCTAAATATTCTTGCTTATCTTTTAACACATTGGCGGTAAGGGCAACCAACGGCGGTAACTCAGCTGCTGCAAAAGTTTCCCGAAGCTGTTTAGCAATATCAAACCCGGTCATATCCGGCAGTTGAATATCCAGTAAAACCAAGTCATAGCGATGAGGTTTAAACAGCTCCAAAGCGGCAGTTCCTGTCATCGCGACATCAACAGTATGCCCTAATTTTTCAAGTACCGAGCGAGCTACAATAACATTCAGCTCGATATCCTCAACTAATAAAACCTTTAACGAGGCCGAAGGCGACTCTTCTTTCTGAGGGATCTCTTTTACCGCTACCGGCGCATTGATGAACACGGTAAATAGCGTACCTTTACCCACTTCACTCTTAACAAAAATATCGCCGCCCATCGCCTGAGCCAGGCGCCGGGAGATCGCCAATCCAATACCGGTACCTGTAGCCGGTCGGCCGCCGTGCTTACTCGGAACCTGATAATACATGGCGAAAATCTTATCGATCTCTTCAGGCGGAATCCCTATGCCGGAGTCTTCAACGTCAAAGTAGAACCGGCTTTCGCCTTCACGCCTGATACGCACAACGATCCCACCCTGGCTGGTAAATTTAACCGCGTTACCAATCAGATTCCATAGAATCTGTCTTAGGCGCGTGCCATCAGTCAGGATATAGGCAGGCAAATCTTTTTCATATTCGAGCGTAAACGTCAGCCCTTTGGGCTCAACTAAGAGTCCTGAGAGATTTTCTAAATCACAGAGGAAATCCAGGAAATCAACCGGGTTAACGTCTAGCTGGGTTTTCCTGCGCTCTAGCTTATCGAGCTCAATCACATCATTAAAAATATAACCTAACGTGGTTGCGCTGACATAAATGGTTCTTAAGTATTTGAGTTGTTCATCATTTAACTCAGTATCCAACAGAATGCGGCTAAGACCGACGATGCCATTAAGCGGGGTTCTTAACTCGTGGCTGATGGTCGAAATAAAGGTCGTCTTGTCACGGCTGGCTTTTTCTAACGCATCTTGATAGCGCTTACGCTCAGTGATATCACGACCAAAACCCATCAGCCCGTGTCGCTTACCATCAAGGGCATAAAACGGCACTTTTCTCACTTCAAAACAGGCCTTGCGCCCATCCGGATACACCAGCCACTGTTCATAGGTCAGAGAAACATTATGGCGGAACACTTTGTCGTCGGTTTCAACCACTTTCTCGGCAACATCAGTAGGATAAATATCACTGGCCGTCAGGCCGATCAGCTGTTTTTCACTTCTGCCGGTCAGTAACTCCATTGCCCGGTTACAGCCGGAGAATTTGCCATTTTCATCGCGGTAGTAAACCAGATCGGGAGAGGAATCAAGGAAGGAACGGAGGAAAACCGACTGTTGTTCATATTCAATCTGCGCCTGCTGGCGCTGGGCAATTTCTATATGGAGCTCATCAATCGCTTTTTCTCTGGCCTCTTCGGCTTTGATACGCTCATTAATTTCTTGGTTGAGACGTTCAATATTTTGCTGCAGCTTATGGTTGAGCTCTAAATCCCGATCGCGCATTTCCTGCAGTTTTTTCACCAAGCGGGCCAGGCGCTGGCGAGACTCTTCAAGCTGTTCGACCACAATCGAAAGAAAGTAAACCGCCCACGGGGTAACCAGTAAACCAAAAAAAACCGACCGGATAACATCGATACGTTCGATTTCACCGTGTAAAGCGGCTGTAACTGAGATTTGAACGGTGAAGGCAAGAACAATAAGAATGGAGGCTAAAAGAATAGAGAAGCGTACAAGGCCCAGTTTAACCATGACGTCTACATAATATTGGGCTAGTTTGCGCAACTGCTTCATTGTAACTCCCGGAAGGTTTTATCGCCTGAATAATACCGTAAATATGACTCAAGTAGACAATAATGCATGTTAAATCTGAACAAACACGAATCCTTTATCAAGGACAGACAATATATACATTAAATAATATAGCTAAACTAAATTAATTCAGAATCTTATATACCCAAAATAATTCAAATTGCATAGCGAACATAGCCAACAAAGAGGCAGTTTGAGGTATGACAGGCCTGGATATCGTTGCCGTTAAGCCATACTTACGCTGACAGCTACGGAATAAAAACCTGCCCCAAGGCCGCGCCCTGTGCGCCGAAACACACTAAGTTCTTATCTATTTCATTCATCGCCGTCCAGTGATTCTCACACCATAATGGAGCCAATAAAACCGGCCTTTTAGCTGTAGCCGAAACCCGATGATATATAACATCTACCGGTGTATGCCTGATCAACTCACCCGCAGTATGAATATAGTCATCTAATGAGAGTTCAGCTAAACGCCCGGCCTGCCACGCTTTAGCCATAATGCTACCGTCGACAATATGCAACGGATGAAGTTTTAGTCCATCAACGCCGCAATCAATCACCTGCTCTAAAGTAGACAGATTGGTTTCCCTGGTCTCATCCGGTAAACCGACAATCAGATGCGTACATACTTTAATACCGCGCCGCCGCGCCGCTTTAACCGCCGTTTGATAGCAGGCAAAATCATGGCCCCGGTTAATCTTTTTCAACGTTCGGTCACTGGCGCTCTGCAACCCCAGCTCTAACCATACTTCATAGCCTTGTTGGTCATATGCTGACAGCAGATCCAACACCGCATCAGGTACACAATCTGGTCGAGTTCCGATACAAATACCAACGATATCCGCCTGCGTTAGCGCCTGCTGATACATATTACGCAGCAGGCTGACCTCAGCATAGGTACTGGTATAGGCCTGAAAGTAGGCTAAATAGCGTTTAGCCCGATCGGCTCGCTCAGCCTGTTGAATAAGCTGTTCGGCAATCGGCTGATACTGCTTGTGCTCATCTGAAAAGGAAGCGACATTGCAAAAAGTGCAGCCACCCCGGCCTAAAGTGCCGTCTCTGTTCGGGCAATCAAAACCACCATGCAGCGTCAGCTTATGAATTTTCTCACCGTACCGGCGTTGCAAATCTGCACCGAACATATTGACCCGTTGATGTAATTGCATGCTTACTCTGACTATTTTTCCATTCGCTGAACATAAATTAGGAAGTTAAGACTAACGGTAACCACCTTAACACAGGGTGACTGAGATCAAGCTAATTCAGGGCGAGGGGACAAATAACTCGTCGGTATTAGGCAAAATGAAGATCCCGCAGAGTTTATGATTTCTTTTTATACTTAGGAGCTACTGACTGATAACATATTCACAACAAATAACACCATTAAACTTCAAATATAGAATAAAACTCAGAATATCTCCCTGTACTTATCAAAATTCAAAGAACATGAACATAATTCAGCCCCGATAACATAGTGACTTAGCTCACATTTTATACCAGCAAAAAATGAATCCTTTAGTGAAAAATATTGATTAAAAATCATTAATTTCAATATGTTAATTTAAAAATCAACAATACCCATACTTTTTGGCTCATATTTGACCTTAATTCTCTTTATATATAAGTTGGACATTCAAGGGATCTCTTATAGTCAGAAGCTGTGCATCATGTATGCCCAAAATAATTCGAGTTGCATCGCGGCGGCAAGAAAGCGAGTCCCGATGAGCTTACTCAGGTAAGTGATTCGGCTGAGCGAGCGCAGCCAACAAAGATGCAGCTTGAAGTATGATGGGAATATATCGCACTAATACACTCCTCTCTGAACTAGTTAATTTTTGGATAATGATTGAAAGCGTTAACGCGACATATCCGCGTGGGTGAACGGTGCCCGTAAGCCTCTCGCAGATACTGATGCTTTAAGAAAATAATAAAATTTACAACAGTGATATACCCAAAATAATTCGAGGTGCAGGCAGGCAACGCACCTACAGCTTGAAATATGACGGGTCTAATTGGCGAATAAACCGGGGCAATTGGGAGCAATATTATGCTATACGACGCGTCGAAAGAACGTGATAACTGTGGCTTTGGCCTTATCGCTCATATAGAAGGCGAGCCGAGTCATAAAGTCGTCAGAACAGCGATTCATGGGCTGTCACGAATGCAACACCGCGGCGCTATTCTATCCGATGGAAAAACCGGTGACGGCTGCGGCCTATTGCTACAAAAACCTGACCGATTCTTTCGCCTGGTCGCCGAAGAGCAAGGCTGGAGACTGGCAAAAAACTATGCCGTTGGCATGCTGTTTTTAAGTCAGGATAAGCAAGAAGCTGAAGCCAGTCGTAAAATTGTTGAAGAAGAGTTACAGCGGGAAACCCTGTCGATTATCGGCTGGCGTGAAGTACCGACCAACCCGGATATGCTGGGTGAAATAGCCCTGTCATCCCTGCCGCGTATTGAACAAATTTTTGTTAACGCCCCGGCGGGCTGGCGTTCATTAGATATGGAACGCCGCCTATTTATGGCGCGCCGCCGTATTGAAAAACGCGTACTGGATGACACCTTCTACGTCTGTAGCCTGTCAAACGTTGTCAGTATCTATAAAGGGCTGTGTATGCCCGTTGACCTGCCTCGTTTCTATCTCGACCTGGCCGACTTACGTTTAGAATCATCTATCTGCCTATTCCACCAGCGTTTCTCTACTAACACGGTTCCGCGCTGGCAGTTAGCTCAGCCTTTCCGCTACTTAGCGCATAACGGTGAAATCAATACCATTACGGGTAACCGTCAATGGGCCAGAGCCCGCTCTTATAAATTTAAAACGCCGCTGATCCCCGATCTGCAGGATGCATCTCCGTTCGTCAATGAGACCGGTTCTGACTCAAGCTCCTTAGATAACATGCTGGAACTGTTCCTCAGCGGCGGCATGGACTTAGTACGGGCGATGCGCCTGCTAGTTCCGCCGGCATGGCAGAACAATCCGGATATGGATGAAGAACTGCGAGCCTTCTTTGATTTTAACTCCATGCATATGGAGCCCTGGGATGGCCCTGCCGGCATAGTCATGTCTGATGGCCGCTACGCAGCCTGTAACCTTGACCGCAACGGACTGCGCCCTGCCCGCTATGTTATTACCAAAGATAAACTGATTACCTGCGCCTCCGAAGTCGGTATCTGGGATTATCAGCCCGATGAAGTCGTCGAAAAAGGCCGGGTCGGCCCGGGCGAACTGATGGTGATTGATACCCGTATGGGAAAAATCCTTCACTCCAGCGAAACGGATAACGATTTAAAAAGCCGCCATCCTTATCTAAGCTGGATGGGAAAAAACGTTCGCAGCCTGACACCGTTCGAAGACCTGCCGGATGACCAAGTCGGTAGCCGTGAATTTAATGACGCTTTACTGGAAACCTATCAGAAGCAGTTTGCCTATACCAATGAAGAGCTGGAGCAGGTTATCCGAGTTCTGGGTGAAATGGGTCAGGAAGCTACCGGCTCAATGGGAGACGATACACCGTTTGCCGTACTCTCCAGCCGCCCGCGGATTATCTATGACTATTTCCGCCAACAGTTTGCTCAGGTGACCAACCCGCCAATCGACCCATTGCGTGAAGCACACGTGATGTCTTTGGCCACCAATATTGGCCGTGAGATGAACGTATTTTGCGAAGCTGAAGGACAGGCTCACCGCTTAAGCTTTACCTCGCCGGTTCTGCTCTATTCCGATTTTATACAGTTGACCACCTTAGAGGCTGAGCACTATCGGGCTGATACTATTGATATCACTTACAGTCCGGAGAAATACGACCTTGAAGCCGCGATTATTGCCATGTGCAATGAAGCGGAAAACAAGGTCCGTCAGGGCACGGTATTGCTGGTTCTATCCGATCGTAATATCGCCCCCGACCGTTTACCGATACCGGCACCAATGGCCGTAGGCGCACTGCAAACCCGTCTGGTAGAACGTAACCTACGCTGCGATGCCAACATTATTGTTGAGACTGCCAGCGCCAGAGACCCGCACCATTTCGCCGTTTTACTGGGCTTTGGTGCCACCGCTATCTATCCATACTTAGCCTATGAGACATTGGCTAAAATGGTTGATGCTGACGTCATCGAGAAAAATCAGCGCACCGTTATGCTCAACTACCGTAACGGTATCAATAAAGGCCTGTACAAGATTATGTCCAAGATGGGCATATCGACCGTTGCTTCTTATCGTTGCTCTCAGCTGTTTGAAGCGGTAGGGCTGCACTCCGAGCTGATGGCATTATGCTTTAAAGGTGCAACCAGCCGAATCGGCGGTGCCCACTTTAGTGACTTCCAGCAGGATCTGCAAAATCTGTCTAAGCGCGCATGGTTAAAGCGCAAGACGTTAGAGCAAGGCGGTTTACTCAAGTTTGTCTACGGTGGTGAATATCACGCCTATAACCCTGACGTGGTGACCACATTACAAACCGCAGTGAAAAGCGGCGATCAAAAAGATTATAAGATCTACTCAGATCTGGTGAATAATCGCCCGGTGACCACCCTGCGTGATTTACTGGCGCTAAAACCACAAGATCCGGCTAACGCTATTGCTATCGACACCGTCGAATCAGCGGAATCGCTATTTACCCGCTTTGATACCGCCGCTATGTCTATCGGGGCCTTAAGCCCGGATGCCCATGAGTCACTGGCAATTGCCATGAATACCATTGGCGGGCGCTCTAATTCCGGTGAAGGCGGCGAGGATCCTGTACGTTACAAAACCAATAAAGTATCGCGAATTAAGCAGGTCGCATCAGGGCGCTTTGGCGTTACGCCAGCCTATTTGGTTAATGCCGATGTTATCCAGATTAAAGTCGCTCAGGGCGCTAAACCCGGCGAAGGTGGCCAGCTACCGGGTGATAAAGTCACCCCGTATATTGCCAAACTGCGCTATTCGGTTCCCGGCGTGACCTTAATTTCACCACCGCCTCATCACGATATTTATTCTATCGAAGACTTGGCCCAGCTGATTTTTGACCTTAAGCAGGTCAACCATAAGGCGATGATTTCCGTCAAACTGGTTTCAGAGCCCGGTGTCGGCACCATTGCCACCGGGGTGGCTAAAGCTTATGCCGACCTGATTACCATTGCCGGCTACGACGGCGGTACCGGGGCCAGCCCGCTGAGTTCAGTGAAGTATGCAGGAAGCCCGTGGGAACTGGGCCTGGCAGAAACTCAACAGGCACTGGTGGCTAACGGCCTACGCCATAAGATTCGTCTACAGGTCGACGGCGGCTTAAAAACCGGTTTAGACATTGTGAAAGCCGCCATTTTAGGGGCAGAAAGCTTCGGCTTCGGCACCGGCCCTATGGTTGCTCTGGGCTGTAAATACCTGCGTATTTGCCATCTGAATAACTGTGCTACCGGGGTGGCAACTCAGGATGAAAAACTGCGGGCGGACCACTATCACGGCCTGCCTGAAAGAGTGATTAACTACTTCAACTTTATTGCTCAGGAAACCCGCCAGATTATGGCCGAACTGGGCATACCTCAGCTTATCGACCTGATTGGCCGAACCGACCTGTTAACCGAGCTGGATGGGTTCTCGGCTAAACAGCATCGGCTGGATCTTTCCGGCCTGTTAGCCTGTGCTCAACCACATCCGGGTAAGGCGCTGTATTGTACTGAAAATAATCCACCGTTTGATAAAGGCATTCTGAACCACAGCCTGCTGACTCAGGCGCTGCCTTATATTAAATCTAAGCAGAGTAAGGCGTTCTACTTTGATATCCGCAACACTGACCGTTCCGTTGGCGCATCGCTGTCCGGCGCGATTGCCGAAAAACATGGCGATCAAGGCTTAGCCAGCGATCCGATCAAAGTTCACTTCTCCGGTACCGCCGGCCAAAGTTTTGGCGTATGGAATGCGGGAGGAGTTGAACTCACGCTGACCGGCGACGCAAATGACTACGTTGGCAAAGGAATGGCGGGCGGAACTATTATCATCCGGCCACCGGTTGGCTCAGCCTTCCGCAGTCATGAAGCCACTATTATCGGCAACACCTGCTTATATGGTGCAACCGGCGGTAAACTGTTTGCAGCAGGCCGCGCAGGTGAACGTTTTGCGGTGCGTAACTCAGGCGCTATTACCGTGGTTGAAGGTATTGGCGATAACGGTTGCGAATATATGACCGGCGGCATTGTGTGTATTCTTGGCCGGACAGGCATCAACTTTGGTGCCGGTATGACCGGTGGCTTTGCCTACGTCCTTGATGAAGATAATGAGTTCCGCAAGCGCGTCAACGCGGAACTGGTTGAGGTACTGGCCGTTGATCAATTAGCAATTCATGAAGAGCACTTACGCGGACTGTTAACCGAGCACGTCCAGAATACCGGTTCAGACCGGGCCGAAGAGATTCTGGCAAACTGGTCACAATGGGCAGCTAAATTTACCTTAGTCAAACCAAAATCCAGCGATATCAAAGCGCTACTCGGACACCGCAGTCGTTCTGCGTCCGAGTTGCGGATTCAGGCGCAGTGAGAGGAAGATAAGCCATGAGTGAAAATGTTTATCAATTTATCGACCTACAGCGCGTTGATCCGCCAAAGAAACCGCTGAATATCCGTAAGGTTCAGTTCATTGAAATCTATGAACCCTTTTTGGATACCCAGGCTAAATCTCAGGCCGATCGCTGCCTGTCATGCGGCAATCCTTACTGTGAGTGGAAGTGTCCGATACATAACTACATTCCGAACTGGCTGAAGCTGGCTAATGAAGGCCGGATTATGGAAGCTGCAGACCTCGCTCACCAGACTAACAGCCTGCCAGAGGTCTGCGGTCGGGTTTGCCCTCAGGATCGCCTGTGTGAAGGTTCCTGTACCTTAAATGATGAGTTTGGTGCGGTAACCATCGGGAATATTGAACGCTACATTACCGATAAAGCGCTGGAGATGGGCTGGAAACCGGATATGTCGCAGGTTCATCCAACCGGTAAACGGGTTGCCATTATTGGTGCCGGTCCTGCGGGTCTGGCCTGTGCCGATGTACTCGCCCGTAATGGCGTTCAGGCCGTCGTCTTCGATCGTCACCCTGAAATTGGCGGATTACTGACTTTTGGTATCCCCTCTTTTAAACTGGATAAAGAGGTGATGGTTAAGCGCCGCAAAATATTCAGCGATATGGGGATTGAATTCCGCCTGAATGTTGAAATAGGTCAGGATATTCAGATGAGCGATCTTCTGGCCGAGTTTGACAGCGTCTTCTTAGGGGTGGGTACCTACCAATCGATGGCCGGAGGTTTAGCCAATGAACAAGCGCCGGGAGTTTTTAATGCCCTGCCCTACTTAATCGCTAATACCAAGCATCTGATGGGCTATCAGGAAAGTAACGATCAACCTTATATCAATCTTGAAGGTAAGCGGGTGGTGGTTTTAGGCGGCGGTGATACGGCAATGGACTGTGTCAGAACGGCTATCCGCCAGGGCGCTACCCAGGTCAGCTGCGCCTATCGCCGGGATGAAGAAAACATGCCGGGCTCACGCCGTGAAGTGAAAAATGCGCGGGAAGAAGGCGTCGAGTTTCTGTTTAACCTACAGCCGGTCAGCATTGAAATCAATGCAGCCGGTAATGTCAGCGGCGTCAAAGTCGTGCGTACAGAGCTGGGTTCTGCGGATGCTCAGGGCCGTCGTAGCCCTCAAGCTATTGTCGGATCTGAACATACGCTAAACGCTGACGCAGTGATTATGGCCTTTGGCTTTAAGCCTCATAGCATGCCGTGGCTGGCCAAACATGAAGTGGCGCTGGATAAGCAGGGAAGAATTACTGCCCCTTCTCATGCAGAGATTCAGTATCAGACCAGTAACCCTAAAATCTTTGCCGGAGGAGATGCCGTTCGCGGTTCAGATCTCGTGGTGACTGCCATCGCTGAAGGACGTAAAGCCGCCGAAGGCATCATGACCTATCTCGAAGTATAAGGTTTAAATTACTGACCGATTACCATCGTTTAAAGCGGCCTGCTCAGGCCGCTTTTTTTATGACATCACCACCTCGAAGTCTATTCTAGTGCTACGGCGGTTTCTCTATCTAACTGCTGCTTATGTTTTTCTGCCATCTTTTCCGCACACTGAGTAAACAGCCCTCGCAGCCACTGGATCGCCGGATCGTAATGAACACGATGGTGCCAGATAAGCCGGGTGTGAAAGCTGGTTGAATCACACGGATAAGGTAAAACAACCAGTTGGGCAAGTTCAGCAAAACGCAGCGCGGTCTGTCTCGGAAGCGTTAATACGAAATCGGTTTCCGCCAGAATAAACGGGGCGGCAAGAAAATAAGGTACTGACATTGCAATATCTTGCGCTAACGGATGCGCATAAGCACCTTCATCAATCGCATATCCCTGCTCTTGCTTACCGTCGTGCACCGTAATTTGCATTCGCCGGTACTGATTAATTTCTTCAAAAGTAGGCGCTTGTCCTTTGTCAGCATAATGAGAAAGTGGATGCCCCTTGCGTACCACGCAGGCATAAGTGGTCTCGAATAAATTTATCTCATGAAAATCCGGCGGCATGGTTAATAACGGAAATATGGCTAAATCCATTCGCCCATATTTCAGATTAGAACAAAGATCATCGCCGATAGGTAATATTTCCAGCCGGGCATTAGGAGCCTGTCTGAATAACTCTTTTAAGACACAAGACAGTATACTAAATACGCCGTTATCAACCGCACCAATATATAAAGTTCGGGTCAAGCCCGCCGGTTTAAATTCATCAGGTTCAGTTAAGCGTTCTAACTCATGCAATATCGCAATAACTCTTGGCGCTAAGGCTTTTGCCCTCGACGTCGATTGCATTCCATAACCTGATTTATTAAACAAGTTGTCATTAAAAATAGTACGTAACTTTGACAACGCTCTGCTAGCCCCCGCCTGACTCATACCCTGACGGTTAGCCGCCAGTGTTAAAGACTGAGTTTCAGACAAAGCCTGAAATAACCCCAACAACTCCGTGTCGAGAGGAATGTTTTCCACTTTTCGCATAATAGTTATCCGGAAAGGAGTATTTATCTCTTTTAATAGATAACCTACTATCGATTAAAAGTAAATAAATGTAAAAAACAAGAACAGAAAATATTAGACAAAATAGATTCATTACATTGATTTTACTTATTTTATAACTTTAAAAAATAATTAACGGTGAGATTTTTACTTACAAAAAACAGACAAAATAATTTTACTGGCTATTTTCTTTTTATAAAAACACGGATCCGATTCTTTGGAGGTAGGTTATTTATTACCACTCTTAACCGTGGCTGAAAAACCATTTTAGGCTATTTCATATTCAGAAAATGAGAGCCTGCTCTAAGGAGTTAACATGGTTCTATTTACTCGATAAAGCTAAAAATCACCGAACACAAACCGAACACAAGTATAAGTAAGCAACTGTAATTTCATCGAAATACTTAAAAATTTTTAAATCGAAATTGTTAGAGGAAATCCACATTACCTACAGATGTGAATACCTAAGACACCGAAATATAACATTGCAAATCAGGAGATAACTATGTTTGGTCGAACTCGAAAAACGCTGGTTGCCGGGACTATTGCACTAACGCTTGGCCTATCAAGCTTTAGCGTCATGTCGGCAGGATTTCAACCGGCCCCGCCGGCTGGAAACCTAGGTTCAGTTATTGTTGACCCATACGGAAACGCGCCCCTCACTGCATTAGTGGGGCTGAATGGACATAAAATCTCTGACGTAAAAGTCACGGTGCATGGCAAAGGCGATAAAGGTGTTCCGGTAAGTTACCTTGTCGGTATTGAGTCCCTTAAAAACTACGACGGTATACCTATCTTTGGCCTCTATCAAAAACACGATAATAAAGTGACCGTTGAATATAAAGAAAACGGCAAACAGCTAAAAGATGAGTACCTGGTCAAAACCTCCGCTATCGCTAATAAATATATGGATAACCGCTCACTGAGCGATCTGCAAACAACCCAGGTTGTTAAAGTTGCCCCCGGATTTGAAGACCGTCTCTATTTAGTCAATACCCATACGTTTACCGGACAGGGTTCCGACCTGCACTGGCACGGCGAGAAAGATAAAAATGCCGGAATTCTAGACGCAGGCCCGGCCGGAGGAGCACTTCCTTTTGACGTTGCACCTTATACATTTATTGTCGATACCGAAGGTGAATACCGTTGGTGGCTGGATCAAGATGCCCTGTATAACGGCTTTGACGTGGATGTTAATAAACGCGGCTATTTAATGGGGATTCGTGAAACGCCGCGCGGTACCTTTACTGCCGTTCAAGGCCAGCACTGGTATGAATTCGATATGATGGGCCAGATTTTAGTCAATCATAAGCTACCGCGCGGATTTCTGGATGCCTCTCATGAGTCAGTGGAAACATCGAAAGGTACAATGCTGCTGCGAGTAGGAAAACGTAACTATACCCGCGATGACGGCCTGCACGTTCATACCATTCGTGACCATATCATTGAGGTCGATAAATCCGGCCGAGTACTTGACGTATGGGATCTTAATATCATTCTCGACCCACTACGCGATAGCCTATTAGGTGCATTAGATGCCGGAGCGGTATGCGTCAACGTCGATCTGGCTCATGCAGGACAACAGGCGAAGCTTGAGCCTGACACGCCATACGGAGATGCGTTAGGCGTTGGACCGGGCCGTAACTGGGCGCACGTCAACTCGATTGCTTACGACGGCAAAGATGACTCAATCATTCTCTCTTCACGCCATCAGGGCGTGGTCAAAATAGGCCGAGATAAAGAAGTTAAATGGATTTTAGCGCCGTCAAAAGGCTGGAATGAAAAGCTGGCGAAGAAAGTGCTAAAACCGGTTGATACCAATGGTAAGGCGCTGAGCTGTAATGAAAATGGTCAATGTGAAAATACCGATTTCGACTTCACTTACACTCAGCACACCGCCTGGCTATCAAGTAAAGGCACGCTAACCGTTCTTGATAACGGTGACGGCCGCTATTTAGAGCAACCGGCTCTGCCAACCATGAAATATACCCGTTATGTCGAGTATAAGATCGATGAGAAAAACATGACTGTCCAGCAGTTGTGGGAGTACGGCAAAGAGCGTGGTTACGACTGGTATAGCCCGATCACATCGGTTGTTGAATACCAAAAAGACCGCGACACCATGTTTGGTTTTGGTGGCTCGATTCATCTGTTTGACGTTGGGCAACCGACTGTCGGTAAGCTAAACGAGATCGACTATAAGACCAAAGAAGTTAAAGTCGAAATCGATATTCTGTCAGATAAAGCCAATCAGCCACATTACCGCGCGGTGCTCATTCGCCCTCAGAACCTGTTTAAGTAATCGCCATATTACTGACATTAAATATGTCAACGCGGTTCAGGTAGCCCCTCAGCCTGAACCGCATAATAAAAAAATATTAACATCTTGAAGGAACTGATATGAACGCTAAATGGTTTAAAAACTTACTTAACCTGATGATGGGCTCAACGCTGCTGGCAACCTCACTAATGGCTTCTGCTTTTACTGAAGGCACTGACTATATGGTTCTGGAAAAGCCCATTCCTAACGCAGAAAAAACCCTGATTAAAGTTTTCAGCTATGACTGCCCGTTTTGCTATAAGTACGATAAATCCGTAACCGGTCCGGTAGTTGAAAAAGTCAAAGGCATCGTTACATTCGAGCCTTATCATTTAGAAACTAAAGGCAAATACGGTAAGTTAGCCAGTGAACTGTTCGCCATTCTGATACTTAAAGATCAAGCCGCTGGCGTTCCTCTTATTGACGAAAAATCACTGTTTAAAAAGGCGAAATTTGCTTATTACAATGCTTATCACGACAAAAAAGAGCGTTGGGATGGCGGGGCTGACGATTTCCTTAAAACGGGTCTCGACGCCGTTGGCATGACTAAAGCACAGTTTGATGAAGCGGTGAAAGATCCCAAAGTTCAAGCCATATATGAGCAATGGAAAGCCAGCTACGACGTAGCAAAAATTCAAGGCGTTCCGGCCTACGTAGTTAACGGCAAATATCTTATTTATACCAAAAACATCAAGTCTATCGATTCATTGGCTGACTTAGTTAAAGAGCTGGCTGGCAAATAAAGGTGGCACATGATGGGCTTATTTAACAGACTCTGGAAAGACTTACGCACCACTCCGGTTGATACACTGGTCAGATGGCAAGAGCAGCGTTTTCTATGGCTGTTGATGGCATTTGTTATGGGAGGACTCATCATCCTCGCGCACTCATTCTTCCAAATCTATCTTTATATGGCTCCCTGCGAACAGTGTGTTTATATTCGCTACGCTATGTTTGTGATGGTCATTGGCGGGCTGATTGCGGCAATTAATCCCAAAAATATCATATTGAAATTGATCGGCTGTATCTCTGCATTTTACGGCTCAATAATCGGAATAGGCTACTCGATTAAACTTAACGGGATACATCATGCCGTACACAATCCAGACCCCGATTCGCTGTTTGGCGTGCAGGGATGCTCTACCGATCCAACCTTTCCGTTTAATCTGCCGCTGGCTGAGTGGTCACCTGAATGGTTTAAGCCAACGGGAGATTGTGGTTACGATGCCCCTATCGTTCCGGACAGCGTAACGCTGAGTAGCTTTCAACAGTGGTTTGTCGATTTATATGTACAGTCAGAGGGATGGTATTTAATTCCGGCATGGAAGTTTATGAATATGGCTCAGGCCTGCTTCTTAGCGTTTGCGGTATGCCTTGCTATTTTAATCGTTATGACCATTGCCTGGGGAATAAAACTCTCCAGAGGCCGCCACTAATTGGCTAGTATCAGGTGCTAGTCCTGGATAGTGAACAACAAAAAGGCGGATAAGATATCCGCCTTTTTTATACGCTAATGTCACTCAGTTTATTACTTTACTACCCGTAACGCCGGGCGACCACGCGGCGGTTGAGGAGGTTCGTCATCACCATTATCATCAGAAGGTTCCGCAGCTTCAACTTCTTCTGACGAAACTAAATGAATAGATGACTCATGCTTATCTGCCGCCTCGTCATCCGGTGATTCAACAAAATCTTCATCCCTGTCCAGATAATCTGACTCAGGCTCAAACATGGTGCCAGAACCGTTTTCTCGGGCGTAAATGGCCATAACCGCCGCCATAGGGACTTGAACCTGACGAGGAATACCTGCGAAGCGAGCACTAAAGCGAACTTCATCATTACCCAGTTCAAGATTACCCACGGCGTGAGGGGCGATGTTTAAAATAATCTGACCATCACGAGCAAATTCCATCGGGACCGAAATACCCGGAACCGAAACATCAACAACAAGATGAGGCGTTAACTGGTTATCAAGTAACCAGTCATAGAAAGCACGTAACAGATAGGGGCGACGCGGTGTCATTTGCGTAGGCTCCATCAGCCTTAGCCTCTCATGTGCAGGCGCATTTCACGCTCAGTTTCAGTCAGTGATGCCAGGAATGCTTCACGCTCAAACACGCGATTCATATAAAGCTTAAGCTCTTTAGAACCGGCACCTGAAAGCTCAATGCCCATTTGCGGCAAGCGCCATAACAGTGGAGCTAAGTAGCAATCAACCAGGCTGAACTCTTCACTCATAAAGTAAGGCGCTTCATTGAATACCGGAGCAACGGCTAACAGCTCTTCACGTAGTTGTTTACGTGCAGCTTCTGCATCCTGTGAGTTACCCGTCAGGATGGTATTCAACAGTGAATACCAATCTTGTTCGATACGGTGCATCATCAGACGGCTAGTTCCGCGAGCAACTGGATAAACCGGCATTAATGGAGGATGAGGAAAACGCTCATCTAAATACTCCATAATAATGTGGGATTTGTATAGCGTCAGTTCACGGTCAACCAGTGTCGGTACGGAACCATAAGGATTCAGATCAACTAAATCCTGAGGCAGGTTATCCATGTCGACCTGTTCAATCTCGACGCTCACACCTTTCTCAGCCAAAACAATACGAACCTGATGACTAAAAATGTCAGTTGGGCCGGAAAATAGCGTCATGACCGAACGTTTATTGGCAGCGACAGCCATGAAAACCTCCAAGTTTATCTAAATAATGACCAATGATGGGAGATCGTCAACAGTAGCGACCTACCTTAATTTTTTTACTTGCCACAATGAATTACCAGAACAGTCTGATTTAATATTTGAATCGATAAAACATAAGAAGCGCCCGCTAGTCTAGCAGATTTTAGCCATCTTGTTCAGGGGGTGTTGACGATTTATTCAACTATTATGATTCAACAACTATCATTGTATAAATTATAAGCACTCTAGCTAATTCTTTGTGACATAAAAAAACCCGGTATAAACCGGGTTTTTGACATTAACGTGTTGCCAAAAAGGCAATAAATTAACGCTTGGAGAACTGAGGACGACGACGTGCTTTACGCAGGCCGACTTTCTTACGTTCAACTTTACGCGCATCACGAGTAACAAATCCTGCTTTACGCAGTTCTGCACGAAGTGATTCGTCGTATTCCATCAGCGCACGTGTAATACCGTGACGGATAGCACCAGCTTGACCAGAAATACCACCACCTTTAACAGTGATGTACAGGTCAAATTTACCAACCATGTCGACTAGTTCTAACGGCTGACGAACTACCATGCGGGCAGTTTCACGACCGAAGTACTGATCCAGACTACGCTGGTTAATAACGATGTTACCGCTACCCGGCTTAATAAAGACGCGTGCGGAAGAGCTTTTGCGGCGACCAGTGCCGTAGTATTGATTCTCTGCCATTGCCTATAATCCCGATTAAATGTCCAGAACTTGCGGTTGCTGTGCCGCATGGTTGTGCTCAGTACCTGCGTAAACCTTCAGTTTACGATACATTGCACGACCCAGCGGGCCCTTAGGCAACATGCCTTTTACCGCGATCTCAATCACGCGCTCAGGGTGGCGGGCAATCATCTCTTCAAAGGTCGCTTGTTTGATACCACCGACAAAACCGGTGTGATGGTAATAAATCTTGTCAGAACGCTTGTTGCCGGTTACAGCAACTTTTTCTGCGTTCAGAACGATGATGTAATCACCAGTATCAACGTGCGGAGTATATTCCGCTTTATGCTTGCCGCGCAGGCGACGAGCCAGTTCAGTAGCGAGGCGGCCCAGCGTTTTGCCAGTCGCATCTACAACATACCAGTCACGTTTTACTGTTTCTGGCTTAGCTGAAAAAGTTTTCATTTAAATAACTTACCCAATCTAAAGTTACACGTTGGCGAACACCAAAACGTTAAGAAACATTATTGAGGCTCACACGACCATCGAGTCCAGCAAACCTACCCCTTCGAGCAGTCAATGCCGGCACCATAAAGTTTTTGGGAAAAAAACTTTGTTGTAACGTGGGGTCGCAAGATTATAGGGAAGTCGGCCTCAAAGATCGACCTGTTTTTGCAGCTAAAACCATTTATTAACGATTTAGCTCAAGAGATAAGCGCTTACCCTGAATTCTAGGGGCAATTCACCTATAAATAGGAAGAAAACCAGTCAAACTATCAATAATCACCAAGGCTAACACAAAACGTTCAACCACTCTTGATATAAAAAATACGCCCGAGAACTTAAATATGCTCTCGGGCGCATCGCTGTATCACAGAGAGAATTATCCTAAATGCTTAGATAATACCCATGCTGATTAACATCTCCCACCAGCCGAGGCCGATAGTCATATGAACGAACAGGCTTAGGAAGGCCATAACCCCTCCGATAATCCACCAAGAGCGGATATCGTTATAACCGGCACCGAACACGATTGGAGCTGCAGCACCACCATAATGGGTTAATGCACCGCCGTAGGAGTTCGAGAACAGTAAGCCTAATGCCAACAGCATAGGAGGTGCACCAGCGACTAGGCCAACGGTAGCAAACACCGGCACCATTGCAGCAACGTATGCACCGCCGGAAGCAAACAGATAACGAATTGCCACGCTGATAAACATAATCACAAACAGCGCAACCATTGCGTGGTCACCGAAGGATAAGTTGTCACCGAGAACGATCGCTAACCACTTGAAGAACCCTGCTTTGGTCAGTACACCGGACATACCGATAATACCGCCGTACCAAATCAGAGTATTCCAGCCGCCTTTGTTCTTCAGGACGTCGTCCCAAGTCACAACGCCAAGCACCAATGTTACAGCCATAACGCAAATAGCAACGGTTGATGCATCAATATTAAGGAAATCAGCGCCAACCCAGCCTAACAGGGCCAAACAGAAAATCACACCAAGTAGCTTCTCGCGCAATGTCATCGGTCCAAGCGCTTTCAGACCTTCAACGGCAATCTTTTTATTATCAACCTTCTTTAACTCCGGCGGATACATTTTATAGATAATGTACGGAGTCAGTGCCAACATAATCAGTCCTGGTACTGCGGCAGCCAATGCCCAGCCGGCCCAACTGATCTGAATATTTAAGATCTTCGACATCATCTCAAGCGCTAACGCATTCGGCGCCATTGCCGTCAGGAACATATAGCTGGTAGTTTTAGTTACCATATATATGTTAACCATTAAATAATGGCCTGCTTTACGCGGACTTTCGTTTGGATCTGAACCTAAAGCCACTGAAACACTGTTAATGATGGGGAAAACAATACCACCAGCACGTGCGGTATTTGACGGCGTTGCCGGCGCAATTAATAAATCCAGAATGGCCGTTACATAACCTAAACCGAGCGTAGTATTACCCAATTTGCCAATCAGAATGTAAGAAATACGTTTTCCTAATCCGGTAATAACAAAGGCAGCACTTAAGGTAAACGCGGCAAATACTAACCATGTTGTACCAGAAGAATAACCTTTAAGTACTTCAGAAACCTTTATTGCATCACCACCAAAATTACCAATCACAACGGCAGACGCTGCTATTGTGCCTAATAATATAACCGGCTCGGAATAAGGTTTTAACACTAAACCAACAATAGCCGACAAATATAAACCGAATAATAGCCAAGCTATCTGCGGTAATCCTGCCGGTGTTGGAATTAATGCTACTATTATCGGAATTGCTAATAATAGTAACAATTTCAACATCTTATCTTTACTCATTACTTACATTCTCCTTAAGACAAAAACAGAATGGCGTCAATGCTTATCATTCAGATATAAGCATTAAAATTCGGTATAAAAATTATTCCAGCACCAGATATATTTATATTTTATGTTTGTGGCATCCAGTTAAATAGACTCAGTTATCTATCTCTAGTGATTTCAGATAATGCACCCAATAAATATATAATTATGTGATGTAGGATGAATAGAAATTATAAATTTAATGTTTTTTATTATTCTTTTAAACCTTATTAGCCAATAGCCAATTAATTGATAAAAAAAGGGTGCTTACCAAGGTTTTAATAAGCACCAAAAAAAGCTCAGCCATTACTTTAAATATAAAGCAACGTCATCTCTGATAAAAACTAGCATTATTTTTAACATTAAAATTTATAACGGTGATGAAAAATAAGAAACCTATTTCTTAATTAAGCTCAACATTCCCTTTCATCAGCACTCTGGCCGTACGATAAACCGTCCCGTTCTCGACCTGAATATCACCGTCATGGATATTCACTTTAGCGCCAACCGACAGAACCCCACTACAGTGACCAATATTTAACTCGTCTTTCTCGGCGGCATGCCCAACAACTTCATTAACTAAGGTTCCCGGAATCTTGGCCGCAACCCCAATGCAAATGCCGCCAGTGATAGCTAACACCGGATGTAACTTACCCATAGATAACATTCTTGCCTGTAAATCAATATCCTGCTTAGCCACCTTCTCTCCGGGAAGGCTAATATAATCATCAGCAGGCGAAATAAAACAAAACTTAGGTACCGCCTGGCTATTTATTTTTGCATCTTCCCTATTTTTAGCCAGACCGATAAGCACGGCTGCCGCCTCTCTGATGGCTAACATATGGTTGAGTAGTTCTGCATTACCATCGATATCCTTTGGCATTTCTTGCCCGGTGATTCCGAGGTCTGCCGCCCTGACAAATACCAGCGGGTTAGCGGCATCGACGATAGATACTTCAACGGTTCCGTATCCCGGTACCGCAATTAAATCTTTTACATTGCCGGTCGGTAATAACTTTCCGGTAACGGCTCCCCCCGGAGACAGGAAGTCTAACCGTATTCTGGCACCGGTTCCCGGAACGCCTGAAATTGAAAAATCGCCGTTATAAACAACCTTTCCGTTTTTTACCGGAACGTGAGACACAATGGTTTTATTGGTATTGGTATTAAAGATTCTAACTTGAGTAACCGGCTCTGTAATTTCATCAACCAGGCCGGCTTCTATGGCGAACGGTCCGACGGCTGAAGAGATATTGCCGCAGTTACCTTTGCGATCAACCTGATTAGCTGACACATCAACCTGACAAAAAGTGTAATTAATACCGTTCACTTCGTTCGAACGTTTACCAACAATCATCGCCTTACTGGTTGTTGAAGTTCCCCCGCCCATCCCATTAATCTGACGGCCTGTCGGGTCATCGCTACCATATACGCGGCATAAAATATTGTTCTGTTCAACAATACTCTCGGGAAGGTCAGACTCAATAAAGCTACCTGCCTTACTGGTTCCGCCACGCATCCAAAAACACGGAATACTTTGCATGATGAATACCTATATCAATAGTTAATTAACATTCTTATGTTGGCCTTCAGGTAATTGAGCCAAAAACCAAGTAACAATTAATAGGTCAGCGCTGCCACCCGGGCTTAAATTAAGCCCGATACACTGGCGATCAAGCGCCTGTAGCTTTGTGATGTAGTCCGACTGAAACACACCGCCAGCGGTTAAAAACTTTTGGGCGCTTTCCTGTAACCAAATCAATCCCTCAATGCCGCCACGCGAGGCAACATTGGTATCGCCATTTACCGCCATTAAACTTAATAGCGCTTGAAGTAAGGCCCGATCTTGGGAAATTCCCTGCGCAATCAACCGTTGATAAACCGGTAATGACACCTGCAAAACAGACTGAAAACCCGACTCGGCTTCCCCTCTTGCGCCAGAAAGACCAAACTCACGGAATAATCGCTGGCCAGCGGTCTGCCCTTGGTTATTAGCTTCCAGCTCGCGCGCGACTAAACCCCGGCTTATTGCGGCAACTTCCCGGCAAACGGCCTGCTGGGTAACTGCTTTTTGACTAGAGACCAAACGCCCAATCGCCGTCGCCACAAGGCCTAAAGAGAAAACCGTGCCTTTATGGGTATTTACGCCTGATGTGGCCTTATACATAGAGGCTTCACAGGCCAGACCTAGCGGGCGAATTCCATACAGAATATCGCTGGCAGGTTGTAAATGTGTGGTCATACCGTATTCAATAAAATAAGGAATCCAGATGCTTATCGCTTCAGAGCTGCGATAAAAATCCGTCAGGTCCATATCTTTATGAGCTCCGCTATTGTGCGTATCCACTAAACCGGGCTTCGGAGTCAGGTTCACTTCATTCAGCATGGCATTCTTAGCCAGTCGGGCATAACGAGTGACCCATGGCAGCCGGTGTATTTCTAACCTGAATGTGGCGCTATCAGAATCAAATGATGTCAGCATGATTAAACAAAGCCTCCATTGCATCATGTAGCGCCTGAATAGAATGCGTCCGCTGACGGGCACAAATTCGGGCATCCAGATCGCAGATAAAACATTTACGTGACGGCATGCCAATATCTCTGCGGGAAATAATGCCCTGTTCACCGATAACATCGATGTCCCACAGTCGGCCCAATGCATTATTTTGCTCAAGAACGACACAAGCTTGTTTAACTACCTGCGCCGGTTGCCGGATAGCTAATAACCCTTCCGGCCCGGTCGGTAAATTAAACACTTCGCTACTTTCAATTGCCCAGCCTTGCTGATGACAAAGTTGATTGATCTCACTCCAGGCCTGATTAAACGCTTTGCGAGACAAGACGCTGTCTTTAACTTCCCCCGGAACCACCATCGTCAAAGAAATAATCGTTGATTGATGATTGGCTCGCCAAAGGTGCTGACGCTGCTGTCGGGATTCCCTGCTAAAAAGAATCTCGTGCAGCGTCACTTTATGATTGGTAGCCCGTTCCGGGGGAAGCAGCATAATGTTTTTACTCTTTTATCTGATTAACCACGTCGATGACCGAACCATCACGATAGCGAACGACAGCAACCACGCGGTCAGTGAACTCGATAGGTTTAGGCTTTCCGGTTAACACCAGCGCACGTTGGTATAAGTCGTCGATACTGACAACCTTAACGCCAGCGTTTTGTAGTCTTTCAGCCAGCTCTGGTCGGGCCGGGTTAACGGCAATACCATGGTCGGTAACTAAAATATCGATACTGGTTCCCGGCGTGACTAAGGTTGTGACATTCTCAACAATCGTCGGGATCCGACCTCTGACTAGCGGTGCAACGATGATGGATAATTTAGAAGCCGCAGCGGTATCACAGTGACCACCGGATGCACCACGCAATACGCCATCAGAACCGGTTAATACGTTGATATTGAACTGAGTATCAATCTCTAATGCGCTCAGAATAACCACATCCAGATGATCGACCGATGCCCCTTTAGAGCTAAAGTTGGCATATTGGTTAGCACTGATTTCGATATGATTAGGGTTGCGCGCCAGAGATGCAGCAGCTCCGCTATCAAAGCTCTGAACATCGAGTAATTTGTCGATCAATCCCTTCTCATGCAGATCAACCATTGCCGTTGTAATGCCACCCAGAGCAAATCCGGCGGTAATATTTTTACTGCGCATTTTACTTTCAAGAAAACGAGTCACCGCCAAAGAGGCGCCACCGGTCCCGGTTTGCAAAGAGAAACCCTGCTTGAAATAGCCTGAATGGACAATAACCTCGGCAGCGCGTCTGGCAATTAACAGCTCGCGTGGGTTGGTTGTCATTCGGGTAGCATCAGCGCCAATCTTGGCGGCATCACCAACCCGGTCTACCTGAACAATTAAATCGACCTGATCCTGAGAAATACTGATCGGATTATGAGGATATGGGCGGAGCTCTTCCGTCAGCATGACCACATTTTTAGCGTACTCAGCGTCGACCTTGGCATAGCCTAATGAACCACAGCAGGCTTTGCCGGTGAATCCGTTAGCATTACCGAACTCATCGCAGCAAGGAACCCCTAAGAAAGCCACATCAATCGACAGTTCACCAGACTCAACCAGATTAACCCGACCGCCGTGAGAGTGAACCTGCACCGGCTGTTTGAGCAGACCACGTGATATTGCTTCCGCTAAAGGGCCGCGTAAACCCGAGGTATAAATATTGGTCACTACGCCGTTACGAATATGCTCAATTAACGGGGTATGGCAATCAGCGAGTGAGCTCGAAGCCAGCGTTAAGTTTTTGAACCCCATCTGCGCAATCTGCGCCATCACTAAGTTGACGGTCAAATCACCGCCGCGGAAAGCATGGTGAAACGAGATAGTCATACCGTCTTGCAAACCTGAGCGGCGGATAGCATCTTCCAGTGAAGAACAGAGCTTTTTATCCCGAGGTTTTTTAGACTGGAGATTAGCCTTAGAAGTATCTTTATAAGGTGTTAATACCAAAGATTTCTGTTGAGATTCACCTTCGTTCTCTTCACCGATGTTTTGGATACTATTACATAAATTTAATACACGTTTTTGACGAGCCATCGTATTTACCTCACCCTTTTATTCTTCACGAATGCCGGAAAGCGCAGCGCGCTGCAATACCAGACGAGCACGTTCAATAATCGGGCCGTCAATCATTTTTCCGTTGAGAGAAACTACGCCTAAACCTTCAAGCGCCGCAGCTTCAGCAGCCTCAATCACGCGTTGGGCGTGCTCAAGCTCTTTACTGGTTGGTGCATAAAGGTTGTGGAGAAGCTCTATCTGGCGAGGATTTATCAGGGACTTACCGTCAAAACCTAACTGTTTAATATGTGCGGCTTCATTTAAAAAGCCTTGCTCATTGTTTGCATCTGAATAGACGGTATCAAAAGCAGCAATCCCCGCGGCGCGAGCGGCCTGAAGAATTGAACAACGGGCAAACAGCAATTCAATGCCTTCGGGAGAACGTTCGGTACGTAAGTTACGGACATAGTCCTCAGCGCCGAGAGCAATACCAATTAAACGAGGAGATGAGCGAGCAATATCGACCGCATTATTAATACCTTCAGCGGACTCAATTGCGGCTAACATGCCGGTACTTCCGACTTCACGACCACATTCAGCTTCAATACGTGCGATATGTTTCTCCATATCGATCACATCCTGAGCACTATCGGTTTTAGGTAACCGAACAATATCAACGCCAGCGCGAACAACGGCTTCAAGGTCGTTAATACCAAATTCTGAATCCAGCGCATTAACCCGAACGATGGTTTCTATGGTCTGATACATCGGATGCTGTAGTGCATGAAAAACTAACAGACGCGCTGCATCTTTCTCTCTCAGTGCAACTGAATCTTCAAGATCAAACATGATTGCATCAGCAGAGTAGATAAAAGAGTTACTGACCATGGCGGCATTCGCCCCGGGAACAAATAACATGCTGCGGCGTACCCGCTGCTTGAGTTCAACATTCATTTCAATGCCCCCCAAGGTAATTCTTTACTGTCACTTGCTCTGAGCAACACGGTTTGCAAGCGGGCACGTAAAATGCACTCCAAAGCCCCCTTATCATCGATAATCAGCTGAACACCGGTTACACCCAATTGCGCTAACGTATCGAAAACAGTCTGGCGAATTGCATCACCAAACTGCTTTTCTACGCTGCTGTTCAGCTGTAAATCGATTTCAGAACCATCTAGCGGGGCTATCCGTATCATGACATCGCTTGATTCAAGCGTGCCGGCAACGGCTTCTTTGATAATTTTCATAGTTCACCTACAGTAATTACAGATTCTTCTGAGGGTAAAGACGCACTCTTCTGACGTATATTAGGGTTAGATATCAGATAGTTGTACGTACAGTCCGGCACCAGATGGGAAATAACGTCCATCTGCTTCTTGGCTAGTAGCCGGCGTACCCATGAGGCTGAAATAGCGGTTCCTTCATACTGGGTCCGTTCTATTTCAACCAATTCAATCGGTGGGAAAGCTAATTCGGGGGTGCTCAGCCAATACTGCATATCTTCATTGTATTTACTGGTCACTTCGCAAAAAGGTTCATTACCCACAAAACGATGGGTAACGCCTAATGCCGGCGCCAAATATTGGCGGAATATTTTTAGATCAATCTCGGTATAACAGTTATCAGCAATACCCTGATCTTTAATGAAATAACATGGGAATGTCGCACGGGAGATCATATATTCAGACCCCGGGTGCACCGTTAAGTTATGAATACCTGAGGTTCCTTCAGTAACCAGTCGTAAGCGGTCTACATAAGGGAATGTTGAGGTATTTTCCTTGACCAGAAACAGGTGTAGCCAGTCACACTGTGCCGCTGCCTGTTGCACCAAAAACTGATGCCCTAAAGTAAAGGGATTCGCATTCATCACAATACAACCAATCTTAGCGCCAGCCTGACGGCTCTTCGATAATTGCTCGCTATAACGGCGTAATCGACAACTGCTGTTTTCCATCAAAACAACAATTCCGGGAACAGAGGCTATTGGAAAAAAACCACACTGGCGGAACAAAACTTCATTCTGAGTTTTGGTATAAATAAATAGATGGGTATGGTGATTTTCATAAGCCAAATTGACAAGTTCAGTTGCTAATGAAAGTGCAATTCCTTCTCCCCTCACATTTTCATTAATCGCAACACACTTAATAATGTTGTCGGCAATGCCACCACAGGCAATTATTTGATTATCTCGCGTGACGGTAATAAAAATTTCTACCGAGGTATCAATATTCAGATCGTTCTTACGAAGAAACTTCGTAATTTCAGCTATCTTCTTATAGTCCGAGCGTTTTACCTGACTGAATATTGTTGAGTTATACATATTTCATTCTCTATGCGTATTCTATGTAAAAAGAAAATACTCTGTCACCCCAATTCAAACGGGGGGTAATTAGAAAATATCAATTAACTCAGCTAATATTAGTAAATAAACTTTATTATTAGCACGAGAAACGAGTCCATTGACCAACAAGCTACTGAATCACATCATAGTAATTACCCTATTTGAGTTAATTGATCTGCTTCACAGTTAGCCTAATAAACATTAACGACTTAATGGTTTTAATTTTTTTAATTAATTAAATAGCTTTTATAAATAAATTAATTATATTTATTGACTCAAATATAAATAATAAAAAATGACAATGTTAAATGTATATTATCAATAATAAGAACATATGAGAAATATATGAAGAATATGTTAAAAAACATGTCATTCCAATGGCGCGTATTTCTATTATTACTTATTGTGTTTACTCTGATAATGGGGGCATTGAATGAGTTTGTCACTCATCGCATTAACAATTATATCACTGATAAAGTAGCCGAAATTGCGATGAATCAGGCAAAAATCATCGCATCAATGGATGGCATTGTTGAAGGCGTAGAACAGAGAGATACCGAAAAGCTAAAAAAAATTGCTGACAAAATCAGCATGGAGTCTAACTTTAGCTATTTAGTTATCGGCGATGAAAAATCTGTTCGGCTCTATCATCCGAATCCGGCCAAGCTCGGCTATACCATGCAATGGAACAAGCCCGGGGCCATGGAGCGGGGGGAAAGCTACATTATCTCCAGCGAAGGGTCGATGGGGCTGGCAATGCGGGCAAAAACGCCAATCTGGGATAAAAATAATAAAGTTATCGGCGTTATCTCCCTCGGCTACCTCAATAGCAAAATCGATATGTGGCGTTCAAGCCAAATCTTTCCGCTAACCAGCGTGTTATTAATTATTCTGTTTATGCTGATCTTCTTCTCATGGCAGTTCTCAGCCCATATTAAGAAACAAATGATGGGCATGGAGCCCGCCGAAATAGCCCGAGTCCAACGACAGCAGGACGCCCTGTTTGGCGCCGTATTTGAAGGCTTACTCGCCGTCAATACCCAAGGTCAGATTACCGCAATTAATCAGAACGCTCAGAAGATGTTAAAGCTAGATGGCCCGCAAAAGAATCTGGTCGGTAGCCTGGTTCAAGACCTGATAACCCCGGCTGACTATTTTCTGGAGGCGAGCGGAACCAACAGGGTTGATGACCTGCTAATGATTAATGGCTTAAAAATTATCGCCAACCGGGTCGGTATATGGATTGACGGTGAGTTTCAAGGTTGGGTAATCAGCTTCCGTCGCCATGATGAAATTCATATTTTAAGCGCCCAGCTTTCTCAAATTCAGCAATATGTTGAGAACTTACGCACCTTACGTCATGAGCATTTAAACTGGATCTCGACCATCGGCGGCCTACTACAGATGAAAGAATACGATCGGGCGCTCAAAATGGTACAGTCTGAGTCATCCAATCAGCAATCACTTATCGATAGTATCAGCAGCATGTTTAAAAACCGGCTTATTGCAGGGTTGCTGTTTGGAAAATTTCACCGGGCTAAAGAATTAGGTTTAGAAATGTGCTTTACTCCGGGCTGTTCGCTTAGCGCTCAGCCAAAGCCTATCAATGAAAATGAGCTGGCAAGCATACTGGGCAACCTGCTGGATAATGCATTCGAAGCTACGCTAAAAAATCCTGACAGTAACAAGATTATTGAATGTTATATTTCAGACGAAGGCCAGGAGCTGGTTATCGAAGTGTCCGATAATGGACTTGGAATCGAACCTCATATTAGTGAACGCATATTTACCCGTGGTGTGACCTCAAAGAACAACGGTGGTGACCATGGAATTGGATTATATCTGGTCAAAACCTACGTAGACCAATATCACGGTACTGTAATGCTGGGTGACAATGAACCGTGCGGAACCATATTCTCTATATTTATTCCCAAAGGAAAGGACGGAATGAAAGATGAAATATCTTAATATTTTGATTATTGAGGATGAAACCCCACTGGCTGAAATGCACGCTGAATTTATTAAACGTCATAGTGCATGTCGTCAAGTCTGGCTGGCCGGCAACCTCGAACAAGGCCGAATGATGATTAACTCATTTAAGCCTGATTTAATTATTCTCGATAACTATCTTCCCGATGGAAGAGGCATTGAACTATTACAAGAATTATCAGCCAATAAATATCAGGGTGAGATTATTTTCATTACCGCTGCCAGCGATATCGATACGGTATCAGAAGCTATTCGGTGTGGCGTTTTCGATTACCTTCTAAAACCGGTTGCCTATGAAAGACTGGAGCAAACGCTGGAGCGTCTTAATTATCTCCATCGGGTACGCAAGCAAACCGAAGACGTCAGCCAATGGCAGGTCGACGAAATGTTTAATACTTTTGCCCGTATTCAGGCCAAGCCAAGCATGCCGATTGGCATTGATGAAATCACGCTGAAAGTAGTACAAGAAGCCTTTAACGATCTCGATACCAGCTATACGGCTGAAGACATTGCTAAAAAATTAGGCCTCAGTCGCACAACGGCCAGACGCTATCTGGAATTCTGTACTAAAGAGCGCTTTTTACTGGCTGAAATCATTTATGGCAAAGTGGGCAGACCTCAACGGATTTACCGCCGACAACCCTCTGAACATGCCGAATAAGACCTATTTTTCATATCATTATAGTTTGTAACTAGAAATGGCTGATTGGCAGGTAAGAGATAAAAAATGCCTTTTATTGTGGTACGATGTAAAGTAATGGCGAACGAAGTTCCACTGGGCAGCTATTAGCAGGTATAGTTGTCCGGTATTGATAGTGGTTTAATCGTTTAGGTTATGAAGAAATCTGCGTCAAAGATGGCTTTAGACACCGCTATCCGGGATTGCCCTCTGTAATTTATGACAATAAAAAGGAGTCTGTATGACTTGGGAGTATGCACTTATTGTTGGCTTAGTCGTTGGCCTTATCATCGGTGCCGTTGCGATGCGTTTTGGTAATCGTAAACTACGCCAGCAGTCTGCATTACAGCAGGAGCTGAATAAGAATAAAGAGGAATTGGAAGCCTATCGGCAGGAGTTAGTCAGTCACTTTTCTCATAGTGCGGAGCTATTAGAGAAAATGGCTCAGGATTACCGCCAGTTCCAAAAGCATATGATTAAAAGTTCGACCACGTTACTACCGGATATGGCCACCAGTGACAATCCATTCAGCTACATTAATTATAAGCCAGTATCCTCTGATTCCGATACCGAGCAACTGACTGCCGATGCACCTCCTCGCGATTATTCCGAAGGTGCTTCAGGACTGTTCCGCCCTGACCGCAGAAGCTAAATAACACTCAGTGCCACCCCATGGTGGCACTGCTTATTTTGCCTTTTCCTAACATTACCTTTCTTTACGTTGTTTTGTTATCAGCGTCACAGCTGGGTTTGATGTCTATATTCATCACCACCATCCCTTGTTTTGCCCGTAGTGGCCCCCTCTATGCATGAACTTTTTATAATCTCGGGCAGTCTTAGATTAGCTACACTCTATTATTGTAAACAAACCGAGTAACCTGTTGGTATTGAGAGCGAATTACCCATGAAGAAAACAACACTTTTATTAAGCGCATTAACCGTCAGTTTAGGATTAACTTTTTCCTCAGTACCGGCTGCCAATGCGGCTTTACCTGTCACTGTAGCCGGTGAACAAGTTCCTAGTCTGGCACCTATGTTAGAAAAAGTTCTGCCTGCTGTTGTCAGCGTTTACGTTGAAGGCACACAGGTCCAGCGTCAACGGCTCCCTGAAGAATTCAAATTCTTCTTCGGCCCTAACGCACCGACAGAACAACAAAGCACCCGACCATTTGAAGGTCTGGGTTCTGGCGTTATTATTAATGCCGAAAAAGGCTATGTCGTCACCAATAATCACGTGATCAACAATGCGGATAAAATTCGAGTCCAACTGAACAATGGCCGTGAGTATCAGGCTAAGCTGCTTGGCCGCGATGAGCAATCAGACATCGCACTGCTGCAGTTAATTGACGCGAATCCGAAAGACCTGACGGCCATTAAAATGACTGATTCAGATAAACTTCGCGTTGGTGATTTCGCCGTTGCAGTTGGTAACCCGTTTGGCCTGGGTCAAACAGCCACTTCAGGTATTGTCTCTGCGTTGGGTCGCAGTGGCTTAAATCTGGAAGGCCTTGAAAACTTCATTCAGACCGATGCATCAATTAACCGCGGTAACTCCGGTGGTGCCTTGATCAACCTAAATGGTGAGCTTATTGGTATCAACACCGCGATCCTGGCGCCAAGCGGTGGTAACGTAGGTATCGGCTTCGCTATTCCTAGCAACATGGTACAAAGCCTTACTGACCAGCTGATTCAGTTTGGTGAAGTTAAACGTGGCATGTTAGGTATCAAAGGTAGCGAAATGACCGCCGAAATGGCAAAAGCCTTTAAAGTTGATGCTCAACGCGGCGCATTTGTTAGCGAAGTCATGCCGAAGAGTGCCGCAGCACAGGCGGGCATTAAAGCCGGTGACGTCATCACCTCGATTGATGGTAAAGACATTAACAGCTTTGCCGAATTACGGGCTAAAGTTGCCACTGCCGGTGCGGGTAAAAAAGTGAAGATGGGCCTGCTACGTGAAGGCAAACCACTTGAAGTTCAGGTTGAACTACAAAACAGCGATCAGGCATCAACAAATGCTGAATCACTATTGCCGTCGCTTCAAGGCGCAACCTTCAATAATGGCGAAGTCAAAGGCACTAAAGGCGTCATCATTAACGAAGTGACTAAAGGTTCACCTGCGGCACAAAATGGCCTGCAGAACGGCGATATGATTATCGGTGTGAACAGTGAGCGCATTCAGAATATTGGTGAGCTGCGTAAAATTCTTGATGGCAAGCCAAATGTGATGGCACTCAACATCTTACGTGGTGATGATAATATCTATCTGATCTTACGTTAATCCCGATCGCAAAAACGGATACGGTAATGTGCCGTATCCGTTCAAGTCATGCTATCCTTACTAACCTTTATTTTTAACTGACCATATGCATGCTTGCCAAACTGTTACGCTCAATAATTATTGGCTTAATTATTGCCTCAGGCTTATTACTCGTATTCCCGTCGTTACGCTCGGCGACCGGGCTATTTGAGGATTCCCTAAGTTTACCGCTGACTGACTCTCCGGTTAGCTATAACAGTGCCGTAAGACGAGCTGCGCCCGCAGTCGTTAATGTATATAACCGTAGCGCATCCGGTTCTTCCCGCCAAAGTTTAGGAATTAACACTTTAGGTTCAGGCGTTATTATGAACAAGAAAGGTTATATCCTGACTAATAAACACGTTATTGTTAACGCTGACCAAATTATTATTACCCTACAAAATGGCCAGGTATATGAAGCATTATTGGTCGGCGCTGATACCTTAACCGATCTGGCCGTATTAAAAATTCAAGATAATAATCTACCGACCATCCCGATTAATTCAAAGCGTACACCACATATTGGTGACGTCGTTCTGGCTATTGGTAATCCTTATAATTTGGGTCAAACCGTCACCCAAGGAATTATCAGTGCTACTGGTCGTATCGGGCTCAGCCCTTATGGCCGACAAAACCTGCTGCAAACAGACGCATCAATTAATAACGGTAACTCCGGCGGAGCCTTAATCAATTCGCTGGGCGAGTTGGTGGGTATCAATACGCTTTCACTCGATAAACGAACTGACGGTGACACGCCTGAAGGCATTGGCTTTGCGATTCCTGCGGAATTAGCCACTAAGATCATGGATAAATTAATTCGTGATGGCCGGGTTATTCGTGGCTATATGGGCATTGAAGGCCGGGAGTTTAGCCAAATGCAGAATCAGGGTAGTCCTTTCGATCGTATGCAGGGCATATTAGTTGGCGCAGTTACCCCCGATGGCCCTGCGGAACATGCAGGACTGTTAGTCGGTGATATCCTGGTTAACGTCAACAATAAGCCGGCAACTTCTGCGATTGAAGTGATGGATCAGGTCGCCGAAATCAGGCCAGGAACCAGCATCCCGATAACCGTATTGCGTCAGGGCCAGAGGCTAAATATGACCTTAACGGTCAGCGAATATCCGGCAGCACAAGAAACCCCGATTAACTAGCTTCACAATGGTGGCCAATAAAAAAGGATGCATAGCATCCTTTTTTATTGCGTTAAAGATGGTCAAATCTTTATTCGTCTTTCACTCGCTGGATGTTGGCACCCAATGCATTCAGCTTTTCTTCGATACGCTCATAGCCACGATCGATATGATAAATACGATCTACCGTTGTCACGCCATTCGCAATACACCCCGCCAAGACTAAGCTGGCTGATGCACGAAGATCGGTTGCCATAACCTGAGCCGGAGATAAATGATCAACGCTGTGGCAAATTACCGTATTACCTTCAATTTCAGCATGAGCCCCCATGCGAATAAGCTCAGGAATATGCATGAAGCGATTTTCGAAGATGGTTTCAGTAATCACGCCGGTTCCTTCTGCCACTAAATTAAGCAGAGAGAACTGAGCCTGCATATCAGTAGGGAAACCCGGATGCGGAGCCGTTCTGATATTCACACTGTGAGGACGCTTACCTTTCATATCAAGCGTGATCCAATCGCTACCGACTTCAATCTCAGCCCCGGCTTCGCGTAGCTTAGCCAATACCGCATCTAATGTCTCCGGGCGAGTATTACGGCAGGTAACTTTACCACCGGAAACGGCTGCTGCGACTAAGAAAGTACCGGTTTCAATACGGTCAGGCAGTACGCGATAAACCCCGCCGCCTAAGCGCTTAACGCCTTCGATAGTAATTTGGTCACTACCGGCTCCGGTAATTTTAGCGCCTAAAGTATTCAGGAAGTTAGCGGTATCAACAATTTCTGGCTCACGGGCAGCATTTTCAATCACTGTCGTCCCTTCGGCTAACGTTGCCGCGCTCATAATGGTCACAGTCGCACCGACGCTGACTTTATCCATCACGATATTGGCGCCTTTCAGGCGACCATTAACCGAGGCTTTAACATAGCCCTCTTCCAGCTTAATTTCTGCGCCTAGCTGCTCTAAGCCGCTGATATGTAAATCAACAGGACGGGCACCGATAGCACAACCGCCCGGTAATGAAACCTGACCGTAGCCAAAGCGTGCAACCAACGGACCAAGCGCCCAAATAGATGCTCTCATGGTCTTCACTAAGTCGTAAGGTGCACAAAGTTCAGTCACATTGCTGGCATCAACAAAAATAGAGCCATTGCGTTCAATTTTCACACCTAGCTGACTGAGCAGCTTAATGGTGGTATCGATATCTTTTAGTTTTGGAACATTTTGCAGCTCGACGGTCTCTTCTGCTAAAAGAGCAGCAAAAAGGATCGGGAGCGCTGCATTTTTAGCCCCGGAAATGGTGACTTCACCACTTAACGTCGTCGGGCCCTGTACACGAAATTTATCCATAACCTAATCTCTCTTAAAAACAACAAGTAAATGATGATATTGCTTCAGCCAGTGGGGATTTTTATTTGAGTTCGATCCAGCAAATAGCAATACGCTTATAAGCATACCGGGCCGTTATAACTCAGGATCAAAAACCGTTAAGTTTACGATCTCGCTGCCACTCTTCGGGCGTATACACTTTAATGGAAAGAGCATGAATGCGATTATCTGAAATATATTCCATTAAAGGAGCATAAACAGTTTGCTGCTGTTTAACACGGCTCATGCCGGCAAAGACATCGCCAATCGCAATGACCTGAAAATGGCTACCATCACCGGTGACGTGCGCATCTTGCAGATTCAGTGCACTGATTAAGATTTGTTGAATTTCACTATTATCCATGGTTTTCAAAGTCTTCATTTAACTAAAACGTGAATATCCGCTTTCTATTACTGATAGAAAACAGTCGTATTTTAACCCCAGAGAGTCAAAAGTTGTGGCTGTGCCCTCAGGACATCGCCCTCTATACCAGATAAAAATATCGCGGAGATGTATTCACACCTCCGCGACTTATATCAAATCAGTCTGCTAACAATATTATCACACCACATCAGGAGGACTCACCAGATAAGGTTCAATTATTTGTTGCAGATTATATAATGCGGCAAGGGTTTGCAGTTTTTCCGTCATACCCGCAAGCTTTAGCGACTGCGGTCGCTGCGTAACGTCAGCCAACAGGTGAATTAACATCGCTAAACCGGCCGAATCTACCCGAACTAAATGAGCAACGTTCAGCGTATGAATATCTGACGTTAAAATTTGCTGCCTTTGCTTCCAAAACGGCAACAGCGTCTCACGATTCAAATCGCCATCGAAAGCCACCGTTCCGTTCTCAATACGCCAATTCAGAGAATCGGACATTATTTTTTATCGTCCAGTTTAATCGGCTGGTTAGCCGCAGCGATAAGTTGTTTAGTCAAACCATCAACACCATCGCGACGCAACGTTTCTGCCCACTCATTTTGCTTGGTCGTAATCATGCTAATACCTTCAGCAATCATATCGTAAGCTTGCCATTCACCGGTTTTACTATTTTTACGCCACTGGAAATCTAAACGAATCGGAGGGCGGCCATTAGGATCGTTAATGGTAATACGGATAGCAATATTATCTTTTCCATCCAGCGGCTGCTCTGGTGAAATGGTGTAGCTTTGACCATTATACATGGCTAATGCCTGACCATAAGCCTGCTCTAAATAGGCTTCAAATGCAGGCATATAAGCATCACGCTGTGCCGGAGTGGTGTCACGATAATAACGGCCTAGCACCAGCGCACCGGCATATTTAATCTGGACGTAAGGCAATAATTCTTGCTTAACAATGGTGCGTAAATAGTTAGGATCCTGCCTGATCTTAGGCTGCTCATCTTTCAGTCGGGTAAATACTTTATCCGCTGCAATTTGCATTTCCTTATAAGGATTAGACGCGTCCGCGGCATTAGCTGCCAGAGGCGTAATCACCAACAATGCCGCCATAATGAATCGCTTAAACATAGGTATTCCTCTTATCTAACTTCAATTCGTAACGTGAAATTAATGTGCTGCTGGAGCAACTTCATTAGGTGCAGGCGTTGGCTCTTTCTCATCACCACCGCTTTTATATAAAAACTGGCCGATAAGATCCTCAAGCACCATCGCAGACTTAGTATCTTTAATCGTATCACCGTCCGCTAAAATTTTGGTGCCCATATCTTCATCTTCAAAGCCAATATTCAGGGCTAAAAACTGCTCCCCTAACAGGCCTGACGTTCTGATTGAGAGGGAACTTGTATCCGGAATATGGTTATAGCGCTGTTGCATATCGATCGTTACCCGAGGGTAGTAACTTTTCGGATCGAGAGATATTTCAGCAACTCGTCCGACTAAGACTCCGCCGACCCTGACCGGAGAACGCTCTTTTAAACCGCCGATATTGTCAAAGCTGGCGTAAAGCCGGTAAGTCGGCTCGCTGCCTAACGATTTTACATCAGCAACCTTCAAACATAGGAATAAAAGCGAGCATAATCCTATGACCATAAATATCCCTACCCAGATTTCCGTTTTTTTACTTTGCATCGGTTTAATTCCCAAACATCATTGCTGTCAGCACAAAATCCACGCCGAGTACGGCGAGAGATGCATGTACGACGGTACGAGTAGTCGCCTGGCTAATTCCTTCAGAGGTCGGAATGCAGTCATAGCCGTTATAAAGAGCAATCCAAGTCACCGTGATTGCAAATACAATACTTTTAATTAAACCATTCAGTAAATCGGTGTGCCAGCTAACAGAATCCTGCATCGCAGCCCAGAAGAAACCGTCATCGATCCCCTTCCAGTCAACCCCGACCATGGCACCACCCAAAATACCAACCGCAACAAAAATGGCCGTCAGTAATGGCATGCTGATAATACCAGCCCAAAAACGCGGGGTAATCACTCGCCGTAATGGGTCTATCGCCATCATTTCTAAGCTGGAGAGCTGTTCGGTGGCTTTCATCAAACCAAGTTCTGCGGTTAGTGCCGAACCCGCCCGGCCGGCAAACAACAGGGCGGTAACAACCGGCCCCAGCTCCCGCAACAACGATAGCGCCACCATCATACCAAGGCTGGCCTCGGCGCTATAGGTTGTCAGAATGATATAACCCTGTAAGCCCAGTACCATGCCAATAAATAATCCGGAGACCATAATAATCAATAAGGATTGTACTCCGACAACATACAGTTGCTTGATCAGTAACGGCCACTGCCTGCGGAAATCTGGTTTTCCAACCACCGCTCCGTAAAGCATCATTCCTGCCCGCCCGAAAGAGACAGTGAAGTGGATACCACGACGCCCTAAAGACGCCAATGCCTGTAGCAACATTAACTTAATAACTCCGTTTTATAATCGCCCGCGGGGAAACGGAAAGGTACCGGTCCATCAGCAACGCCGTCTAAAAATTGTCTGGCACGGGGATCGGGATTCGCTCGTAGTGCTTCGGGGGTACCTTCTGCTATGACTCGGTGATCCGCAACAATATAAGCATAGTCGGCGATACTTAAGACTTCCGGCACATCATGGGAAACCACAATACAGGTAATGCCGAGTGAACTGTTAAGCTCATCAATCAGCTTAACCAGAACGCCCATGGTAATTGGATCCTGCCCGACAAAGGGTTCATCAAACATAATGAGGTCTGGTTCTAAAGCGATAGCCCGAGCCAATGCCGCCCGCCTCGCCATTCCGCCAGAAAGCTCATTGGGCATCAATTCTGCCGCACCTCGCAGACCGACGGCCTCAAGCTTCATCAAGACCGTGCTGCGGAGTAAATTCTCCGGCAGTCGAGCATGCTCTCTTAAGGGATAGGCCACATTTTCAAATACGGTTAAGTCGGTGAACAGCGCTCCGGATTGGAATAACATGCTCATCTTCTTACGTACTTCATATAAACGTCGGCGGGAAAGCGTCGGGATATTATCGCCGTCAAAAAAGATATCACCGCTATCCGGAGCCAATTGACCACCGATAAGCCGTAATAATGTTGTTTTACCAATACCCGAAGGCCCCATAATCGCGGTGACTTTACCGCGGGGTACCGTCATATTGATATCCTGAAAAATTGGACGACCGCTACGGGAAAATGACATATCCCGTACTTCGACCAAATTATCTGTCGTTTTATTCATAACGTCCTTTAACTATTCAGGATGAAATACTTATTCCGTCCATCATAAGTATTTAGATACTCCGGCTCAACCGTTCATTATCCAAGTAGCCTAAGCCACTATTTCAGCCAGCGTTTTACTTTTCACCCTACGCCAGTCAAAATTAACACATATCAATGGGTCAATGTTCAACATCCGGCGGGAAACTATTGTGATAATGCAGTAACGCCAAAGCCAATACAATCACAACCTAGTGTTAGATTAACCCGAGGTAAGACGGGCAGAACAAGGCTAAAGTTCATCTAACTTAAGCGCAAAATAGATTAATCATCTTAATATTATTCCGCAAGAGGCCCATTTTGCTGGTTTATCACCCAAAACGTTTAGTTTTTGGTGCTACTGCGACTGATGGATAACGAGGTAATGCTGGGCGTTAGCCCCAGAATAACGGTAATATGTACCCAATAAAAAGATCGTACTATTAACCGATTTTATCCTTATATTGGCGTGTTGATGAAATCTTCAAACGCTCAAGGGTTGGTTTTTTCGCCTGAGTGCATAAAATGCGCTAAGCACATATTGAATAGAGTGAGAGTAAGTAATGTCTAATTTTGATTTTCAACAAGCAGGTAAACAAGTACTTGATATTGAAAGAGCAGGACTTGAACAACTCTATCAATATATCAATCAGGACTTTGAACAAGCCTGCCATATGATATTCAATTGCAAAGGCAAAGTTGTCGTTATGGGAATGGGAAAGTCCGGGCATATTGGCTGTAAAATGGCAGCTTCGTTTGCCAGCACCGGTACTCCGTCTTTCTTTGTTCATCCCGGTGAAGCCAGCCATGGCGATTTAGGTATGATTACCGCAGATGACGTGGTTATCGCCATCTCTTACTCCGGCGAGTCCAATGAGATTATGGCACTTATCCCGGTAATTAAGCGGCTACAGATCCCATTAATCTGCATGACGGGTAATCCTAATAGCTCGATGGGAAAAGCCGCCAACGTTCACCTTTGTATCCACGTTCCGGAAGAAGCTTGTCCTCTCGGCCTGGCCCCGACAACCAGCACAACGGCTACGCTGGTTATGGGCGATGCGTTAGCCGTTGCCCTATTGAAAGCCAAAGGCTTTACCGCCGACGATTTTGCCCTCTCCCATCCGGGTGGCGCACTGGGCCGCAAGTTGCTGCTGAGAGTCAGTGATATCATGCACACTGGTGATGAGATCCCTCGGGTGAAGAAAACGGCTTCATTGCGCGAAGCGCTGATTGAAATTACCCGTAAAAATCTTGGTCTTACCGTTATTTGCGGTGATGACCTGATTATTCAGGGGATCTTCACCGACGGAGATTTACGTCGAGTATTCGATCAAGGCATTGAACTTAATGACGCTAAAATTGCCGATCTAATGACGAAAGGCGGCATCCGAGTACCGCCCAACATGCTGGCAGTGGAAGCATTAAACTTAATGCAATCTCGCCATATTACCGCGGTTATGGTTGCGGAAGGCGATCAATTACATGGCATCGTCCATATGCATGATATGCTGCGCGCAGGTGTTATTTAAGGCACAACCATTTAATATACCAAAATAATTTAAGTGGCATCGCGGCGGCAAGAGAGCGAGTTCCGATGCGCTTACTCAAGTCAGTGATTCGGGTGAGTGAGCGCGGCCAACAAAGATGCCACTTGAAGTATGACCGGTATAAACGAATTAAGAGTTTTGGATGAGTAATAAACATGATTAACACGTGCTACGGCTCTGTAAGTAAAGACGTTTTTCAGCGAGCGGCAAATATCCGCCTGCTGATTTGCGACGTTGATGGCGTGATGTCTGATGGCCTGATTTATATGGGTAATCACGGCGAAGAGTTAAAAGCATTTAATGTACGTGATGGTTATGGGATCCGCTGTCTGATAACGTCAGATATTGAAGTCGCAATTATTACCGGACGAAACGCTAAACTGGTCGAGAACCGGGCCAAGACATTAGGTATTACCCATTTATATCAAGGGCAATCTAATAAACTGGTCGCCTTTGAAAAGATACTCAGCGACTTATCGCTCTCTCCGAGTCAGGTTGCTTATATCGGTGATGACCTGATTGACTGGCCAGTGATGGAGAAAGTGGGTTTATCCGTTGCCGTTGCCGATGCTCACCCATTACTGTTACCAAAAGCACACTACGTGACGCGTATCGCCGGCGGTCGAGGTGCAGTTCGTGAGCTATGTGATTTAATATTACAGGCTCAGGGTAAACTGGAAGGCGCACAGGGGCTGTCAATATGAGCAGAACAAAACTCACCCTTACCGTCTTATTAACCTTAATCGCCGTCGCCCTGATTGGCTGGAATATGGCCGATGTAGACGAACAGAAAGCGGCTATACCGCCGGATGATAAAGAACCGACTTATCAAAGCCAACAAATGGTCACGATAGTGTACAATCCTGAAGGTCAGTTAAACTATAAGCTGACGGCAGATGATGTTAAGTACTACAACGCATCGGAAGAGACTTGGTTTACTAATCCGGTGATGATTATGTTTGATAAAGATGCCACGGCAACGTGGTCCGTTCGTGCCGATACGGCAAAGCTGACCAAAAGCCGGATGTTGTATCTTTATAAAAATGTAGAAGTAAACAGCCTGACGACAACGTCACAACTGGAAAAGATCAAAACGGATAATGCTGAGATCAATTTGATCACACAAGACATTAGCTCCGATGATCAGGTAACTCTGTACGGGGCTAACTTTACCTCCGAAGGAATGAAGATGCGTGGTAACCTGCGCAGTAAAACAGCGAAGCTGATTGAAAAGGTAAAAACCTATTATGAAGTTCAACCAAGAGCAGGCAATGAAACCAATCAATAATTCTAAAAGTCTTATTACAGGCGCGGTTATAGCCGGTATTCTTCTGGTTAGTAGCGCCCCTGCTTTTTCAATGAAAGATGATACTAATCAGCCGATTAATATCACTTCAGCCCAACAGTCTTTAGATATGGAAGGCAATGTTGTCACATTTACCGGTGACGTTATTGTTAAGCAAGGCACTATCGATATTCGTGCAGATAAAGTGATTGTCACCCGTACCGGAGAAAAAGGTAACGAAGTGGTTGAAGCCTTCGGTAACCCGGTAACCTTCTATCAAATGCAAGACAGCGGTAAGCCGGTTAAAGGTCACGGGGCCAAACTTCGCTATGAGCTGGCAAATGATTTTGTTGATCTAACCGGAAATGCATATCTGGAGCAGTTGGACAGTAATGTTAAGGGCGACCGCATTACCTACCTGGTGAAACAACAAAAAATGGAAGCTTTCAGTGACAAGGGAAAACGAGTTACTACAATATTAGTACCGTCCCAATTACAGAAAAAAAACTAGCTTCACCCCAAATTCAAATAGCAATCTAAATACAAAAGAGTAAACAACAGCGAATGGCAACGTTAACAGCAGAGAATTTAGCTAAAGCCTATAAAGGCCGTCGGGTCGTCGAAGACGTTAGTCTGACAGTCAATTCGGGTGAAATTGTAGGTTTACTCGGTCCAAACGGCGCAGGAAAAACAACGACTTTCTATATGGTTGTTGGCATTGTCCAACGGGACGCCGGTTCTATTTTCATCGATGATGAAGATATCAGCCTGCTACCGCTTCATGCCCGTGCACGTCGGGGAATCGGCTATCTTCCTCAGGAAGCGTCTATCTTCCGCCGCCTTAGCGTTTATGACAATCTTATGGCGGTACTGCAAATTCGCAAAGATCTGACGAGTGAACAACGGGAAGATCGTGCCAATGAGCTGCTTGAAGAGTTTCATATCAGCCATTTAAGCAAAAACCTGGGCCAGTCTCTTTCAGGCGGTGAGCGCCGTCGCGTAGAGATAGCCAGAGCCTTAGCGGCTAACCCTAAATTTATTTTGCTGGATGAACCCTTTGCCGGCGTTGACCCGATATCGGTCATTGATATCAAAAAGATCATTGAACACCTTCGCGATAGCGGGCTTGGTGTACTGATTACCGACCATAACGTCCGTGAAACGCTGGACGTCTGCGAACGGGCCTATATCGTCAGCCAAGGCCATCTGATTGCTCACGGAACGCCGGAATCAATTTTAGAAGATGAACACGTAAAACGGGTTTATTTAGGCAATGAATTCCGTCTGTAGCCGCTTTTTATCGGCAAACTGCAACAACAATTAATAAAAGAAGCGTAATACGTCATTATGAAGCAAGGTTTACAACTCAAGTTAAGTCAGCAATTGACGATGACACCTCAGTTACAGCAGGCTATCCGCCTGTTGCAACTGTCGACGCTTGAGCTACAGCAAGAGATTCAACTCGCGCTGGAAAGTAACCCACTGCTTGAACAGACAGACCTTCATGAAGAGATCGATGCTCGAGAAGAACAAAACAATGAGCAACTTGATACCAGTGAAGCGCTGCAACAGTCAGATATCCCTGAAGACCTGCCGCTGGATGCGACTTGGGATGAGATTTACTCTGCCGGGACACCGTCCGGTACCAGCAATGATTACGGTAGTGATGAATTGCCGATCTTTCAGGGCGAAACCATCCAAACGCTGCAAGACCATCTTATGTGGCAGATGGATTTAACCCCGTTCTCTGATATTGATAAGGCCATTGCCACATCCATTATTGATGCCGTAGATACGACCGGCTATCTCACGGTTCCTCTTGAAGAGATATTAGAAGGTCTGGGCCACGACAATATTGACCTCGATGAAGTTGAAGCCGTTCTTAAACGCATACAGCGATTCGATCCGGTTGGCGTAGCCTCGCGAGATTTACGTGAATGCCTGTTGGTCCAGCTTTCTCAGTTGGATACAAAAACGCCTTATTTAGCCGAAGCTCGGCAAATCGTTGACCAACACTTAGCGCTGCTCGGTAGCCACGACTTCCGTTCACTGCTTAAACTCAGTCGCATTAAAGAAGAATCACTAAAAGAAGCAATGCAACTGATTCAAAGCTTAGACCCTCGCCCCGGCCAGTCTATTCATGCCGGTGAACCCGAGTATGTTATTCCTGATGTTTTGGTGCGTAAAATCCAAGGTAAGTGGGCAGTTGAATTAAACACAGAAAGTATTCCCAGACTGCAGATTAACCAGCATTATGCCTCGATGACTAATACCCATAATGCCAACGATAACCAATATATCCGCACTAATTTGCAAGATGCCAAGTGGCTGATAAAAAGCCTCGAAAGCCGCAACGATACATTACTGCGCGTCACTGAATGCATCGTTGAGCGACAGGAAGAGTTCTTTGAGCTCGGCGCTGAATATATGCGCCCGATGGTGCTGGCAGATATTGCTCAGGCGGTAGATATGCATGAGTCCACTATCTCTCGGGTAACGACACAAAAGTACTTACATAGCCCGCGGGGAATATTTGAGCTAAAATACTTCTTCTCCAGCCACGTTAATACAGATTCCGGTGGTGAAGCATCATCAACCGCAATCCGGGCTTTAGTTAAAAAATTGATTTCAGCAGAGAACCCCGGGAAGCCGCTAAGCGACAGTAAAATTGCCAGCATGCTGACCGACCAAGGGATTATTGTTGCCAGACGGACGGTAGCAAAGTACAGGGAGTCGTTATCAATCCCCCCATCAAATCAACGGAAACAATTGATTTGATTCAATGGCATCTACATGATGAACAGTCTACCCACTATGCAATTAAGCTCCATTTTAAAATTAGAAAGCACGCGCAGTGCCGTTCACTGCACCAGTAAAAAACGTGCTCTTGAAATCGTCAGCGAACTGGCTGCCAGCCAGCTGAATATTCCTACAGCCGTTGTATTTGAGGCCATACTCAACCGTGAACGTATGGGCAGCACCGGCATTGGTGCCGGAATTGCCATTCCCCACGGTAAGCTAATCGAAGATACCACCCGGGCCGTGGGAGTATTTATTTGCCTGGAACACCCGGTAAATTTTGATGCCGTCGATAACCAACCGGTTGATATTCTGTTTGCTCTTTTAGTCCCGGCAGAAGAGTGTCAGTCTTATTTAGAAACCTTATCGGCCATTGCACAACGATTGGCCGATAAATCTCTTTGCCGCCAGTTGAGAATGGCGAAGACTGACGATGAGCTTTACCAGCTCATTACCAAAGAACCATCCAATGGCACGGAAAGTGAAACAGCAGAAAATCAATCTGTTTAAAAATTAAGGTTCATGTTAACGTCATTACCATGTTGTGAACATGAACGCGCAATGGACGTTGTTGTGACTGCTGATTAGGCTGGTAATAACTAGAATCGACATAACCTGATAACATAAGCCGAAATCCAACATTGCCAGCATAAATTGAATTTAGAATTTAAGATCGTATAGCGATTATCAAGGGGAGTAGCAACATGGTGCTGATGATTGTCAGCGGCCGTTCAGGCTCAGGAAAATCTGTTGCATTACGCGCATTAGAAGACATGGGCTTCTACTGTGTCGACAACTTACCGGTTGTCTTATTGCCACAATTGGCCGAAACCTTAGCTGAGCGCAATATCTCAGCGGCGGTCAGCGTTGACGTACGTAATCTGCCTGAAACACCAGAAATTCTGGAAGAAGTACTCAATAACTTACCGAGTAACTTCTCTCCACAGTTACTGTTTCTTGATGCTGACCGTAATACCTTAATCAGACGCTATAGCGACACCCGGCGTTTGCATCCGCTATCTAATAAAAACCTCTCATTAGAAAGCGCGATTGATGAAGAAAACCTGTTGCTTGAACCGCTGCGTTCACGGGCTGACTTAATCATTGATACCGCTGAGATGTCGGTTCATGAGTTAGCTGAAATGCTAAGAACTCGCCTGTTAGGTAAGCGCGAACGTGAACTGACGATGGTGTTTGAGTCTTTCGGTTTTAAACACGGTATTCCTATTGATGCCGACTACGTGTTTGACGTACGTTTCCTGCCCAATCCGCACTGGGATCCGAAACTACGTCCGATGACCGGCCTTGATAAACCGGTGGCTTCATTCCTCGATCGCCATACTGAAGTACATAACTTTATTTATCAGACCAGAAGCTACCTTGAACAGTGGCTACCGATGCTGGAAACCAACAACCGCAGCTATTTGACCGTGGCTATTGGCTGTACCGGCGGTAAACACCGTTCTGTCTACGTTGCAGAACAGCTGGCTGACTACTTCCGTTCTCGGGGTAAAAACGTGCAATCGCGTCACCGTACGTTAGAAAAACGAAAAAATGACGGTAAAAACAGCTAATAACGGATAGAGACCGGCTATTGGCTATCCTGTAACTTTGCTGATATGATTGACGACATGTAGTCTGATATTTGTACTTAATGTCGAAAAATAGAAATTGCAGGTCGTGATCCAGATCTCTTTCTTTTATATTATTTCTATTAATATCGGGCAATAAACGTTTTTAAGCCCCCGCATTTTACCTGCGGGGGTTTTGTTTTGTTCGATAGATTTTTTATATGAGCCGCTGATAGCCAAATGCGTTGGAGATCGGCGGAGTGGAAAAACAAAATTAGATGGGATTCTTCTAATCAAAGATAATATCGGAGTGATGTATGCTTAAACCCGCCATAATCATCAATGAACTGGATGCAGAGCGTATCGATATGTTGCTTGAACACCCTGAATTCGCTTCATCACCGGTGGCACAAGCGCTCAATTCAGAAATCGATCGGGCAGAAATCGTTGCGCCTGAAAAAATTCCGGCTGATGTCGTCACAATGAACAGCCGAGTGCGCTTTATTGACCTGAGTAATCAGGAAGAGCGCGTGCGAACTCTTGTATTCCCTAATGCACTGAAAGACAGCAGTGAACAAATTTCAGTTATGGCACCCATTGGTGCTGCGCTGCTTGGCCTGCGCGTTGGTGACAATATCAGCTGGCATCTGCCAAATGACACCGTTGCTAAGATTAAAGTACTGGAGTTACTGTATCAGCCGGAAGCTGCCGGTGAGTATCGCTAATCTATCCTGACACGGATATTTGATAGCTAAAGATGCTTTTCATTTCAGCATAAAAAAACAGACTTCGGTTATTGAAGTCTGTTTTTTATTTCACCGTTTAAATAACTCACACCCTATCCAAAATAAAGCGTTTTATTCACCGGCTATCTTCATCTCTTCAAGCAGCACCGAACCACATTGGATATTACTGCGAGTTTCAATATCATTACCCATCGTCACAATGTTTCGTAACATCTCTTTGAGATTACCGGCAATGGTCACTTCACTCACCGGATATTGAATCTCACCGTTCTCAACCCAGAAACCGGCTGCGCCGCGAGAATAATCGCCCGTCACAGTACTCACGCCCTGCCCCATAAGCTCCGTAACCAACAGCCCGCGGTCCATCTGCTTCAGCATCGCATTAAAGTCATTACCCTGCCCCGGGATCCGCCAGTTATGAATACCGCCGGCATGACCGGTATTTGTCATATTCAGCTTGCGGGCAGAATAGCTGGTCAGCAAGTAGGTTTCTAAAACACCGGCTTTGACAATATCACGCTGCTGAGTACGAATACCTTCGCTATCAAACGGAGTTGAAGCCAGGCCCTTTAATAAATGGGGATACTCAGTAATCGTCAGCCAGTCGGGCAGAATCTGCTGACCTAGGTGGTCAAGTAAAAAGGACGATTTACGATAAATATTACCGCCGCTGATAGCCGAAACTAAATGTCCAAACAGCCCGGTTGCTACCTCAGACGAAAACATAATTGGCGCTTTCATTGTCGGTAACTTACGCGCATCTAAACGGGACAGCGTACGGCGGGCACACTCCTGTCCGACCCACTCTGCGGTCTCTAAATCATTCACATCACGGGCGATGGTATACGCATAATCACGCTCCATCTCGCCGTTATGTTCAGCAATTACGCAGCATGAGAGAGAATGACGGCTGGAACAATAGCTCTGTAACATACCGTGGCTGTTACCATAAACTTTAATGCCATAATGGCTGTTATAGCTGCCGCCTTCACTGTTAGTAATACGCTTATCAATCTGCAACGCAGTTTGCTCAGCAATAGATGCCTGTTTGATAAATTTTTCAGCATCCAGCTCTGTCGGATAGAAAAGATCCAGATCGGGAGCCTCAAAAGCCATCAGTTCGCGCTCACCAAGCCCTGAATAGGGATCCGGTGACGTATAGCGGGCAATATCCAGCGCAGCCTGAACCGCACGGGCAATGGCATCGGGGCTTAAATCAGTTGATGACGCATTCCCTTTGCGTTGTTGATAATAAACAGTAATGCCTAAAGCACCATCGCTGTTAAACTCCACGTTTTCAACTTCGCCGAAACGAGTAGTGACGCCGATACCGGTAGACTTAGTAATTGCAACTTCGGCAGCATCAGATGCGGCTCCTGCGAGCTCCAGTGCCTGAGCAACGGCCTGCTCAAGCATTTTGCGTTGCTCTGTAACTTGGGTAACTATATTCATTGTCTTGGGTTCTGCCATCATCAATAAAAAAGATTGAACAAAGTTTAACAGGATCTGCTGCTAAAGTAATTGGCGTTACAGCAGGCAACAGAATGCGGAGAATCAGAGACATGATTTCGCAGAAAGCCAACTACCTGTTAAGATTAATAGTAAATATATCGATCCTAAATAACGGCTTCTGGCAGTAACTTGAGCTTGTTTAGGCCTTGTCTGTCTAATGGTATATCCAAAGTCATTGAATTTGCAGTAAGAGAGCGACAATGTGAAAGACGAAAGATATAACGGATAGAACAAAAACAGATTAATTAATACCCATTGTAGGAACGCGACCAGCGCACCTGCAACTTGGAATATGACAGGTATACCCTATTTAGGTTAAGTAAACATATGAATAAATTCGATAGCGACAGCGAATGGCAAGATAACGATCTCCCTAAAGATGAACAGGAAGATGACGAGATTATTTGGGTCAGTAAAAGTGAAATTAAACGCGATGCTGAAGCCCTAAAAGATCTTGGTGCTGAATTAGTGGATCTGGGGAAAAATGCACTGGACCGTATTCCGCTGGATGAAGATCTACGTGCTGCCGTCGAACTAGCCCAACGTATTAAAAAAGAAGGCCGCCGTCGTCAGCTTCAACTGATTGGTAAAATGCTGCGCTCCAGCGATGTCGAACCTATTCAGACGGCATTGGATAAGCTAAATAACCGCCATAACCAGCAAATTTCCCTGTTCCATAAACTGGAAAATTTACGCGACCGCCTGCTGGATGGCGGAGATGATGCCATTACCACCGTGCTGGAGCTTTATCCTCACGCTGACCGTCAACAATTACGTTCACTGGTGCGTCAGGCTCAGAAAGAGCGTTCGGCGAATAAACCGCCAAAAACCTATCGCCAGATTTTTCATTATCTGCGCGAGTTAGCCGAGAATATAGAAGAGTAACTCTTCCTCAACTCATTTATTATGGTCTGCGTTATCCCGTACCATAGCGGGATAACGCAATAACAAAATCGCCCCCCGCTCATTTCCTCATACTCAATAACCATTGTGCCAACAATCATTAACAAACATGTGATGATTATTTAGCCTTATCTTTTTTTTACGATATATCAAAAATCCGCCCCTCTGATGTGCCCACTGCTTCTAAGTCCGTCTACCTATAAATACTTAGAATACCCATAACTTTATTATGGGAAATAAAAATGAAAAACTATACAGCGATAACACTTATTGCCGGCTCGTTATTTAGCGGCTGCCTAATGGCACAGGAATCACTGGTCCTCAACGGCCACAATCTCACCGTTACCGATGCGTGGGCCGTTGCGTCACAGGGGAAACATGTTCGTATCGATCCGGCCGCAATGGAACGGATGAAAAAATCAAATCAGCTGCTGATGCTGGCGGCTGAACAAGGCGTTCCGGTGTATGGATTAACCGTCGGCGTTGGCTTAAACAAAGACAAATCCTTGTTTGATGCCCATGGAAAGCTCAGCCCGGAAGTGATGGAGGCGTCAAAAGCCTTTAACCGTAATGCATTACGCGCTCACGGTGCCGGTGTTGGACCCGATATGCCGGTTGATATGGTGCGCTTAGCCATGGTGATCCGTTTAAACACCATGCTGACTGGCGCGACGGGAGCCCAACCCTACGTGGCTGAACTGTATGAGAAGTTCCTTAATCAAGGTATCACGCCGGTAGTCCCTTCCCGTGGCTCTGTCGGTGAAGCCGATATTACTCTGGCCTCTCATATTGGTGATGCCATGATGGGTGAATGGCGAGTAATAGTGAATGACAAAGTCATCCCCGCGGCCGAAGCCCTGAACAAAGCAGGAATTACACCGCTGGATCCGATAGGCAAAGATGCGCTATCAATCCTATCGACCAATGCTATATCGACCGCCTATTCTGCTAAAGCGATTATGAATGCTCAGCAGATTATCGATATCACTCCGCTCGTGTTCGCCATGAGTCTCGAAGGACTGAACGGCAATATTTCTCCGGTGTTACCACAGAACATTGCCGTTCGCCCGTTCCCCGGTCTGGCTGACAGCGCGAAAGATATTCGCGATACCTTATCCGGCTCCTATCTGTGGGAAAAAAATGATACCCGTCCGCTTCAGGATCCTCTCTCCTTCCGCACCACCGTCTTTGCTTTAAACGAAGCTAAACGCGATCTGGCCAACGCTCAGCAAATGCTCTCCATACAGATGAACAGCTCTGATGATAACCCGGCGGTTATTCTGGATGCCTCACAGGAATATGCTGATAACAGTCAGGTAAAACAGTACTACGTACAGGGCAAAGATATTAAAGGCGCCATTTACCCGAGTGCTAATTTTGAGCCGTTACCGCTGGCACTGGCCGTTGAACATCTGTCTCTGTCGTTAGCTCATCTTTCTCATAACAGCGTCCAACGCACACTGCACCTGTCAGACGATCACTTTACCGGCCTGAGTCGTTTTCTAACCGCTAAAGACAACGCCGGGCACGCTTTCGGCGCTATTCAAAAACCTCAGGTGGCACTTCACTCAGAAATCGTTGATCTGGCTAACCCGGTCTCGCTGGATGGTCAGGTTATGGCCGGTACCATTGAAGATACCTTCACCAACAATCTGTATGCCTCTCAGCGTTTACAGCACATCGTCGATAACATTGCCGTGATTTATGGCCTTGAACTGCTTCATTCAACTCAAGCTATCGATTTACGTAAAGAGATAGTGCCGCAACTTGCTCAAAGTAAGCAAACTCAGGCTCTTTATCAGACCTATCGCAAAGTGGTTCCTTTTGTCGATCAGGACCGAATTTACACTGACGACATCAAACACAGCGCAGAAATTGTTGCCGGTTACCGCGGCCAGAAATAAAGATCTGAAGGACATGATAATGAGTAATGATAAAAAAGTATTACCACCTGATGAAGTTAATAGCCCGACCCGCCGGCGCTTTTTAACCAAAAGTGCTTTGTTAGCAACCGGTGGCATGATGTCGCTGGCAATGAGTCAGGCAGGGCATGCTGCTCCAGTGACAATTAATGTACCGGAAACCCTGTCCGGCGGAAGAACCCGCTTTCATCAAATTTATGATGTGATTATCGTCGGCAGTGGTTTTGCCGGTCTGGCCGCCGCACTGGAGGCAAAATCACACGGGTTGAGCGTACTGGTGATTGATAAGATGCCAGTATTCGGTGGCAACTCGACTATTAACGGCGGCGCATTTGCCGTCGCCGGTTCACCGCTGCAAAAAGAGGCCGGCATTGAAGATTCACCGGAACTGATGTTTAAAGATATGCTCAAGGCCGGACGCGGGCTGAATCATCAGGATATCCTCCACGTATTAGTTAATGGCACGCTGGAGGCCTATGAATTCACCTTAAAACATGGCGTACGTTACAAGCCGTTTGTTCAACACTTTGGCGGGCATACGGTTCCTCGGACCTTACAAACCGTTGAGAGCTCTGGCGCTGGCATCATTATGCCAATGCGTGAATCCGCTCAAAAATTAGGGGTGATATTTAAAACACGCTGCAAGTTTGAATCCTTTATTCAGGATAACAAACAAACCGTTATCGGCATTCAGGTTAAGGAAGATTACCGCTTCCCGGATGAAGCGTCAGGTACATCCAGAAACTATGCGGCCCGCCACGGAGTTATCATGTGCAGCGGTGGTTTTGGTAATGACTTACGCTTTCGTATGCTGCAAGACCCGCAGCTAAATACCGATGTCGATACCACTAACCATGAAGGGGCAACGGCAGAAGCCATGCTGGCCATGTTAAAAATCGGCGCAACCCCGGTACAGCTGGATCTGATCCAACTGGGGCCTTGGTCCTCTCCTGATGAAAAAGGCTTCGGATACGTTTCCCAATTTAATACCATTGCCGGCTACCCACAGGGAATCATCGTCGATGTCCGTACCGGAAAGCGTTTCACTAACGAACTGGCTGACCGCAAAGCCAGAGAAGATGCCATTCTTGCGCAACGAGATGCTGAAGGTAAACCGGTCTATCCGGTCTGCTTTACCAATCTTGAAGGCGCTAAGCAGGCTCAAAGCCTGCCCGGTGCACTCAAATATAACGTAGCCTGGCAGTTCGACACCCTGAAAGAGCTGGCGGATCACTTCGCTATTCCCTATGAAAACCTGCAAAAAGAAGTCGATGTCTATAACGCTGCGGTAAAGAAAGGCAGCGGAGATCCGATGGGCAAAGATGTGAGCCGGGCGATATCAATAGAGCAAGGACCTTATGTTGCCGTCCGAGTCTGGCCAAAGGTGCATTACACCATGGGTGGCGTTCAAATCAACGTTAACGCACAGGTTATCGATTCCATTTCAGGGCAACCAATTAATGGTTTATATGCCGCCGGAGAAGTCACCGGCGGGCCGCATGGTGCCAGCCGATTGGGCAGCTGTGCCGTCGCCGATGGACTAGTGCTGGGGAGGATTGCCGGAGCGCATATTGCCACCAGACCTGCCGACCCTTTGTTTAACACGTCAGCATCAGACAACGCCTAAGCAACGGGAGAAGCTATGTCTATTTATCAACGTATCGCTATTGTTTTACTTGCGCTGTTCAGCTTTACCGTCTGGGCTCAGAATACGGCTGAGCCAGCCAATGACGGTAAAGCCTTTCAGCAAAAGCTCAGTGATATCACTATTAAACCTTACCATAAACCACTGGAAGCAACCGGTAATCAGGCCAGTTGTCAGCTCTGCCACGGCGCTAAAACCCCAACCACGCCACCTAACGACGATAACTGTCTGACCTGTCACGGAAGTACTGACCAGATAGCCGCTATGACCGAGCCAAAATCGGATGAGGCACACCCAGAGCCAAACCCGCACAACTCAATTCACTACGGTAAAGATGTGCCTTGTAGTGTATGCCATAGCGAGCATCAACCATCCAAGGTCTATTGCAATAGCTGTCACCTGTTCAAATACCCCAATATGAAACCATGATGAGGATATGATGAAGACAGTATCAATAGGAAAATGGCTGGGGTATATCTTCCGTGCCGCCGGGATATTGGGCTTACTCACCTTTGCTCTTTATACTCAGGCCGCCGGAGACATTAACGCCCAGTGCCAGCGCTGCCATAGTGACAGTGATATTCATGCCGTTACGCCGGATAAGTCCGGAGCTAAGCTGTTGATTACGGATGAAAGCTATCAGGACAGCGTCCACGCAAAAGTTCCCTGCGTAGCATGCCACCAAAGTGTCAACGGCAATGCCGGATTTGAGGCCCTGCCTCATGTTCAAACCACCGTGGCATCCAACAGTTGTGAAAGCTGCCACGGACTGATCCAGCATAAGATTACCGATGCTTATAAAAAGAGCGTACATGCAACCAAGATAGATCAGGGGAAGTTCACCTGTGAATCCTGTCATGACGCTCATACCATGCAGGCGGGTATTATCACTCAACCAACTGCACAGCAAATCACAGCATCGAACGCGATGTGTACCGACTGCCATACCCGACCAACGGTATATAAAACCCTGTCCGGAGGTAAGAAAGTCACTGAGCAAGACCTGACGCATCAGTCATTACCCAATCCGCCACTGCACTTAAGCTCACTGCGCTGCATCGATTGTCATGCCAGCAGTCAGGACACCACCCTGCATAATATTGCACCGGCTAAAGAGAGCCTAACCTGTAAGCAATGCCACTCCGAAGAGTCACTGTTAATTCAGCGACAAAACTTCACGCCGGTAGAACAGAACCTGGCCGGCAGCCTGCTTAATCAGGGGCTGTTTGATGACAAAGCGCTTCAGGATAAGCTCAATGCTTTGGGCGGCATTCCGGCAGAAAAACAGATCCAGTGGGTTAAGGGTACGCTATTTACCAACAGCTATATGATTGGTGCTAACGGCGATATTCGTTGGGATAAAACCATTATCACCCTCACCGGAGGGCTATTCTTACTACTGTTCGGGCACGGCCTGATTCGTTTAGTGACGGCCTCGAAACGCAGGTCATTAACCGCAGCAATGTCATGGCATAAAACCTACCTGTATACCCTACCGGTCCGGGTGTGGCACTGGCTGAATGCCCTGTGTTTTATTTTGTTATTGGTCTCTGGCGTTGGCATGCATTTCGCTCAGGGAGAACTTGCAACCTGGGTTGATCTGCATAATTTCGTTGGTATCGCGCTCTGCATTATCTGGCTAATGTTTATCCTGATAAACCTGCTAGGAAATGGTCACCATTATATCATCAGGATTTCAGGGCTATTGGGCAGAATATATCGACAAACCAGATACTATCTGTATGGCATATTCACCGGCGCGGAGCACCCCGAGCACCCGACGGCGAACAATAAATTTAATCCATTACAGCAGCTAGGCTACGTCGCCGTCATGTATTTGGTCGTGCCGCTACTGATAGTTACCGGATTATTGATGCTCTATTCCGACTATACGCCAGCAACTTTATTTGGCCTTCCGGGCAAGCTGGTTGTGGCTTATACCCACTACGGGCTGGCGGCAATCTCCCTGCTATTCTTGCTGGTGCATCTGTATCTTTGCACTACCGGTGATAGCTTGAGCGCACTGTTTAAAGGTATGGTTGATGGTTATCACCGTTATAAAAGCAAAGGTGATAAGCACTGATTAGAATGACAACGTAGTTGTTTATTAGCCGTCATCCAACCCCTTTTATCGGTTTATCGATAAAAGGGGTTTTCTATTTTAATTATCTGATTTCAATTTATTGAGAACATATTGGTTCAAAATATAAAACATCTAACCCAATATTTTAACCATTTAACACACTGTGATTAATCTAGATAACAAACTGATATTTAAATAAATATGAATACCCTAATTAGATTGAGATAAATCAGGGCATGCCTCTATACAAAAGTTTACATTTAAGAATATTAGTCTAATAAACAACCCATGAGGCATGGCTAAATAACAGGGATACTTACTATGCATGAAGCGTTGTGCAGTACTCTTCATTTGGATAAAGCCATTTCGGCCTGTGTCAAAGCCGCACCGAAAAGCTTTCCTATTGATGGAATATTCCTGAATTATTATCGCGATGATATCCAGAGCATTCAGTTCTTAGCACTCGCCACGCAAAATCGCAGCCACCTGAAGCTGGACGTTCTTTCTATCCCGCAACACGTTCTGTCTAATTTTATTGTCAGTGATAACTTTACTACCGTCATTCTGAACCGTTTATCCGATGAACCATTGACTGATTTCGTGGTTAAAACTCACTTTCGCAAAGTGAAGTCAGCTATTGTCATGCGGCTTAAAGTGGATGATACCCGCTTAGGTGCCGTAGTATTTTTTAGCTATCAGGTCAACGCCTTCCAGCCGCAGCACGCGGCACTGGTTGAGTCGCTGCGCGGCCCATTCTCGCTATTGGCATCCCGTGCGTTATTACATCTGGGGCTGATTAGTGAAGAGAACAAGCATACCCGTTACTCTTCTCATACCTCACATCATGCTTCTCAGCCGAAAGAGCTACTGCCCCCCGGATTTATTGCCGCACAGAACAGTCCTATTTCTGCCTTACTGAGCCAATTGCCTGCAATATCTCAAAGCCATCAGCCGATAGTCATTAACGGTGAGGAAGGTACCGGTAAATCCCGCTTAGCTCACCATATTCATCAGTTATTCAATCAGCCTGATAAGCCGCTTGCGGCGCTTTATGCTGAGACCATGACGTTATTTATTACCCAGCCAGATAAGTCGCCTAAAGTAGTCACAATATCTCAGCAAGATGCCATTAACGATACGCTGTTTGATTTCGCAGCGGGCGGAACGCTGCTTATTGAGAACATTGAGTGTTTACCTGAAAATATACGCATTCAGATAATGAAAAATATCCAGATCGGGCAAGAGCAAGATCGTTTGTCTCACATTATTATTACCCGCACGCTGCCCAATCAAACGCTGGTAGATTCTGATAATTTATTGAGCTGCTGTGCCTTCGACAGACTGTTTTGTTTATGTATCTCGCTACTGCCCCTCAGGCAACGAAAAGAAGATATTCCTGAGCTGGTCACCCACTATCTGCTAAAGCTGGGAAAAAAATATCAGCGACGTTTGCCATTATTATCAACCCGTTTCCAGCGTTCATTACTCACCTATGGCTGGCCGGGAAATATTGCAGAATTGATTGCCCGTTTAGAAAAAGCCTTAATCTCATCTCATAGCGATATTCTGGATATAAAGCCTGGGGAGTATGAGCAGGAATTATCAGGGGCCGAACCGAGTATTTTATCGCTGAATGAAATAGTTAAACGCCATATTATTGATGTGCTGAAACACACTAATGGAAAAGTGTCGGGGGAAGGTGGCGCAGCTCAACTGCTTAAAGTAAACAGTAATACGCTTAACAGTAAAATGAAAAAACTGGGAATAACCAAAGAAAATTTTATGCAAAATAGCCGGGAATAGGCTGACAATTAAACCATTGTCACGCTCAATGGGTGAAAGTCAGTAGCCCGTCTAAATCCTCTTCTGCATCTTTAAACAGGGAAAATAGCGATCTAAAATCCAGCGACTGTTTATCAAAATGCAAAAATACTATTTCTACCGGTAGATTAATTTGTACGGTCAGCATGTCCCATAACGCATCAAGATTATTACCAAACCAATCCGGTAGCAGAAATATATCGACAAATTGCAGGTAAAAATCAGACATTGACCCTATGTTTGAAAAGTCAAAAATAACCTTTTTCATCATCGTATAACCTCAGTAAAGTTTTTATAGTGATTGTGGGTCACATAAATTAAGCCGTCATTAGAATAAAGTAATCTCTCTGCGCCTCGATGGCCGCAACGATAATTAATATCTGCCTCAAACCATATCCGCCCGGATGCGGTAGGTAAGGCTTTTTCCCGATTAGAAAAGCGATCTCCGCCAATTGCCCTACCGGGTAATATGCTGCACAAATTACCTTCTCGAGAATTCCATCCCTGTGCACGGGCCTGTTGCTTTGTCACATAATAGTCCGGTAATCGATCATTCTTACGTAAATAACTCACGACAACGTCTTGCCGGGTGAGCTGATCTATATCAACAGAAGATGAACTCACGGGCTTTGATTGTGTCGTCGCTGGCGGTGATGTTGATATTGCAGACGTATCATCAGTGGAATACATCTTATTGAACACAATGCCGACAATAATCAACAACACACAAAAAACTAATATTCCCAGCGTATTTCTCTTCATATTCTCTTAATCAAAAATGATGACCGTTAACTAATACATTAGATTAAACAAACCAATTTCACCATCCTAACACTCCTAAAAAATTAACCAACATAATCACTCAATTAAATGTCACTATCTGTATCCAAATAATGTCTTCGAGAAAATAGTCCTTATTTTTTAATCTGTCAGCTGAGATTTATCTTTACGTTTACTGAATAACTTCAACTCAGCAACGATAACAAAAGTTATTACAACTAATAGTCCCCATGAGCCTATTTTACTTAAATGGACCCATGCCCAGCTATTCACCTGATTCGGATACTGCCATCCGCCAAACAGCGTGGCTATATTTTCAGCTATCCAGACAAAGAAACCGATGAATAAAAATGCCAGCGGTAATGGCATCCAAAATTCACGAACCATGGGTTTAAAGTGAACTTTTGTTTTCCAAAAAACAATCACTAACGCAATGGTTAATAACCAACGATAATCACCTATAAAATGATGAGTAAAAAAATTCAGATAGATAGCGGATGCTAATAATATAGCCACAAGGTGAGGCGGATATCCCGTCAACCTTAAAGAAAGGTGGCACCAGGATTGCAACATAAAGCTGGCCACCGCAGCATGCATAAATCCACTGTATAACGGCGCGCCGAATACTTTGGTATAGGCAAATTCGGGATAACTCCATGAGCCAATTGCCGGCGATGTTTTAAATATCTCTAACGCCAGCCCGAGCAGATGAAATAACGAAATAACCATCAGCTCTCTTTTAGTCTCCAGTCCGCTATACACCATTAAAAATTGCACCGCCAGAGCGATAATCAAAACAAAATCATAACGGGGTAAATTCCCTAACGGGACCAGCTTAGAGAACGCTAAGGTAATAAAAAAAGTGACGGCAAAAATACAGCTTAACGCCTCTTTAATACCAAAACTCCAGAACTCTAATAGCGGTAAAGGCAGGCTATGCATCCAACGCGGTGTATACCATGAAAACGCATAGTTAGATGATGGATAAGGATAAATATCAATCGCGGACATTGCCTGGTTCCTGCCATGTTCATTAATGGCAAAAATGTAGCAATGTAATATGTAGAATAGATGAAGCCAGTGTGAAGTGAAGCAGCAATAAAAAATAGAGCCTTGGAGACATTCCCCAAAGCTCTATTACTGGCAAATAATAAGGTTACAACGAATTAAATTTGCCCTAAATAATCCCGTTTACCAACGGCAACACCGTTATGGCGTAGAATATTGTACGCAGTGGTAATATGAAAATAGATATTCGGCAGAGAATGTTGCAGCAGGAACACTTCGCTGGTCATCGGATCCGGGTACCAATTGAGTGTGACTTTACGATCTTCACAGCCGTTGAAATCCTGCTCTTTTATGGTTTGGATAAACGCGATGGTTTTTGCAATCCGCTCTTTTAGCTGCTCAAAAGTGGTTTCATCATCTTTGTAGCTCGGTACGTCAAGGCCAGCCAGACGGGCAGCACAGCTTTTTGTCATATCGCTGACTAACTGAACCTGGCGGGACAGCGGGAACATATCCGGCGACAGTCGCGCATTCAGTAAAACGGATTGCTCAATCTTTTTCTCAGCACAGAAGATAACGGCTAAATCGATCAGATGATCTAAATTATTCAGCCCCCGAACGGTGCTTTGGGTCGCTATTTGATAATAAGACAGACTCATTTTAACTCCTGAAAAACAGTGCACAACGATTAGTCCTTACGACACTACGTCCGTAAGCTAATCAGATTGCCGAACTAAAGCTCAGTTCGGATATAAATCCTGCTTTCTGACAGAAAATAGCCTATAGCGCCCAACGTCACCGAGACGCTAGTAGCCTCCGCGCTGAAGGGCCAGTTATATCAATAAACTAAGCCGTACCGCCCACTGTCAGATTATCTAACTTAAGGGTAGGCTGGCCGACACCAACAGGCACGCTCTGCCCTTCTTTACCACAAACGCCTACCCCTTTATCCAGCGCCAGATCGTTACCCACCATTGAAATTTGCTGCATAGCTTCAATACCGGAACCGATTAAGGTTGCGCCTTTAACCGCCTTGCCAATACGGCCATTTTCGATCAGATAGGCTTCAGAAGTAGAGAATACAAATTTACCGGAAGTAATATCGACCTGACCTCCGCCAAAATTCGGCGCATACAAACCATATTCTACGCTGGCGATGATCTCTTCACGCGTTGACTGCCCGGCTAGCATATAAGTATTAGTCATGCGTGGCATCGGTAAGCAGGCATAAGACTCACGGCGACCGTTTCCGGTTGGTGATAACCCCATCAGGCGAGCGTTGAGCTTATCCTGAATGTAACCTTTTAGAATGCCCTTCTCGATCAATACATTGTACTGGCCCGGAACGCCTTCATCATCAATAGCCACAGAGCCTCTGCGCCCAACCATAGTACCGTCGTCAACAACGGTACATAGCTCAGAAGCCACTAACTCGCCTACCCGCCCGCTGAAAACAGATGAGCCTTTACGATTAAAATCACCTTCCAGCCCATGGCCTACCGCTTCATGTAGCAGAACGCCCGGCCAACCGGCACCCAGAACGACGGGCATTGCACCAGCGGGAGCCGCAATAGCCGAAAGATTGATTAACGCCATTCTCACGGCTTCCTGAGCGTAAACCTCAGCCCGGATTCCCATATCGGTATTTTCAAGGAAATAGTCATAGCCAACCCGACCACCGCCGCCGCTAGAACCGCGCTCACGCTTTCCATCTTCTTCAACTAATACGCTAACAGAGAAACGAACCAGTGGACGAATATCTGCGGCTAAGGTTCCATCAGTAGCGGCAACCAGTACCTGCTCATAAACACCGCTGATGCTTGCCGTCACTTCTTGAACTCGTTTATCAGCATTACGGGCAACTTTATCAACCTGATGCAATAGCTCAATTTTAGCTTCGCGGGACAGGCTTTGTAGCGGATCTAAGGCCGGATAGAGGGAAACATAATTCACAGCCCCTAAAACATGACTCTTTCCGTTACCTTTATCACTGACGATGCTGCGCGCAGCATGGGCACTTTGCGTTAATGCGTTCAGCGTAATTTGGTCTGCATAGGCAAATCCTGTTTTCTCACCGCTAACCGCTCGCACGCCAACGCCCTGATCGATGTTGTAAGAGCCATCTTTAATAATGCCATCTTCGATAACCCAGGACTCATGGTAACTGGATTGGAAATAGAGATCGGCATAATCCAAACGACGTTCAGACATTTGGCCAAGAACGTTAAATAAGTCCTGATGGCTTAATTTATTAGCAGCAAGTAACTGCTCACTGACCAATGTCAGATTCATAATGATTATTCGCTCTTTGTCTGTGGGTTTATCAGCATCGGCTGAAATCTATTGTGTTGCATTACTGGCATTTGCTCGCGAAGCTTTTGCATACCAGAGGTATCAACATGAACCTTTATTCCTTCCACCGTATCGGCATTCAAACCAACAATCGTGCCCCATGGGTCAATTGCCATGGTATGGCCCCAAGTACGGCGGGTAGCGCCATGGCGCCCGACCTGAGCCGGTGCTAAAACCCAGCACTGATTCTCTATCGCACGGGCACGTAACAAGATTTCCCAATGGGCTTCACCGGTCACGCGGGTAAATGCAGCCGGAATAGAAATTAATTCAGCGCCCTGAGCCCGCAATGCCTGAAACAGGCCGGGGAAACGCAGGTCATAGCAAATAGTCATCCCTAACCGGCCAACGGGGGTATCAACCACGGTAATATGCTTACCGTAATCATAAGTATCAGACTCACGATAGTGGCCATGGCTGTCTGCCACATCCACATCAAACATATGTAGCTTATCGTAACGGGCCTTCAGCTCTCCCTGATCGTCGAACAATAAGCTACTGGCGGTCAGGCGATTAGGATCATCTTTACTGACTAACGGCATTGAGCCGATAAGAATCCAGACGCCATAACGAATAGCCATTTCCCGAATAGCGTCCTGTAGAGGACCACTGCCTTCTGTTTCCGCATTTTTATAATAAACAGGCGTATCCGCAAACAATAACGCATTCTCAGGCGTCATCACCAATTTCACATGAGGTTGCAGTTGCTTAATTTGTTGTTCAATCTGCGCTAAGTTAGCGCGAATATTATCCCCACTGCATAATTGTAATAAGGCAACATTAGACTTTCTCATCAACTTCCATCCTCTATCGGTTTACGTAGTACTTCATCTACCACCGGATTACCAAAATCGCCATCAATCTTATAGCGAATAAAAGAAACCTTATTCCATAGCGGCCCCAGCACCTGACTGGCTGCAAATACCGCAGCGCCGGCTATCGGATTAATCACAAATGCCGTTGCAACGCCTACAGTAGCAGAAATTTCAGGTGCTACCACCGCATTAAGAGCCAATCGTTGGTTAACTAAATCAACGCTACCATCAATGGCGATATCAGCCGATAGCCCATCAATCAGTAAATCATTGGTTTTCACTATACCGTTAACCACTTTAGTACTACCGGTAATGCTATCAAACAAAAAAGCATTGCTAAAGGTATCGCTAAAGTCGAGCCGTAGCTTACGCAGCAGCGAATTGAAACTCAGAAGCTGAAGGATTTGGCTGGCATGCCCACCGACATCGTTGATCTGACCTTTACCTAACTTAGCGGTTGTTTGGCCATTTAAGGTATCCAATCTAGGCGCCCATGGCTCACCCTGCCATGTAAGATCGAATGAGATATCAAATGGAGCACCTTGGAGTGGTGTATGTACGCCAAAATACTGCATGCTTTGGCTCACATTATCACCAGAAAGCTGGCCGTCAACTCGAGTTGCCGAACCCGCAGGTGAACGCAGCCAATCAGCGCTGTATAATAACTTGGCAACCCCGGCGTCAATCAGCCCGTTAGCGATACTGATACTGTTATTACGAAAGCTTACGTCAGCATTCACAATCCCTAAGCGCTGCCCCATTCCCCAACAATCTTTACAGCGAATTTTCATTCCCGGTAACCGCTCAAGATTAAAGGCAGCGAGCTCCCCCTTAGTGGCTTGATGGGCATCATTTTTGTCAGAATTCAGCAGGCTATCTAGCTTGGGGTTAAAGTAAAAATAATCGATATTTACATTCCATGGCTGGCCAGGCTGAATGTCCAACGAACCATTAATCTCTTTCCCTTTGATGGCTATATTTGTCGCATTCAGTTGATTTTGCACATCTACCGTCAACCCATTCCAGTATTGCCCGGCCAGTGCCATCTGCGGAGCAGAAAACATCCATCGTTGAGGTAATTGCAAACCACCGGGTGTATTAATGCCACTAAGATTATTGCTATTTAACAACGGCGCTAGCACCGGAAGTACCTTTTCAGCATCAAAAGCAGGTAGCTGAATGTACAGCATATCCGTTGTTGGTAATTCCAGTGTTTTCGCGTTATTCGCGGTCCACGTTAGGCGGGATAACTTAGTGCCATTTTTTCCGAACGCCCACTGGCTATCGATATCCTGATTACCAGCAAAGGATCCGTTCATTCTAAATCCGTTCAGATCGCCGTTAGCTTCAAGCTTTATCGGTAGCGAAGTGCCTGCACTCTTATTTAACGGAGCTGGTAAGCGACTGCTTACACTCTTCAGGTCACCGCTAAACGCCACATCATATTTAGCCGTACCTTTCGGCGGCAGTGTAATATCGACAGCGCTTTTCCAACTAGCATTACCGGACAGCTTAGGCTTAATGCTATCGGGTAACCACGGCAGTTTAGCCAGCGCCCAATTACCGTTGAGATTAATATTCACCTTATAATCTTTTTTGGTTTCTTGAGTACTAAAATTAAGACTAACCGGCTGCCCGAACCAGTTTGCGGCCAGCGGCCCACTGGTCAGGTTTCCGTTATTAAAATCAAAACTGCCGCTAAGATTTTCTAACGTAGATTCAATAGGCTTAATATACAGACTGTTATTACTTAAGCTTATTTTACCTTTCGCAATAACATCCTCACCGTCCAGCGGAATGCCTAACTGTAAGTGCCCACGAACATTACCACCAATATCCAGTTCATCCAGCGCTGAACCAATAGTATCTTTCATCGGAGAGTGATTCAGATAGTCACGAACATCCCGCCCTTCACCGTTAACATCAGCCGTTACCGTCAAATGTTGTTTAGAAAAGTCTGCAATAATGGCTTCAATATCCGTTCCGGTAACATTTCCCAGCTTGGCCCTCGGAGCCTTCATCCATAGGCCATCATTAATAAAATCTAGGTCTATAGACATCTCAGACAGAGGCTGCCAGTCTGGCTGAAATTTAAAGATCGCCTCGGTCAGCGGAGCATAAACCTCAAACAGGCCGTCTTTATCCGGATAAGGGAATTTCTGCGGATTACCGGAGTAAATCAGCGTCGCGTTATCAGACTTCGCGGCAATAATCGCCGATGAGAGATAGTCGGCCAAATCTTTACCCATTAAAGGTACCGGAAAATAGCGCCACGCATCGCCGCCGTCATAAAGCCTGATACCGGCTAATATGCTAAGCCACGGCTGCTCTCCTTCAACGGCGGTAAAATCAAAACCGCCGTTAACCCACAGAGATTTAGCCTGCACATCTATTTTATCGCCCCATAGGCGAAAATGGTCTTTATCATGGCTCCAATTTACCGTGGCATTCGCCTGACTGACTTCCAGCGGTGCTTTGAACATATCGCCGTAAGGCAGAGTACTGTTATTCAGAATAACATTGACGCTTCCACTACTGGCACTACCTCGAATAGAACCATCGGTGTGGTTACTGCCAGGAATTTGTTTCCATGGCTGCCAGTTAACATCTTTCCAGTTAATTAAAAACTGAGTCTGTTCCGGTGTCTGCAATGGAATATCTAACGCAACCAGCGGCAGGTCACCTTTGGGATTAAGCTTAAACCAAACGTCAAGCACATCCGGAGTCAGAAAGCTAAATATGGGTAATAGTGGGTTGATTCGATCAAGATTCAGGCCACTGGCACGAATACGCAATTGCTCTTCACGCTTTTCACCGGAAGCTAAAACGGCTTCCGGCTGCCAGAACAGGCTTACTTTACCTTTCGGCCATTCAGCTCCGTCAGTTTTTAAATTGAGGGAGGGTACATCTAAGCGCCAGCCATTTGGCTGTCGACTCATATTTACCGACAGTTGTTCAACGTCTAACCGATGGTTCTGATCGTTACTGTGCCAGGTTGCATTACCTTTACTGAGTAAAACATCACCGCCATCAATTTCTCCATCTTTAATATACAACCAAGATGCCAGACTGAATTGGGCATTATCAAATCCAGAATTAGTCTTAAACCAAAGGCTTAGCCATGGCATCATATCAACGTTATCAGCCTGTAAATAAACAGTCCCGTTATCCAATAGCCCCTCTTGGTCCCTTAAATCCAAGCGAACCTGCAATAACCCGTGCTTACCTGCCGGCGTAGTAACATCAAGCTGCCCCTCTGCCCGGTGACGGGCTCGGTCATTAAGCCAGCTTAAACGAGGTATATTCAACGAAATACGATCGCCAGACAGCCCTAAAAAAGAAAGATGGCTATCTTTGAGGGTAAAATTGTCAAACTGCTTTAAGAAGATGTTTTCTAGCGTCGCCGCTTGCGAGTCACCTTCACTTTGCTGGGATTGCCCAAACGTGTAGTCCAGATCGCCATTCAATTGATAAAATGTAAGATCTCGGAACTGCCAGCGGAAATGGAGCAGAGATTGCCAAACATCAAGGGCTAATGTGACACGGGAAATATCAATGTTCCCGACGGTCGTTTGTAGGGTGATATCGCGTAAATCTAACGTCGGGCCAAACATTTCCCAACTACCGTCCATATGCTCTATCTGCATAGGAATTCCGGTCAGTTTATATGCGCTATCTAAAATAAACTCACGGTGTTGATTAATATTGGGTAAAGTAACGCGCAAGCCACCGACAATCAGCGTAAGTAACACTAATAGTACAGTGAGTACTTTTAATAGCATGTGGCTGGTTCGCCTCATCCTTCCCCCTATTCCCCTAATACAGCGACTTTAACAATCAACAGCCATCCGTTGGCTTAAACACCGGTCAAACTGAGACCAATATATAAAAATTATCTGTATCAACTACATCATCACCACATCAAACTGTTCTCGGTTATACAGTGGCTCTATTTGTATTTTAACCTGCTTACCGACAAACAGCTCAACTTCGGCTAAAGAATAAGACTCTTCGCTTTTCAGCGCTTCACCGACATCTGGAGAAGCATAGACTAAGAAGCGATCGGCATCATAGGCATGGTGCACCCGGACAATTTCCCGCAGAATTTCATAACATACTGTTTCAACGGTTTTAACTCTTCCACGCCCACGGCAGCTGGGGCATTCACCACATAGCACGTGTTCCAGACTCTCACGAGTCCGCTTACGGGTCATTTCAACCAGCCCCAGAGCAGAGAAGTCATTGACCCCGGTCTTTACGCGATCTTTCGCCAGCGCCTGCTCTAATGAGCTCAGGACCCGGCGGCGGTGATCTTCCGACGTCATATCGATAAAATCGATAATAATAATGCCGCCAAGATTACGTAACCGAAGCTGCCGGGCAATCGCCTGAGTTGCTTCAATATTGGTGTTAAAAATGGTTTCATCTAAATTACGATGACCCACAAATGCGCCGGTATTAATATCAATAGTGGTCATGGCTTCAGTCTGATCGATAATCAGATAACCACCGGACTTGAGCTCAACCTTGCGATCTAATGCTCGCTGAATTTCGTTCTCAACGTCATATAAATCAAAGATTGGCTGCTTACCGATATAGCGATCGAGCTTAGCGGTCATTTGCGGCATAAACTCAGTGGTAAACTCCACCAGAGAATCATAAGTCAGACGGGAGTCAACGCGAATTCTGTCCAATGACTCACCGGCAAAATCACGCAGCACGCGCTGGGTCAGCGCCAGTTCACCGTATAGCTTATTTTTAGTTCCGCCACGGCCTTTACGCTCAAGAACCTTACCCCATAAGCGTTTCAGAAAGGCAGCATCCTGTGCCAGCTCTTCGCTTCTTACACCTTCCGCCGCGGTACGAATAATAAATCCGCCCATTTCATCACAATATTCGGACACAATCTGTTTTAACCGCTCGCGCTCTTCTTCACTATCTATACGTTGAGAAACCCCCACGTGAGATGCACCCGGCATAAAAACTAAGTAGCGGGAAGGAAGAGTGATATCGGTCGTTAGTCGAGCGCCTTTAGTGCCCAGCGGATCTTTTACCACCTGAACGACTAAATCCTGCCCCTGACGAACCAGTTCGGTAATATCACGAACGTTAAACTGTTTTTGTTCATTATCAGCGATGCATTCAGTATGCGGTATGATGTCTGATGCATGAAGAAAAGCAGCTTTATCCAATCCGATATCGACAAACGCAGCCTGCATTCCGGGTAATACGCGGCTAACGCGCCCTTTATAAATATTACCCACAATTCCGCGTTTAGATTCGCGGTCGATATGGATTTCTTGCAGTATTCCACCGTCAATAAAAGCCACGCGGGTTTCTGACGGCGTTACGTTAACTAATAATTCAGCTGTCATTCTAATTCCTTATTTATATCGCCGATGTTCGCCTGAACAAACTTAGTCAGAAGCTCACGGGTCTCGACTAGGGGCAAGCCTACAACTGCATGATAGCTACCGTTAATTGCGCGGACAAAGCTGCCACCAAAGCCCTGAATACCGTAAGATCCGGCTTTATCCATTGGTTCACCGCTAACAATATATGATTCGATATCTTGTTGAGTTAGCGTGCGAAAAATCACATCAGTAATAACAGAATAGCACATCACATGTCTTTGATTAGCAAAAGCAATCGCAGTAACAACCTGATGCTGATTTCCGGATAGCAAACTCAGCATACGGGCTGCATCGTCCCGATCTTTCGGTTTCTCCAGCACTTTGCCGTTCAACACCACGATGGTATCGGCCCCCAGTACCGGATAATCTTTCTCAGCCACTAAGACACCGGCCTGGGCCTTAGACTTTGCCAACCGGCAAACATAGTCATTTACAGCTTCACCGGGCCGTTGTTGTTCTTCAACATCAATAACCAAGCGTTCAAATGGGATTTGTAATAGTGTCAGTAATTCACTGCGGCGGGGAGAGGCTGAAGCCAGATAAATAGGTTGCATACCAAGTCTCATCTAACGGCAAGGCGCCGGCGTATTTTACGCATTAACAGAAAAATCCACGGCCACAACAGGCCATTAGTGACACTATTCCAGAAAATTTCAGGGCGGAAAGTCACATTACGAACCATAAACTCAGCCCAAAATACGATAACGCCCATCACCAGAGACAATAGCACCACAACCAGAGCCTGTTGCCACAGCGCCATATTACGTAATAGCTGACAGCGGAAGGCGACCACATAGGCAATAATCCCCAAGGATAAGCCTCTGACGCCCAGCGTGGATCCTAATGTTAGGTCCCAAATCAGACCTAAAACAAAGGCGGTACCTACGTTAATCCGATGAGGTAACGCCATAACCCAATAAATAACCATTAATGTCACCCATGACGGGCGAAATAAATATAGCTCGTCCGGCCATGGCATAGTCTGCAAAACTAAAGCGATCAGAAATGATAGCCAAATCACCCAAAGGCCAGAGCTATTATAATGGCTCATTGCCCGCCTCTGGCCGGCTGGCCTGACGCTGGTCGGGTGATAGGAGCTGGTCGATTATTATTTCGATTGGATGCCGGTGCTGCACCTGAAACCGGTGTGGTGGTGCCGGTGGCTGCAGGCGTGGTTGTATTAGTCTCAGTGACCGGTGCCGGAGTCGTTTCAGGTGGTAACACCTGAGGCATCATTTGACGTAAACGCTCTTTAGCAATGCGTCTGACCTCATCCGGAGGTAAGGGTTTATCGTCATCCCTATCACTAGGCCAAAGCAGTAATAAATAGCGTAAACGCTGTAAACCCACCGTAGGGTGAGCCTGAATAACGGTATTGGCGCGCTGGTCATCAATCGTCACCGAAGAAACCACGGCAACCGGATAACCTTCAGGAAAACGCCCGCCTAATCCGGAAGTCACCAACACATCACCAACACGAATATCCGTATCGCGAGGCAAATACTCCAGTTGCAGATCGTCAGTGCAGCCTGAGCCTACCGCAATAACCCGAATATCATTACGCAAAACCTGAATGGGTAAAGAGTGGGATGTATCACAGATCAATAGTACGCGGCTGGTATTGCGGGCAACGGCGACGACCTGACCGACCACCCCCCGGTCATTGATAACCGGCTGGCCTTCATAGACCCCATTCTGAAAACCTTTATCGATCACCACCTGATAGCTGTACGGATCGGATTCAGTAGAGAGCACCTGCGTGATCATCTTATGTTCATCACCGCGTAACGGCGAGCCCAACAGTTCACGTAAACGATTATTTTCCTGCTGTAGTTGCCCGAGCAATAGCAGATCACTACTTTTCAGCAAAAGCTCCTGTCGTAGGGCCTGATTGTCTTTCTGTAGATCTTCGCGGGAGGTAAAAGTGTCAGAAACACCGTCCAGAACGTCACGCGGTCCATTAGCCACAAAAAAGAACGGGCTAATCGCAGTATCCAGAAAGGTGCGTACTTTTGAAAAAACGTTTAATCGGCTATCGGCAACGATCAGCACAATAGCAAAGATAACAGCTAAAAATAGACGGAGCTGCAGGGACGGGCCTCTGCTAAAAATGGGCTTCATAAATTGCATTATCCTTGACGATAGAAAGGGGCTAAAAACCCCTCATGCAGGGACAACTTATTTCTTTTTGTTACCTGATATAGCAGATACCTTCACTGACAAGGGGAAACAGGCTCCAAAGCACAGGAACCAAAGCCTAATCCTTGAAAATATCTGCAATCAGAGAACAAAAACTGAAATCAGTCTTCGCTGAATAAATCGCCGCCGTGCATATCGATCATTTCTAACGCTTTACCGCCACCGCGGGCAACGCATGTCAGAGGATCATCACCGACAACAACAGGAATACCTGTTTCTTCCATCAGTAAGCGATCTAAATTACGCAGCAGAGCACCACCACCGGTCAGAACCATTCCGCGCTCGGAAATATCTGATGCCAGTTCTGGAGGACATTGCTCTAAGGCAACCATAACCGCACTAACGATACCTGCCAGTGGCTCCTGTAATGCTTCAAGAATTTCATTGGAGTTCAGCGTAAATCCGCGCGGTACACCTTCTGCAAGGTTACGGCCACGAACTTCGATTTCACGCACTTCATCGCCCGGGTAAGCCGAACCGATTTCATGTTTAATACGCTCTGCCGTTGCTTCACCAATCAGTGAACCATAGTTACGGCGCACATAGTTAATGATCGCTTCATCAAAGCGGTCACCACCGATACGTACAGAAGAAGAGTAAACCACACCGTTAAGTGAAATGACCGCCACTTCAGTGGTACCACCACCGATATCGACAACCATTGAACCTGTTGCTTCAGAAACCGGTAAACCGGCACCGATAGCAGCCGCCATTGGTTCTTCAATCAGGAATACTTCGCGAGCACCTGCGCCCTGAGCTGACTCACGAATAGCACGACGCTCAACCTGAGTTGCACCAACCGGAACACAAACCAATACGCGAGGGCTTGGACGTAAAAAGCTATTGCTATGAACCTGACGAATAAAGTGCTGAAGCATTTTTTCCGTCACGAAGAAGTCAGCGATAACGCCATCTTTCATTGGACGAATCGCAGCAATGTAGCCCGGAGTACGCCCCAGCATTTGTTTAGCTTCATGGCCAACAGCCGCAACGCTTTTCGGCGAGCCGACGCGATCTTGACGAATAGCGACCACTGATGGTTCATTCAATACGATGCCTTGCCCTTTTACATAGATCAGGGTATTCGCAGTACCCAAGTCTATAGACAGGTCATTAGAAAACATGCCACGAAATTTCTTAAACATTCTAGAGAGTAATCCTGAAAGCAGAGGCGGTATATTAAGCCGCCAACTTTAACCAACCACGAAGGACTGCTACAAGGCACAAAAAGCGTGCATCTTAATGGCCGCATCCTACGTGAGCTCAATCCGCATGTTGTATTTAGGGTCAATCAACACACAGCGCATAAACTTTTTAACTTAATTTATCGGCTTACGCGCAACATCACGCACAGGCAAATAAAGATAGATAAGCAAGGAACGCTATTCTACGTGAAAAACATACATAATTCAGAGTTAAAAATGACGATAACGCCCAGTATTTTTTTCTTGAGAAGTCGGAATCTTCTTCGGTGAGGCAAAAAATTCACCCTGTCCACCGATAACTCCCCGAGAACACAGCGTTTTCCATTCAAGATTCGTTCTTACGCTTGCCGCCATAACCATAATATTAGTGCCTTCGCAGGCGCTGACTAAACTATCAACAAATAATTGATTCTCTGGTCGCCGGTCAATATTTCGTACCAGACCCGGATGAAGTTTAATCACTTCAATCGGCAGCGTCTTAATATAATGAGTACTCACCACCGTCAGGCCCGCCTGCACAATTCCCAAACGGCAGCCCACTGCGTTTAATAACCGGATAACAGAACGTAAACGGTCGCTATATTGACCTACATCTGCCTCTGCAAGTTCAAATATAATTCGCTTACGATGATCTTTTGTTCTTTCCAGCAAATTATCCCGTAACCATATCTGAAAAGAGTGTTTTAGCAGGGAGTCGACGGTGATTGAAACCGCAATAGAATCATCTGGCCACAAATCAAGCAGAGGTAATGACTTACTGATGACCTGACGATCGAATCGCTCCGTCAGACCAAATTGCTGCACTAATGGCATGAACTCTGCCGGGTGTAGTTCCTCACTGCCGTCACGAATACGAACCAGTATCTCCCGGTGATTCAAGTCACCGTTAATAGTCACTGCCGGCTTATAGTAAATTTCAGGACCGCCGCGAGCCAATACTTGCTCTAGCAACGTACGCCAGCGAACGCTTCCTCTGGCAGTCTCCGGCACCGGGCTATCGTAAATAAACCAGCCGTTTCCACCCTGCAACTCAGCCGTACGGGCAGCCTGTTCGGCATTATCCATCACCTGCTCAGCAAGCTGGCCGCTGTGATAAGCACAAACGCCAATATGAATCAGTGACTCTCGCTCAATACCGGGAACAATAGGCAATGTACCGATAGCATTCACCAACTGAGCGGCAATAGAATCAGCCTCTCTTAATGAACGGTGCGGCAACATCACGCTGAAATCATTACTAAAATAGCGAGCCAGCAATGCACCGGGGTGTCGCATAATGAAGGTAGAAAGCATATTTACCAGCATATAGAGCAGGTCGTCGATAGCTTCTTTACCATGCTCTTCGACTAACAGCTCCAACTCGGGCAGGCGAATCATCATCACAACGCCGTGCACGTTGGTTTCTTCCAACTGTGTCGCTAGCTGATTGTCAAAAAATAACCGGTTATTTAAACCCGTTTGTGAATCCTGTGCGGCAAAGGCTCTGATAAGCTTATCAACCCGTAGCCGTTCCTCACTCATATTTTTCAAATCTGACAATAAGCGATCGATAGCTCCGCTGGTATTCACCGGCCATTCATGAATATTACCGATTGCTACATCTTCACGCTCACCGGCTAAAATCCGCCACGAACGCTCTTCCAATAATAGAAGCCCTTTAAATTGACGCTTTAACCAGCGGATCCACCAACATAGAACCAATGAGATAAACACCACTACCGCCAAAATAGACAGCATGGTTGGCACAGAGAAGATAGTGCTGAGAATGGGGTTAGCATAGACGATCTTTAGGCTATATTTCGGATGCTGAGGCAACTGAAGGTCGGCCTCACTCAAGCTATGAAAATAGTCCCAGAATCCGGCCTTACTCTCTGTGGAATGGGTATACACCACCTGACCTTGCCCGTCACTAATGGTCAAGTGTCGTACTCCCGTCGCATACATAATGACAGGAAGCCAACCATCATATGACTCAGGCTTTTGATAAATCAAAGCCTGATCGACGGTGGAAGCCAAGGCTCGCCAGTGTTTCCCCATCTTGTCTTCCCCCACAAAGTAGACGCTTAACATACTGGTAAGCAGCGCGACAACCATGGTTAGGAAGACTAATAGAGAAATAAAAATCGACAGTCTGGCGGTAAATCTCATTCCCATAACAATTTGATTCTAATCTGTAAGATAAATTTATGGTGGGATAACATCATCACACCGCTGAGTTTTTGACTAATACCTTAAGATTATAGCCAGCTTTATGATTAATTAGTTGTCCAATCCCTTATTTTGGAAAGAAAGAGTCATTCTTTTCATAAGGATCAAGCAACTAACATTATTAAGATTCATCATTCAACCTTTTTGTGCACCACAATCAGCTCGGCTTGATTAAATCCCGTGGCCTTAATTTATTGCCCCGAAGAGAGCAAAAGCGAATAATAGCCCAAAGACCCGATCTCGGATGAACGCCTTTCTGCCCAATCCGTCCCTTCTAACCTTCTGGATAAGAGCGATAATATGATAAAAGCACTGGTTCTTGAGCAACAAGATGGGCTAACTCTAGCCTCATTACGTGAGATTTCAACCGAACAACTACCGGCTGGCAATGTCACCGTCGATGTAAACTGGTCCAGCATTAACTATAAAGACGCTCTAGCCGTGACCGGAAAAGGCAAAATCATTCGTGACTTTCCAATGGTACCCGGCATCGACTTTGCCGGAACGGTAAGTGCCAGTGAAGATCCGCGCTATCAGGTAGGACAAAATGTTTTACTCACCGGCTGGGGCGTTGGTGAAACCCACTGGGGTGGGTTAGCCGAACAGGCTCGAGTTAACGGTGACTGGCTGGTTCCGCTGCCTAGCGGGTTAGACCAGCGTAAAGCCATGGTGATAGGCACTGCCGGTTTTACCGCCATGTTATGCGTAATGGCACTGGAGGACGGCGGAATTACGCCTGAAAGCGGTGAAATTTTGGTTACCGGTGCCAGCGGTGGCGTTGGCAGTGCTGCCGTGGCCTTACTGCATGCATTAGGGTATCAGGTGTGTGCCGTCAGCGGCCGCCAGCAAAATGCCGAATATTTACTTTCTCTTGGTGCCAATTTTGTTATTGAAAGAGACAGCTTTAGTGATGCACCTCGCCCGCTGGAAAAACAGCGCTGGGGCGGCGCAATCGACGTTGTTGGCGGTGACATGCTGGCTAAAATCATTGCACAAATGGACTACGGCTCTACTGTTGCAGCCTGTGGTCTGGCTGGCGGATATAAACTACCAACAACCGTGATGCCGTTTATTCTGCGTAATGTCCGCCTGCAGGGCGTTGATTCAGTAATGACCCCGCCAGCCCGCCGTGCTCAGGCTTGGAAACGTCTGGCTGAAATCCTGCCAGAGAGTTTCTACCAGCTCGCCACCACGGAAATTTCCTTGGCTGATGTTCCTAAAACAGCAGAAAGTTTATTAAACAATAAAGTAACTGGCCGCGTTATCGTAAAAACTCGCTAAGCCAACACACAGCGTAACGCCAACTAAATCAATGGCGTTACGCTGCTTATCAATATTCTCGCCTATTCTTATTATTCCTTTTTTATCCCCCTCGGCAAAACTATCGTGGCATAAAGACACTTTTACGGCCATTCTTTGTCTATAAAGATTGAATAACATCACAAACCTATTGCAGCAGAGAAATCACGATGACCAAGAAATCACGATTAACAGAAAGTAGCGTGACGCCAGAAGAGATATTTTATCAGCGCCGGAAGGTTTTACAGGCGCTGGGTCTTACCGCCGCCGCGTTAACGCTACCGATAAGCGCTCAGGCCGAACTGTTTTCATGGCTTAAAGGCAGTGAAAAACCTACCGCTCCCTCAGGTAAGCCGCTCGACTTCACTAAACCTGCCGCCTATCACGCCGATCTGCCTCTGACGCCTGAAGATAAAGTGACCGGCTATAACAATTTTTATGAATTCGGCTTAGATAAAGCCGATCCTGCCGCTAACTCAGGCTCGCTCAAAACAGAAGGCTGGCAGATCCATATCAGCGGTGAAGTCGCCAAACCGATCACACTAAACATCGATGACTTAATCAAACGCTTTGCGCTAGAAGAGAGAATCTATCGCCTGCGTTGTGTCGAAGCCTGGTCAATGGTTATTCCTTGGATCGGATTTGAATTAGGTAAGCTGATTAAATTCGCAGAACCAACCAGTAAAGCCCGCTATGTGGCTTTTCATACGTTATACGACCCTGAACAGATGCCCGGTCAGGCCAACAGGTTCACCGGTGGCGGTTTGGAATATCCTTACGTTGAGGGCTTGCGCATGGATGAAGCGATGAACCCGCTAACGTTACTCACCGTCGGCGTTTATGGCAAAACGTTGCCAAACCAAAATGGCGCACCGGTCCGATTAATCACGCCGTGGAAGTACGGGTTTAAAAGCATCAAATCCATCGTTGAAATTAGGCTAACAGAACAGCAACCGCCAACAACCTGGAACCTGAGTGCGCCTAATGAATATGGATTTTACGCTAATGTAAATCCTCAAGTTGACCATCCACGTTGGTCTCAGGCGACGGAAAGGGTGATTGGCTCCGGTGGCATTCTGGACGTCAAACGCCAGCCTACTTTGCTATTTAACGGTTATGCCGATCGGGTCGCCTCTATGTACAGCGGCTTGGACTTACGGAGCAACTTCTAGTGCGGCTAACACCAAAAAACATTAAGTGGCTAAAACTGGGGCTACACTTACTGGCCTTTATCCCTTTTTTATGGCTAATTTTATCAATTAATCAGGGCTGGCTCAGTGCCGATGCGGCAAAAGATATTCAGCACTACACCGGCAGAATGGCGCTAAAGTTATTGCTAGCAACCCTGTTGGTTTCACCGCTGGCCCGTGCGCTGCATATGCCGATTTTAGTACGCTGTCGCAGATTGCTGGGGCTATGGTGTTTTGCTTGGGCTTCGTTACACCTCATCAGCTATAGCGCTTTGGAGCTCGGGCTGAATATGTCTTTATTATTCGGCGAGCTGGTTAAACGCAATTATCTGATACTGGGTATTATCAGTTGGATCATTCTGTTTGCCTTAACGGTGACATCCACCCAGAACTTACAGCGAAAATTAGGCTCTAACTGGCAGCGATTACATAATTTTATCTATCTGGTCGCGATATTAGCCCCTCTGCACGGGTTGTTATCCACCAAAGTACTATCGCTACAAATTGTGATTTATGCTCTGATATCAGCACTGTTGTTAGTCGTTCGCTATAAAAAATTCACCCAATGGATGATAAAACGCAAATAACTTATACCTGTTTATTCTCGCTAATGGCTTACCAGACAAGGCTTTGCTCGAATATGGTTAAACAATCTTCGCTGATAAGACCAGTAAAAGGCTGCTAATTTCGCCGATATAGATATAATGGCGCACTTTATTTCTGCGACGTCATACAATTTTCCAATAAGAATAGTGACAATTGGATGACATCGAGTTACTTTTAACGATTACTGTTTGATTGCCGGAGATGCCAGCACAATGACGAAAAAAACGCACATTTTGCTGTTAAACGGGCCTAACCTAAATTTATTAGGGACCCGCGAACCAGAGAAGTACGGTCATACTACGCTGGCTGATATCGTCAAAAAATTAGATAACGAAACTCAGCGCTTAGGCTTTGAGTTCTCTCATCTGCAATCAAACGCAGAGCACGAAATTATTAATGCGATCCATCAGGCTCGCGGCTCTGTCGATTTTATCCTCATTAATCCGGCAGCGTTTACCCATACCAGTGTGGCTATTCGGGATGCGCTGTTAGCGGTCAATATACCGTTTATTGAAATTCATCTGTCTAACGTCCATGCACGAGAACCTTTCAGACATCACTCATATCTTTCCGATATTGCAGTCGGTGTTATTTGTGGTCTCGGCGCTGACGGCTATGACTTTGCCCTGCAGGCGGCAGCCCGCCGACTGCAATAATTTTTTTATTCCACGCAACGAGAGAATACGGAATCACACCTATGGATATTCGTAAAATTAAAAAACTGATCGAACTAGTTGAAGAGTCTGGCATTAACGAGTTAGAGATTTCTGAAGGCGAAGAGTCAGTTCGTATCAGCCGTAGCCCGGCAGCAGGCAGCTATATGCCGATGCAACAGTATGCCATGCCGCAAATGGCTGCACCGGTTGCTCAACCCGCCGCGGTTGCCGCGCCGGTTGAAGCAGCACCTGCAGCTATCAGCGGTCATATCGTGCGCTCACCAATGGTTGGGACTTTCTACCGCACCCCAAGCCCTGATGCCAAAGCATTTATTGAAGTTGGCCAAACTGTTGCCGTTGGCGATACCTTATGTATCGTTGAAGCAATGAAAATGATGAACCAAATCGAAGCAGATAAAGCAGGCGTTGTAAAAGCGATTCTGTTAGAAAGCGGGCAGCCGGTAGAATTTGACGAGCCGCTAGTCATCATCGAATAACGAGGCGAGCTATGTCTAAGAAGAAACTGGACAAGATTGAAAAAGTTGTCATCGCTAACCGCGGTGAGATCGCATTACGTATTTTACGTGCGTGTAAAGAGCTGGGAATCAAAACGGTTGCCGTTCACTCCAGCGCAGATCGCGATTTAAAACACGTTCTGCTGGCAGATGAAACCGTATGTATCGGTCCTGCCCAATCGGTAAAAAGCTATTTAAATATTCCGGCCCTGATAGCCGCTGCTGAAATTACCGGCGCCGATGCTATCCATCCGGGATACGGCTTCTTATCTGAGAACGCTGATTTTGCTGAACAAGTTGAACGTTCAGGCTTTATTTTCATCGGACCGAAAGCAGAAACCATCCGCATCATGGGTGACAAAGTTTCTGCCATCAGCGCAATGAAAAAAGCCGGCGTACCTTGTGTACCGGGTTCCGACGGTTCACTGGATGATGATATGGTTAAAAACCGTGAGTTTGCCAAGAACATCGGCTATCCGGTTATTATCAAAGCGTCAGGCGGCGGCGGCGGTCGTGGTATGCGCGTAGTGCGCAGCGACAAAGATCTGGAAGAATCCATCAACATGACCCGTGCGGAAGCTAAAGCAGCTTTCAACAACGACATGGTATATATGGAAAAATTCCTTGAGAATCCTCGCCATATTGAAATTCAGATTATGGCTGATGGTCAGGGAAATGCGGTTTATCTGGCAGAGCGCGATTGCTCAATGCAACGTCGTCACCAGAAAGTGGTTGAAGAAGCGCCGGCACCGGGCATTACCGAAGAGCTTCGTCGCTATATCGGTGAACGTTGTACCAAAGCCTGTATCGAAATTGGTTATCGCGGCGCAGGAACTTTCGAATTCCTGTATGAAAACGGCGAGTTCTATTTCATTGAAATGAATACCCGTATTCAAGTTGAGCATCCGGTGACAGAAATGATCACTGGCGTTGACCTGATCAAAGAGCAGCTTCGCGTTGCCGACGGTCAGAAACTGTCTATCAAACAAAAAGATATTCAGGTTCATGGTCACGCTATCGAATGCCGGATTAACGCCGAAGATCCAAATAACTTCCTGCCGTCTCCGGGTAAGATTACCCGTTTCCACGCGCCGGGCGGTTTTGGTATCCGTTGGGAATCTCATATTTATGCCGGCTATACGGTACCACCATATTATGACTCCATGATCGGTAAACTGATTGCTTACGGTGAAACCCGCGAAGTTGCGATTTCCCGTATGAAGAACGCACTGGCCGAGCTGATTATCGACGGTATAAAAACCAACGTCAGCCTGCAGCTGCGGATTATGAATGACAAAGGGTTCGAGAAAGGCGGAACCAACATTCATTATCTGGAGAAACTGCTGGGTATTCAGGAAAAGTAATTTATTACTGGTTCTGTAATATGGAAGAAAGGCCGATTTATATCGGCCTTTCTTATTAAAAGGATTTATGATGAAACGGAACGTACAATTTATATTACCGCTGTGCATTGTCCTGGGTAATCTTGGCTTATATCTTTATGCTTACTTTACTAGCCATCAGCCGCTGGCACTCACTTATGCCCTGGTTGACTTATTTGATTTCCTCTTCGACTCAACGATTATTTTCGCACTGTTCTTGACCCTAAACAGTGGGAAAAAGTATTCAGCTACTCGGCTAAATGTAATATTAACTTTCGCCTATTTTATTGCCCAATGGCAAATATCATCCCGTTGTTTTAATTATGTATTTAAAGGTTTTATATCACTAACTGAACAATTGAGTGTTATTGATATATATATAAGCCCATACGGTTGGATAACAGTAATTCATGCTGTTTTTCAATTGATTATTCTTATCTCGTTGTTTTTAATTATTCGATTTTGGTTGGAAAAACAAGCGAATAAAAACACAATTAAAGGTCCGGAACGTATTAACCTAACGGTACCATTTGTATATGCCTTATTAAACACATCAATTATTCTACAGGCTATCAATCCATTTATTTATAGCTCAGACTATTTTGAAGCAAGTATTATCGGTTCTGTATTAGTCATTGTGCCCATTAATTTTATACTTTCATTTGTAATCGTTAAAAGGCAGCAAAAAATAAACAATCAAAATATTTCAATTAAAAGTGCATTGATTGCCTGTATAATTGGGATTTTGATTACTATTTTGTTTAATGTGCTATTACACGGACTCATTCTACTATTACTGCTTGCTGCATTCTCAATGGCGGGTTTCTTGGTTTATCTAGGATTTGTTATTTATCTTAGCCTGTTTGTTTTCTTATATATATCGTATAAATCCCAACAGATTGCCGTCAGGCGCTTTTGTAAACCTCAGAGTGAGTTAGATAATTTAGTCACCGGTTAGCCATCTATGGCGAATCAGTCACCATCGCTTAACAACTAAAAAAGGGATATTAACTAACAATCTGTTGATATCCCTAATAATTAAGTCAATCCTCGCCGCATTGCCTTATTTTTGCTCAAGCCACAGGCTTTATGCCAAAATATTTCTGGGCAAACGTCTGCGTAGAGATCGATAACCTCTACACCGAGGCGTTGTAATGAATAGGTAGCAAAATTCTTAACCGAAGCAGGTCGCCCCTCAATACTGAGAAAAGCACCCGACGGTGAGAACATGGCACCAAATTTAACGCTGAGAAAGGCTTTATCTCGCCACCCTTTAAGCGCACGACCAATCAATGATTCACTATAACCCATTCCATAAAAGTCGCCGGTATCCAGAAAATTGTGGCCAGCATCCAACGCTGCATGAATAGTAGCAATGCTTTCCTAATCACTGCCGGATTTTTGCGGTGTCATACACCCCATACCCAATGCAGAAACCAGCGGACCGTTTTTGCCAAGACGTTTAGTTATCATTACTGACTCCTTGATTAATTTACCGCGAGTTTCTGCATGCGTTCAAAAATATCAGACTAGAGGCTATTCGTAGACATGTACGTAATCAGCCACCGGACGGAAGAATCCGCGTATCAGTTGAATGCTTGCGGTTTGATTCAGATCGGCAACCAGTTTTTTGGTGTAGACCGGATCGTTTTGTCCATCAACGAAGGCGTTGTATGACTGATATTGGCTAATATTGACGATTTGATAACGACTGTCTGGCAACATGGTTTTATAAAGAGTGGCCCCCATAGCTCCGACCAGCTTACGCGTCAGTTGCGAGCGTACCTTCCAATCGGAGATAAATGGCTCGATATCGTTTTGCGCCATTTCCATGAGGTTAATAAAAACAAAGGGAGAGCCGGGGTTAGTGATGGCCGGGTCTTTTATGATCCGCAGAGGAGTTCCTTTAGGTGGCTGACCAGGGACGATTTCCTCTGCCTGAAGATGAACATAAGAAACCGCCGGACGGTAAAAACCCTGAATAGCGTTGCTATTCTGCTGGCTAGGGTAATATGGGCATCTACCTATGCATTGTATGACTGCCACTGAGCGACATCGACTAACTGATACTTATGATCGGGCAATATCGACTTATACAATGTTGCTGTGACAAAACCGGGCATTTGGCCAACAACGGCTGAACGTTTATTCCAATCTGCGACAAACTGATCCGCATCCTGCTGCGTAACTTCAAAAAGGCTGATGCTGGTAAAAGGCTCATCCGGCTGTTTGATGTTTGGATTATGGTTTGTCTGAGCACTCGCTGACAGCGTTGCCACCATGAATAAAACGGCTAACAATGGTGAAAATAGTATTTTTCTCATACCTGACCTCTTTCAATTCCGAATGCCTTCACCCAGATACCTACACGCCTTGCTCTCAGGTGGCAGACTTCCAGATAGTCTTACGCGGATTTTCCCTTTGATAACAAAATGAGGTTTAATTTCACCCACAATCGAAATAATATCAAATACATTAATATTGCTAATTTATCATTTTAAATGATGGATTCAGTTTAATAACAATGCTCTGATCGGGAGGCCAGAGCATTGTTCTAATAAGATCAGGGCAAAAAATAGACTAGCTATCATGCTCAGATAGTTCTGTCTCACCAATATCAGTTATGAATGAGTTGCCCTTACAGTCAGCTCTTTCATTTATCAGGCTAATACAAAGAATAGACAAGCGATCTTTTAGCTCTGACTGGAAATCTCTTCCAAAGAGACCATGCGGGTTTCAATGCCAAAGAAAAACAGGATCAATGCACATATCACCAGCATAACGCCTAACACGATAAAAACTGTGATGGCCCCGTGCTGCGTCAGTAAGATGGCTACGCCATAAGGTGTAAATACCGCCACGATCCGCCCTACCGCATTCACAAAACCCGATCCTCGTAAGCGCAGATGTGTCGGCCATAGCTCAGGAACATAAACCGCTGAGGAAAAACAAACGTACATATACAGAAAAAAGATCATCAGCAGACCGTAGCTTAAAATTGCCCACTCTTCTGTCTGAATTGAATAGAAATAACCCAAAATAGCGATAATAATCAAAAGCGATGAGCCAAATAGTCGTCGAGGAAACCGGTCGATAATCATCGCCGCAATAAAAATCCCAAGAGGCGCACCTATCATCATAATTGCAGTCATAAAAATAGATTTTGTTACATCGAACCCGGAGTTAACAAAAATAGTCGGGATCCATACGGTAATGGTATACAACGAAATGTTCATGGCAATCAGCACGGTGATTGCAACCAACGTTCGGCGCAGCATCTGGCCTTTAAACAACAGCCAGAATGAACAGCTTTCTCCACCAGATTTATACTGTGTCGATCTACGCGGGTAAGATTGTAAGGAAATATTTTTTTCAACTTCTATTTGCGACTCAATATTCAACAAGAGTTCTTCCGCAGTACCCTGCTGGCCTTTCCCTGCCAGCCATCTTGGTGACTCAATAAAGTATTTTCCAGAAAGATACCATGCCAACAACATGGCTGCGCCGCCGAGAAAAAACATTACCCGCCAACTCAATAATACGATAACCACCACCCCAATTGCAGCCGAGAGCATTGGGGCCCAGTTACCTACAAAAGAGAGACGCGCCGACCATTTCCCCCGCACCATTGCAGGAATAAATTCAGTAAACGATGCATAGCCCACCATAATCAGTGCACCCATTCCGATTCCCATCAGACAACGGAAAAAGATTAGCCAATACATATCAGGCACAAAAGAGGCAGCCGTTGCAGAAATTCCAACAATCAGCAGGTTCATACGAAAGGCTTTTCGCCTACCAAGGTAATCCCCGATAAAGCCCCCCATCAGGGAGCCAATAAAATAGCCAAACATCAGTGCAGACGTAAACGCCGCATTCAGGTAATTATTTGACCACCCAATGCTGACCAATTCAGCCAATACCACATTACCTGAATAACTGAGAAAACCCGTGAATAATAAACTAAAACTGACAATGCCAAAGATACGAAAATGAAATTTGGATAAAGGCAAGCGATCCAGTCTCGCACCGATATGATCATATTGTTCCATCTGAATGCCTCAAATGTAGCTAAATATAAAATCATTAATTATGCTAATGGTGGAATAATAGAGATTATCGATTTCCACCTATTACCATCTCTTTTTATACAAGCGTTATCAGGCATAAAATGAAAATAATATCGACGCGAAAATTCTCGCTGGCTTATAACAACCCTATATCAAAATATAAGCTGTATATTATTTTTATGACAAAAAGCTATCCATTCTGCGCCTGGTGCTTTATTCGTTATAATGTAATTAATATGGCTAAAATCGATCAATTGAACAAATGCCTTACGATCGAACTTTGAATGATCGACTAATAGCGCTACTTCAGTTGCCTGGCGAATCATAGTTTTCTTGATTTCCGCTTCCGCTTCGTTTGAATCAAGTGCACCACTTTCCATATCCAGACCTTTACAACTCATCACCATAATATCTACATGATATTTTCCGATGATTTCTTTAGTAATTCGCCCTTGCAATGAAAGTGTGTTTTTATTTAACTCACCTCCGGTAGAAACAACCTTAATTTCAGATTGGGCGAGTTCATGAAAAGCTTCTGCTGAATTAGTTAATAACGTTAGATCGTTCCTGTCTTTAAGCAATTTTAATAATTCTATTACTGTGCTGCTGGAATCAGCGGCCATCGTGGTTTTATTTTTAATAAAGGGTAATGCATTCCTGGCGATAGTCTGTTTCTCTTCATAAAATGACTTCGCACGTTTATAAAAATGTATATTGTCAGATATTGCTGCACTGTTTAATACCGCACCGCCATAGGTACGCGTTAAAAAACCTTCATCTTCCAGCTTTTCAAGATCGCGACGGATAGTTTCTTCTGTAACCTGAAAAAGATTACTCAGATTAGAGACCGCCACCTTCTTGTCATTGGCAACCATTTGTTTAATTGCCTGAATTCTGTCTTTTGCCGCCACAATGAATACCTCTGTTCCCTTAAATCTCATGATATTGTGTTAGTATCTCACAGTATATGTTTACTCTCAAAATAATATGTCCGAATCACAGATTTTTATATTTAGTTACACAGAAACAGAGGTGATAAATATTGGCGTTACTTTTTATCCAGAGCTTCCGCCATCCGCCGCATCGCTAACGAATCCTCATCCGTCAGCGAAATAGTCAGGGCTTCAACATTTTCCCGAACTTGCGCAGGCGCGGTCGCACCACTGAGTATCGAAATGAGGTCGCTCTGTTTTAAGATCCAAGCCAGCGCCAACGTCGGCACAGAGCACTGGTATTTGTCGCACAACGGCTGCCACTGGGCCAGCATATCGATAACCCGCAGCATATTTTCACGCTGGAACCAGACTTTGTTGGCCTGCGCACCGCCGGGTACATAATCACGAGTGATAGTACCGGTTAGCAGCCCCTGCTCAAGGGGTGAATAGACCTGCACAACAATGCCATGCTCACGGCATAGCGGCAGCAGGTCAGTTTCCATCGCCCGGTCAAGAATGCTGTACTTGGCCTGCACAATATCCAACTCACCGTGTTTGAGATACTCGCGGATATGGTCAGCGTCTACATTAGCCGCTCCAATCGAGCGGATTTTCCCCTCTTTTTTCAGCTCATTGAGCACGTCAACCGTTTCTGAAATCGGCGTAAAAAACGGCGGCACCGACTGCCAGTGCGTCATGTAGATATCAATGCAATCAATGTTCAGCCGTTGTAGGCTGGCGTCCACCTCTTCACGAATCGACTCTGGAGAGAGGTTTTTATACAGTTGGCGATCGCCCACCTTATTGAACAGGCTGCCTTCTCGCTGCCAAACAATGCCGCACTTGGTTTCCACCACAATTTCATTTCGCGGTAACTTTTTCAGCGCCTGACCCACAATGACTTCACTATTACCAAAGTTATAGCCTGGTGCCGTATCGATAAGGTTAATGCCACAGCGGTGTGCTTCAATAATCGTATCGATACAGATCTGTAAATCCAGATCGCCATTCCATGCGGGGCCACCGCCGATGGCCCAAGTGCCTAATCCCATGCGGGAAAGCGTTATATCCGTACTGCCTAGCGGTATCATTTTCATCTGATGCTATTACCCTTTAGTATTCTTCCAAAAGTTGTTCAACGAGTTTTCTATTCGTCACGCCAGTAGTGGCACCCACGCTCAATACCGATATCGCCGCGGTGGCATTGGCAAACAATGCGCAATCATGCAGAGATTTCCCTTCAAGCAACGCCGCGATAAAACCCGAAGCAAAGTTGTCTCCGGCACCAATGGTATCAATGGCGGTAATTCCCGAGACGGCTGGTATCGCCATTTTTATATCGGCACTTTTGATAAAGCAGCCCTTTTTACCAGTTTTAATCACCACCGTTTTTACGCCACAGTTCAGGAAACTATCGGCGATATCATCCAGAGTCTCTTTCCCGGTAAGCAATTTAGCCTCATCGAAATTCGGGAATAGATAGTCCACATAACTAAGCGCTTGTCGGATATCGTCCAGCGTTTCATTTAACCGCGGCTTAATCATATCGGCGCAAATCGTCAGTTGATGGGCCTTTGCTCGCGTAAAAATCTCCGTTAATGCTTTGCCATCCAGCAGCGGGCTGTTAAAGATGCTCGCTAGCGATAACAGCCTTGCCTGAGAGAAACGTTCAAAATCAACATCATGAATATCCAGCTTCCACAGACTACCATTACGGTTAGTAACAAAGGTCCGTTCACCGTCTGCGGTGACCAAACCGACATTGATAGAAGTATCAAGGTCGGCATCCTGCTTCAGGCTCTGAATATCAATATTCTCTTTACGACAGTGGGTGAGAATAAAATGGCCGGCGGCGTCATCACCGATGCGGCTCATTAATGCCGTGCGATGCCCAAGGCGAGAAATAATGGTCGCCTCATTGATAGCATCACCGCCCGTGGTCATGGCAATTCTTTCTAACGGGTAAGAATCCACATCAAAGATATTTTTGCTGACCGGCTGCAATGGAATATCAACAATCGCCGCACCTATACAAATAACCTCAATCTTGTCCATATCATCATTCCGCTTTGCCATCAGAGCCAAACAGTTTGATCTTCTCCAGCGCCCTTTCCTTCACGGCTTTACGTACTTCACGTTGCAGGTGTAGGAATGGTTGATGCTGGTTATCGTTCACCGCATCCATTGCGGCCAGACATAGTTCGGTATGAATATTAATTTTCGAAATGCCTAATGAGATGGCTTTTTTGATATCTTCATCGCAGATCCCAGAAGCACCATGCAGCACCAACGGAACAGAAACGACCTGACTCACCCGCTCTACTACCTCAAAATTCAGTTTCGGTTCGGAGGTATAAACTCCGTGCTGGTTGCCGATAGCCACAGCCAGAGAGTCGCACCCGGTACGTTCAACAAACTCAGCAGCCTGATCCGGATCGGTATAGTGATAACCCGCTAGCGCCTCTTCATAAACCGTTTCATTACCCACATGCCCCAGCTCGGCTTCTACTGGAATACCCAAGGGATGGAAGAAATCGACAGCTTCTTTGGTCAGGCGGATATTTTCTTCAAAATCAAAGGCGGAAGCATCACGCATCAGTGAATTCATACCGTGCGTCCAAGCGTTATGGATAATTTCCATACTACGCCCGTGATCCCAATGGGTAATCACTGGAACCGACGCTTTTTTTGCCATTGATACCATCATGTGCGAGAAATCCTCAAACGAGGTATTACCGACAAATCCGGTACCGAAAGAAATAATCACCGGTGATCTTGCCTCTTCCGCCGCATCCATGACGCCCATTAACATTTCCGCATTCCACACGTTAAAGTGGGCAATCGCGTAACGTTTATTCCGTGCATCATTTTCCCAATAGTTTATATCTGCCAGCATAGTCAATTTCTCACTTTTTAATTAATGGTTAACTTTAATAACGCCTTTCACTATTTCGCGTTTGTTACTCACCGACTCATCAAAGGCTCTTTGCACATCTTCATAGTCATATATATGCGTCACCATTGACTTAACGTCGAAGTGTCCGGAAGAAATGGCTTCAATCGTAACGGGATAACGGTTGGCATAACGGAAGACGGTTTGAATGGAAACTTCACGGTTAATCTTGAGGAAGTTAATGGCGGAGTCGCCGGGAACCGTACCGACAATCATGATTTTCCCGCCGCGCATCACGATATAAGGTGCCTGTTTGACAGTGATCGCCGATCCGGCGGTTTCGAAGACAATATCGGCCCCCATATCACCAGAGAAACGTTGACAGGCTTCAAGCGTCTCTTCTTTAGCGCCATTGATAACAGCGCTTGCCCCTAACTTCTCAGCCATGGCAAGCCGTTTTTCCAACACATCGACTACGGCAATATCAGTGGCCCCCAAGCATTTGCACGCCTGTAGGGTCATTAATCCGATACAACCGGCCCCTAAAATGACAATCTTTTTACCGGGTTTCACATCCGCTAGCATCGCAGCATGCATCCCCACGGCGGCGGGCTCCACCAATGCACCTTCCATGGTGTCCATGTTATCGGGCAACTTGTAGGTAAAGCTTTCGGGATGACACAGGTAGTGCGCCAACGCACCGCGATAGTTTGGCTGTGTCGCCATAAAATCCACATCGGGACAAATGTTATATTTCCCTTCCAGACAGTAACGACAGTGACCGCACGGTACGCCGGGCTCGATATTCACTCGGTCACCGGGCTTAAACTTAGTCACGCCCTTACCCACCGCCACCACCGTACCGGCGCACTCATGCCCAAGACCAATTTCCTGATTTGGATCTTTCGGTGGAATAAAAGGACCCGATTCAAAGCCGTGCACGTCTGAACCACAAATACCGACATATTCAACTTTAATCAGAACTTCATGCTCTTTTGGCACCGGTACATCAGCGGCAATAATTTTCATGGTGCCCGGTGTTACTAATATCGCTTTTGTATTTTTCATCATGTCTCCTATTTACTGGTGGCTACACCAATACCAATGCTTTCTACCGATGCGCCTTTTGTTTCAATGCCTAAGGTTGCAATGGCCACAGCGACGATGATAGAAACCGCCCCCAGCAGCACAAATACTCCCGTCACACCATATTCACTAAGTAGCACCGCTACCGCATAAGGGGCCGCTATCCCGCTGATCCTGCCCACGGCGTTTGCCAGCCCTGAACCGCGAAGCTTGGCTTCGGTCGGCCATATTTCAGGTACATACACAGCTGAGGCGTAACAGACGTACATATAAACGAAGGTAATCAGGAAGAAACCGATTAAGGTAATAAGCAGCATGCTGGTTTGCAGCGAGTAGATATATCCAAGCACCGCAATCAGCACTAATAAACCGACGCCCATGGTCTTTCTCGGAATTTTATCCATCACCAACATGGCGATGAAAATGCCAAATGGTGCACCAAACATACTCATGGTATTTAATACAATTGAGTCTTTTAGGTTTATCCCTTGCGTCATGAATATCGTTGGCAGCCAGTTAATTAAGGTGTACTGCACAACGTTCATCGCAATCAGAACAAAAGATCCTAAAATAACTCGTTTCAGTAAGGCGCCCTTTAATAAGGCTGAATAGGGTACAGAGCGAGGCGGTTTCCCGTTATCTTCTACGACTACCGGCGACAACGATTTTCCGGTTTGACGCATCACTCCCTCTTCAATAGCCTTCATCACCTTTTCAGCTTCCTGGTAGCGCCCGCGTGACTCGAGCCAACGGGGGGATTCCGGGAAATAGCGCCAGGCAATCACAGTCGCAATCAGTGACAGCACCGCAGGAATAAGTAACTGCACGCGCCAGTTCCATTCCGCACTGATTAATGGTGTAAGCCCCATGGCAATAAGTGAGCAAAGCGGATAAGACCAGTTACCGATAAACGAAACTCGACTCGACCAAGTACCACGATTTCTACCGGGCATATACTCGGTAAAACCGGCAAACAGAGTGACCAGTAACGCCCCTAGCCCTACCCCCATCACAAAACGGCAGGCGATCAGGAAGTCCATATTCGGTGAGAAAGCACCCACAACCATGGCCGCAATATGAATCACTTCATATAGAATAAAGGCGTTTTTTCGCCCTGTTTTATCCCCGATAATTCCCCCCACTAATGCGCCAACAAACATTCCAGCGGTAGTCACTGCGGAAAATGTGGCGGTGGTTGAATTATCTGTCCAACCTAACTCTTTTAGCTGAGCCAGAATTAAGCCACCGACGGCATTACTCCAGCAAACGAGTAAACCAAAGGCGACCATGGCAAACATCGATGTATGCCAATGACAATCTGGTAAGCGATCGAGCCGAGCGCCGCAATGCGGCTTTGCTGTCTGTTCCATAAGGCAAATATCCTTTAAAAAAGGTTATCCATGAAAATCATAGGTCATAGGTCATAATGACTTTGATCGCGGTCTTATCGACCATCGCGTCAAAACCTTCACGCCATTGAGACAGGCCGATACGGTGGGTGATCATCGGTTTCACCTTGATAGCCCCGCTGGCAAGCAGCCGAAGCGCATTACGCCAAGAGGTTGAGTCGTAAGCCATATGGCCAATGATGCTTTTGTTCCAGGCAGTAATATCGTTAATGGAGAAATCCAACGGTTTGAATCCCATACCAACACGGACCACTTCCCCATTAGGGCGCAGCATTTCGATAGACTGTTTAAGGGCGATATTGGCACCAGAACATTCAATCACTAGGCCTAAATTGTTTTTGCCACAAATCTCCTGACAGCGCGCCACCACATCCTCTATTGAGCCATTGACCAGCGCCGTAGCGCCCAGTTCCTTGGCTATCGGGAAACGAACCGGCACATCCTCTTCCAACCCAACCATCACAATGTTCACCGCCCCCATAATGCGGGCCATTTGTACGGAAAATAGCCCCAGCGGACCGGTACCGATCACCACCACATCCTGACCGGGGAGGAATTTCGACTGTTGGGCAATCGATTTATAAGCGTTACAGATAGGATCAAGGACAGCAGCGTCTTCATAATCAACGTCGTCGGGAATTTCCCATAACGCATGTCGATGAATTTTCAGGATCTCACCGGGCACCAAACAGTATTTCGAGAATCCGCCGCCCCAAGGATTATTGTCCAAACCCAAGTTGACTTTTTCTGTGCAACACAGAAAATCGCCCTGTTCACAGGCCGGACAAATACCACAGACATGTCCGCTATTATCAGAGACCACTCGCTGGCCTACTTTCCAGTCTTTTACCTTCTCACCCACTTGTGAAATACGACCGGCAAACTCATGACCACGAACAGAGTTAAATTGATCAGAACCGCTGTCAACATTGTAGTGCTTCATATCTGCGCCACAGATTGCCGCCGCTTTAATTTCAATAATTACATCATCGGGACCGCAAATCGGTTCCGGTACATCAATCATTTTATAGCCACCAAAGGCCTTACCAAATCTTGCCAGTGCTTTCATTATGCTTTCCTTTGTGTTTACAAGACCAACCAATACTCAACCTCAAAATCTTTTAAATCAACATAAAATATTTAAAAAGAAGATATTAATGTGAATTTCACAACTCAGGTCACAAATTACACAATAAGGGGCATAATGGATGCTATTGAAATTTTAGGGGGCGGAAAGAGTGAATATCGAAGCGACAGCAGTACTTAGCGTGAACAGCCAAGCAGCTTTATATAAGATACGAATGTTAATCCGCGGAGGCTTTCATCATGATGTTTATCGAGCACTTTAACAGCCAAAGACGAGCGTTATTGCCCCTTTTCTTCTCTAAAGCACATCACAGCTCCCTGATTATCGATTGAAACCGAACGTTTGCGGGACGACATAAAAAAGTCCTAGGCAAACGTATTCCTTTCCGTACAATCCTATCCCTCAGTTTATTTTTAACCAATGGCGATGAAGAACATGACGGATCCTCGCTTTATTCAAGCCCATAAAGAAGCGCTTTGGGCATTGGGGCTTACCATTGCCTACCTGATAGCCTGGTTTCTGGCCGCATACCTACCGGGTAACCAACAGGGCATTACCGGACTACCTTATTGGTTCGAAATGTCTTGTCTGCTGATCCCTTTGGTATTCATTTTACTGTGCTGGTTTATGGTGCGTTACGTCTTCCGCGACATTCCTCTGGAGGACAATGATGCAGATTGATATCATTTTACCTCTGGCAACCTACCTGATACTGGTGTTTGGCCTGTCTATTTATGCCTACACCAAGCGTCAGAAAGGAAATTTCCTCAACGATTACTTTATTGGCGATCGTTCTATGGGCGGATTTATTCTGGCCATGACGCTAACCGCGACCTATATCAGCGCCAGCTCATTTATCGGTGGCCCCGGTGCGGCTTATAAATATGGCCTGGGTTGGGTCTTGTTGGCGATGATTCAACTGCCTGCCGTATGGCTATCCCTTGGCGTGTTAGGGAAGAAGTTTGCCATTCTGGCCCGCCGTTATAACGCCGTCACGCTTAACGACGTGCTATACGCCCGCTACAAAAGTAAGCTGCTGGTTTGGTTTGCCAGTATCAGTTTACTGTTAGCCTTTATCGGCGCAATGACCGTTCAATTTATCGGTGGTGCCCGACTGCTGGAAACCGCAGCCGGCATTCCTTACGATATCGGGTTACTGATCTTCGGCGTAACTATCGCCCTTTACACCTCTTTCGGCGGTTTCCGCGCCAGCGTATTGAATGATGCCTTACAAGGGCTGGTTATGCTGGTTGGCGCTATTTTGCTGCTGGTCGCTGTCATCTACGCGGCCGGCGGATTAAACAGTGCAGTCGATAAACTTCAGCAGATTGATCCGAAATTGCTTACCCCAACCGGCGCAGATGATTTCCTCTCCCTGCCGTTTATGGCCTCATTCTGGATTTTAGTGTGCTTCGGCGTGATTGGCCTGCCCCATACTGCGGTTCGCTGTATCGCTTATAAAGACAGTAAAGCGGTACACCGTGGCATTATCATCGGTACCATTGTTGTCGCTATTCTGATGTTCAGTATGCATCTTGCCGGTGCGCTGGGTCGGGCAATTTTACCGGACTTAACCATTCCGGATCAGGTAATTCCAACCCTGATGATCACCGTACTACCGCCATTCGCCGCCGGAATATTCTTAGCCGCGCCGCTGGCGGCAATAATGTCAACGATCAATGCTCAACTGTTGCAGTCTTCGGCAACGTTAATCAAGGATCTCTATCTCAGCCTTAAACCTGAACAGATTCATAACGAACGTCGGTTATCGCGTATTTCAAGTACGGTAACGCTGGTTTTAGGACTACTACTGATACTGGCTGCATGGCGACCGCCGGAAATGATTATTTGGTGGAACCTGCTAGCCTTTGGCGGTCTGGAAGCGGTGTTCCTGTGGCCATTGGTCTTTGGTCTGTATTGGGAACGGGCTAATGCCTGTGGTGCTTTGACCTCAATGGTCTGTGGTGCGGTGTGTTACACCATTCTGGCCACCTTTAATATCCATATGTACGGGTTACATCCGATCGTTCCTTCTTTGATTTTGGGGGCAGTAACCTTTCTGCTGGCCAATTTGTTTGGTGAACGGTTAGCTGCTGGATCGGTGCGTACAGTATAAATAATCGAGATAATTTGGTTATCTCGAGAGTACGAACAAAGTAGTTTAATTTAATTGTGGCGTAAGTTTCGTCCGCAAATAGAACGTCGGAATATGATCATTTTTTAGCGGCCGAGGGGCGACGTTTTTAAGTATAGCGTGCTCCGGGCCTAGGATTGACTGTGTTTAAAACCAATCAATCACTGGGAGTTTATTATTAATCTGTGGGATAGCGCTGTTATCCCCCCGTAAGAGAATTTGCTATGCCTTGGATACAACTCAAGTTAAATACCACCGGTGCTCAGGCTGAAGCCATTGGCGATGCGCTGGTTGAAAGCGGTGCGGTGTCAGTCACCTTTCAGGACACCCACGATGTGCCGGTGTTTGAACCGCTTCCGGGAGAGACCCGCCTGTGGGGCGATACCGACGTTATTGGTCTGTACGATGCTGAAACAGATATGAAGCAGGTTGTTGCGATGCTGGAATACAACCCGTTACTCGGCCTCGGTTTTATACATAAAATCGAACAGTTAGAAGACAAAGACTGGGAACGTGAATGGATGGATAACTTCCACCCGATGCGTTTTGGCGAACGCCTGTGGATCTGCCCGAGCTGGCGCGACGTTCCGGATGCCAATGCGGTTAACGTTATGCTTGATCCCGGTCTGGCATTTGGTACCGGAACTCACCCGACCACCGCATTATGTCTCCAATGGTTAGACGGACTAGATCTTGAAGGAAAAACGGTCATCGACTTTGGCTGTGGCTCCGGCATCTTAGCCATTGCAGCCCTAAAGTTAGGTGCGGCTAAAGCCATTGGTATTGATATCGATCCTCAGGCTATTCAAGCCAGCCGCGATAATGCCCAACGTAACCAAGTCTCAGAGCGTTTAGAGCTTTATCTGTCTAAGGACCAGCCTGAGAACTTAAAAGCCGACGTGGTGGTAGCTAACATCCTTGCCGGCCCTCTCAGAGAACTGGCCCCTATTATCGGTCAGTTACCCAAAGCTCATGGTCATTTAGGCCTGTCCGGCGTGCTGGCGACTCAGGCAGAAGGGGTTGCTGAGGCTTATCAGGCGCTGTTTCAGCTTGATCCGGTAGCTGAAAAAGAAGAATGGTGCCGCATCACGGGTATCAGAAAGTAAAACCAATCTACCGAAGAGTTGAATTAGCGTGATCCGTTGATGCCATTTACCCGGCGTCAGCGGATTTTTTATTGCAGCTATTTCGTCATTTAACGCCCCACCGTTAGGCGATTTTTCCCTTCTGTAAACCAATACCGTCCCCCACAATAAGCGTGAAAAATATAATATCTCATCTCAAAAAGTGATATTTTTTGTTCAAAAAGTGCTCAATGGCGATAATCGTTATGAAATATAACAAAATAATAATTAGCCGGATAAAACCTAACTTATTGTTAAACATAATGAATAAAAACTTGACCATTAACACGCATTTCTTTCTTTGATTTTAGTCGCGAATTGTTCAAAGTTTGGCCTTTCATCTGCGTCAAAAAATGCGTAATATACGCGCCCTTGCAGACATATATGGTCTTTCGTTGTCGATGCGCATTGGTAACCTTCAACTAACAAATCGTTTAATTGCCGCCCCGATGGCGGGAATCACGGACCGTCCGTTCAGAACGTTATGTTATGCGATGGGTGCAGGAATGACCGTTTCGGAGATGCTGTCTTCTAATCCAGAAGTCTGGCGAACCGATAAGTCACGATTGCGTATGGTCCACCTTGATGAGCTCGGTATTCGGGCCGTTCAAATCGCCGGATGCGATCCGGAAGATATGGCGGCAGCGGCGCGCATCAATGTAGAAAACGGCGCACAGCTCATTGATATCAATATGGGCTGTCCGGCAAAAAAAGTGAATCGTAAGCTGGCAGGTTCAGCACTGTTACAGTATCCGGAGTTAGTCGGTAAAATTCTTAACGCCGTCGTGAACGCAGTTGACGTTCCGGTGACGCTAAAAATTCGTACCGGCTGGGATCCCGATAATCGTAACTGCGTTGAAATTGCCCAACTGGCGGAACGCAGTGGTATTCAGGCCATTACAATACATGGCCGCACCCGTCATTGTTTATTCAACGGCGAAGCAGAATACGACAGCATCCGTACGGTTAAACAGAATGTAGATATACCGGTTATTGCTAACGGGGATATTACTGACCCGCATAAAGCCAGAGCCGTTTTGGACTACACCGGAGCTGACGCTCTGATGATAGGACGAGCTGCTCAGGGAAGACCGTGGATCTTCCGGGAAATCCAACATTACCTGGACACAGGGGAGCTGTTACCACCCATGCCGTTGGCAGAAGTGGAACGCTTGTTAAACGAGCATGTGAGAGAGTTGCACGACTTTTATGGTCCAGGCAAAGGACTCCGCATTGCACGTAAGCACGTTTCTTGGTATCTCCGGGAACATGCCCCAAATGACCAGTTTCGGCGCACCTTCAATACCATAGAGGATGCCAGCGAACAGCTGGAGGTATTGGGGGCATATTTTGAAAATTTTGCCTAAACAGATAAAAGAGCTAACAGAACTATGTTCGAACAACGCGTAAATTCTGACGTACTAACAGTCGCCACCGTAAACTCACAAGACCAAGTTACCCAAAAACCTTTGCGTGATTCGGTTAAACAAGCATTAAAGAACTACTTTGCTCAACTGAACGGTCAAGACGTGAACGATCTGTATGAATTGGTATTGGCTGAAGTAGAACAGCCTCTGTTAGACATGGTTATGCAGTACACTCGCGGTAACCAAACTCGTGCAGCGACAATGATGGGTATCAACCGCGGTACGCTGCGCAAGAAACTTAAAAAATACGGTATGAACTGATACTAGTCAGTTTTCATGCTTTAAAAGCGCTGCCGGGCAACCGGTGGCGCTTTTTGTTTATCTAGGCCTTAGCTTTTATCGCCCACACCCTACTTTCATCGTTAAGCCATGCCCCATCACCAAATAGGCTAACCGGCTGATTCTTGCATGGTTAAATCTATTCGTTTGTTCCTGCTTATCCCAATCCACCTGAGCCGCTATCGTCTGTTTGTCCCGATGCTCTTTAATCATCCACGCCTGATTATAGATATGCTGATTAATAACAATGTCAGCGACACCTAAAGGAATGTACTCAACATATCGATAATACCCTTCGCCGCTAAAACCAAAGCTATCTTGAAACTCACAGCGAATCGGGCCTGAGTGGCCAAGATCGTATAAACGATTCCACTCAATACGATCGACAAATAGAGTAGAAATCATCATAGAAGAGAGAATAAAAGTGGTAAAAATGCGCAGTAAGGTGAGCCGTTTCGATAACTGCTGCTTAAACAAAAACAGCTTAACCAAGGTGACTACGCCATAGGCAGTTAAAATATAGAGCCCGGCCAAGATAAAAAGGTTCACCTCAACCAGACCGAGGTAATCGCCCAAAGCAATAAACCCAGCAACTAAGATAACTTTATGTTTAAGCGGTTTTAATATCTCAAGCATAGTGACATTGGTCTGAAATCAGTTAACAGAGATGCTAGCGCAGTTTAATGAAGCACCGATGAAGCCAACGTGAAGTGGAAAGATAGACTCTAAAGCCCCCCAAAACTCACTGTTTACCCAGAAGCTAACATCACTGTTTAATATTAACCCCTCGTTTTTAAATCTATATTCAGCTTACACCGCACACGGCGATCGTTCAAAACGCGGTCACGCCAGCAGACCCCGGTGAATAAGGGGCCTGCACATAAAAGTCTTAGTGCTGCTTGTCGATCAGTAAAGCCTCCAGCAGGTCGAGATCGTAAAGCATCTTCTGCAAGGTATCATTGCTTATCGCCCGGGTCGCACGCAGGTGATATAGCTCCCCTCTTTCGGCGCGCAGAGCGGTCAAACGGAAGCGACGTTCAAGCTGTTCCTCTTCCAGAGCCCGAACTTTTTCGTCGTTGGTATAGGTTCTTTTACGCAGTGTGCCAATAATTCTTGAGCTAACTTCGGTTAACAGATGAGGATCGACGTTTTCCTCACTGCTGGCCTGAATACGATCGCGCAGTTTTTCCAGGCTGACAATGCCTACCTCTGCCATTGAGGCCCGAGCAATGCTCTCCTCTTCCTCAATTTTGGCACGATCGGTAACGACCAACCCTCTGAGCAATAGCGGTAAAGCAATAACCCCGACCACCAAAGAAAACAGAATCACGCCGGTGGCTAAAAACACCAACTGATAGCGGGACGGAAAAGGCAGACCGCTGCTTAGCAATAAAGGAATAGATAAAACACCCGCCAGCGTAATCGCACCGCGCACCCCGGCAAAGGTGGCAATTAGCATATCGCGCATGGTGTAAGTGGCGAACAGCAACGGATGTTTCTTAAAGATGCGATTACTTAAGGTTTTCATCAGCCATAGCCAAGAAAAACGCATAATCATCAGGGCAACGTAAATCCAGACAATATCTAAAAACAGATGCCAGGTTTCAATGCTTGGGTCACTTTCTGCCTGAAGAATCGATGCAGACAAGATATCCGGCAGTTGCAGACCCAGCATGATAAAGACCATGCCGTTAAACACAAATTCCAACATCGCCCAGACGCTATTCGCCCTGAGCCGCATAGTCAGAGGCGCATTACGAATGACCCCCGACTGGCCGATAGTCATACCTGAAGCAACCGCGGCTAAAATGCCTGACACCCCAAGGTGTTCAGCAATCAAATAAGAGGCAAAAGGTAATAACAGCATCAGAACAATTTGAGTCGCCGGATCGTCACCGCTCCAGCGGCTTAACAAACGCAGTGATTTACTGTACAGCCAGGTCACCAAAATACCCGACAGCACACCACCGATGGCGACAATAGTGAAGTCCAGAGCCGCCCCCGATACGGTAAACTCCATGACGCCCATGGCAACGGCCACCGCCAGCTTCAAAGAAACCAGACCGGAGGCGTCATTCATTAGCGCTTCACCTTCCAGCACGCCCATAATCGACTTAGGGATCTTCCCCTCACCGACGATTCCGCCAAGGGCTACGGCGTCGGTCGGAGACAGCACAGCAGCCAATGCAAAGGCGGCAACTAAAGGAATACTCGGAATGAGTAAGTGGATCAGATAACCCACACCGACAACGGTTAACAACACCAGCACTAAGGCCAGCCCGAGAATTTCACGCCCGTGGTGTAAAAACTCGCGAATCGGCGTTCTCCAGCCATCAGCAAACAGCAGCGGCGGGATAAACAAGACTAAAAACAGCTCAGGATCGAAGTTAACGTGTAAGCCAAAAGTCGGCCAGGCCAACAGTGCTCCGCAGGCTATCTGCATCAATGGTAAAGGAATTTGGAATGGCAACATTCTGGTTACCACGCCGGAAAGTGACACGACCAAAATCAAAATAAGAATAGTAAAAAAGATTTCCATAAATTCCTTATCGCTGATGACAACGCGCTAACAGACAGAGCCGAACCCAAAAACACAGATTAAAATACCATTAACCTTTTTTCAGCCAAAAGGAAAAAATGCCTTTTAAACCAACAAGCACGAATCGTCTATAGGCTAAATAATTCGAGCTGCATTAAAGCGGCGAGAAAAAGAGTCCCGCTCGGCTTATTCAGCTAAATAATAGCGAAGGAAATCATAAAATAAGAAAGCAGGCGGGAAAATATAGAGGTGTAAACAGCTGCTTCATTGGCCTTATAAGTGAATTTTATAAGGCCAATGATATGTTCTTTATTCAGCGGGCTTAAATAGCCCAGCCGCCAACATAGAAGGCCACTAGCGCGATGCTAATCAGAACTACACTGATATTCAGTTTACGCCACTCACCGGAACAAATACGCCCGATAACCAGTGAGGCAAAACCTAACATGATGCCGGTAACGATATTGCCGGTTAATACGATAAACACGGCACAAATCAGGCCGGACATGGCATCGACAAAATCGCCAAAATCTAAGCGAGAAACGTTACTCAACATCAGTAAGCCCACGTACATCAGCGCCGGAGCAGTTGCATAACCCGGCACCAAACTGGCTAACGGTGATAAAAACAGCAGCGATAAGAACAATACGCCTACCACTAACGCCGTTAACCCGGTACGACCACCGGCAGCGGTTCCGGCTGCCGATTCAATATACACCGCAGCAGGGGAAGCCCCGACCAGACCAGAGAAAATGCTACTTACCGAGTCCGTTGTCAGCGCGCGGCCGCCGTTAATAATCTGGCCGTCTTTATCTAACAAATTAGCCTGTCCGGCCACTGCCCTAATGGTTCCGGTAGCATCAAATACCGCCGTCATAACCAGCGCCAGAATGCTTGGCAATACGGTCATTTGCAGCGCGCCTTTAATATCCAGGCTAAAAATCAGAGAGGTACCATCTGCCGCCACCAGCGTTGGCATTGATGCTAAACCTTTATAGGTCACATTAGGGTCGAAAATCAGGCCCAGAACAGAAATACCAACGATCACCAGCAGAATACCACCGGGAACTTTCAGCTTTTCCAGACCAATAATCACTGCCAGACCGGCAAATGCAATCATCACAGGGAAAGATTTAAAGTCACCAAACTGAACCGGCAGACCGTCCATCGGGTTCTTAATTACTGCACCAATCCCACTGGTGGCAATCAACAACAGGAACAGTCCGATACCAATACCGGTACCGTGAGCAATCCCCATCGGAATATTACGCAGAATCCATGCCCGAATACCGGTTGCAGAAATCAGGGTAAATAGAATACCCATCACAAATACGGCACCTAAAACCACCGGAATAGAGTGCCCTTGGCCTAACACCAGGCTGAAAGCGGTAAACGCAGTCAGTGAAATCGCACAGCCTACCGCCATCGGTAAGTTGGCCCATACGCCCATCGCGATAGAACCGGCACCGGCGACTAAACAAGTCGCAACGAATACGGTTTCAACCGGGAATCCCGCCTGACCAAGAATATTAGGCACGACAACAATGGAATATACCATTGCTAAAAATGTGGTTAGTCCTGCCAATACTTCCTGACGGACATTACTGCCTCGCTCAGAAATTTTAAAATAGCGATCAAAGCCACCGGACTGGCCTGCAGATTTGCCTTTCTGATCGTCAATACTCGACATATAACATGTCCTCTGGAAGTAAAATTTGGGTGAGATTCGGTTAAGCAAACGATTATCTGAGCTTATATACCCTGATTTCAACTCATATTATGGTTTTTGGTGATTTTTTTATAATAACGGGAGGGAATCGGGTGGATAACAACCAGAATTAATCATTCTGGCACCGGACTCAATCGCTTTTAGGGTGAAATTTTTCCGGCCGTCATTTCGTTAAAAACGAGACAACGACCGAAGCACAAATAGAAGAGTGGAATAACACAGGTGCTAACTATTCATCACTAAGAAAGCCCTTAGCCATGAATCATAAATGTACCTAAAAAGAATAAACAGACAAAAACCGGCAGAGACAGTATGACCATCTCTATAATTCGGGACACCGGATTAAATTCAACTCCGGCTGGAACCCGATACAGCGCAATAGCATTAAAGAGAACGGCAAAGAACCCCAAAACGCCCGCGGCAAAGACATCAACAAAGAGTACGCTCAAAGACCAGCCAATTTCATCAACGATAACGCCGGACTCAAGCAGCTTTTGATGCTGAATCCATTGCCATAAAAATAGTGCGACAGGAACAAGTACTGACAGAACGCCAAATACCCAAGAAACTCGTCTTAAGATCACCATGCCTTTTAATCCTGATATGTTGAGAGCATAAAAACGAAATCGGGTATCTGCGCCGGTAAGGTTGCTTTACCACGCCCCTTCGTTCCTGAAGATTTTACCGGTTACTATAACAACTAATTCGTTTGGGTAAATACCCAATAACAGCAATATATACCGGACAAATCTGACCATTTTTATACTTTTTTTACACCTTTATAAACTCTTTTATCAACATCTTTGCACCCGACTACCTAATCTGGCGACATCCAAATTAGCTTGCCCGGAGGCATATCATGAGCTTTAGCATTATCGCCGGCGTGTTATTCGTCATTCTGTTACTCGGCTATTTAATTTACGCCCTGTTTAACGCAGAGGATTTCTGATGAACATGACCCTGTTTCTTACCATTGCCGTTTTTATGGCAGTCCTACTTACTCTGTCATTACCGCTGAGTAAGTTATTGGTTCAGCTTATCGAAGGTGAGCCAGCCTATGGCCTGTTGCGTATAGAGAAAAAACTCTGGCGCTGTTGTGCCATTAAGCAAAAGGAAATGACCGGCCTCCAGTATGCGTTGGCCATCGTGATATTTAACCTATGCGGTCTCGCGCTGTTGTTTATTTTGCTGATGACCCAGTCCGGACTGCCGCTTAATCCGCAGCAGTTGCCTAATCTGTCATGGGATCTGGCCCTCAATACCGCAGTCAGTTTTGTTACTAATACCAACTGGCAGGCATACAGCGGCGAGAGTACGTTAAGCTATTTCAGCCAGATGGCCGGGTTAACGGTACAGAACTTCTTATCCGCCGCCAGCGGTATTGCCGTGGTTTTTGCGTTGATCAGAGCCTTCGCCCGCCATTCATCACTAACGATTGGTAACGCCTGGGTCGATTTAACTCGCATCACGCTTTATATACTTATTCCTCTGTCACTGATTTTTGCCCTGTTCTTCGTTAGTCAGGGCGTAATACAAAATGTGAGTCCTTACCTACACCTGACAACCCTTGAGGGAACGCAGCAAATAATACCCATGGGGCCGGTAGCCTCACAGGAAGCAATAAAGCTGTTGGGTACTAATGGTGGTGGTTTCTTCGGTTCAAACTCATCCCATCCGTTTGAGAATCCTACCGGTCTGAGCAATATGGCACAAATGTTAGCCATATTTCTAATCCCTTGTGCGCTGTGTATGGCCTTTGGCCGGGCAGTTGGCGATAGCCGTCAAGGCAACGCTCTGTTATGGGCAATGTCGATTATCTTTATCGTTGCTGTGCTGATCGTCACCTATTCCGAACTTAACGGACCAGACTATTTCACTCAACTTGGGCTGGACAGTCAGTCCAATATGGAAGGTAAAGAGTCGCGCTTTGGCATCATCGCTTCCTCGTTATATGCCGTTGTCACAACCGCTGCTTCCTGTGGCGCAGTCAACTCAATGCATGACTCATTTACGGCTCTGGGCGGCATGATGCCGCTGTGGCTAATGCAAATCGGCGAAGTGGTATTCGGCGGTGTCGGTTCAGGGCTCTACGGTATGCTGATGTACGTACTGCTGACCGTATTCCTTTCAGGATTAATGATTGGCCGTAGCCCGGAATATCTGGGTAAAAAAATCGAAGTATATGAAATCAAAATGACTGTACTGGCCATTCTGGTTACTCCAACGCTGGTATTAATCGGCACGGCCATCGCTTTAGTCACCGATGCGGGAAAAGCGGGAATTCTGAACCCGGGTGCTCACGGTTTTACCGAAGTACTCTACGCCTTCTCATCGGCAGCCAACAACAACGGAAGTGCTTTCGCCGGGCTAAGCGTTAATACGCCATTCTATAACCTAATGCTGGCAGTAATGATGTTCTTCGGCCGGTTCGGCGTAATCATTCCGGTTCTGGCTATTGCCGGTCGACTGGCAGCCAAAAAACGCCAACCTGCGGGTAACGGAACCTTACCGACTCAAGGCCCGCTGTTTATCGGCCTATTAGTCGGCACAATTTTACTGGTAGGCGCGCTGACCTTTATTCCGGCTCTGGCCCTGGGTCCGATCGCTGAACATCTCCAGTTCTGATAGAAGAGACAACAAAATGACTCGTAAACAACGCGCAATATTTGAACCTGCATTAATGCGTACTGCGCTAAAAGATGCGTTTAAAAAACTGAGTCCACGCATTCAATGGCGCAATCCGGTAATGTTTGTGGTCTATCTGGGCAGCATTATTGCTACCATCATCTGGCTAATGATCTTAGCCGGGCAGACGCAGGGAAGCGCTATTTTCACCGGTAACATTGCCCTGTGGCTATGGTTTACCGTTCTGTTCGCTAACTTTGCCGAAGCGTTGGCGGAAGGCCGCAGTAAAGCACAGGCTGAAAGCCTCAAAGGCGCCAAAAAAACCAGTTGGGCCAATAAACTGGCAGAACCTCGTCTGGACTCTCCGTCAGAAAGAGTCAGCTCAGAGAATTTACAGAAAGGCGATATCGTACTGGTAAAAGCCGGTGAAATGATTCCCTGCGACGGTGAAATTATTGAAGGTGGCGCATCGGTTGATGAAAGCGCGATTACCGGTGAATCAGCACCGGTAATTCGTGAATCCGGCGGTGACTTTTCATCCGTCACCGGTGGTACTCGACTGCTGTCTGACTGGCTAATTATCCAGAGCACCGTTAATCAGGGTGAAACCTTCCTTGACCGAATGATCGCCATGGTGGAAGGCGCAAAGCGTCGCAAAACGCCAAATGAAGTGGCCTTAACCATTTTACTGATTGCCTTAACTATTGTGTTCTTATTGGCTACCGCCACCATATTTCCGTACTCTCAGTTCAGCGTCGAGGCCAGCGGTTCGGGTACTGCCGTATCTATCACAATACTGATCGCTCTACTGGTTTGCCTGATACCTACCACCATCGGCGGCCTGCTTTCAGCCATTGGCGTTGCGGGCATGAGCCGGATGCTGGGGGCTAACGTGATCGCCACCAGCGGGCGGGCCGTTGAAGCCGCCGGTGACGTTGACGTTCTGCTACTGGATAAAACGGGTACCATTACGCTGGGTAATCGTCAGGCATCTGAATTTTTACCGGCCCATGGCGTAAAAGAACAAGAGCTGGCTGACGCCGCACAGTTAGCCTCACTGGCTGACGAAACGCCGGAAGGCCGCAGCATCGTGGTACTGGCTAAGCAACGTTTTAACCTGCGTGAACGCGATCTCAGCACTCTGGATGCGACCTTTATTCCCTTCTCTGCCCAAACCCGGATGAGCGGGGTTAACGTTCAGGGTCGCAATATCCGTAAAGGTGCTGTCGATGCTATCCGTAACTACATGGCATCAAATAAGGGCGTCTTTCCGGCAGAAGTTAACGGATTAGTGGAACAAGTAGCCCGTACCGGTAGCACACCGCTGGTGGTAGCCGAGGGTAACCGGGTACTCGGCGTCGTCGCGCTGAAAGATATTGTAAAAGGCGGAATCAAAGAACGCTTTGCCCAACTGCGTACCATGGGCATAAAAACCGTGATGATCACCGGGGATAACCACTTAACCGCCGGCGCAATTGCCGCAGAAGCCGGTGTCGATGACTTCTTATCAGAAGCGACCCCTGAAGCCAAACTGGCGCTTATCCGCCAGTACCAATCAGAGGGGCGTTTGGTTGCCATGACCGGTGACGGTACTAACGATGCGCCGGCACTGGCTCAGGCCGACGTCGCCGTCGCCATGAACTCGGGTACTCAGGCGGCAAAAGAGGCGGGTAATATGGTCGACCTCGACTCTAATCCGACCAAACTTATCGAAGTGGTACACATCGGTAAACAGATGCTGATGACCCGGGGATCGCTGACAACATTCAGTATCTCTAACGACGTAGCCAAATATTTTGCCATTATTCCTGCGGCATTCTCAGCGACTTACCCACAGTTGAACATGCTCAACATTATGCACCTGACGTCACCGACGTCGGCCATTCTGTCGGCGGTGATATTTAACGCGTTGATTATTGTATTCCTGATTCCACTGGCGCTAAAAGGCGTGAACTATACCGCCATGTCGGCTGCCGCATTATTGCGCCGTAATCTGCTGATATATGGACTGGGCGGACTGATCGTTCCTTTTGCCGGAATTAAACTTATCGATATGCTACTGACCGTGTTAGGTCTGGCTTAAACTGGGAATCTACATTATGAGCTACTTACGCCCTGCCTTTGTGTTATTGATATTATTAACGCTGGCTACTGGTATTATTTACCCTCTGGCCGTTACCGGACTAGCGCAGTTGGTCTTTCCTGCGCAGTCTCAGGGTTCACTGGTAACCGACCATAACCACATTATAGGCTCATCGCTTATTGGCCAGAACTTTACCCGCGCGGATTACTTTCACGGTCGCCCTTCGGCAACGGCAGAAACGCCATATAATGCTCTGGCTTCCGGTGGCAGTAACCTTGCAGGAAGTAATCCATTACTAAAACAGCGCATACAGCAGGATATTTTGCAAATTCAACAGCATAATCCGGCTCAGTCAGGCCTGATTCCGGTTGATTTGGTCACCGCATCAGGCAGTGGTTTAGACCCTCAGATTTCACCTGAAGGTGCTTACTATCAGGCTCAGCGAATTGCTGTGACGCGCCAAATTCCCTTGGACAGAGTCAAGCAACTGATTAAACTCAATACATCAGAGCCCCTTGCTGTTTTTGGTCAACCGGTGGTTAACGTGCTGCAACTTAATCTGGCGCTGGATATCGAAACTCAGGCCAGACAATAAGGATACCTATGACGGATAACGAACTTCAGCGGCCCGATCCCGATAAGCTACTCGCTCAGGTTGCTGAAGAGGCCCGCGGCAAGCTAAAAGTATTCTTTGGGGCCTGTGCCGGCGTAGGGAAAACCTATGCCATGTTGCAAGAAGCCCAACGGCTGAGAGCTCAGGGGCTGGACGTGGTTGCCGGAGTGATTGAGACTCACGGCCGCTCTGAAACGGCAGCCCTGCTCGACGGGCTGGAAATATTGCAGCTCAAACGGATTAATATCCAAAACCGCCATGTCAGAGAGTTTGATTTAGACGCCGCGCTGGCCCGCCATCCGGCGGTTATTCTGATTGATGAACTGGCCCATACCAATGTCAAAGGTTCCCGACACCCTAAGCGCTGGAATGACGTTGAAGAGCTGCTTAACGCAGGAATCGATGTATTTACTACCGTCAACGTGCAACATCTGGAGAGTCTGAATGACGTTGTCGGTGGCATTACCGGGATTCGGGTACGGGAAACCATTCCCGATCGGATATTTGATGACGCAACCGATATTATTCTGGTTGATATTCCACCCGACGATTTACGCCAGCGGCTAAACGACGGCAAAGTTTATCTACCGGGGCAGGCTGAACGCGCCATTGAACACTTTTTCCGTAAAGGTAATTTAATCGCTTTGCGTGAGCTGGCGCTGCGGCGTACCGCCGATCGGGTTGACGACCAGATGCAGGCGTTTCGCAAAACGGGTGATAACGAGCGCGTATGGCACACCCGGGATGCTATTTTATTGTGCATCGGACGCCACAGTGGCAGTGATAAGCTGGTACGCACCGCGGCCCGCTTAGCAGCCCGACTCGGATGTATATGGCATGCCGTCTATGTCGAAACGCCACGCTTACATCAGATCCCCAAAAATCAGCGGCGGGCTATTCTGCGCTCCTTAAAGCTGGCTCAAGAGCTGGGGGCGGAAACAACTACCCTGTCCGACCCTTGTGAAGAGCAAGCCGTACTACGTTACGCCAGAGAACATAACCTAGGTAAAATCATTATCGGTCGCCGCAGTGAGCAACGCTGGAAGCTGCGGGCAAGTTTTGCCGATCGTCTGGGGAAACTCGGCCCCGATCTCGATCTGGTGATTATTGCCGTAGACGAAGCCCCGCCGCCCCGCCATATCGGAGACAATGACTCTCGACCGTTTGCCGAAAAGTGGGGGCTGGAAATTAAAGGCTGCTTTGTCGCCCTGCTGCTGTGCGGGCTGATTACGCTATTAGCATATTGGCAGTTACCGATGTTCGATTTGGCCAACATCGTGATGATTTATCTGCTGGGCGTAGTGATGGTGGCCCTGTTCTATGGACGCTGGCCGTCAGTATTGGCAACGGTTCTCAACGTCGCCAGCTTTGACCTGTTCTTTGTTATGCCCCGCTGGTCTTTCTCTGTGACCGATGTGCAATATATTGTCACCTTCGGCGTAATGCTGATGGTCGGCCTGGTCATCGGTAATTTAACTGCCGGAGTCCGCTATCAGGCTAAAGTGGCCCGCACGCGTGAACAGCGCGCTCAGCATCTGTATGAAATGTCTAAAATGCTCAGCCGCTCCCTGACTATTGAAGATATTGCCAAGAGCAGCAGCTATTTTATTTCCAGCAGCTTTAACGCTAAAAATAGCCTGCTGTTACCCGATGAAAGCGGTGGTTTAGTGCCTGTCAGCTTAAATAATCATGGCGTAATTAACGTAGATAGCGCCATCTCACGCTGGTGCTTTGATAAACGCTCTCCGGCAGGTTCAGGAACGGATACCCTACCCAGCGTACCCTACCAGCTTCAGCCGTTAACCACGCAAAACAAAACCTTCGGCGTGCTGGCAATTGAACCCGCCAGCCTGCGTCAGTTGATGATCCCGGAACAGCAGCGGCTATTACAAACCTATACGGTGCTGATCGCCAATGCGCTGGAGCGTTTAGACTTAACCCGCACGGCGGAAATCGCCAAACTCAATGCTGAAAGAGAACAGCTGCGTAACTCACTGCTGGCTGCCCTGTCTCACGATCTACGCACGCCGTTGACCGTACTGCTCGGCCAAACCGATATTCTGGCATTCAACCTGAAAGCAGTCGGTTCAGAACATGCCCCTCAGGCTGAGAAAATTCGTCAATATGTATTAAATACAACTCAATTGGTGAATAACTTGCTGGATATGGCGCGAATTCAGTCCGGCGGTTTTACACCGAAGAAAGAGTGGCAATCGCTGGAGGAAATTGTTGGCAGCGCCTTACACACGCTGGACCATTTACTCGATCAGCATCAGGTCAATATCGATTTACCGCCGGACCTGCCATTAATTAATTGTGACTCATCATTAATTGAGCGGGTCTTTCTCAACCTGCTGGAGAATGCGGTTAAATACGCCGGAGAACGAGCCGCTATCAGTATTCGGGCTTATCAACATACCGACGGCAAGTCGATTGAAGTCGAAGTTCGAGATAACGGCAATGGCATTATTGATGGTCAGGAACAGGCTATCTTTGATAAGTTCTCTCGGGGAAGTAAAGAATCGGCTATCCATGGTATCGGATTGGGATTAGCCATTTGTCAGGCTATTATTCAATTACATAATGGTACTATACGGGCTGAAAATAGCCCTGACGGCGGAGCCTGCTTTTATTTCACTCTGCCACTCGATCCTCAGCCAGTGCTGATAACCGGAATGGAAGAACAATGATTTCAGTATCCCCGGTGGTGTTAATTGTTGAAGATGAAAAAGAGATACGCCGCTTTGTACGAGCGGCTCTAGAGCATGAAAACTGTCGGGTGTTTGAAAGTGAAACCCTACAGCGTGGTCTGATTGAAGCGGGAACCCGTAAGCCCGATCTAATTATTCTCGATCTGGGCCTGCCTGACGGTGACGGGCTGGATTTTATCCGCGACCTGCGCCAGTGGAGCAGCATCCCGATTATCGTGCTATCGGCCAGGGTCTCAGAAGAGGACAAGGTCAGCGCATTAGATGCCGGCGCCGAAGACTATTTAGTTAAACCCTTTGGCGTCAGTGAACTGATGGCCAGAGTCCGGGTTGCCCTGCGCCGCAGGCCACACTCAGCTCAGGAAGATCCGGTCATCACCTTTGGCAATATCAGCGTCGATCTAATTAACCGGCAGGTGACAGACAATGGAGAAATCATTCATTTAACGCCGATTGAGTTCCGTTTATTGACAGAACTGGTTGCTAGTCCGGGAAAAGTTCTCACCCAGCGCCAGCTATTAAACAGCGTTTGGGGCCCCAACAGCACCGAGCATGGCCACTATCTGCGCATCTATATGGGTCATCTGCGACAAAAACTGGAACAAGACCCTAGCCGGCCAAAGCATTTAATTACCGAAATTGGCGTCGGGTATCGGTTTATGATTTAACGCTTTTCCGGTGGTTATTAAGCATCACTGCCGCCAGCTCTCCGACCCGCTTAATTGCCCAGCTATAACGCTCATTAAACGGGTAGCAGCAGGATAAGCGAAACGCATTACTGTATCGCCCGTTCGGCGAAAAAAGCACCCCGGGATTCAGGCTGATACGCTCAGCCAGCGCAGTATGGAACAGCTCAACCCCATTCACCCCTTCGGGCAATTCGACCCAAATCACAAACCCGCCACAGGGCTGGGTCGCACGCGTTCCTTCAGGAAAATAGCGGGCAATCAATGCGCGGGCTTCCTGTACCTGAAAGGCGTAGCGCTTACGCAGGGTGCGTAAATGTTGATCGTATCCACCAGCCTCTAAAAACAGCCCCAATGTCTCTGCCAGCACCGCAGGTTCACACATTGATGAAAGGGATTTGATTCGCCGTAGCTGTTGGTTGAATCGCCCGCCGGACATCCATCCGATACGAAAATCAGGGGCCAGCGTTTTAGTAAAGCTGGTACAAAAGATAACCCAGCCGTTACGGTCAAAAGATTTAACCGTAGGCGCTAACTCGCCGTTAAATACCAACTCTGCATACAGGCCGTCTTCAATCAGCGGTATTTCATAGTGATTAACCAGCCCCGCCAACCGTTTTTTATCATCAACCGACATACTGCAACCCAGCGGATTTTGTACGCTGGGCATCAGTAATAAAGCGTTAACTTTCCCCTCTTTTAGCAAGGTTTCGATAGCATCGACGGATACGCCTTTTTGCGGATCGGTCGGTATTTCAATCGCCTTTAAACCCAGGCTGGCTATCAGGGAAATCATATAAAAATAGGTTGGCGATTCTAGCCCGATACAGTCGCCGGGCTTAGTCACCGTACGCAGTGAAAGCTGTAACGCATCCATACAACCGTGGGTCAAAATAACGTCATCGGCACCAATAGACATTCCCAATAGCAATGCCCGACGGGCAATCTGTTGACGTAAACGGATACTGCCCGGCGGTAAGCTATAGGTACCAATCATACCCGGCTGGCGGCGAACTAACTGGTTAAGAATACGCGCCAGCTTTTTCTCAGGGTAAAATTCTCCGCCCTGAGGGCAGGCCAGTGAAACGTTAATAAATTCTGCATCTTGTTGGGCAGCAAACACCAGATCGATAAGGTCAAGAACTTCCGTTTTTGGTGATGATACCGCAGTTGCCGGCATGGGAATCTTACGTACATCGGCCAGTTTGGCCCGAACGTAATACCCGGACTGAGGCCGCGCCTCAATAAACCCGCAGTCCTCCAGACTACGATAGGCGGTTAATACCGTATTAATGCTGATTTGGCGGCTTTGGGCCGTTTTGCGAACCGACGGCAACCTGTCACCCGCCTTAAGTGCACCACGCCGAATCGCATCAATAAAACCGTCGGCCAGCTGTTGGTACAGCGTAAATTCATTGTCAGTAGGTATCATCAGCCAGCCTCCGGATTTGAAACATAAGGGATAACGTTAGCATAACTGTACCCATCAAAATATCTATTTTCTGTATCTGTTACCTGCTAAGTTTCATACCTAATATATAGCCAAAATAATTGGATACTTTGTTAGTTTATGCGGGAACACCTATGCCAGATATCGCGCTAATCAGTTACATCATCGTGATGAGTATTACCCCCGGCCCGAATAATTTGATGCTGGCGGCTTCAGGCGTAAATTTTGGTTTGAAGCGCACGCTTCCTCACTTGATAGGGATCAGTCTTGGCTGTGGCGTTCTCTGCCTGTGCATTACCTTTTCTCTGAGTACCATAATGACTCATATCTCCACTATCCGGCTGCCGCTGGCGATATTTGGCTGCCTGTACCTGCTATGGCTATCGTGGAAAATATGGCTGGCGGGAAGCCCGGTAGGACGAGAGAACGCGACGCCAATGACGCTGGTCGGCGCAATGTTATTTCAGTGGGTTAACCCGAAGGCTTGGCTAATGCTGGTTAACGCAGCCATTCTGTTTACCGCTAAAGATGGCAATATTATTAATAGCGCTATTTTGATCTCGGCGGCGTTTGCTATTGTTGGATTCCCCTGCGTCTATGTTTGGGCGTGGATGGGCGATAAGCTTCAGGAAACGCTACAGGTCGGCTGGAGATTAAGAGTATTTAACGGCCTGATGGCCGGCTCGCTGGCAATAACCGCCGGATGGCTGCTGCTGGATGAATGGCAGACCTTTCAGGCAATAGCCTAAGTATTGCCTGATTAGCTTGCTGATAAAGTCGTTTAATTCAGTGCAAATTTGGTGCGCGTAATCAACATCAGAATATTGATTTTTCCTCGCGACCGAGGAGCAATATTTTTGAATATATCGGTAATTATGGCTATTACCCTTTGCGATATCTCTCTGGCGTGGTGCCGGAAATATGCTGGAACATGGCAATAAACGCAGAAGCAGAGCTGTAACCGACGTCTAACGCCACTTCATTTACCGTTTTGCCCTGTTCCAGCAGCGAAATTCCATACAGAAACCGTAACCGCTGGCGCCACTCACTAAATGACATACCAAGCTCTTGCTGACAACGGCGGGCCAGCGTTCTTTCCGTGGTGTAGACCCTTTTGGCCCATTCCGCCAAAGGCGTATTATCAGATGGCGTAGACTCCAGCGCACGCAAAATCGGCGACAGATACTTATCATCGCTGTCAGGGAGATAAGTATGCTGTACCGGAGCCGCGGTAAGTTGATCAACCAATACCCGACATAAGCGACGGTCGGCATGGGTTTTCGGCACCATAATATTGCGTTCAAAACAGGACTCAACGATCGCACTACAAACCGGACTAACGTCCAGCAGGCAAGGCTGTTCTGGCATTTCCCGGCAGAAACGCTGGGTTATATTAATTGACCGAAATCTGGTGGGTTTGCGGTTATGGCTGGAGTGGTCCATACCTGCCGGAATCCAAATGGCAAATCCAGACGGTGCCAGAAAACGCTGGCCGCCAACGTTAAGCGCAAATACGCCTGACTTAACACAAATAATCTGCCCCCAGTCATGACTATGAGGCTGAAACTCAGTATCGGCATTGACGTCTTCACAACGGAAAAAAAGAATGCTGTCAGGGTGAGACTCGGAAGAAGCTAAGCGTTGTTCTGTGGCCATATAGCCCTCATTAAGGGAACAATCCGATCGATTGTCTGAAAGACGTTACCGTTTGTCTGATATTAAGTATATCTTTCAAACCAGACAGCTGTACACTCTCTCCCTTAATTTCTAGCGGTATGAGAATTTTCTGTTCATGGCTATTTTTTTTCCTCTGTTTGCCGTCATTATCTGGGCAATTAATGCGATAGTGAATAAGTTGTCTGCCGGGGCGATCGATCCGGCGGCGATCTCCTTCTATCGCTGGGCATTGGCGCTGGCTGTCATGGCCCCCTTTATTCTTCCCGGCCTGATCCGCAACAGAGCAAATATTTATCCTAACCTAGGGAAATTATTGGTACTTGGCGTGTTGGGTATGGCGCTTTACCAAAGCCTGGCTTACTACGCCGCCTATACCATCAGCGCGCTGACCATCGGGATTTTTGTTTCACTTATTCCCCTGCTGACAGTGTTGATCAGTATTATCGTATTACGGACCCCGCCAACATTGGGAACCGTTCTCGGCGGTATCTTGTCTTTCTGCGGCATCGTGTGGTTAATCAGCGGCGGCAATCCCGGTCAGCTATTACAAATGGGCGTTGGTAAAGGCGAATTAATGATGCTGGCGGCAGCCATTTCTTATGCTCTATATGGCGTACTCACTAAGCGCTGGGCAATTCCGCTAACCAGTTGGCAGTCACTGTATATGCAGGCATTCTTTGGTGCATTAGTTCTGCTGCCTAACTTTTTAATGACCGAAGATGTTGCGCTGAACGCCACCAATATTCCGCTGGTGCTGTACGCCGGCATTCCGGCATCCGTTTTGGCTCCGTATTTTTGGATTCATGGCGTAATGAAGCTGGGAGCCAATAAAGCCGCACTGTTTATGAACCTGACACCGCTGTTTACCGCGATAATCGCCATTACCTTTTTGCATGAGCCATTACACAGCTATCATATTATTGGCGGCGGCGTGGCCTTAATCGGGGTCATTCTGGCACAGCGTTTACGTACGCCGATAGGAAAAAGAAAGGGTTAAATATTAACGGGATAATCAAGTCGGTTATCCCTGAAGCACCTGATGCCTGAAACAGCTTCAGTTTTTAAAAAATGAAATAAAATCAGAATCATCAGCGCCAATATGGTCTGTAATATGAAATACCTCACTCAGCCATGAGTGAGCTAAAGCCTGTTCTCTGTCAAGAATTTGACCAAGGAACGTACTCTCCCGCCACGGGGATTGCTGCCGATTGACGACCATCACCTGCCAGTTATCATTGGCCGAGCGAATTTTCACCGCGAACGCTAAACGCTGTTGCGGAGTACTATCTTCACCCCATTCACCCAAGCTCACTAATACATCGGCAGTGTGATCCTGATGTCCGTCAACTAACTGAACATAATAGACCGCGTAAGCATCACCATCTTGATAAACAAAACGCGTCAGGCGCGTGGTTGTGTTACCACAGCATTCGCAAATACCACGCGTCGGCTGTTCGAATTCAATCTCAATCATTAGCTTAGCCCTGCTTTAACTTAGGTTTTCATCAATCAAACTTCTTAATGCCTCTGGCGACATCGCAGGTCTGGTGCGGTGAACCATCGCGTGACAGTTAGGGCATAGCGGGCGAAGATCGGCAATAGGATTTACTTCATATTCATCACCAATCAATGCAGCTTCTTTGAGGTGATGCACATGAATAAATTCCCGACCAATCTCACCATACGCTTTAGAGAAATCAAAGTGGCAGATGTAGCAAGCACAGCCATAGTATTCGATGCAGGCGGCGCGGGCTTTGGGATCGCGCTCATAGCCGTTAACCAATACCGTTCTGATTCCGCTGTGCCGGTAATATTCAGAAGTAATATCATCAGGGTAGTGCGTGACTACCCACTCCGCTAGCGGAACATAAATTTTCAGGTTATCCGCAGTAGTTTCATCATGCCATTGACCGGCTGGCTGAGCCAAAAGTGCCTTCAGACGCAGAGCCAGATCCTGATACATTGAGGTATTTCGGTCTAACAGATAAAACCAGTCGTTCAGAACGTCAGTGATTTGGAGCAGCTCGTCAATGTTATCCGACGGGCAATAGTCTGCACCAATATCCTGATATCCAATAAATTCAGCCGGTGCAAAAACGTCTGCATCCGGAAAATAGTACCAGCTTTGATGGTGTTCAGATTGGCAAAAAAAACCTGACTCAGAATGCGTTAAAGCAGCTGAGAAACGCATAGCATTTTCCTGTGCCTGACTAAATTGAGTAATAAATGCCAAGACCATCTCCGAGGATTAAGCGTAAAAAGGGGTCAATATTCAGCAGGCGTGATGAATTGTCAAATTCAATTACCCCGTGACCTGATAAGACGGTGATAATCACTATAATTACGGGTAAGAACGCAGTATTATTTCCGTTAGCTTAAAATTGTTGCTCCTTAATTCCCTACAAGAGAACCGGTACCTTATGAACTTCAACATTATGATCAATGGTCGGGTACAGGTAGGAATAGATTTTGAGGTATTACAGCAGGCTATCATTGGGTTATATGACGATATTGATAGTTTTATTGTGCTTGAGCCGGAAACGCCCATTGATGGCTCTATCTATTTACAGGCCGCGCTCAGCGATAATCAATATATGATTGAAACCCGCCTGATGACTGATAACGATTTTACGCATTATCGTTATACCACCGCCGATATTAATAACGTGATTAAAATATTTACCCGCTATTACCAAAAGCACCAACTGAAGATATTAAAAAGTTGGCAAGATGTCACCGGCGAGTTTTAATCTGTTTTTGTACTCAGATGGTCGCTTAATTGAATTATGGACCACCTGAAAGCAACTTGAAGTACGGCAGGTATACACCCAAAATAATTCGAGTTGCATCGCG
>NZ_KE386592.1:0-32038 GCF_000427805.1 Budvicia aquatica DSM 5075 = ATCC 35567 | reverse complement strand
GAGCGAGTCCCGATGAGCTTACTCAGGTAAGTGATTCGGGCGAGTGAACGCAGCCAACAAAGATGCAGCTTGAAGTATGACGGGTATAAGTATTAGCTTTGAACCGGCGCAGATACCGCATTAGCCCAATCAGCCTCAGGATCTTCCATCACGACCTGATGCACGCCGCCGGGAAACTTATCCTGCAATAATTGATACTGTTCCTGTAATTCACCGATCGGATGTTTCCAGTCATGGAGATAATAAATTGCCTGAACTTTGGCCTGAAGCATCGATTTAGTGCAGTCGAAGCACGGACGCAGCGTTGAATAAACCACCGAACCTTCCACCGGATTACCAAAGCGCGCCGCGGAAATTATCGCATTTTGTTCAGCATGAACGCAGATGCAAACGTCATAACCGACGCTGGCCTTATAAGCAGCCCGATCGCGGCAGCGAACGCAGCCGCCGTCAGTACAGTTGGTGATACCTTCTGGCGTACCGTTATAACCGGTCGAAATAATCCGATTATCCTTCACCATCACACCGCCCACTTTACGGCCAAGACAGTTGGCTTTTTTACGTACGGCTATCGCTATATTCATATAGTACTCATGCCTTTCCATACTGTCGCTCCGGGGGTAATAGGTTGAATGATTGGATATCTGAATATGATATCGTCACTAAATTATGCTCTGGTCACAATATACCAGCCAAAGAAGAGCTTTTCTATTTCAGAACTGCCACTAATACCGGCACCGTCAGGCGCACGAACCAGTTCAATAATCCAAGGTACCCCGCCTCTTTGCCATAGGGTCAAAGAGAGCTCACCGTTTTCATCCAGATAAAAACCGTGCAGATTCAGCCGTTCCAGATCGGCTCTAAGTTCTAAATACATTTGCTTAGATATTTGATTTTGCTGGCAATAGATATCAACAAACCATTCTGGCTGATAGGCATCAGGGTTATGTGCCTGTGGATAATGGGTAATCAACGTGCCATTGATAAAACGATATGAGTCATACTGAACGGTACGACCATCATCATCGGTATATTCGCCATCACTTCCCATCGCAAGAGAATGAATTTTTTTATAGCCGGTGATTTTATCCGCCAGTGCCTCAATGCGCACCAGATTAGTCCAGAAGTACCCCTGCCAGGTAAAATAGATCTGCCAGAACCAAACGCCGGAAAAAATAATCAACGCCAGCGCCACATTGCGCCGGTTTTTTCCACGATATAAAATAGCCACCACTGACAGCAAAATCAGCCCTACGATAATACTCATCATCGCCGGAACATGAAAAAATGGCAGAGCAATAAGTAGCAGGCAAGACAAGCAGAAAAACAGCCATGGCCGCCGCCGTATCTGACAAATAGTGTTCAGCTTAAAATTCCTTTTTCTTTTGCCAGTTTCAACCAGTCGTTAAACTCGGTGAGTAATAAATCATAAAGATCGTCATCAGACATTTTGTTAAAATCATCGATGGCAAAGAAGTTGGTATTGTCGATCAGTCGGTCGGTAAAATTATCCAGCTCTTCCAAGATACCGTAGTTATGACCACCTAATCCGACGAATTTCCAAAAAATCGGATAGTCTGCAGATACACGAATGGCATCTTTGATTGCTTTAGCTTTAGAAATGCCACCGTCAGTAATAAACACCACAAATACCGGTTCTTTACTGCCTTTAAAGGTTTCAATAACCGCATCCATTACCGGCGGTTCGTTATTAACACCACCCAGCCCGCCCAGAATTTCAAACCGCCCTGACTTAGGCGTTCGTCGGATATTCTCAATGTAGCCTTGCAGATTATCCAAACTGACATCAGGATACTGTTTAAATCGTTCGGCAAATCCCCAAACCTCCATGGAACCATCATCATCAAACTGCACGGCCAGCGCCGCGATGCGGTCTAAAACGGCCTGAACGTTACCCCGTTTAAACTGCTGAGTCATTGAACCTGATGCATCCAGTACAAACGCAACTCTAGCTTTAACCTGAGTTAGGTTATGTTTTTCAAGACTTACCCGAATGGATTTAACCAGACTCACCAGATGAGGGGCCTTTATCTCCAGCTTTTTCTCCAGACTAACCGAAGGGCTGGCCGCAGGTGATTGAGCTGGAGCGGGCTCATCCTCAACTGCATCAACGCCATAAGCCTGAGCCAAAGGTAACAAACCACCGTTGTAACCCTGCCCAGAAGCCCTAAACTTCCATACGCCGCTATGACGATACAGTTGACCTAAAATCAGCGCTTTTTCACTACGCTCTGTCAACGGAACGCGAAACGAAGCTTGATCCTGTATCGTCAGGCATAAACTCTGTAACCGGCTAATATCATCAGCACCGTCAATCACCATAGTAAAGGCGATTTTTTCAATATCAGGATGAACATCGTTTAGTGAAACCTGAAAACCGTCGCTACCGATCATACCAACGCTGTTATCTGCGGATTGAGGTTGATTGTAGAAAATAAAATCCCAATCGCCTCTGACCTTTTCAGACTTGGTGAGTAAAAAAGCTGACAAATCTATGTCACTACTGCCAAAAGAACCATTTTTTTGATAAGTCACTTGAATCGTTAATTGACTGGCAGTCAGCGCTACGTTTTGTCCGGAAATCAGTTCCATCTGTTAATACCTCAGGCGTCATCGGGTAAATTTAGAGCAAAAAAAAGCTCTATGGTTAGATAGAGCTCTTTATACAACATTTTTATCGTTCTACTAACATCAGAACGGGATATCGTCATCAAAATCCATTGGTGGCTCATTACCACCCTGCGGCGCTGCCGGAGCACTGCTTTGTGCCGGACGTGAAGCCTGTGCCTGTGGCTGTTGAGGCTGACCCCAGCTGCCTTGCTGCTGTGGCTGACCATCCGGAGCGCCGCCGCCTTGACGACCACCCAGCATTTGCATCACGCCGCCGACGTTAACTACAACTTCAGTGGTGTAACGATCCTGACCGGCCTGATCCTGCCATTTACGCGTTTGCAGCGCACCTTCAATATAGACCTGTGAACCTTTACGCAAATATTCACCGGCAATTTCAGCTAACTTGCCAAAAATAGCAACACGGTGCCATTCGGTGCGCTCTTTTTGCTCACCGGTTTGCTTATCACGCCAGCTTTCGGAGGTCGCGATAGTAATATTCGCTACGGCACCACCATTAGGCATATAACGAATTTCCGGGTCTTGCCCCAGATTTCCGACAAGAATTACTTTATTGATGCCTCTGCTGGCCATATCAATTCTCCTGAATGAGTAAAGGTCTACGATTTTTAATCCATCGATTGTAGCATGGCAATAGGTGATCCACACTACCGTAGAAAGATGGAATTTAGTGCACAAATTTTATTACAACATGAATATGATTGCATCATAATACTGTATATCCATTCAGTTTAGTTTATGCGATAATTTTGAGTTCCGTGTCGGAAGTAACTTAAGGCCTGTAGAAGATGGATAAGATTGAAGTCCGGGGCGCCCGCACCCATAATTTAAAAAACATAAATCTGATTATGCCGCGCAACAAACTTATTGTTGTTACAGGCCTGTCAGGTTCAGGTAAATCATCATTAGCGTTTGATACTTTATACGCTGAAGGGCAGCGCCGGTACGTCGAATCATTGTCTGCCTACGCTCGCCAGTTTCTGTCTTTGATGGAAAAACCCGACGTTGACCATATTGAAGGTCTTTCACCGGCGATTTCTATCGAGCAGAAGTCAACCTCTCATAACCCGCGCTCAACCGTGGGGACAATCACTGAAATTCACGACTATCTGCGCCTGCTGTTTGCCCGCGTGGGTGAGCCGCGTTGTCCTGAACATGACATTGCGCTAACGGCACAAACCGTGAGTCAAATGGTGGATAAAGTGATGACGCTGCCGGAAGGCAACCGTTTAATGTTACTCGCTCCGATTGTTAAAGATCGTAAAGGTGAGCACGTTAAGACGCTGGAAAATCTGGCCAGTCAGGGCTATATACGCGCCCGAATTGATGGTGAAGTCTGCGATCTTTCCGATCCGCCAACGCTGGAACTACAGAAAAAACACACGATTGAAGTGGTGGTTGACCGGTTTAAAGTCCGGGAAGACCTGTCTCAGCGTCTGGCTGAATCTTTTGAAACAGCCTTAATGCTGTCGGGCGGCACGGCTGTCATCGCCGATATGGATGATACCAAAGCTGAAGAATTAATGTTCTCCGCCAACTTCGCCTGCCCGGTATGCGGCTACAGTATGCGAGAGCTGGAGCCGCGGTTATTCTCATTCAATAACCCGGCCGGTGCTTGTCCTACCTGTGACGGGCTGGGCGTGCAACAATTTTTCGATCCTGAACGCGTAGTGCAAAATCCAGAGTTATCTCTGGCCGGCGGCGCCATTCGCGGTTGGGACCGTCGTAACTTTTACTATTTCCAGATGCTGCGCTCGCTGGCGGAGCACTATAAATTCGATATTGAAGCGCCATTTGGCAGCCTGCCTGACAGTATCCGTAAATCTGTACTAAACGGTTCAGGCAAAGAAACCATTGAGTTTAAATATGTTAATGACCGTGGCGATACCACAGTACGTAAGCACCCGTTCGAAGGGGTGTTACACAATATGGAACGCCGCTATAAAGAGACGGAATCTTCAGCCGTACGTGAAGATTTATCTAAATTTATCAGCAACCGTTCTTGCGTGACCTGTAAAGGTACCCGTCTGAAAGAAGAAGCCCGCCACGTTTTTGTTGAAAATACCACTTTGCCTGAAATTTCAGAGTTGAGCATCGGTGACGCCCTGCAATTTTTTGGTGCCTTGTCGCTGGAAGGCCAGCGTGCACAAATCGCTGATAAAATTCTGAAAGAGATTGGCGATCGCCTGAAGTTCCTGGTTAACGTAGGCCTTAACTATCTGTCGCTGTCTCGCTCAGCCGAGACGTTGTCCGGCGGTGAAGCCCAGCGAATCCGCCTTGCCAGCCAGATTGGTGCCGGGCTGGTTGGTGTAATGTATGTACTCGATGAGCCATCTATCGGATTACACCAGCGTGATAACGAACGCCTGCTGGAAACCCTGATTCACCTGCGCGATCTGGGCAATACGGTGATTGTGGTTGAACACGATGAAGATGCGATCCGCGAAGCAGACCATGTGATTGATATCGGCCCTGGTGCCGGCGTTCACGGTGGCTATATTGTGGCGGAAGGTACCGTTGACGATATCATGAACGTTCCTGAGTCATTAACAGGCCAATATCTGTCCGGCAAACGTCAAATCGCGATTCCGCCACAGCGCGTACCGGCAGATCCAAGCAAGGTGCTCAAAGTCATCGGCGCGACCGGCAATAACCTGAAAAATGTCACGCTGACCATTCCGGTTGGCCTGTTTACCTGTATTACCGGCGTGTCCGGTTCAGGTAAATCAACCCTGATTAACGATACGCTGTACCCTGTTGCCCAGCGCCAGCTAAACGGTGCTGCTGAAGGTGAGGTTGCGCCTCATAAAGAAATCACCGGGATGGAACACTTCGATAAAGTTATCGATATTGACCAAAGCCCGATCGGCCGCACGCCTCGCTCTAACCCGGCGACCTATACCGGTATCTTTACCCCGATTCGTGAACTGTTTGCCGGTGTGCCGGAGTCCCGTACCCGCGGATACAATCCGGGTCGGTTCAGTTTTAACGTCAAGGGTGGGCGCTGTGAGGCCTGTCAGGGCGACGGCGTCATTAAAGTCGAGATGCACTTCCTGCCGGATATCTACGTACCTTGCGATCAGTGTAAAGGTAAGCGCTATAACCGTGAAACGTTAGAAGTGAAGTATAAGAACAAGAGTATCCATGAAGTTCTGGATATGACGGTAGAAGATGCTCGCGAGTTCTTTGATGCCGTACCTGCCCTGTCGCGTAAACTGCAAACCCTGATGGATGTTGGCCTGTCCTATATTCGTTTAGGTCAGTCAGCCACTACCTTGTCAGGCGGTGAAGCTCAGCGGGTGAAACTGGCCAAAGAGCTCTCTAAACGCGGTACCGGTCAAACCCTGTATATTCTGGATGAACCTACGACCGGCCTGCATTTCGCCGATATTGAACAGCTGTTAACGGTACTTCATCAGCTGCGGGATCAGGGTAATACCATCGTCGTGATTGAGCATAATCTGGACGTGATTAAAACGGCCGACTGGATTGTAGATTTAGGTCCGGAAGGCGGCAGCGGCGGCGGTGAAATTCTGGTGTCCGGTACGCCGGAAACCGTAGCAGAATGTGAGAAATCTCATACCGCGCGCTTCCTGAAGCCAATTCTGGCGAAGGGTTAGACCAATAAAACGGGATAAACCCTATAAGCTTTATCCCGCTTAATATTTAGCATCACACGCGTTATCTAAGGAGCACTGAGGGTCAGTTGCACTTTCTTGGGTAACGTCTTTAATACTTCCTGATACGAAATATCAATCATCTCATGTACAAAGGCTTTATCCAGAAGGCCATCAAGGAACAGCGTATTCCAGTGGGCTTTATTCATATAATACCCGGGAATCACCTCTGGGTTGGCATCCCGAAGCTGCTCTGCCAGTGCTGGCGGGCACTTAAGCGTAATAATCGGACGGCCATCAATATCACCTAACAAAGCAAACATTTTACCGGCGACTTTAAGCCTGTCAGCTTCCCATGCGGCTTCATAGTCATGCACCGAGCCCAACTTGGTTAAACCATATTCAATTAACGTCTCATGCTTCACGATGGCGTCCCTTTTCATTATTTAAATAAATTTATCTTACTTTATGTATTTAATTAACAACGCTTAATTAGCCAAAATTAAATTCAAATATGTGCAACTAATTTGGGTTATACACTATTTAGATCAAATAAAAAATTGAGAAAATTCGCTAGTATCGATGACCTGCAGTATCTGGAATCATCTATGTAATTCAGCCTGAACATCGTTATATACCATATATACTATATATTACGTTCCTGATAGTGATTAATTTCAGTTTTACTCAGTTTGGCATAGGGATGTATTTGTATATAACAAAGTAAGCGAAATAAAACATGGCTTAAAAATGCTTTTTTTAAACGATGTCTTTATTTTGCCAGCGCGATCATAAAACCTATCCCTGTTCCATTGCTAATGCAGTAACAAAGTTCTATAACAACATTATAACGTTTAACTTTAAACCATAAGAATTAACATTTATGTTTTCACCTCGAAACATAACAACCTGCAGGCCATCTGCTCCGGCTAACCTCAAGCTGAAGTAACGTCCCTCTCGTTTTTCATATTCTTATTTTTTGATCTTCCTACAAGACAGACAGTTAAGGCATTCTTATATGACAAATCACACTCAAACTCTGGAGCAGAATCCGACGGTATTATCCAATCCTCCTAAAAAAGCGCTCTGGAAAGGTCTGGGGTTTCAAATTGCCGTTAGTATGGTTCTTGGTATTTTGGTTGGCTTTATCTGGCCCGAATTTGCTACCAGTTTGAAAATTCTTGGTGATATCTTCCTGCGGTTAATCAAGAGTGCCGTAGCCCCCCTTATCTTTCTGACCGTTGCTTTAGGCATCGGCGCTGCGGGTGATATTAAACAGGTAGGCCGGGTTGGACTAACGGCGATTATTTACTTCGAAATTGTGTCTACTATTGCCATTCTTTTTGGCTTTGGCATGGGCGAATTATTTAGCGTCGGCAGTGGCACGGTGCTAGTCGAAGGCAATGTCAATTCTCAGGCAGAGTCGTTAATTCAGGCATCTCACGCCGCTCCGCAGTCTTTTGGTCATTTCTTCCTTGAGATTTTCCCCGATAGCTTTGTCGGTGCTTTCTCATCCAATAACCTGCTACAGGTGCTGGTTCTGGCCCTGATGTTTGGCTTCGGTATTCTGTTACTGAAAGAAAAAGAGCGTCTGGTTGTTGAAAAGGCGCTGAACTTTGTCGCCAAGGCATTCTTTAAGTTTATCCACGTCATCATGCTACTGGCACCTATCGGTACCTTTGGTGCCATTGCCTATGCGGTAGGCAGTAATGGTGTCGATATGCTGATTAAGCTGGCCTATTTAGTGCTCGCTTTCTATGCCACGCTAATCCTGTTTATCGTTATTGTATTAGGTACCGTATGCGCCATCTTTAAACTTAACCTGTTTGATATCATTAAGTTTATTAAAGAAGAGCTGTATATCACGTTTGGTACCGCATCCTCAGAGAGCGTACTGCCAAGACTGTTGGAAAAGCTGCCTAAATACGGCGTTTCTAAACAAACCGTCGGGCTGGTTTTGCCTACCGGCTATGCGTTTAATCTGGATGGCACCTCAATTTATATGTCAATGGGTGTGATCTTCTTAGCTAACGCTTATGGAATCCCGCTGAGCCTTGAGCAGCTGTTCGGTATCCTGCTTATTATGCTGTTAACCTCAAAGGGTGCTGCAACCGTATCTGGCGGGGCGTTTGTGGTCTTTGCTGCCACCATCACCACCACCGGATTGCTGCCGCTTGAAGGCGTAGCCGTTATGTTTGGCGTTTACCGCTTTATGTCGATGGCACTGGCCGTGACGAATATCATTGGTAACACGGTGGCGACGATTGCCGTGGCTAAAATTAACCGCCAATACGATCCGACGCTGCGCGCTAAGCTGGAAGCAGAAGAAGAGTAATAAAAAGAAGACATTAAAACAGAACGCGGGTTAAAAAAATCCCGCTCCGTAGGTCAACTCCGGAGCGGGATTAATTTTATCTGCTGTTATTCTACCAATGAGTGCCTGATGGATTATCAATATATTTAGTTGAAACTCTGGCCGTCAGCTTAGTGATCAGCTCATAGGCAATAATTCCGGTATAGGCTGCGATAGTTTCAACGGGAAGTTCCGGCCCCCAGATAACCACTTCATCACCGACTTTGTCAGTAGCATCCGGACCTAAATCAACTGAGATCATGTCCATCGAAACCCGACCAACCAGCGGTACCTCACGCCCGTTAACCCGAACCGGCGTTCCTGAAGGCGCGCTACGCGGATAACCATCACCATAGCCAATGGCTACCACGCCCAAACGGGTATCACGCTCACTGACCCAAGTTCCGCCGTAGCCAACGGCTTCACCGGCCTTGTGCTCACGAACCGCTATCAGGCTGGCTTTTAGCGTCATGGCGGCTTTCAGACCAAAGGTATCAGCATAAGAATCCGCTAAAGGAGAAACGCCATACATAATAATTCCCGGACGAATCCAGTCACGATGGGCTTCAGGCCATAGCAAAATACCACCGGATGCGGCCAACGACTGTAGGCCGGGCTTACCGTCAACAAAAGCATTAAAGCAGTCAATTTGCTTACGGGTGGTATCTACCTCAGGCTCATCACTGCGGCTGAAATGACTCATCAAATTAACCGGCTGAACTACATTTTCACAGGCACTTAAGCGCCGGTGAAAATCATCGGCCTGCTCAGGGCGAACGCCTAAACGGTGCATGCCGGAATCCAGCTTCATCCAAACGTGTACAGGGCGGTCGAGCTCAGTTTGCTCTAACGCCTCAAGCTGTTCGATATTGTGTACAACAGTTTCAATATTATTTACCGCCAGCAGCGGTAAATCTTCCGCACAGAAAAAACCTTCCAGCAGCAGGATGGGTTTTACTACGCCGCCGGAGCGCAGCATCAGCGCCTCTTCAATACGCGCGACGCCAAAACAGTCTGAATCAGGTAATGCGTGTGCAACATCTAATAGACCATGCCCGTAACCATTGGCTTTAACCACCGTGATAATGCGGCTTTTCGGTGCCATTTCACGAATTCTATTCAGGTTATGCTTGAGGGCGCTGCGATCGATTACAGCCGTTGCCGAGATCATCTTTATTCCTTGGTTAATACATTATTGCCGCGTGGATAGTCGTTGGAAATCAGACAGTATCCACGGATTGGTCTTTTGTTTTTATAATATGATTGTGAAGTCTGTATGAAATAGTGACGCCATAAAGCGGACCGTCGGGCATTTAATTTTTTATACCCGACCGCTGCCGATTTAAAAAATATTATTCATCGTCATATTGCGGGCCGCCGTAGTTATCAAACCGTGACCATTGGCCTTGGAAAGTTAACCGCACGGAGCCGATTGGGCCGTTACGCTGTTTACCCAGAATGATTTGAGCAATACCTTTCTCTTCACTGTTTTCGTTATACACTTCATCACGATAGATAAACATGATTAAGTCAGCATCCTGCTCGATAGAACCCGATTCACGTAAGTCGGAGTTAACCGGGCGCTTATCGGCACGTTGCTCCAAGCTACGGTTAAGCTGAGACAGGGCAATAACCGGTACCTGAAGCTCTTTTGCCAGTGCTTTTAACGATCGGGAAATTTCAGCAATTTCCAGCGTTCGGTTATCGGACAGAGAAGGTACGCGCATCAGCTGAAGGTAGTCGATCATAATCAGGCTAAGGCCGCCGTGCTCGCGGAAAATCCGGCGGGCGCGCGAGCGTACTTCCGTTGGCGTCAGGCCGGAGGAGTCATCAATATACATATTGCGCTTTTCAAGCAGGATCCCCATGGTGCTAGAGATCCTAGCCCAGTCTTCATCGTCCAACTGACCGGTACGGATTTTGGTCTGGTCAACGCGGGAAAGAGAAGCGAGGATACGCATCATAATCTGTTCGCCGGGCATCTCCAGGCTGAAAATTAATACCGGCTTATCCTGCATCATGGCTGCGTTTTCACACAGGTTCATGGCAAAAGTGGTTTTACCCATTGACGGTCGGGCCGCGACAATAATCAGATCTGACTTCTGGAACCCGGCGGTCTTTTTGTCGAGGTCAACAAAACCGCTGGAAACACCGGTCACACCATCGTGCGGGCTTTGATACAGCTGTTCGATTCTGGACACCGTATCTTCAAGAATACGGTCAATACTTTTCGGGCCTTCATCTTTATTGGCCCGGCTTTCCGCAATCTGGAAAACCCGAGACTCGGCTAAATCTAATAAATCTTCACTGGTACGCCCCTGAGGATCATAACCGGCATCGGCAATCTCATTCGCCACTGAAATCATCTCACGAACAACGGCACGTTCGCGTACAATGTCGGCATAAGCACCAATGTTCGCCGCACTTGGCGTGTTTTTTGATAGTTCAGCAAGGTAAGCAAAACCACCGACCTGATCCAGTTCACCTTTTTGCTCCAGTGATTCTGATAGGGTAATCAGATCGATCGGTTTGTTTTGTTCCAGCAGACGCTGCATTTCGGCAAACACTGTCCGATGAGGGCGACTATAAAAATCATTGGCCGCAACACGCTCTGAAACATTATCCCACCGTTCGTTATCCAGCATTAAGCCGCCGAGCACAGACTGTTCAGCCTCAAGGGAATGAGGTGGCATTTTCAGCCCTTCCATTTGACGGTCGATAGGCCGTTGTTCGGAACGGTATTTTTGCTTATTGGTAAAAGGTGTTTTGCCAGACATGGGATTGTTAGCTATCCAAATTGCGATTAAAAATTAACAATGATGCAGTATACGCGATGATAGCCACCTACCCAACGATCAACGTCGCTGCTATGCTAAATTTAAATCATATTAGATAAAAAATACCTCACCCCCGGAGAAAAAATAATGGCTAAGCGTATTGAGTTTTCTGCCCATGGCGGGCCCGAAGTACTGCAGTATGTCGATTTTACCCCCAAAGAACCTGCGCCAAACGAAGTTCTGGTTTCTAATAGGGCTATCGGTATTAACTATATTGATACTTATGTTCGTAGCGGTTTATATCCACCGCCGCATCTGCCGTCAGGGCTAGGTACTGAAGCCGCCGGGGTGGTGGAAAAAGTGGGTGCCGGAGTGACACATATTAACGTTGGCGATCGGGTGGTATATGCCCAATCCGCCTTAGGTGCTTATAGCGAGCTACACTGTGTACCCGCCGATAAAGTGGCCAAACTGCCCGATGCTATCTCCTATGAACAAGCCGCTGCCTCATTCCTCAAAGGGTTAACGGTTTATTACCTGTTTCACCTGACTTATAAGGTCAAACCGGGGGAGATTATCCTGTTTCATGCCGCAGCAGGCGGAGTGGGCAGAATCGCCTGTCAGTGGGCTAAAGCGTTAGGCGTTAAGCTAATAGGTACCGTGGGTTCACCAGAAAAAGCCGCTCAGGCTATGCGAGACGGAGCCTGGGCAACGATTAATTATCGGGAAGAGAATATTGCCCAACGGGTAAAAGAATTAACCAACGGCGAGAAAGTTAATGTGGTTTATGATTCCGTCGGCAAAGCTACATGGCTGGACTCGCTGGACTGCATTAAGCCCCTCGGGCTGATGGTTACTTTTGGCAACTCCTCAGGTCCGGTTACCGGCGTTGATTTAGGCATTCTCAATCAAAAAGGCGGGTTATTTGTCACGCGCCCTTCTCTGGGCCACTACATTACCACCAAGCAATTACTCCAGCATGCCTCCAATGAGCTGTTTTCGATGATAGCCAGTGGCGCAATCAATGCCAATGTTTCTGCTGAACAAAAATTCCCGCTTAAAGATGCCGTTCAGGCACATATAGCATTAGAGAGCCGCGCAACGTCGGGTTCTAGCCTGCTACTTCCTTAATAAAACCGCGCCGGAGGTGATAAAACGCCGGCGCTTGTTTATTATGGGGTCTATACCCTAAATAATTCGAGTTGCTTGAAGGCGGCAAGGGAGTGGGTCACCAGAAGCATAGGCCACTATGTGACTGAGGCGAACAAGCGCAGCCAACACCCAAGCGGCTTAAAATATGACGAGCATGGCTAACAACTTACTTAAATAACTTTAACTGGATATTACCGATTATGGGAATGCATGCCTGCTACATGGCGATTGAAGAACAGCAGCTAAATAGCCTTATCGACCTCGAAGGACAAGCGCTGGTCGATGCGCTTGAAGAGCTTCAGGAAAAAAATAATACGCTGGATATCGGAAAGATGTGGGACGGACTGCATTTCGTACTGACAGGAATCTCTGCCAGCACGCCACTTGAAGAAAATCCGTTAAGCGATGCCATTGTGGGTATCCACGTTATGGATGAAGATAATTTTATTGCCGCCATCGGCAATAACGAGTTAGATGAGATTATCTCGGCCCTCAAGGCAGTGAAGGTTGAAAAATTACGTGAAGCGTTCGACCCGGCCCGGCTTACTCAAGCAGAGATCTATCCGGACATCTGGCGTCCACAGGATAAAGAATCACTGTTTATTGAATTAGAACAGGCGTTACAGCAGCTGATTAGCTTTTATAAAAATACCCTGGACGGCGATCGACATATTGTAGTCAGTATCTACTAAGTCAGAGGCACCATGTACAGGCCGTCATATCTCCCCGGCGGCCATTATCTCCTTTAGCGAATCACCTTGATCATTTTCCCCTTGACTTAGAGTGCACTCAAACATTTAAGGTAATGACTCTTACCGCAAAAAGGCTGTTTATGAAGATTAGCGCACTGGCAAAACGGACAGGTCTCAGCGTTCATACCTTACGCTATTACGAACGCATAGGATTAATTCCGCCGGTATTTCGTGATACCTCAGGACAACGTGATTATGATGAATCGGCTCTCAGCCGGTTGGAATTTCTTGGTAAATTAAAAACCACCGGAATGCCGCTCAGTGAAATACTGAACTATGTTGAACTGGTGACATCAGGTCCGGAAACAGTACAACAACGTCGAGCCATACTGATCGAACATCGAGAGAAAGTCCGCCGCCATGTGGCTGAATTAAACCACTGCCTGTTAGTGCTGGATAAGAAAATTGATGGCTATATCAACCATCAGATATTTGATAAAACAGGAGAATCCTAATGGAGTATGTACGCTTTGGTTCCACCGGTATGAAAGTATCTCCGATTTGTCTGGGTTGCATGACATATGGAAGCCCTGAATGGAGAGAATGGGTTTTAGATGAAAACGCGACCAGACCCTTTATCAAAAAGGCTCTCGATCTTGGAATTAACTTCTTTGATACCGCCGATATGTATTCGCTGGGAGCAAGTGAAGAAGTTCTGGGTAAAACGTTGTTGAGTATGGTACCACGCGACGACGTCGTTATTGCCAGTAAGGTTTTTAATCCTATGAGCAGTAACCCGAATGACAGAGGCCTGTCCCGCAAACACATTCTAAAAAGTATTGATGGCTCGCTTAAACGCTTAGGAACAGACTATCTCGACCTGTATATCATTCACCGGTTCGATCCTGAAACACCGATTGAAGAGACTATCGAAGCCTTAGATACCGTCGTCCGTTCAGGTAAAGCCCGCTATATCGGTGCATCATCGATGCATTCATGGCAATTTATGCGCATGCTGGGTTTGCAAGAGCAGCTAGGATTAACCAAGTTTGTCTCAATGCAAAATCACTACAATCTGATTTATCGTGAAGAAGAGCGTGAAATGCTGCCGCTATGTCGTGAAATGGGAATAGCCGTTACGCCTTGGTCGCCGTTGGCCAGAGGCGTTCTGACCGGTTCAAGAAAAAATCAAACCATTCGGGCAACTACCGATACTCCGGCACACAGTTGGTATAACCATCAGGCTCAGGAAGATGCCATTGTTGCGGCCGTTGAACAGGTCGCTTCAGCACGCGGAATTCCTCCGGCTCATGTGGCACTGGCTTGGGTATGTAGCAGAGAAGGAATAACGTCGCCAATCGTTGGGGCATCTAAAACACATCATTTAGATGATGCCGTTGCCGCACTTTCGCTGAGGTTATCAGAAGAAGAAGTGGGTATCTTGCAGGCTCCCTATTATCCAAGAGAGCTGGCAGGCCATCAATAAGCGACTGTAAAACACACAGCCACCTGCTCAGGTGGCTGTTCTGAATGGAAATCTCGCTAAATTAAAACCTAAGAATTCTTACCCGTGACAAAAGTGAGCGCCTGCCTGAGCACTTCTACGTCAGCGCCGGCTTTATGGGCATTCTCACTCAAATGACGGCGGAACTGACGGGCTCCGGGTATGCCTTGGAAAATACCGAGCATATGACGAGTAATGTGTCCGAGGTAGGTACCCTGAGACAGTTCGTGCTCAATATAGGGGTACATTGCTTCAATCACGCTGACGACATCAGGTGCATCGGTTCGGGTACCAAACAGTTCGCGGTCAACTTCAGCCAAAATGCCGGGATTTTGGTAAGCTTCACGCCCCATCATCACCCCATCCACATGCATCAAATGCGCTTTCGCTTCATCCAGCGTCTTAATACCGCCGTTAATGGATACGGTCAGGTGAGGGAAATCCTGTTTCACCTGATACACCCGAGGATAATCTAACGGCGGGATCTCCCGATTCTCTTTCGGGCTTAACCCGGATAGCCACGCTTTACGGGCATGCAGGGTAAAATTATCGCAGCCGCCTTGCTCCGAGACAATTTGGATAAAACGTTGCAGAAACTCATAGCTATCAGAATCATCAATGCCGATACGAGTTTTCACCGTGACAGGAATAGATACCGCACTCTTCATCGCCTTAATGCAGTCCGCCACTAATTCAGGCTCGGCCATCAGACAAGCACCAAAGCGGCCATTCTGAACGCGATCTGACGGACAACCGGCATTAAGATTAACTTCATTGTAGCCAAGCTCTTCAGCACGCTTAGCACACTCAGCCAGCGCCTGCGGATCGCTGCCGCCCAGTTGCAACGCCACCGGCTGCTCTTGCTGACTGTAGGCCAGATAATTTCCTTTGCCGAACAGAATAGCCCCGGTGGTAATCATTTCGGTATACAGCAGAGTTTGACCGCTTAATAAACGGTGAAAGTAACGACAATGACGATCGGTCCAGTCGAGCATCGGCGCAACGGAGAAGCGCTGCATCGGGTAATTAGTGGTTTTATCAGAAGTCATAAAGGGTTCGCGGGCAATCATTCAATTCAGGGCATCAGTGCATAGCAAAGCCAGCACAGTGAAAATAATGGTGGTTATTCTACCATAGAAAAACTATTTATCTCGGGCAGGGAAATAACATCAACAATCAACCAGCCGCCGAGGTAGCCGATATAAGTTCGGGGACTATCGGTGTTATTGCCTAATCATGATAGAATCTGGCGCAACATTGAGAATAAAAAGTGATAAAAAATGAAATCAGCCAGTGTAGAGTCAATCTTAGTTAAAGCGCAAAAAATGTGTGAGCAGCGGGCAGTGCGTTTAACGCCTCAGCGTCAGCAGGTGTTACGTTTAATGGCTGAGCAAAAGAATGCCATTAGCGCTTACGATCTGCTGGATTTACTGCGTGTCTCAGAACCTCAAGCCAAGCCGCCGACGGTTTACCGTGCCCTCGATTTTTTAATGGAACAGGGTTTTATCCATAAAATTGAATCAACCAATAGCTATGTGGTTTGCCATCACGTAGGAGAACCTCTGCATACCTCAGCCTTGTTTATTTGCGATAGCTGCGGGCAGGTTACTGAACATCATGCGGATGGTATCGACCAGCTATTAAAAGCATTGGCATTTAAAACTGGGTTTGTTATTCAACACAGCGTGTTGGAAACCCATGGTACCTGCAGCAACTGTACTAAATAGAGGTTCCATCTTAAATATAGGGCTATTATATTAGCTTCAATGAATTGGCCATTATGGCCAGCTTAACCACATGATATTATTTAAATACAGTAATTCAGCCACTGTATTAATACCTGGCTAATAGATGTGAAGCCATATGACTTAACCCTCCTCCTCGCGTCCTAATACTATTATCGGCTAAAACGGTTAGTTAAACAGATAAAAAACGATATAGGTTCGATAACGCAATATATAAAACCAACATATTCATTTATATAATGTTATCGCTCTAATGCCATGTCTTTCTTTTTGTTCTGGTGCTAAATTAGGTATATATTCGTCTTACATAACTAAGTAATACCCTATCGTTTTTATCTAATTTTGATAAATCGCTTTGACTGATTTACTCAAGGAAATCACCAATGAAGCAGTTGATGTGGGCTATGGTTGCATTAGCTGGAGCGTTCTCAAGTTTTAGTGCCCGAGCCGCAACCGACATACCGATAAGCCCTGATAACGGTAATAATCAACATATTTCAGCCAGCGGCTGGACCGAAATTACCGGTCTTCCCGGCAGCTTACCCGATCGCTGGGAACTGATTGAAACTGAGCTATCAGCTATTTGGCTATTGAAACATCAGGATGACCCAAATTTACAGGGTCGAATTTCAGCCCAATTAATGGAAGATGACACCCAGCTAAAAGATGAAGTTGATCAAATGGCCGACAGTTTTAAAACTCAGTCAGCAAAAATAAACCGTACTTCAGGAAAATACGGTTCGGTCATCACAGAAGAGATTGAGCTAAGTACATCAGAAGGGAACGAAGACGTAGCCGGGATATTTGTTTTTACCCGCTATGAAAATAAAGTTTATATGGTTCTCTTGACCAGTAATTCTGACATTACAAAATTAGAAAAGTATAAAAACCAACTGATGAATAGCGTCTTTTTAGCTCAAAAATAGCCAATCGAGTAAATATCCTCTGAAATGTAAAAAACGCCTCTAAGGCGCTTTTTACATAGATAAGCAGAGCTTGAAAAACTGAGTAATTACATCCAGTTTCCGTTACGGATCACGCCAACCGCCAAACCTTCAATAGTCAGACTCTGCTCACGTAAATCGACGACAATCGGAGAGAATTCTTCATTCTCAGGCAACAGGTGAACAACATTACCCTGTTTCTTTAGCCGTTTAACCGTCACTTCGTCTTCAATACGGGCGACAACAACCTGACCGTTACGCACGTCCTGCGTTTTATGTACGGCAAGCAAGTCGCCATCCATAATGCCAATATCTTTCATCGACATGCCACTAACCCGCAGCAAAAAGTCGGCATGAGGTTTAAATAAAGCGGGATCTACCTGATAGTGGCTTTCAATATGCTCTTGCGCTAATAGCGGCTCACCGGCAGCAACGCGGCCAATAAGAGGGAGACCTTCATTTTCGGTCTCCATCAGCAAACGGATGCCTCGGGATGCACCGGTCACAATCTCAATAACACCTTTACGAGCCAGTGCCTTTAAGTGTTCTTCAGCGGCATTCGGTGAACGAAACCCTAACGTTTGAGCAATCTCTGCTCGGGTCGGAGGCATACCCGACTGGGCAATGTGATCGCGAATCAGGTCATAAATTTGTTGCTGCCTGGCGGTTAATGCTTTCATGTTTACAATCCCTCACCCTGTTTTTTTATACAGTTATCCTGTGAGTATATACAGGTATGTGGCAGATGAAAACCTAAAAACTCAGCTTTATGAGCTGCATCAGAATAAATGGCTAAAAATAATGGTTACCCAAACAAACAGCGCCAAAATAATGGTCATCAATACTGCTGAAGATCCCATGTCTTTAGCACGACCGGATAATTCATGATGTTCCGGGCCAATGCGGTCAACAACCGCTTCAATAGCACTGTTAATTATTTCAAAGATAGGAATCAGCGCCACTGAACCGATTAGTAAAATCCGCTCTACCGGGCTGACATCAAGCCATATCGCTAAAATAATGGCGACAATAAGCAATATGCTTTCTTGCCTAAAGGCAGCTTCGTTCTTCCATGCGGCCTTAATCCCCTTCCAGGAATAGCCTGTCGCGTTAATAATGCGGGTAAATCCGGTCGCTTTATTCATTAAAAGGAGGTCCTTTAAAAAAATTCTGTTTAATTTTAGCAATTATCAGACATCACATCATCACAGATTCGCGCGAGTTCTGGTATTCTTGCCTTTCATTATCTATAAGAGGCTTGGCGATTTATATGTCTGGTTGGCGAAAACTTTACTATAAGTTATTGAATATACCAATAAAGATGCTGGTTCGCAGCAAGTGTATTCCTTCTGATCCCATTGCAGAGTTAGGATTAGATCCCACTCGCCCCATACTATATGTACTGCCGTACAACTCGAAAGCGGACTTGCTGACCCTGCGCGGGCAGTGTTTAGCTCAAGAATTACCCGATCCTTTAGATTCATTTGAAATGGACGGACAACTTCTCCCTCGCTATGTGTTTATCCATGACGGGCCACGGGTGTTCAGCTATTACGCTCCGAAAGAAGAGTCGGTCAAACTTTTCCATGAATATCTGGACCTGCACCGCAGTCACCCAACGTTAGATATTCAAATGGTGCCGGTATCGGTGATGTTCGGGCGCTCACCGGGTCGCGAAGGCCATGAAAGCCACGAACCGGCTAAGCTGCGTTTGTTCAACGGCATACAAAAATTCTTTGTGGTGTTGTGGCTGGGCCGAGATAGTTTTGTTCGGTTCTCCCAAACTGTATCACTGCGCTATATGGCAGATGAACACGGTACGGATAAAACCATTGCTCAGAAGCTGGCCCGCGTTGCAAGAATGCACTTCGCCAGACAGCGACTGGCAGCCACCGGTCCCAAACTGCCGGTTCGCCAGGATCTGTTCAATAAATTATTAACCTCAAAGGCCATTGAAAAAGCCGTTGAAGAAGAAGCCACATCCAAGAAAATTTCCATTACTAAAGCCCAGCAAAATGCGGTCGATATAATGGAAGAGATTGCGGCTAACTTTACCTACGAAACGCTTCGGGTTACCGATCGCGTACTGAGCTGGACTTGGAACCGTCTCTATCAGGGTATCAGAGTTCATAACGCAGAACGCGTACGTCAACTGGCGCAAGATGGTCATGGCATCGTTTATGTTCCATGCCACCGTAGCCATATGGACTACATGTTACTTTCCTATGTGCTCTATCATCAGGGCCTGGTACCCCCGCACATTGCCGCGGGAATCAATCTGAACTTCTGGCCTGCCGGCCCTATTTTCCGTCGGTTAGGCGCATTCTTTATCCGCCGTACCTTTAAAGGTAATAAACTCTACTCCACCGTATTCCGTGAGTATCTGGGTGAATTATTCAGCCGCGGCTATTCGGTTGAATATTTTGTCGAAGGCGGACGTTCTCGTACCGGTAGATTACTCGAACCGAAAACCGGAACCTTAGCCATGACCATTCAGGCGATGTTACGCGGCGGCAACCGCCCTATTACCATCGTTCCGGTATATATCGGCTACGAGCACGTAATGGAAGTGGGTACTTATGCCAATGAATTGCGCGGGGCAACCAAAGAAAAAGAGAACCTGTGGCAGGTGGTAAGAACCATGCGCAGGCTACGTAATCTGGGTATGGGCTATGTGAACTTCGGTGAGCCGATTCCGTTAATGACCCACCTGAACCAAAATGTCCCTAACTGGCGGGATTATATTGATCCGATTGAAACACCGCGGCCAAGCTGGTTAACGCCAACGGTAAATCAAATTGCCAATAAGTTGATGATTAACATCAATAAAGCGGCGGCAGCCAATGCAATGAACCTCTGTTGCACCGCGCTGTTGGCATCTCGCCAGCGCGCCTTAACCCGCGAGCAATTACTTGAGCAACTTGACTGCTATCAGCAGCTATTGCAGAACGTACCTTACGCTCAGGACGCTACCGCGCCGACCGATACGCCGGAAGAGATGCTGGAACATGCGCTGAAAATGAGTAAGTTTGAAGTCGAAAAAGATAACGCAGGTGAAATTATCATATTGCCGCGTGAACAAGCCGTACTGATGACTTACTACCGCAACAACATTCACCATATGTTGGTGCTGCCATCGTTAATCGCCAGCATTGTGATGCACCATGACGGCATTTCACGTCAGAAAGTGATAGATCAGGTTGCATTGATCTATCCGTTGCTGCGTGAAGAGCTGTTTATGCACTACACCGATGATGAATTACCACAGGTATTGGAAACGCTGACCCAAGAACTGGAGCGCCAGCAGCTAATCCGGATCCAAGAAAATGGATTATTAGTGCTCAATCCACCGCGCATTCGTACCCTCCAGCTACTGGCTGCCGGCGTCAGAGAAACTCTTCAGCGCTATACCATTACGCTTTCTCTGCTACGGACTAATCCTAGTATTAACCGCGGTATGCTGGAAAAAGAGAGTCGCCTGCTGGCACAGCGTCTGTCTGTTCTGCACGGCATTAATGCCCCGGAGTTCTTTGATAAAGCCGTATTCTCAACGCTGGTCGCAACATTACGCAGCGCCGGTTATATTAACGACGTCGGTGATGCTGTACCTGAAAACATTCAGGCAATGTATGACATGCTGACCAAGCTAATGACACCGGAAGTGAAACTGACGATTGAGAGCGTCAGTGAGCTGAATGTCACGGCTGCAGCAGCAGAATAGATAGCCGTTATTGACGTTACAAAAAAGCCTGAAATCTCAAGTGTCCAACTTTATGGGGTCACTTCAATCTCAGGCTTTTTCTTTTATCTCTTACAAATACTACAATCTGCTGGCGTTATTCCAACACCAGCGACATCAGCAATCCTAGAAATATCACCAGGCCGACATAGTTATTATTCATAAATGCCTGGAAACATTTATCCCGCTCACGGTTAGCAATCAATTGCTGCTGATAAACAAACAGTGCGCCTACCAATAGTAACGACCAGTAAAAAGCGCCGCCCAACTGATTTAAATACCCGATAAGACAGAGCAATAAAACCGTTGCTAGTTGGAATAAACCAATAATCAACTTATCAAAACGGCCAAACAGAATCGCCGTTGATTTAATACCAATCTTGAGATCGTCATTACGATCAACCATCGCATATTGAGTATCGTACACCAACGTCCAGCAAATATTAGCCAGCAATAATAACCAACAGCTTATCGGCAACGAGTTGCCCACCGCGGCGTAGGCCATCGGGATTGACCAACCAAACGCCATTCCTAAAATAACCTGAGGAAGGTGGGTAAAGCGTTTCATAAACGGATACATCCACGCCAAGATTACCGCAGCAAAAGAGAGGGCGATGGTCAGTGGATTCAAGGTCAGAACTAATAAAAAAGAGATGGTAACCAGCGCTAAAAATAGAACCTTACTCTCTTTTTCAGTGACGGCTCCGCTTGGCATCGGTCGGCCGCGGGTACGCTCAACGTGGCCGTCAAAATGGCGGTCAGCAAAATCATTAATCACGCAACCTGCTGCGCGCATAAGAAAAACGCCAATGGTAAAAATAGCCAGAATATACAGATCTGGCGTTTTATGACCTGCCAGCCACAAAGCCCAATATGTAGGCCAAAGCAGCAATAAGGCCCCGATAGGCTTATTTATACGCATCAAACGGCAGTAAGCCAGCCATTTGCTTTGAGTCACATTTTCCCCCAGTTAATACAACGGTGCCGACGGTAAAAAAATTTCCGTTAGCAATAATGGCTTGCCTGATAATCGCAGGCGGGATCTTCTGCCCCATAAGCCATCAAGTGAAGAGACCTGAATATAATCTCTCTCAAGTTCAGCCTGATTAAATAAGTAACGCCCGAGGGGCGTGGTACCTAAAGTCATCAGGTTCAATTCTGGTCCGGATAAGGTTTGCTCAGGCACCACAGTGCGGGCCCACAGCCAAGGAATGTTATCACCAAACAGTAGAATTTCACGAATCCAGTAACGCCGGTCTGTGGGTAACTCAGACGATTCTCTACTCAAACTTTCGGCCGAAATATAACCCTCAAACTGAGGCTGTACCGTCACTTCATGGCAGTAGCGTTCACACCGGCTGGTCATTGAATCTTCTTCCAGCAACCATTCTCCAACTGTTTTGCTCAAAGGATAATCCTGCGGGTAAAACCAATCTCTACCCTGCCAGTTTGGTATAGGGAGAGTCTTATTCCCCATAGTCACACCCTAATATAATCAACATTGGTCGTAAGTCACTGTGATAAAACCGGCGGCCATTGTACCGTAAAATACGACCTAACCGACACCGAAGGTTTCAATCCGGGAACTATTTTATAACAAAGCATCAATAAAATGGCAGAAGCTAACTACTCCCGCTTAAGCCGGTCGGTATTTGCCAGATAAAGAGCAACAACCAAAATTAATATCGCACCGGAATAGACCAGCGTATCCATCGGATCTTTATGGTCGACAATAATTAAACGGATGATTGCCGTGATGCCGATATAGATAAAGTAGCGTAACGGGAAATGGTAACCTGACTGAAAGTACTTAATAATAAGAGCAATAAACTCAAAGTACAGGAAGTAAATAACAATACCTTCGATCAACAGATAGGTTGAAGATTGTTCCGTATTGATAAACAAAACCTGTATTAATGCATAGGTCTCTTTTCCTAAGAAGACAATCAGAATCACTGCCAGTAAAAGCAATCCGAAGTTCAGAATGGTTTGCAAAATACGGGCTACCATCGTTGAACGCTGTAAATTCTGCATAATTACTCTCATATTACATTGCCAGCAATGTGAGGAAGATCCCCCACAATACTGGTATCAAACGATTATACTCAAAATAGTTCAAGCTGCAGAAAGGCTGCAAAGACACCAATCCCCCAGCGACCTAAGTAACTGGGGCAGACAACCTATCTACAACTTGGAAGATAATGGGTTTATCGCCATTGTTTAAAGGCGTTAATCAAGCCATTGGTAGAAACATCATGGCTTGAGACCGGTTGATTATCTTTAAGCTCAGGTAAAATACGATTGGCCAGTTGCTTGCCAAGCTCTACGCCCCATTGGTCAAAGCTAAAGATATTCATAATCGCACCCTGAGTGAAGATCTTATGTTCATACAGAGCAATCAGCATACCCAAGCTATACGGGGTAATTTCTCGCAGTAGGATAGAGTTAGTCGGGCGGTTACCCTCAAACACTTTGAAAGGCACAATATGGGCAACGTCCTGTGCTTTTTGTCCTGCTTTAACAAACTCAGCCTCAACCTCTTCAGCGCTCTTACCAAAGGCTAAAGCCTCAGTCTGAGCAAAGAAGTTAGACAGTAACTTAGCATGGTGATCGCTTAACGGATTGTGACTTAATGCGGGAGCAATAAAGTCACATGGAATCATCTTGGTTCCCTGATGGATCAGTTGGTAGAACGCATGCTGGCCGTTAGTACCAGGCTCCCCCCAAATAATCGGGCCGGTTTGATAACTGACCTTATTACCATCGCGATCGACATATTTACCATTAGACTCCATATTTCCCTGTTGGAAATAGGCCGCAAAACGATGCATATACTGATCATAAGGCAGAATTGCTTCAGTTTCTGCACCAAAGAAATTGTTATACCAAAGGCCAATCAGAGCCAGCGTCACCGGTAAATTATTCTCAAGCGGGGTATCTGCGAAGTGACGATCCATTGCATGAGCGCCGCTCAGCAGCATCTCGAAATTATCAAATCCGACAGATAGAGCAATCGACAGCCCAATAGCTGACCACAAAGAATAGCGCCCGCCAACCCAGTCCCAGAATTCAAACATATTGGCCGTATCAATGCCAAACTCACCTACGGCGGTCGCGTTAGTCGATAGAGCAGCAAAATGCTTGGCCACGTCCCGATCTTTGCCGGCGCTCAAGAACCAGTCGCGTGCAGTATGAGCGTTGGTCATGGTTTCTTGAGTCGTGAATGTTTTAGATGCAATCAGAAACAGCGTCGTTTCAGGATTCAGCGTTTTCAAGGTTTCAGCGATATGAGTGGCATCAACGTTAGAAACAAAGTGCATATTCAAATGATTTTTATAAGGACGCAGCGCCTCTGTCACCATATAAGGACCAAGGTCTGAACCACCAATTCCGATATTAACCACATCGGTAATCGCTTTACCGGTAAATCCTTTCCATTCACCGCTAATAATTCGATGGCAGAACGACTTCATTTTTGCTAATACCGCATTCACTTCCGGCATGACGTCTTTACCATCGACCATAATCGGCGTGCTGGAACGATTGCGTAATGCAACGTGTAACACGGAACGATCTTCGGTGCGGTTGATTTTCTCACCGCTGAACATCGATTTGATCGCGCCGGATAAATCAGTCTCTTTGGCTAAATCGCGTAATAACGTTAAGGTTTTATCCGTAATGCGGTTCTTCGAAAAATCCACCAGCATTTTATCGTCAAAGGTTGCCGAGAAGCGGTTAAAACGCTCACTGTCTTGAGCAAATAAATCACGCATAGTGACCGCTTTCATCTCGTCAAAATGATTTTCCAGTGCTTGCCAGGCAACCGTGGTAGTGGGATTGATATTTTTCATCATGGGGCCCTTATACATGAAATAAAAACAGAAGATAAATCGATTGTATCCTGTTCACATGTGATTGAGATCACTTTTATTCAGCTTTCCATCTCTTGATATCACACGCGGTCATCTAATATTTAATTACCATGCTCTCAGTATGGAATACTCAGCATGATTTAACTTAGATTCAGGCTATAGTTTCCAAAATTCATCGGTTTTAAAACGACTATCTAAATAATCTAATAAGGCACGCAACGCTGCTGACATATGGTTACGCGAAGTGTAAATGGCATAAATAGACATCTCCTCAAGCGTATAATCAGTCAAAATCGCTTCCAGTTTGCCTTCTGCAATCTCAGTTTTAGCAAAATAAACCGGTAGAACGGTAATACCGACACCGGCAAGTGCCGCCTGCTTTAGTACCATCGCTTCATTGGCACAGATACGGGATTTTATCGGAATACGAATTTCTTTTTGGCTATCGTTGAGATAGTTAAACACCCATGAATGAGTACCAAACTTAGCGTGAGTCAGGCAAGAATGAGAGGTCAGTTCTTCTGGCGTCTGCGGCCGCCCATGAAGGTTTAGATAATGAGGCGATGCGCAAACTAACGACGGGCACCTCGCTAAAGGGCGGGCAATGATACCTGGTTCAAGCGTGTTGGTAATTCGAATAGCCAAATCAATACGCTCATCTACCAGATTGACGTGCCGTTCAAGCAATTGCACATCAATGCTCACCAGTGGATAACGCAATGCATACTCAGCGATCACATTCGCTAAGTAGGCTTGGCTAAACGCTTGGCTACAGGTAATCCGTAAAGCCCCTTTGGGCTCGGAAGCGTTCTCATGCTTAGTTGCCAGCATCTTTTCCTGAACCTGAAGCATTTGCCGACAATCGACTAACGCTAATTCACCCGCAGAAGTCAAACTCAAGCTGCGGGTAGAACGATGCAATAATCGGGTTCCCAGCCACCGTTCTAATTCGGCTAAGTGGCGTGATGCTTTTGCTCTGGACAGCCCTAAACGATCTGCCGCCGCAGTTAAGCTACCCCGCTCTACCGTTTCCACAAACACCTGCATGGCACTTAGCTTGTCCATTTATTATTCGCTCATTTTCTGCAACAGTTTGTTATTAAATACCCTATATTTAAAACAATAGAAAGTGATTACAGTAGCCCCATAGATACACATTACCGATTGGGGATTAACATGAAATTTAACCTATTGTTTAGTGGGCTGTTATTAATCTTTTCCGTTGCAGCTCACGCCGAGACTCAAAGCCAACAACAGATAAATAAGCAAACTGTGATTGATTTTTACCAGACCGGTATTAACCAAAAAGACGGTGAGTCCGCAGCTAAATATTTGGGTAAAAACTATGTTCAGCATAATCCAAATGCCCAAGACGGCGTTGACGGATTTAAGAACTATGTTAACTACTTGAAGACTAACCAACCCCAATCACACAGCGAGATTAAGCAGGTATTTACCGACGGTGACTACGTCATTCTGCACGTAAAGAGTACCTTACTTCCCGGTGATAGTGGTCAGGCTGTGATTGATATTTTCAAACTTGAAGATGGAAAAATTGTAGAACATTGGGATGTGATTCAATCAATCCCACAGCAGTCTGCCAACCATAACGGTATGTTCTGAAACAGTTAGCCAATTTCAAAAATTAAATGAATCAGGAGAGACTAGAATGAATATTGCAATTATTGGAGCCAGTGGTAAATCCGGTCAGAAAATTATGGCGGAAGCCCTTCAGCGTGGCCATACCGTTACCGCCATTGTCAGAACGGCCGGTAAAATTACCGATAAGTCTGTCAGCGTGCTGGAAAAGGATCTGTTCGATTTAACCGCGGCAGATTTAGCCCCTTTTGATGCCGTAGTGGATGCTTTTAGTGCATCACCCGGCCATGAAAAGGACCACCAAACGTCATTGGCCCATCTGGCAGATATTCTCTCAGGTAATCAACAAACCAGATTACTGGTGGTTGGTGGCGCAGGTAGCCTGTATGTCGATGAACAACTTACCCTACAGGTTATTGATACACCTGACTTCCCGGATGCTTATAAACCGACCGCATCCAATATGCGTGATGCATATTTAGCGCTAAAAACACGTAATGATGTTAACTGGACCTATTTCAGCCCGTCAGCCATGTTTATTCCCGATGCACCACGCACCGGCAGCTACACGCTGGGCAAAGACCGCTTGCTGATCAATTCAGCAGGCGAAAGTACCATCGGCTATGCCGATTACGCCACTGCGATGGTGGATGAAATCGAACAGGGTCAACATATTCGTCAACGTTTTACCGCCGTTGCGCGTTAATCCAATATTTAGATCAGACTATCGATTTTAAGCGTTGAGCTTAAAGGCTGACTGATATCGCTTAGTATTATCAAAGCGGTTTATGTTGGCCTTTATTCTATTTATCTATCTCTGGCATTTGAAAACTTAAAAAATATTTATAATAGAAAGCGCCCTAAACTCAGCGTCTAATATCGAAAAATATGATGGCAATAAATCTTTTCCCTTCCCATTCGAGGAAGAACCATGCAAACCACCGATTGCCGGTTAAAGAAATAAAAAACAAACGGATAAACCTGATTGACAGTCAGTCGATAACCCGCTATTTCTAAAAGCCTACTTATGTATCTTGTACATAAGCCAGAAGAGGCGCGTCGCTCAGGTAGAATGTCTGAGGAACCGGGATCCTAAGAAGTCATTTAAGGGGATGCGACGCCGAGGCAATATTCTGTCCGGATAAGGATATTGTCGACCACAAGGGCTGAATCCCTTGGGTTGTCACCAATGTGACTCACAGACATATTGTGAGAATCAGAGTTTATCAAGTGGCGTTATCAGCGCGGTTTACCTCGCCTAGCACACATAGATAGACTCTATACCCAATAAATTTCCATATGGGTATAAGCAAGGTGGGGCGCTTCTGGGTGTATCGTAGTGTGTCTCACCTACGCCTGCTCCCTGTTTACCGCGCTTCCTTTGTGCCAAGGCTGATTAATTTTAAGGGCAATACTTAGCCCCCCTGACACGAGGAATTATTTTATTATGTCTCAAACAGTTATCGCAAAGTTTGGCGGAACCAGCGTTGCTGACAGCGTCGCCATGAATAGCTCTGCTGATGTTGTTCTCTCCAATCCTGATGTTAAAGTGGTAGTTCTCTCCGCGTCTGCCGGTGTGACTAACCTATTAGTCGCTTTAGCCGAAGGGTGTAGCCCGGCCGATCGCACCGATAAGATCGAGCAAATTCGCAATATTCAGTACAAAATTCTGGATAAGATCCCCGGTTCTCAGGTCGTGCATGAAGAGATCGACCGTATTCTGGAGAACATCACGACCCTTTCTGAAGCGGCCAGTTTAGCCACATCAGCGGCACTGACTGATGAACTGGTCAGCCACGGCGAATTAATGTCAACCCTGCTGTTTGTTGAATTACTCAGAAGCAGAAATGTAAATGCAGAATGGTTCGACGTTCGTAAGGTCATGATTACCAACGATCGTTTTGGCAAAGCCGAACCTAATGTTCAGGCACTGTCAGACCTCTGCAATCAGCACCTTAAACCACGTTTGGAAAAGACATTAATCATTACTCAGGGCTTTATCGGCAGCGAAGAAAAAGGCCGGACAACCACCTTAGGTCGGGGTGGTAGTGACTACACGGCTGCCTTGCTTGCCGAAGCATTAGGGGCAAAACGCGTTGATATCTGGACGGATGTGCCCGGCATTTACACCACCGATCCGCGCGTCGTACCTGCCGCTAAACGCATTGATGAGATTGGTTTTGAAGAAGCTGCTGAAATGGCAACCTTTGGGGCAAAAATTTTGCACCCGGCAACCCTGTTACCGGCTGTACGCAGTGATATTCCGGTATTTGTCGGTTCGAGTAAGGATGTAGCCGCCGGTGGCACATTAGTCTGTAATAAAACCAGCCAGCCGCCGCTGTTTCGCGCACTGGCTTTACGCCGTAAGCAAACCTTACTTACCTTGCACAGCTTGAATATGCTTCATGCACGTGGTTTTCTGGCAGAGATTTTTAATATCCTGGCTAACCACAATATCTCTGTAGACTTGATTACTACGTCTGAGGTCAGTATTGCTTTAACGCTGGATACCGCAGGCTCATCAACCTGTGGTGCCAGTTTGTTAACCACCTCGTTACTGACTGAACTCTCTGCACTTTGCCGAGTTGAAGTTGAAGAAAATCTGGCACTGGTTGCCCTGATTGGTAATCAGCTGGCGCAGGCACGCGGCGTTGGTAAAGAGGTTTTCGGCGTACTGGAACCATTCAATATTCGAATGATTTCGTACGGAGCCAGCAGTCATAACCTTTGCCTGCTAGTCCCGGGAGATGATGCGGAACACGTCGTTAAAACCTTGCATCACAATTTATTTGAATAAGATAATTTAGTCCGTTTTATTAATGCTGGTGGGCAATATTTTCGTTGTCCGCCAGTTTTTTATTTTTACCATCACTCTATTATGCGTTGCCAATTATTCAGTTTCACCCATAACAATATGACAAATAAAAATATCTAATTCCGTTTGGTCGTTCAGGACGAATAGATATATAAAAGGACACAACACGACATGCTAGCCAAAATCACTCGGTTATTTCCATTATGGGCATTGCTACTATCCATAACGGCCTATTACACACCAACCACATTTACCGGTATTGCTCCCTATATTAGCTACCTGCTAATGCTGATTATGTTTACCATGGGTGTGACACTGAGAGTCAGCGATTTTAAACGAATTGCCACACGTCCGGCTCCGGTTATTGCTTGTACTCTGATTCATTATTTAGTAATGCCTCTGGCCGCATGGGCGCTGGCTAAGTCATTTGATATGCCTGCCGACCTTGCCGTAGGCATGATATTAGTTGGTAGCGTAGCGAGCGGAACTGCCTCAAACGTAATGATCTATCTGGCTGGCGGCGACGTCGCTCTTTCAGTGACTATTTCATCAGTCTCAACGCTGGTTGGCGTTTTCGCTACTCCACTTTTAACCTTGTTGTATGTTGATGCGTCAATTACCGTTGATGTCTTAGGTATGCTACGTTCAATTTTGCAGATAGTGATTATTCCTATCGGTGCAGGCTTAGTTGTTCATCATCTGTTTACCAACGCTGTAAAGCGTATTGAACCTATCCTTCCTGCGCTTTCAATGATCTGCATACTCGCGATTATTAGCGCTGTGGTAGCCAATAGCCAAAGTCATATTGCCTCCGTGGGCTTTATGGTTGCTATTGCCGTTATTTTACATAACGGCATTGGTCTGCTTGGCGGGTATTGGGGTGGACGGTTATGTGGCTTTGATGAGTCAACCTGCCGGACGCTGGCAATTGAAGTGGGCATGCAAAACTCCGGCTTAGCCGCCACCTTGGGCGCTCAATACTTTGGTGCAATGGCCGCTCTGCCGGGAGCGCTGTTCTCGGTGTGGCATAATTTATCTGGTTCACTACTTGCCGGTTACTGGCAAGGAAAACCGGCTAAGAGCGCCGAGAGTGGTAAATAGAAAGCTTATATTTGTGAATAGCTGAACATTGATAGATATAAAAAAACCACGTCTTCGGACGTAATGCTTGTCAGTTAAGATTTTGAATGTGGCCGTAACGGATAGCGTTGCGGCCTCTTTTTTACCGCTCTCGGATAGTGTCTCTCTCGTCTGTCCGGCAGCACGAAGCTGGAGGCCATATCCAGTATCTCTTCCATTATTCGGGGTAATTTCCCCGGTGCTACTCCGGGTAATAGGCTCAACTGACTTCTCAGATACAGCGCGGATTGCTTAAAACTCATCTGATACGGTTCGATACCTTTCAGACTGTACGCCATCTGCGCCATCATGAACCGCAATAGATTGTAGGCCAGTACCACTCCCCACAGCTCTTGACGTATCAGTGCCGGTTTTTTACTCCTCAGCGTCAGTTCATTGTTCAACAGATGCTGCTTCATCTCCCTGAACCCATGTTCTATTTCCCAGCGATGACTGTACAACTCCACGATATCCGCTTTCGGGTATCTGAGCGGGTCGCACATTGACGTCAGTATTTGCACTGTTTTACCTTTGACTTCCTTACTGATTAGCCTTGCCGTTAACGTATCCGGTGCACCTGACCATTTCTTTTTCGATTGGGGGGACAGCCGTAGCTCTACCAGAGCCTGTCCGCTCCCTATTTTTCGAACAACCTGATATTGCGCACCTTTACGCAACGGGAGCATCCAGTGTCTTTCGGTTCCTGTCGACTGCCAGTAGTGCAGCAGGCCCAAAGCATAAAAGCCTTTATCAAAAAAGGTCAGTGAATGGTCGGGAGTTTTTTCTACAAGCTGTGCCGCAAGGTCAGCTTCACCGCTTTCAGATACACTGGTAAAGGCAACGGCTGATAGCAAATGGCTGGTCACTTCCATCTGGCAGACCATACGCACCTGCGGCCACTCGGAACATTGAGTCACATTAGCTGTACGTCCGAAAGCAGCGTCATTTTCGGGGGTATCTGGCGTTCGCCATATCGTGCCGTCCACGGCCATTAATGTCAGTCCATTCCAGTGTGACAGGGGTGTTTTTTCGAACCATAACTGCTGTGTTTTTTCGAACATCAGGCGCATCGCATCTTCTCCGAGTCGTTGGCGAGCCTGAACGACAGCGCTGGGGGCGACAAAAGGCCTTTTCCCCGGCAGAAGAATATCTAAATGTGAGACGAGCTGAGTCATCGAGTGGGAACGAAACAGCGCCATACCGGTCACAGCCCAGACCATCATTTCCATAGAGAGACGACGTTTGCGTAGGGTGACGACGCCAGTATCAGCAAGGCATTCATCAATAAGTTCAGGTGAAAGCAGTTCAGAAAGCGCAGAGAACTCCTGCGGAGTAAATTTATGGACGATATCAAGAGCCTGACTGAGAAGCATAAAAAAATCCGGAAACGATGAGCATTTCCGGATTCTTACACATCCACTGGATCGGTCAACCGATCCTTAACTGATCGGCATTACG
>NZ_ATYS01000100.1 GCF_000427805.1 Budvicia aquatica DSM 5075 = ATCC 35567 | reverse complement strand
GGAAGAAAAACAAAACGAGTCGTGTGAGCAGGTGTTGAGTCCAATCGAATGGAAGTTACTGTGGGTCAAACAGGAAGGAAAAGAGTTGCCGAAAAAGGCACCGAACCTGAAATGGGCGTATCTGTCGTTGGCTAAAATGGGTCACTGGCATGATAGCAAACGCACGGGACGGGCTGGCTGGATAGTGATATGGGAGGGGNGGTTCAAACTTCAGGATATAGTTGAAGGCTACAGGCTGGCGAAGTCTCTTGATCAGGAGATCTGATCAAGAGACAGTAAATTAGGCCGGGGTTATTTTGTCGGTTCAAAGTAGCCCCTGTCTTAGCTTCTTTTGCGCCTTAATTTGTTCACGCCGCCGCTTAAAGAAATCACTTAAGTAAGCTGAGCACGTTTCTGCCAGTACATCTGCCACGACTTCAACCTGATGATTCATTCCCGGATGTCCGAGCACATTCAGTAAAGAGCCGGCAGCCCCTGTTTTAAGATCCTTTGCACCATATACCAAACGTTGAATACGGCTATGCACCATAGCCCCGGCACACATCACGCAGGGCTCAAGGGTGACATATAAGGTTGTATTCAGTAATCGATAATTTTGCAGAACCAGCCCGCCCTGTTGAAGCGCCATAATTTCGGCATGGGCCGTTGGGTCATGTCGGCCAATAGGTCGGTTCCAACCTTCACCAATAACTTGATTATCTAGCACCAAAACGGCACCGACCGGGATTTCGCCTTCATCATCTGCCCGCTTGGCCAATTCAAGCGCGTAGCGCATCCAGTCTTCATCTGTATAAGACGTTTGCATCATTAAATTATCTAACCCTGTTACTCGTCATTATTCACTATCATCTGTCAACGGAGCATTGTACCGGAGAGCGCACAACAGTCCTATAAAAGGAATGCACTCCATTTTTAACTAATTATAAGAATAAATCCTCTCCACATGCCGGTAAAAAAATAGCGACAGATTTTCGGTGAGTAGAAGCAAATCGAGGAGATATTCAGACCGGCAAATTCAAATAGAGAAAGGCACCCTAAGATGCCTTTTGTTGATTATGAAAACGTCAACGGGCTGAGATTCCCATCAGCATCAACCCGCCATGCATACTGGCAACGTGAAAGAACCGGGTCATCCTGAATGCTGTCACTGTATCCACTATACAAAACTAAAGGCTTGCCCAAGCGGAGCTCTAACTGATTAACCTTTTCCTTTGATAAGCAGCGCATAGTAATTATCCAGCCGCCGTAGGCTCTGGTCACCTGACTGCCAATAAGATTTACTTTATTGAGAAAAAATGAATCAGCATAAACTTGCTCAACCAACCGTTGAGGAGATCCGGTAAGTAGCCATACTTGGGTATTCTCATCATCAATATATTCAGCTAATCGTTGCTGAACCAGTGGGAAAGGAACAACCTGCTGTTTAAAATCTTCAACAAACTGTGCTTCCAGCCATTTTAATCGTGCTTCATTCTGACCGGCAGTCATTGCCCAGAGCAATAAGCTCACCGGCCAGCGACAAGAGCGCCCGCCGATCAATAAACCTATACCAATCAATGGCAAAAGCGGAATAACTAATAGAAGGTTCAGCGGTAAACTCTTAACCAGATGGCGTAAAAAGCGACCAAATAGATCTTGCTGATGTAATGTACCGTCCAAATCAAAAAACACAGTGCGCTGATGCTGTTTGTTAGTTGGCAAACTGACTCCTAAAGTAGAATATGGCAGCTATCTTATATTGATTAAACCACCCGACCGTTGATTGGGCGAGTATAACTTTTTTTATCTTGTTTATCGTCATTCGACAAACAACTAACCGTTGGTATCACGCTCAAGCCAGCGTATAATCGCCCGCCAAATCAAGAGAGATAAGCCATGGCCTTACTGATTACACACAAATGTATCAATTGCGATATGTGCGAACATGGCTATTATATTATTTAAAAACATGTAGTTATTTTCGTGTATTCTGAACTGCAACCAACACAATTCACTCTATGTTTTTTAAGTAATACGCTCAAGAACCCAAAAAACTGTTGATGCTTACATGTCAAAATGACGTTAACATAGCGCACATGATCATAAGCCCCATCTATAGGGCTCCACTTTATTGCGAAGGGCCGTACCCGCACATGATAAAGCTCAGTGTTGTTGTCTCAAGCTATAATAATAATGAATACATACAAGAGTGCCTTGATTCAATACTGCCACATCTAAATGACTCCACAGAACTGTTAATTGTTGATGATGGCTCAACTGACAATAGCCATGAGATTATACAAAATACTATACGCAATACTGAAAATAAAAACATTGTATTTACTATCGTAGAACATGCGGGAATTTCAGAAGTAAGAAATAAAGCTATAAGCTATGTTAAGGGCGAATACATACTATTTATTGATGGTGATGATATATTAGATGTGAAGTTTTGGGAAAGCATAACTCCTGAGTTATATAATAATTATGACATCATAGAATATGATGCTACTATTTTTTTTGAAAATAACAAAAATAATAGCAAGCATCTTAAAATTTGCGCTTTTGAAAACGAATGCACAATTACACATTTTAGCCAATTAAGTCGAGTATTTTCACTGTCTAATTGGTTTACTTGGGCTAGGGTATACAAAACGGAACTATTTAAGCGGAATCATGTTACATTCCCCAAAGGCAGAATATATGAAGATATGGCTACATTGCCATATCTATACGCGGCTGCGACGCGTGTACGCAGCATAAAAGAATCATTAATTTGGTACAGAAAAAGTCTAAGAAGTTTAACAAGTACGTCTAGAAGTTCCGATATTGAAGATATTATTTATGCTATGGAATGCATTAGAAAATTAGATTTGGATTGCGCTGATAGAAGGTCGGTTTTAGCACTCGCCATATACAGCTCTTATAACCTAATAAAAAGCTTATTAATTAAAAACCCAGAATATGAAATATCCGAAATAAATATAAGAAGAATAAAAGATGTAATGACCCCATTTCAAAAAGAGTATTCATTAAAGAAATCGCTACAGATAAAATTTTTAAAATACTATCTTAAATATATTTTCATTAAGAAGAAACGTTAATATTTATGCCGAACGATACTACCCCATTAATTTTATATACTCATTCATCATACTAAATAGAGTCTCAATTGAGCCTGATACCGTATTACCATGCGTGCCAATTTCTACCCTGTAGTTATGTGAACCAATACTAGCAGTATATATATGAGTGCTGGCGACTAATCCTGTTGCAGCACTCTTTTGCGTATAACCTAACCACAAACCTTGTACGCCGTTACTAAGAAGGCCACCTTTAGCTACCCTGTATTGATTTGTGTTACCGATTAAAATTTGCACACACATTCCAGATAATGCAACTGTTTTAATCCCATAATCAAACGCGCTAACAGTTTTCATTCCGTAGTCAAAAAAGTTGCTAGTGGCGCTGGAGGTATACTTGCGACAAATCATGAAACGGTATCAAATCCGCCCAATTCTTTAAGATCGAACCATCCATCTTACCTAATTAGATGACTCTTTCTTCTACGACGTATATCCAAGTAGTGCCAGTAACTGATGTCTTGTTTTTTTGTTCTCCGCAAAAATTATCCAGTATACTGAAATCTGCATAATTTCTAGTTATCTAACGCGGTTAAAAAAACATCAATATTGGGCTTTTTTAGGTTTTGTGTTACAGTGCGCGCCACGCTACTCCTCTGTGTTTATTAAGCTTTAAATTGAGGCACACACATATATTTTTGAGGTGCTTAAAAATATATGTGTTGCTGTTTGCATTATTGATTTGAGTTTTTCAATACTAAAAGCACTGCATAAAAACACGGTAAGCACGTAAAGATGCCGAATAGAGCAAGCTGTTAATTTTCTGATATATAAGAATTTTAGGTAAGTTATTGAAATGGCATTATTAATAAAAAAGAGCTGCATTAATTGCGATATGTGCGAACCAGAGTGCCCGAATCAGGCGATTTCGATGGGTGTAGATATCTATGAAATTGATCCGGACCTTTGCACTGAATGTATCGGACACTATGAACAGCCGACCTGTATGAAAGTATGCCCGATAGATAACACCATCATTCACGATCCTGCACATCAAGAGAGTAATGAACAGCTGTGGGATAAATTCGTGTTACTACATCATTCAGATAAATTGTAATCCCTATCGATGATAGATAGCGGTAAAAAAGGACGCAATAGCGTAATGCCGATCAGTTAAGGATCGGTTGACCGATCCAGTGGATGTGTAAGAATCCGGAAATGCTCATCGTTTCCGGATTTTTTTATGCTTCTCAGTCAGGCTCTTGATATCGTCCATAAATTTACTCCGCAGGAGTTCTCTGCGCTTTCTGAACTGCTTTCACCTGAACTTATTGATGAATGCCTTGCTGATACTGGCGTCGTCACCCTACGCAAACGTCGTCTCTCTATGGAAATGATGGTCTGGGCTGTGACCGGTATGGCGCTGTTTCGTTCCCACTCGATGACTCAGCTCGTCTCACATTTAGATATTCTTCTGCCGGGGAAAAGGCCTTTTGTCGCCCCCAGCGCTGTCGTTCAGGCTCGCCAACGACTCGGAGAAGATGCGATGCGCCTGATGTTCGAAAAAACACAGCAGTTATGGTTCGAAAAAACACCCCTGTCACACTGGAATGGACTGACATTAATGGCCGTGGACGGCACGATATGGCGAACGCCAGATACCCCCGAAAATGACGCTGCTTTCGGACGTACAGCTAATGTGACTCAATGTTCCGAGTGGCCGCAGGTGCGTATGGTCTGCCAGATGGAAGTGACCAGCCATTTGCTATCAGCCGTTGCCTTTACCAGTGTATCTGAAAGCGGTGAAGCTGACCTTGCGGCACAGCTTGTAGAAAAAACTCCCGACCATTCACTGACCTTTTTTGATAAAGGCTTTTATGCTTTGGGCCTGCTGCACTACTGGCAGTCGACAGGAACCGAAAGACACTGGATGCTCCCGTTGCGTAAAGGTGCGCAATATCAGGTTGTTCGAAAAATAGGGAGCGGACAGGCTCTGGTAGAGCTACGGCTGTCCCCCCAATCGAAAAAGAAATGGTCAGGTGCACCGGATACGTTAACGGCAAGGCTAATCAGTAAGGAAGTCAAAGGTAAAACAGTGCAAATACTGACGTCAATGTGCGACCCGCTCAGATACCCGAAAGCGGATATCGTGGAGTTGTACAGTCATCGCTGGGAAATAGAACATGGGTTCAGGGAGATGAAGCAGCATCTGTTGAACAATGAACTGACGCTGAGGAGTAAAAAACCGGCACTGATACGTCAAGAGCTGTGGGGAGTGGTACTGGCCTACAATCTATTGCGGTTCATGATGGCGCAGATGGCGTACAGTCTGAAAGGTATCGAACCGTATCAGATGAGTTTTAAGCAATCCGCGCTGTATCTGAGAAGTCAGTTGAGCCTATTACCCGGAGTAGCACCGGGGAAATTACCCCGAATAATGGAAGAGATACTGGATATGGCCTCCAGCTTCGTGCTGCCGGACAGACGAGAGAGACACTATCCGAGAGCGGTAAAAAAGAGGCCGCAACGCTATCCGTTACGGCCACATTCAAAATCTTAACTGACAAGCATTACG
>NZ_ATYS01000099.1 GCF_000427805.1 Budvicia aquatica DSM 5075 = ATCC 35567 | reverse complement strand
GTCGGGAACTGAGTTTGCTGGCGCCGTTATTGCAACAGCAGGTGACCGCACAGGTGTATCGTTATCAGCTCACGCCGGGGGAGCACGTGAAAAANGACCGGCCTAANAANGCGCTGNTANNGGTATTGGGGGTCTTGCTCGGCGGGATGCTCGGTATTGCCACCGTACTGGTGACGGACAGTATTGCTCGTTATCGTCGAGGTTAAATTCACCACCCTGACGGATGATGGGGCATCTGACGCGAGCAAGCGTAACATAATTAAAGGGATAACCATGCTAGAGATAAAACCGTATAGCGTCCTCGCCATTTTTGGCGGCATGTTCTATATGTAGCAATCCATTGTCGTAATGTTCGATGATCTATACCAAAACGATGAGCTATGGCTTTATACCCACCAGAATTTGTTTTGTAAGCTTTAATGGCTGTGAGTTTAAATTCTAACGTGTACTTACCCATGAAAAAACACCCCTAGATTGGATTTTGTGTCCAACTTTCGGGGTGCAGTTCAAGGCGCTGATGTTATTACATCTGGCCTTAACCCAAACCAAAGATCCAGTCAGCATTCAGAAAATCGTTAATGAGTACTGATTGATTTAGCGTAAGCGTAGTAACGTTGCGGCGAACTCACATTGACGTAAGAAATCAGTTCTGCATCACATAGAACCCGTTAGTTAGTCGGTTAAGCTAGTAACATTATGATACAGTTCCGTGATCTCAGTTGACTATAAATCCTGCCCCAACAGGATCATTTCTATCAATTAACCAGCGTGAAAAACCAAGAATGCTGGCGGTCCCTTTTACTGTTGGGCGTAAAGCTCTAATTCCGTTTAAGTCAACTTCACCAACCAGACACCCTTCGAAAGTACCACACCCCAACAGTCCCTCAGAGAGAATAGGCTGGTTCAGGTTGAGTTGTCCCCTAGCTTCAAACATCGCCATCATTGCGCTAGTCCCTGTTCCGCCAGGAGAACGATCCAGTTGACCATCACTGAATACGTGTACATTTTTGTAGAGTGCTCCCTCAATGGTCGCCGGGTGCCAGAAGGTCATAAAGTTCAGGTCGTTGATATGAGCTTGTGTCGGATGTTGAATAACCCGTTGTGCGCGTATTTGCTCACGCGCTAACAGCCCAAGGCGTGATAGTTCTCGACTATTTTCGGGGCTTATTCTTAGAATAGAGTCACTTAAATCAATGATACCAAAATAGTTCCCCCCCCAGACAAGGTCTGCTTTGAACTCACCGTAACCCGGTAACTCAATAGGGATATCCTGGGCGGCAACATAGGCAGGAACATTCTCGAACCGGCTCCAGAGTACTTTCCCATCAGCCGAGGCAACTTCGGCTACCACTAACCCCGCTGTCGTTTCGAAACGGATCTTAGTGATACCTTCAGCACCTTGGGGAAATAAACCTAGCGCGACCATTGCCATACTTACCGCAATCGTACCATGTCCACACATGTGTGAGTAAACATGGCCATCCATATAAATCAGACCAGCATCGAACTCAGGACTGGATGGTGGGGTCAGGAACACACCAAACATATCTTTATGGCCCCGAGGTTCCTGCATCAATGCCTTACGTAACCAATCATAATTGAGTTCAAGAAAGCCACGTTTATCTAATATGCTGGAGTTCGGGGGGTAAGGAATACCACTGTGCACAATACACAAGGGTTCACCTTCCGTATGGGTATAGATAACATCGAAAGTATTTTGTATATTCATGATTGAGTTCCTTGATGAGGCGACTACTTGTGAGTGTCTAAAAAATCAAGACCGATAAAAAGATCGAGTAAAACGATGACGATGACAACCACTCCAATAGTTGCACCACAGGCGGCTGCTATTGTCGGATCTACACTGTATTGCACATAGTTGAATAGCTTGACGGGGATCGTGTTCAACGCGGGCGTTGTGTTGAAGATGGATAACTCCACATTGATCCACGAGGCGATAAAAGCAAAGATTGAGCCGCTTATTATTCCTGCGCGGATCCGCGGTAATACCACCAAGAAAAAAGTGACCCATGATGTGCCCCCAAGATCATTTGAAGCGTCTTCAAGCGTCCGTTGTTCTGGGGTGAACATCGGTAATACTGATCGTAGAATAAAAGGCGAAATAATGATGGTGTGCCCGATAAGTAAAGCGAGAAAACTGCGTGTCAGACCGAAGTAACCGCCAAACTGTAGCAGTGCGGCACCAAGAACGATGTGTGGAAAAACTAACGGTGAACTCAGTGCGGCCAGTAGTGCGCCTTTCCCGAAGAATTCATAACGAGCTAGCGCTAATGCAGCTGGTATGCTGAGTAGCAAAGCAATCACGGTCGCCGTCAGGGCGAGTAGACTACTGGTAGTGAACGCGGCCATATAGCTTGGGTCATTGAGTACTTGCCGATACCAATCGAGGCTCCAGCCTTGGGGAGGGAAAGCAAGAAATGACGATGAGGTGAAAGACGTACCCATAATCACCAGTATAGGTAACAAAAGATAACCGAGTATGGCCCAGGATGCGAGTGTCACCAGCCAACGAGTGCTCATGATTTCCCCCTACGGACATGGCCAATGCGTCCGGCAAGCCCAACCATGACTAGCGTAAAAAATAACAGTACAACACTTAATGCACCGCCATAATTAAAGTTAAAAACAGTGCTGTATTGCTGAAAAATTAACATTGAAACAACGGAGATACGACCACCTGAAAGCAATGCTGGCGTGACATAAGCGCTAGCGGCTAATGTAAACACCATAATTGCCCCCGAAATAACACCAGGTAGTGTCAATGGCAGAATGATTTTAAAGAAAGTGGTGTGGGGATTAGCCCCTAAATCGTTTGAAGCTTGTTCATAGGACGGATCAATCTGTGCCAGCGTATTACCTGTCGCGAGGACAATAAAAGGCAACAGGATATAAACCATGCCGATGAGGATACCTAACTCACTACCCAAAAAACGGACCGGGGACTCTATCAAACCGCTGGATAACAGACTCTGGTTGACTAAGCCTGTACGTCCCAATAATACCATCCAGCCGAAAGAGCGGACAATATTACTGGTGAACATGGGTATTATCACAAGAAGAATGCAGACCCGTCGCCAGGCTTTCCATCGAATGATTCGGACCAAATACCAGGCAAGTGGATAGCCAAGTAATAACGATATCAGTGTCGTCAACGCAGCAATCCGAAATGTCAGTGCAATGACATTCCAGTTATATTGATCGGATAATACCTTGATGTAGTGTTGTAGGGTGAATATCTGGTCACCTTCCGTTGTCAGGCTCGCGATGATCACAACAGTAAACGGAGCGAGAAAGAACGCAGTAAAAAACACCACCGTGGTAATCAACAACCAAAATGGGGTCAACATCATACGTTTCATGCGGCCTCTCCCAGTAAATGCAGATGAGTAGGATTGAAACTTAGGCACACAAGGCTGCCGGTAGCCAGTTCAGTACCTTCAAATCCCGTACTCCGAAACACGATAACGTGCTCACCCACTAAGAGATGCACCAGACTGTGGCTTCCGAGGGCGATGATATCGCTGACGGTCCCATGGAGTTGGCAGTGACCGGCGGGGATAGGGTTGTTCTTGTTAACCAGTTGCAGATGCTCCGGACGTAAAATAGCCACACCTTGTTGGGAAATTCGGTGTGATTCCCAAAAAATGGGTTGTTCATTAATCGTTAACCGAATTTCATTCATACCTGTCACTTGATAACCGATCTGATTAGTTTCACCAATAAATTCAGCCACAAAGCTTGAGCTTGGCGTGCGATAAATGTCGTTACTCGACCCCTCTTGTTCTATCCGACCCGCATTCATCACAACGATTCGGTCAGCAAGGGTCATCGCTTCTTCCTGATCATGGGTGACGAAAACAAATGCGATACCTAATTTTTCCTGAAGATGTTTAAGTTCCAGTTGCATGCGTTTACGCAATCGCATATCCAGTGCTGAGAGGGGTTCGTCCAACAATAAAAGCTTTGGTCTATTGACGATGGCGCGGGCAAGTGCAACTCGTTGCTGTTGACCTCCCGATATATCATGGGGAAAACGGGACTCGAACTCTTTCAAACCGACTAAATCCAAGACCTGACGGGCTTGTTCGTGTGCGTCTGTACGGTTAAATCCATTACGTCTTGGGCCATAAGCAACATTGTCCAAGACACTCATGTGTGGAAATAGAGCATAGTTTTGGAAAACGGTGTTGAGTGGACGGCGGTAAGGCGGTAGATGGCTAATATCCTGACCTTCGATCAGGATATTGCCAGTATCAGGTTGCAAAAATCCCGCGATCAACCGAAGCAAGGTTGTTTTACCACAACCGCTGGGTCCGAGTAGAACAATAAACTCTCCTTGGCGAATATCCAGATTAATATTGTGTAATGCCCGAAACTGCCCAAATTGCTTGCAGACGTTGTTTATGCTCAAGAGAACCGACATAGTCTACCTCTGGAATTAGTGATTGGTGACTTTTCTATTCCAGTCATCCGTAATTTCAGCGCGTCGCACATTAATCTCGCGCCAATCAAAAAGACGTAAATCATTGATAGACCCGCCTTTTCCCCAAGGTAATTTGCGTGTGACCTCATCTGGCAATTCAACATTTTTTAATGCAGGGCCTAAATACAATCGGGTGGCCAGACAAATAGCCGCATCCTGACTTAACGCCTTATTGATAAATTGTGTTGCAGCCTGGTGATTAGGCGCCCCTTTAATCAGGTGCAATCGCGTATCAGTCGCCCAAACGCCCTCTTTGGGAATGATGAAATTAATCGGAAATCCTTTGTCAATAAGATCCCAAGCGCCCACACTGAAATGTGCTCCAATAATGGCCTCTCCGCTCTGAAAGGCGTTGCTAGCTGCACCAGAGCTATCAAAGAACAAAGCGACATCCAGAATACGTAATTTATTATAAAGAGGAGTCAGGTCTGATGTCGGGATAGCCCATACTTCAGACAAGAAGAACAGGAAGGGGACACCGGACGAATTGGCTGGCGAAGGCAGGGCGATGGTACGGGCAAATTCGGCTTGCCACAGGTCCTTCCAACTGTTGGGTACTTGTTTGACCAGATTAGTGTTGTAAATCAAACCAAGCGAGTAGAAGCCGGTACTGACGGCGAAGGTATGAGCATCACGGGTGTAGATAGCTTTATCCAGCACATTTTTCAAGTTAGGGATTGTTGTCGGTTCGAGGTTATCAAGCACATTAGCAGCATAAGCCAGTTCACTAATACCGCCATCCATCCAGGCGACATCGATAGTGGGCTTCGATTTTTGTTGTTGGAGCTTGGCTAAAGTGACCGTTGATGTGCCGAATTCGGCCGCTACCGCAATACCGGTTTCTTGAGTAAATGGGTCAGCAACACAACGAAGGAACGCCTCCCCCCAATTTCCACCATACATAGCAACGGTCAATTTTTCTGAAGCAGCGAAAGATATTTGCGATGAAGTACAGTATAAAAGTAAAAAAAATATAATCATATTGTTTGTTTTTATTGATGTCATCATCAGTCCTCTTATCTGGGTAGGGGTAAATTAGAAAAGCATTACTCGCTAACGTTGAGGGTATTTATTTTATCCTTCTGGGTATTATCTGGCTCGGCGTAATAATTTGTTAGTGTCGATGTAGTAAAAAACTTCCCCCAAACCGGCACAAGGATCGAATGGGGGAACAATGCTCTATACCACTTCAACCGAACGTTTATTATTTTTCTGCTGGGGAATGATTATTGGCATCGATTATTTTTTAATCAAGTGTTAATTATATGTTTATTTATTGTTAATTAAATCCCTGTGGTTAATGTCACATTTTACGTTTGAAATAGAAGCGACGACTTGCCATGGTTGAGACCTATCAGCCATGACAATATCCGTTCTTTGCGTTGAGCATGCTGTTTAAGTGCCGCAGTTGCACCA
>NZ_ATYS01000098.1 GCF_000427805.1 Budvicia aquatica DSM 5075 = ATCC 35567 | reverse complement strand
GCACTCAAAAAGTTCTCACCCAGCATGTATTTGTGTACCGAATTCGCCAGCTCAATCTTGGTTCCACCGTTGCTGGCTGAATTAGCGTAATAATCCTTAATCCCGGCACGCTGAGCCGTACTGCGTGAGCGGGTCAGGTTCGCCAACTGGTTCGTTCTGTCAGCTTGCAGGCTAAAGTCGATATCCTGCTGTTCCTTTTGACGTGCCAATATCATGGCCTGAAGGTTGTTTTGAAATTCAGCCTCATCTTGCGCAATCACCTGGTCATTGATGCGGCTCACATAATCGGTCAGCAAGGCCAGCGCGACTTGGGGATTATCCGCCGACACCGACAGCATAAAGTAAGGGAGGGTTTTCTTTTCATCCTGCGGGGACGTCACCAGCCCCTTGTCCGCCATCTCCGTTAGCCAAACACGTTTCGCCTGCGATTCCATCGATTCAGTCTGTTGCTTGACGTAATCAGTCTCGGATAGGTAAGTCAGCTTCTCATTGGGGCTGGATACCATCTCGGTGAACCGGTTGAATAAATGGTTGGCTATCGCCTGTGGGTCGGCGTTAATGCCACTCACCCGGGCAAAGGCCCGTCTTAATGTCAGGTAATCGTCCATCTGGGCCATTCTTGGCGGGGAGACATAGGCTTTGACCGTCCACTGTTCTTTAGCGGTAAAGGCATAGATGCCGGCTATCAGCGTGGTAACCAGCGTCACCAACAGAATCAAGCCTTTCTTGTCCCAGAGTCGAAGGAGCAATTCAAACAGGTCTATCTCATCGTTATCGTACGCGTGACGAGACCCAGCCTGATTGGCGGTATAACCTGATGGGGCGTTTAACGTTTTTTGACTTATTTCACTCATCGTCATACCTCATCGGATGCCATGACACGGGGTCTTGGTGTTGTGATACTGCCGGATGGGCACTGGGGATAAGTATCGGGCAGTCTCGTGCAGGCTTGACCGGAGCCGGGAATGACGCCAGCCATAATGCGGTAATGGAGGCAGGCGGTGGTTCGCTGAGTACGGAGACCGGGGCGCAACGAAGGGGGCTGTGGCGCTGAGCATCCGCATCTCGGAAAGAGGAAAGTAGCCATGGCATTGGGATCATCACCGCTATCGCCAGCAAGGTCACCGCACTGACCGCAATATCCAAACCGGTCACTCTCATGGCACACACTCCCTGTTGTTACCTCGTCCCGTCGATTAGCTTCCGACACGCGCATTCCCATCCGTTTGATAAGCCGGGTAAATGTACCGGCCCTGAAACGTTCCTCGGCAACCGAGGCACATGTAACGTGGTAAGCCACTGCGAGCTTTACCGTGTTTGCGGATCTGNGTTGCTGTATCGCAATGCGGACACGCCGGGCGTTGCCGTTGTTTGAGTAATGTCATCATCGTCATCGTCATCTAAAATCTCCGAGACCGGACCTGAGTCGTAAGCGGTCTATCGTTGTCCAGTACCACAAGCTGAGCATATTGGCGGCATCCACGGGCACCTTATGCCTCGGTCACTGACTGGGCCTGGCAACTCGTCTGATAAACGTATTTACCCTGAAACGTGCGACCACAGTCACAACAGCGGTAACGCTGAAAGCCACAGCGCGATGTTCCNTGTTTGCGCACCTGGGTGGTGTCATCGCAATACGGGCAANCGGGTGNGGGTTTTCGGTATATGAACATCGTCAAACTCCTTATTCAGGGGATAGTGCCCCCGGTAAAAATTGATAACTCAGTAAAATTAGGTTGTCCCACAACTCGTGCCATATCTCGGTGATGCGGTAACCCTGTGCGGTCACTCCTCATTGTGGTACTTCACCGTTTCCNNGGCGTTTTTNNNGGNNATNNGGGTCGAGGCCAGGGATTTCTGATTAGGTGATGGCACTGACCGGCCTGCATAGCCAAGACCCTGTCTCGCCTCATGACTACAATATCTCGCCCGTGACCCCGCCCAAAGTCGGTTCTCAGGCAACCGGGCAACATCCTCGGCCATCGCCCAATACTGAGACGCGCCTCTCCAATCACCGGACTGCTCTTTTAACGCGGCAATATGTGCCAGCTCGGCATAGTGATGGGCAGACTCAGGGTTCAAACGTTGTGACATAACGGCACCTTCAAAAGACATAAATAAAAACGGTAGGGGATTACCCCAAAATCAAACCAAACCAGGCAACCCAATCGCTGACGCTGACGTTAACGCTGAAAAAGCAAGGCATTGACAGACGGAATATTTCGCACCAGACTGAATTAGCAATGTATCAGGTCGTAAACTGACCACCACTCAACCATTAACCCTCGAGTTGCATGTCGAAATTGTTTTCCCACACCCTGCTTGAGTCCGCCTTCACCTGGCTCTGTCAACCCGCAAGCACTTCCCCGCGAATGCCGATGTCTGGCACCTTCGATTTCATTGGCTGACTGAAAAACAGCGCCTCTACCAGCAACTGAATGCCGGCACGTATCAACTCTCACCACTCCAGCTAGTCAAAATCGCCCAAGGGGACACCCGGGCTCTCTGGTCTTCACCGGATGCGTTAGTGCTTAAGTGCCTGACCCTGCTGTTGACACCAGTCCTTCCCGTACATCCACGGTGCGAACACATCAAAGGTCATCAGGGAGGCAAGAAAAGCGTACAACGTATCCACCAGATGCTTCGCCAACCGAATAATCGTTTTGTCTGCCGTACCGATATCAAGGGCTATTACGCCCGTATCAATAAGCAGACCCTTTACTCACAGGGACAATCTCATGTTCACCATCCGATACTCCTCAACCTTGTCTGGCAGTTCCTACACTACAGTGTCGAAGACGGAGGCACTTTTCATACGCCCGAATTCGGCATTGCTCGCAGTTCCTCACTCAGCCCACTCTTGGCGGCATTCCACCTGTACGAAGTGGATGCTCACTTTGCCCAACAAACGAATCTGGATTACTCACGCTACATGGATGACTTCTTCATCATCGCCAACACTCGCTGGCAGCTCCGCAGGGCAGTCCGAAAGCTTAACCAGTTCTTTGACCAATTCGGTTTTCACCAACACCCCGATAAAACCTTCATCGGCCCCACCCGCAAAGGCACCGACTGGATGGGATACCGGTTAACCGACAAGGGCGTCCAATCTGTCGCACCCAGAGCCCTCACCAACCACCTGACTAGACTTCGCCGGCTTTATGAGCAAACCCGACACCTGACTGCCAGACAGCAGCAGGTGCGGGTGGCGGGGTATGTTGGGCGGTGGCAGGTGTGGAGCGTATGTATTCAAATGCCTGCACCTATATGCCGACCTCACCCACCACGGACTTGCTAGCCAGAGCCCGAGGTGGCATGAGCTATATGACCTCCTTGCACACCAACACCGCATCCGTGCTTCCATAAGTTGTTGCAATGATGTCTGCGTCGGGCATTGACCAAGCTACTTCCATCCTGGTATTCCGTATGTCGGCGTTAAACGCCACTTTTCCGTTCACCAATCCCCCTGTATTCCATCCCGTCGTTACCGCCCGATGCGAAGTCCAGAAAGAGGAGTTTCCTCCTAAGACACCGAGATTTATACCTCCTTTACCATTATACGACCTGTATATATAGCCAGTGCGCGGCCATGTCGATGTCCCCCCCCACTCCGCTAGGATGCCGCCCACACCGCGCGCGACCGATACGTTATGGGCCCCTAGCGACGGTAGCCCTGTTATCGACACAGGGGGATTTTGAGATGCTGGCCCTAAATCCCGCGCCGTTGGTATTGTCGAACCCGCTGGGCATACGTTTCCCGTGAAGTACGTCTTGACGCCGTGGTCTACGTACCACGCCGCTGTCGCGAATGTGTGCTTGAATGCCTTGCCTGTCGCATTTTCAGTCGCCGTTATTGTCACCTCAGCCTCCGAGCTGGATGTCGGCTTGGACTTAATAGTTACTTTCCCCACAGCTGAAACTGTGACGTGCGATCTGTTCACCGCCCATGTGTACGCTCCATTGCCGGTTGCACTAGTTCCGTTCATGTAGATGTCAAAACTCGCTCCTGCGAACGCGGTTTTTGGCACTCCAGTGCTGGAGGCAAATCTGTAGCTGTTGATATTCACTTTCACAGTTGCCGGCATCGGCACCGGCGCCAGCGGCACCTTCACCATATAGGCCGTCACAAAGGGTACTTGCCCCGCCGTCGTCGGTAGCCCCGTCGTACTCGTTGTGGTCACCGGCGCATGCACCTCTAGCGTCATCGTCTTGCCCGGGTAGTTGCTCACCAGAGCGGTGGTCAGCTGTGTCCCGCTCAGCACCGCGCCCAGGTCGTCCTTCCACACCAACGTGGCGCTCGACATGTCCGGGGTCATCGTCAGGCCCGTATCCCCGTCCGCATCGTGCGGCGTAATCCCCGTTGTGACTGACGAGACTGTAAACTGACTCGGCGTGGCCGTCTGGCTCACAATGACGTTATTCGTCACCACCGTCGTCCCGTCCGGCATCACGGCGTATAAGTCACCCACGGCTGTCGGTGCTCTGCCATGGATTATCCCTGTCGGGTCGCTCAGTACCACTGCCCCGATAGGGACGGCAGAGCCAACAAGTATGACCGCGATAAGTACGGCCAGCACGGTGCGGGGTGTTCCTGTGGTGTCTTGCGTCATATGTCCCTCTCTACCACATTACGTGGCACGCCTATTTTGAATGTGAAGATGATGATGTTGTTCAACTGCTTAACAATCACTACCGAGTGACCCGCCAGAGTGGATGACCGGGTAGCAACTGTATTTTGCTCAATGCTGGGTTAAAAACGGGCAGGAAAACCCTGCCCGTGGTCCTGATTGACACTAACCCGATTTAGTCGGGGTTTAGTAGTCGACCGCCAGACTGAAGCCCTGCGCACCGTCTGCAGAACCCGTCAACGCCGTACCGCCCGTGACCGGTGTCGTGTTTATCGGAATGGTAAAGCTGCCATTCACGACGTTGGTCGCAAAGCCCGTACCCGCCGGTGCAGTAATGCTGTCCGTTGCACTGGTGCCCACTAAGCGCCAGTTGTAGTTCGGTACGCTGGTGGTAATGTCGGTCGCGCCAGCGCCCACAGCACCCGTAGAGGTATCCCACAGTTTAAACACGTAAGTGTCGCCAACATTCAGGTTCGTCGCTGTACCAATCAGGTTCGTCGTCAGGTTGGTGCTCAGATAAATCGCTGGTGTTGCGTTGCCGCCTGGTATGATTGGACCCGTTGGTGGGAATGGACCCGTACCCCCACCACCGTTATTAATGTCGACAATATTAATCGGCGTTCCACTAATCGGGTCACCCGAGGCCGAGTATTCGGTCACCTCAACGCGTATTGCCGACGCACCAATCGCCGCAGCCGGAACCGTCAGCACACTGGTACCCGTTCCGCCAATCGCGGTTGCTGCCGTATTGCTGACACCCGTCGTTATCGCCGTATCAACCCCACCGAGAGTGTAATACCAGGTTACGTGGGCCGTAGAGTCATCCTCATCTTCGTCCGTATCATTGTATTCATACGTCATCGTGATGGTGTCACCCGAACTAATTGAGCCCGCCACTTGAGCCGTATGAGCGAAGTCAACGGCGTGTTGCGCACCGTTCGATGCAGCACTCAGTACCGGCACCGTACCCTGAATGGTCCCGGTCGGGGCGGTCATTACTGCATACGCACTGCTCATGGTGTAGCCGGCCAGCGCTAACGCCAGAACCAGCTTCTTTAACGTAAATGTATTGCTTTTTTTCATTTCACTTCTTCCTTGGTTTAATGTGTTCATTGATTTCATTGATTTCATTGATTTCATTGATATAGTTCATAACGCGCAAGACCTGACGGTAATGGCGTTTCATTCATCGCCTGTCTCGGGATGGCGGGTTAGGCTCTCGGCCTGACCCACCTTCAATAAGACAGGTCGGGGACTTAGTTAAAATCCACTTTCAGGCTAAAGCCCTGGTCGCCCGGCGCAGCCCCTGAGTTCGACGCACTGTTCACCGGAATGGTGTAAGTGTCCGAAGTCGCACCGGCAATACTGTAGTTATTCAAGGTCGCCACCGCACTGGTGCCGTTCGCTGCGGAGTTCGAGCCATCCAGCTTCCACTGAATACTGACCGGTACTACCTG
>NZ_ATYS01000097.1 GCF_000427805.1 Budvicia aquatica DSM 5075 = ATCC 35567 | reverse complement strand
CAATGATGAGGCGGCGATCTTTTCGTTCAATATCAATAGAACCACCATCCCATAGCTGGTTGTACAAAGGAAGATTACGTATTGCCCGCCCATTAAAAATCACGCCACCTTCATCTGAGACTAATCCNGCAGACCCGATATTTTCTNCCAAATCTTNTGTNATAGCTTCANTGGTTGCATCACTGTATAAGATTTTAGGCACCCTCGGTTTTTTGGGTTTATTCACGTAATGAGCCCTGAGCCTTTCCTGCTCAAATGTGTTATCAATCCCTTTTTCCTCATTTTTTCTAATTTGTTTGATTTTTGATTTAGCGATTGCATTCCACGACTGTAAATCCGCTTCATACACGCTTTGTTGATTGACATACTCCTTCATTTTTCTTTTTTGGAATTCAAGTAGTTGTTTTATAGTATGGTTAAAAACTGCTGTTTTTCGCTCTCCTGACTCAGCTAGAACGATGGTGTACAGTGAAACAGGGCTTCTACGTCCATCNCGGTACTCAAATACNACTGTAGCCTGAGCAGCAATAGACATGGCACATAAACATGAGCCTACAATTAACTCAACGGGTGCTTGGGTCTTTGCACGTATCGCTCGTACGACTTCTTTAAGTAGTATTGGCATATCATCGACTGGAAAATCTGAATTTCTTTGTATGGTGTTCATTATCTTCTCCTTAGGCTTAGGCTCCTTGGAATAAGGAGCAGGANCGCAACTTACCCTGATATTTTCATGCTGAGAAGATAGGAAAAAGCAATTAGCTTGCATCGGACTAAATTAGTATTAAATATTATTCATCATTTCTGATAATATTCCACACACTTACCTAGTCTCTTTATTTTATCGTTAACAGGCAGCATTATCACAAAGCCAACTTATAACTTCAGGAATATGAAAGGCCATTGAAATAGTCGCATAGTGTCTCTGTGGTGGATTCATTATTAATATGGTCATAATATATCAATAAGGTATCAAGCGTGCTGATGTAGGCATACAGGAGGGATTTGGTCCTAATTAACGCTTTATTCTCATAATGATTGGGTATTGATATTACTTCTGACTNCAGCCAAAGTTTCGTTCTCCATCACCAGAGACTTTAGTTGCCATTTTAGCAAAGTAAGACGTTCTGAACATCACAGCATCAAACGTTTCTAACTCTAGTTTGTTATTACGTTTAACCCAGTAATAACAATTTTGAGGAAACTCGACTAGTCCTTCATAATCGTCATACGCGACACCAATCGCACTACACCACGCNGTCTTTATCATGTATGAAAGATTATCTTTTTTCTTAAAACTACCGGGATAGTGGTACGCATCTTTATTCAATAACAACAAGACATGGTAATGTTTGTTATCCTTTTCACCAAATTCCCTCACCCATATGTAACGCACACGACAAGGATATACCCGCTCATTCCGTTTCTTTTTACGCTTACTGTCTGCCAATATCTTTTCGTCTAACGACTTCATGGTACGGGTTATAACGCCTGAATCTTTTTTTACAATAACACAGGAGTCTGATGGAAATCTGAAATCGACACGAACGACCAGTAATCGAGGATACTCTTGCATTGCNTTACGAAAGGTTTCTTCAACTCTGTGGATATAGTCAACATGAACCTCACCCCAGGCACTTACAATATATTCAAGTTTATCTTCATTTAGATAGGGTTTAAACATGATAGCTGATCCTTATAATTATGTGAGTAGTCTAACACAATGTCCTGTTATCTTAAAAAGATAGCCTGTATGAGTATTAGTCATATGGATTTATAGAGAGTCATTACTCTTAATGATTATTGTGTATATGTATTAATTATTAATATATATTACTAATATATTTATTAGTGACATTTGTATATATCAATACATCTTCATTATCATATTAATATTATTAATATATATTGGTATTATATATTATTGTTATTAATATATATAATACCAATCCATCATAAATATAATCATTTATCAAAGTAGTACTGATATAACAAACCCAGTAATCATCAAGTGACCAACGTAAAACAAAACAGTCTTATGGACATAATATTGGTCGAAAGTTATTCGTCACATAATATAACCTTTAATATGGATATTTATTCATACCTATATCACCTTCGAGAATAAGTAATCATTGCTTTACAGGATTAATTTACCCAGATGCTACTGAATTGATTATAGATATATTCATAGCCGGTATCGTCTTGTACTGTATTGAGAAACCACGATTGGATGTACACACAAGCAAAACATCAAACTGAGTAGAGATCCTTTCACTCAAACTGCGGTACGCGCATAAGTTCCCACCGCAGTCCTGCTGGCATTTTGAATTTATTTAAAAGGAGAGATTTCATGCCTAAAGAGTAGATCTAAAATGACTATATGTATTCACTAAACATATTGGCTACATAATAAAGAGAAAATCTGAAGAAGTCCAAAATGGGGCTAACTAGAAGGATATAAGCCAGATGGCAATGGCATACTGGATGGTATACCGAAAAATCGTAGGTAATAAAAAACCCATGTTAATCAATAACATGGGTTCAAATATTGGCGGAGGAGGTGAGATTCGAACTCACGGTAGGTCGCCCTACGACGGTTTTCAAGACCGTTGCCTTCAGCCGCTCGGCCACTCCTCCGCAACGGCGTGAAATATAGAACAGCTTGAGGTACCTTGTAAAGGGGTTAATACCGCTAATTTGATCGTTCGGCTGAAAAAACATCAAAAAGTCTGTTTTTTGATGAATTCTTCGTCATTTAACCGTCGGTTGGATAATTTATTCAGATAAACACCAAAGAAAAAATTTGGGATACAATACTCAAAATTATTATTGCTATGAGGTCGTATGTTCGAGTTTGAAGGGCGCATGATTGAAACCGATGCCCAAGGGTACTTAACTAACAGTAATGACTGGAGCGAGCCACTGGCCGTTGTTCTGGCACAGCAGGAAGATATTGAACTGACTGAGGCTCATTGGGAAGTTATTCGCTTTGTACGAAATTTTTATCAAGAATTTAATACCTCGCCGGCGATCCGTATGTTGGTTAAAGCGATGACTCAAAAGTATGGCGAGGAAAAAGGGAATAGCCGTTACCTCTATCGCCTGTTTGTGAAAGGCCCGGCAAAGCAGGCGACAAAAATTGCCGGCTTACCTAAGCCGGTTAAATGTATTTAACCTGTTTAATGTAAAGTCTGGTCAATATGATGGGTTTTACTTAAATTCACTTGAAATATGTCTAGAACCCCTCATATTTAAGAAGAGGCAGCATCTGACTTAATGAGGAGGCCACAATGATTACCAGTAAATTCTCGATAGGGCAGCAGGTCAGACATAAGTTACTTGGTAACTTAGGTGTCATTATTGACATTGACGCTGAGTACTCCCTTGACCAGCCAGCTTCTGATGAAATGGCTGCAAACGATAATCTGAGAGACGCTCCTTGGTACCATGTTGTTATGGAAGATGATGAGGGGCAGCCTGTCCATACTTATCTGGCAGAGATACAGTTGGCGCGGGAGGAGGATGATATTCATCCGGAGCAACCATCGTTAGATGAACTTGCAATGTCTATCCGAACTCAGCTCCAAGCACCCAGATTAAGGAATTAGTCTGCACTTCTAAAGCCATTCGATATGCGAATGGCTTTTTACTAAAATGGCATGCGGCCACGTCTTAGTGATAATGAACGTTAGATTATTGATGAGCGATGTGGGGAATAAAACGCAGGCAAAAAAATAGCCGTGAAACCAAATAGTGTGTGGAGTGGGTTTCACGGCAAACCAAAAATAGTAAATCTTCACGGCTTAAACGTTAGGCTAATTATCACCGAAATTTAACAAGCAAAACAAGCTGGTAAAAACACTAGTTTTTACCATGACTAATTGATTGCTTTTTAGCAGAAAGTAAAGGTGTTTTAATAAATATTTATTAATAATTACATATAGATAGCGGATTTTTTATGCTGGATTTTTGAAGCGGCCATGATTTCTCCTCTACTTATTCTGAATATCAGGTGTTTGATAAATGTTAGTTTCTGGTTATTAGGTATTTGCTACTTACTCAAATTTAAGTTTACTACATGTTTAGCTGTTGTTGGTTTTATATCCTGCTTTTAATGCTGTTTGCAATTATTTAGTGGTGCTGTTTGGTCTTTGTGTAGGTTATTGATTGGTTTTTTTATCTTGTAGTGATAACATTACCTACAGGCTGATAGGTTTTAATACCTTCAGTTGGGCGCTTAACTGCCATAACACATTAATATAAAAACAAATTTGAGATGGATTATTGAATGAAACGGATTGCTACCTATTTAGTTGCTGCTACTGCACTAATGATGTCGGGCTGCGAAGGCGAAAAGAAAATTCAGAGTGTCAGTTATTATCGTCTGGATGTTGAAGCCAGATATGCAATGTTGGAAGAATGCCGGACTAGTGTAAATATCGTTGAAGATCAAAATTGCAGCAACGCAATTGAAGCTGAAGAATACAAACCATATCAAATAGCTTTTCCCGAGTTAAATTTCAATTCAAACAATACATTGAGCTAAGCTTATCTTTAAATTCATTTAAGTTTAAAGGTAAACCACTGTATGTATCTTTAACATTTGTTAACAATAAATTTTTATCCGTGTCGCTATAATTCCCCATCTATTTTTCTTTATCTATTTCTCCGGTACTAAACTCCTAACTATTTTTATAATCAGATTGTACTATTTTATATAGTAGTACATTAATTAGATTATTAATTTTTTATAACCATATTATTCGTATGGTATTGAATAACATCTTCTCAACATCAATTACATATCCTTATAGTTATCTATTAATGTACGTCTTGTTATTATATATATGATTTTATTGAATTTATTTTTTATCGATGGGTTTTTGGGAAAAGTGCGTATCAGCTAAGCGTCAAAAATCATCGAAAATTAATATTATTAATTCACATAATGTTAATAATGAATGCATTTTATATACTATTTTTTAGGTGAACTTATTATTAAATTGAGTGACTATATAGATAGAAACTATATGTGGTTTTAGATTAAATTTTAGCTGGTTAACAATGCTAAGATTAAATAATACATCTATAATTAAATAGTATGATGTCCAAGCGGTTATCAACATTAGATTAAAGGAAGCGCTGTTTGATCTTCCCCACCAAAAATGGACACAGGCCTAAGCGAGGTTCTGGTTTTCAAATTGTTCCGGGCTGATACCGCCACACGCACTGTGACGACGCCACCGATTGTAATCACACTCGATATAATTAAACACCGTTGTTCGCATTATTTCCCGGCTGATAAAGCGTTCTCCGTGGATACATTCCACCTTCAGCGAGTGGAAAAAGCTTTCCGCGCAGGCATTATCATAACAGTTCCCTTTTGCACTCATACTGCCACGCAGATTATGCCGTTTCAGTAATGCCTGATAATCCGCTGAGCAATACTGACCACCACGGTCACTGTGAACAATGACATTCTCCGGGCGTTTACGCCGCCAGAAGGCCATTTGTAGTGCATCGCAGGCAAGCTGTGCCGTCATGCGGGGTGACATTGACCAGCCGATAACAGCACGCGACCACAGGTCGATAACCACCGCCAGATACAGCCAGCCTTCGTCTGTGCGCAGATACGTGATGTCTCCGGCCCACTTCTGGTTCGGGCCGCTGGCGTAAAAATCCTGTTTCAGTAAATTTTCTGACACGGGCAGCCCGTGCTCACGGTAGCTGACCGGGCTGAACCGGCGCGAGGCTTTCGCCCGCAGCCCCTGACGACGCAGGCTGGCGGCCACTGTTTTGACATTTAACGTCAGGCCCTGCGACCGCAACTCGTCTGTCAGGCGTGGCGCGCCATAGCGCTGCTTCGCCTGCCCGAAGGCATCACGAACGGCGCGATCGCAGCACTGACGATACTGCTGACGTGAACTCATCACAGAACGTCGCTGACGCCAGACATACCAGCCGCTGCGGGCCACCCGGAGGACGCGACACATCGCTTTGATGCTGAATTCGGCCTGATGTTTTTCGATAAAGACATACTTCATTTCAGGCGTTTCGCGAAGTATGTCGCGGCCTTTTGGAGGATAGCCAGCTCCTCAGCTTGTTCCGCCAGCTGGCGTTTGAGACGAGCATTTTCAGCGGCGAGTTCATTTTCACGGTCAGAGGATGAGAGCTGTTGCTGCTGTTTACTACGCCAGTTATAGAGCTGCGATTCATACAGGCTGAGCTCGTGGGCTGCGGCGGCAACACCAATGCGCTCAGCCAGTTTAAGGGCTTCCTGACGGAATTCAGGTGTGTGCTGCTTGCGGGGCTTTTTGATGGTTGATGCTGGTTTTGTCATGTGAGATACCTCTGGTTGAGAGTTTACTCACTTAGCAGCGTGTCCACTATTGATGGGTAAGATCA
>NZ_ATYS01000096.1 GCF_000427805.1 Budvicia aquatica DSM 5075 = ATCC 35567 | reverse complement strand
ACTGATAGACATCGTGGGAATGGTAACGGCAGAAGTTACGTTGCCAGAGGCTATACAGGGGGCCGTAGGCAGCAATAGGCTCAGGTGCCATACCAAGCTGATACCCCAAGCCCCGACTGAAGTCAAAATCAATGGCATACGTTGATTCTTGGCCAAACGGTGTNGCNATATAGGTAAACTCGGTTACGTAACAGATATACCATCGATTATCCTGTTTCCTTTCTATCCTAATTTCAACGGGGCGGTAACCGCCCGTTTCTGCCGTATAGTCAGCATTGCTGTAATTGAGCGTGATGCTGAAGACTTTTGGGTGACGTTCGATAACGTTGGCCAGCAGGGTAATGAAGGGTTTAAAAATCGGTAAGTCACAGGTGATGTTTAAGTGCGGTGCTTTTCGTTTTAGTCGGGTAGATTTTATTTTCATGAATACGTCTCATTCGCATGATTTGTTATGAACAAAAAGAAGGGGAGGCTAAAAAGCCTCCCCCTCTATTCTCTTTATTTTACTGACTGCCTTAGAACGCCAAATACCGTTTCTTCAACAGACTACGCCTGCTTTTTAAAGGTTCCATGCACGACATTACCGCCATGCTCTAAATTATCCATGTAGTCCGCATACCACTGAAGCATTTCCCTACGGCCATCAAGATATTGAGCATGGTTATAGGTTCCTCGAATAGAGTTTTTATCGACGTGAGCAAGCTGAGTTTCAACCCATGCAGTGTTATAACCTTGTTCGTGTAATATAGTGCTCATAGTGTGACGAAATCCGTGACCAGTAGCTCTTCCATGATATCCAACACGCTTCAACACCTGATTGATGCTTGCTTCACTCATTGGTTTGCTTATGTCATTACGACCAGGGAAAACCAACGTATAGCGCCCAGTAAACATATCCAATTGACGCAAAATTGAAACAACTTGATCAGATAAAGGAACTAAATGAGGACGCCGCATTTTCATGCGACTTATAGGAACTTCCCATAATTTATTTTCAAGATCAAATTCCCTCCACTCAGCTGCGCGTAGCTCGATAGTGCGCACACCAGTCAAAATTAAGATACGAGCGGCTAGCTGGGTGATCGAACTACCTGAATAATTAGAGAGTGCTCGTAAAAACTCAGGAAGTTCATCTACAGTAAGATGAGGAAAATGTTTAGTTTTTGGTGCAGTGAGTGCAGCAACCAATTCCGATGCAGGATTATTATCCGCCCTGCCTGTAACTATGGCATAACGAAATACTTGATTACAAGCCTGACGAATTTTACGTAATTTATCCAATACACCACGCTTTTCTAATTTACGTAATGCATCAAGCATTTCTAATGGCTTGATTTCAGCTATTGGTCGTTTACCTATATGCGGAAAAATATCATTCTTAAAAGCCTCAAGGAGATCATCAGCATAGCCTTTTGACCAATTAGGACTCTTATACTCGTGCCATTCAAGAGTAAGCTCTTGAAAAGTGTTTTTAATACTAGATTGGCGAACTTGTTTATCGACCTTCTTTTTTTCACTAGGATCAATATTGTTCGCAATAAGTCTCCTTGCTTCATCTCGACGCTGTCGTGCATCGGCAAGCTTTATCTCAGGATATACTCCTAACGCCATCATCTTTTGTTTACCATCAAAACGATATTGCAGACGCCAATACTTTGAACCGTTAGGGTGGATTAATAAGTGCATTCCTTCCCCATCAGTAAGCTTATAGGGCTTATCTGTTGGCTTAGATCCTCTGATTTTTATGTCTGTTAGTGCCATGTACTTATCTCCATTGTTGGTACACGGTTTATTGAACAGGGATATACCATCACATATACCAACAAATAATGATAGATGCTGGTTGATAGTCATTTACGTAGGTTGAATGAAACTATCAATAAAATGAGGGTAGGCGCAGATTTCAGGCATAAAAAAAGACATCCAAAGATGTCTGTTGACTTCAAAGTGGTACCCCCAGCAGGATTCGAACCTGCGACCTACGGCTTAGAAGGCCGTTGCTCTATCCAGCTGAGCTATGGGAGCTTTGATATACACTGAGGAGCCAGAGGATTCCTTAGTGGAGTCGGATTATACGGCTCTTCTGTGCTCAGTCAATGCCTTTTAGCTGATAATTAGCCTTGGATTATTTTTTATCCCGTTATCTGAACATAACTTAATCACTTATTATTGCTTTTGTTATTGCTCAGGGCTTTCAGTATGTTTTTACACCAGTTTATCTTTATCATGCAGCAAGTTTTGATGACAGGTCGGCAAAATAGGGCATATGGCTAAGGGAGTAAAACGAGGAGTTTTATGTTTAAATGATACTTTCTTGCAACGGCATTTCTTGTTGTTGGCTGTTAGGGAATAAATTCAACCAGAAAAAAGCTACTGACAACAATACAAATACTTAAGAAAAAGCAAATGGAAGTATATATAAAATTATCTATCAGTATATTTTTCATACATAACTCCTGAATGTTTATCTGTTAATTATATAGTCCATAACTCAAGTCATCGCCAGTCGCCTTGAAACTTAAAAGGTGCGGGGTAATCTGTGTATTTATCATGTATTAATTTTCGCATATCTAATTTTAGTTTAGTGGCTTCGATTGCAAATGCGTTGATGATATTTTACGGAAACTTACCGGGTGAGTTTGATTAGTGCTATAAAATCAATTAATTATGCTTTATGGTTATGCGTTTATCTAATCAGGCTTAGGCGTATTATTTGTATTGTTAATAATAACAATACAATAGATTATCATTGTGGTGGGTGGTGATAGTCGTTCTTGAATGTAATTACAAGTATAACAACTGATAACAACTTGAAACTATTTTCTTTAAATGTATTTGAATAAGTGAGTTTTAATTATCATCCTAATCATTACTTATGCAGCATAATGATTTTTAATTAAAAATTCTCAGTCAATATTTAGAGTTTAGCCGTAGTCAGTTAGTTGTGACATCGAGCGTGAGGAAAGAGTATTAGATACTTAGATTTAACCCTATTTGCAGGAGAGAATAAAAGCAATATGGGCAAAAGGCAGCTATTTATACTTTTGCACAATAACTTGATACTAATTATCCATAATATTATTTTGAAGCGCTAAACTTCGGCTATTGTAATTCTCTTTAATTCACATTAATCTCCGTTGGCTAACAATAGAGGCGCGAATAGAGATCAGTAAGTCAACGTGACGTGGCGGTAATGACGTGGACTGAAAGGCCTATTCGCCGAAATGCAAAAGCAATAGCCCATTCTTTTGTGTTGGTTCTGGGCCTAACAGGTGCAGAACTGTCATGATTTATCCATTGATAATATATCTTCGGCGGTAAATCATGTTGAGCTATTGCTGTCTGAATATCCCCAAGGATTGGATTGATTGCAGTAGTTTTCCCTCAAAATAATATCTAACTTAAAGACATGGGGCAGGCTTCTTGCAAGATATCTTCAATTCCATCAATAACTTTTTTTCCTTTATTTCACCGATATCGGATGCGATTTGGGATTTCCCTACCAAAGTCAGTTGGTATGCGGCTATCCCAATACTTGGTCAATTGTCGTTTCCAGTATTGTTACTGGTAGGAATGGGAATTTATTTCACCGTTAGTACCGGCTTTATTCAGCGAATGAGTTTTGGCCAGACCGTCAAAATCATGCTGAGAAAACAGACCTCAACCACCGGCATTAGTGCATTGGGCTCTTTTATGCTGGGGCTGGCGATGCGTGCCGGGCCGGGTAATATTGTCGGCATTACAGGCGCTATTTCGGTTGGCGGGCCCGGTGCTTTATTTTGGATGTGGGTAGCGGCGTTTTTTGGTATGTCTACTGCCTTTATGGAATCAGTGCTGGCTCAGTTATTCAAAGAAAAAAATGGTAAAGAATATGTCGGTGGTTTGCCGTTTTATGGCCGCCGGATTCTAGGTAATAAACGTTTTGTCGGGCTGATTTTGTCCTGTGTTTATATCACCTATGCGCTGCTAAATGTGCCGTCTCAAACCTTTAATGTGTTCTCGGCGGTTGGAACGATATCAGAAACTATTGCCGGTCAGGCGTATCCGCGTCAGTCAATGTTCTACTACATTATTGCCGTTGTGTTGGTGTTTATTTGCGCCTTTATTATCTTTGGCGGTATTCGCCGGGTTGTCGCCTATTCTAACGTTTTGGTGCCGGTAAAAGCGGTGTTGTTCTGTGGTATTTCAGTGGTCATCATTCTGATTAACTTCCCATTAATACCTTACTTTTTCAAAGAGGTGGTCGTCGGGGCATTTTCACCTCATGCTATTTTTGGCGGTACTATCGGTGTGGCGTTAGCTCAGGGCGTAAAGCGAGGATTAATGTCAAATGAGGCCGGTCAGGGCACCATTACAATGGCTGCTGCGGTTGCGAATAATAAGCACCCCTGTGAGCAGGGTTTAGTACAGAGCCTGGGGGTGTTTTTTGACACTATGGTGATCTGTACTCTGACCGGCTTTATTGTGGTTATGGCGCACGTCTGGACGGGTACTACAACCGGCGTTGAGTGGGAGTCGATTAAAGCCTCCAAAATTACGATGTATTTATCATCGGTTCAGTCTCTGGTGCCGGCAATGATTGCAGATACGGTCAAGGTGATTATGGCGCTTTGCTATGGCCTGTTTGCCTTTACTACCCTATTAGGGATGCTCTCTTTTGCTGAGATATCGGCTAATTTTATCTCTCGTAGTCCGCACTTTATTTTATTTATTCGCAGCATCGGTGCGTTGTTTTTTGTTCCTTTTGGCGCATTAACGATATTAGCTGGTCTGGAGTTAACGAACCTTTGGTATATCACCGATTTAGCCAATATCATTATGGTATATATCAATATTCCGCTGCTTATTTTGGGCGCGCCATTGGTCTATAAAGCACTGGCACACTACCGTCGAACTAACGGTGGAGAGTTTATTTCCGCGGATGAAGGTTTTGAAACGCCATGTTGGGTAAAGGATAAGGCAGAGAAGGCAAGCTAAGGATAGACGATATTGTTAGTTGCTTTGATATATTGTTATTAGTAAAAAACCACCTGCATCACAGGTGGTTTTTTTATATCTATACAGAGAATTAAGAAGACATCCATTCATCAGATTCTTCGAACATCTGTTCAACAATTTTTCTTACGGCGGCGGATTCATCTTTTGAGCCACCGGTAACATTAATATTGGTGGCCGATGAGAATCTGACGCGAATTCCGGTATCCGGGTATTTCTTTAGCAGTCGTTTATGGAGTTCAGCCTCAACGACAGATACACCATCGCCGGGTAATTGCCGTTGGTTTCGCTTATCAATGGTGATTTCTACGCGCATGTTGAGTCTCCTAAATTATTTACTGTGTATGTATACAGTAATAATTAGCTAAGCTCAACACTTAATCATTGGCAGGGGGCTGGGCTAAAATCAGTGTGCCCCCGGCCTGGGCGACATTGTTGTAGCACCGATTGATGATCAATAGTCCAGCGTTGGTTATTTTTTGACAGTGAAAATACCGTCATTATTGATTGTATTGAATCATCGAGAACATGAGTTTGTACTATTTCAATCTGCGCCGTAGTCGGGCTTTCGACTGCCGCTTTTTGCGAAATAGTGAAGTTAGTTGCTTCAGAAAAACCGGGTTCCATTGATTTTAATGCAACCTGCAGTGGTGTGTCGAAGCTGGTTTCAGTGGCCGTTGTCTGTTGTACACAGGAAGATAAAAGCAATAAAGACAGGGCAGCCAGTGGCAGATTTTTCATATATAACCTTTTCGCTAATGCCATTGTAGGTACATTCATAATGAATAATAGCGTGATAAATCAGTTTTGCATTGATTGATAGCGGGTCTGATGATGGTTTGAACGGCGATGTTAAAAGCCAATTCCGCCACCTATTCCGATGCTTCCCCCTGAACTGCCGCCAGAGCCACTAATCCCCGTAGAGGTACAAGCCGTTAGTAGTAGAACGAGCATTATAGGTATGAGCTTTTTCATTGATGTCCCTTATTCATGTTGGCACTCTGGCAACAGTATCATCAAATATTGACCAAGTTAATATAGGGCTTTAAAAATTCTGAAATCAGGTATTTCGCAACCTGGTCGTCAGTTTCAAATGTTAATTTCATCACCGAACATGGTATTTGACACGCATTTCATGTTTAATCAACATTCGTATTAAAGTTGTATCTTAAGCTGGAGAATAACGATGTTAGAGAATTACCTACTGTCGACTGCAACACATGAAGAGCGTCAAAGAGTCATCGCTGTAGAGGCTGCTCTTGAGGTCATTAAAGCGACCCTATCTGATACTAATGATGGTAACGGAGTTTCTTTCCAACTTCAGGCGGCAGAAAAGCATATAAAGTCTTTAGCCGATGCCATACAGAATGCGATCGATAAAAAATAGAATCACACCACCTTCGGGTAATGCTTGTCAGTTAAGCATTTCTATATGATGTGACTCCACTCAATCGTCATCCCGGCGAAAGCCGGGATCCCGGTTTTAGCTAACCAGTTAATATTTGGCTTAAGGGCTGGACCCCGTTTTTCAACCTGTCTCTTGATCAGATCTCCTGATCAAGAGACTTC
>NZ_ATYS01000095.1 GCF_000427805.1 Budvicia aquatica DSM 5075 = ATCC 35567 | reverse complement strand
GCCAGCCCGAAAACCTGTTTAGCCCATGAATAGCAGTCAGAAAGTAACATTTTAAAATCAAGAATGAGAGGAAATATAAAGAAAGATCAACAGACAGAGAAAAAGTTCAAAAAAATCCCCAACGAATAGGTCGGGGACTTGTGTATAAGAGACAGGTTTTTCAACGGGGTGACGATAAGTTGTCGACTTATACTATGTAGAAATACTTAGCCTATACCCGCCCGTTACTCTATTGGTTAAAACTGATACTTAATCCCCAGATTAACCGAAGTATCGCTGTAACCGTCGCCCCCAAGCTGCTGGGCAACGTTACTCCAAAGGCTTAAGCGTTTATTCAATTGCCCTTCGGTACCCAGCTTTAATTCACCCACGTTGCGCGTACCGGCCATATTGACTTTGACATCATCCATAGAGGTATAGGCATCAGATTGTTTGCTGTTATATATCCAGTTGGCCTCAGCATAAACGGAAAACAGTTTATCGTTCCCCTTATCCCGATCGCTGACGCCATCGCGAGACACTTTCAATCCTAATCGGGTTTGCAGGTTATCGCTTCCGCCGGACTTAACCCGGGTTCCGTTACTTTCAGTATGGTCATCGGCTTTTAAGCCGTTCCAGATAACCTGCGCCTGAGGTGTAATAAACACATGGCCATTTTCTCCCTGATAAACCGGTAGACGATAGCCAGTTTCTAGCGAGGCGCTATAGCCATTGATGTCATAGCTTTCACTGGCCAGTTTTTCACCATTGACTTGCGCATCCAGCCAGCTGTAGTTAATCCAGCTATCCAAGTACAGGCCATTTAAGGTGTTAGCATCCTGATACCAGGTCGCATACAAGCCTGCGCTATAGCCATCCACCTCACCTTTCGATGAGTAACCGCTCTTGGTTGAATCGGTATGGCTGTTAGCTTTACCATAGCCGAACATCATGCCGATGCCGAGGCGGTCACTGGCTGTAAATGCGGTATTAAACAGTTCGCCGCCGCCTTGAATCACATAACGATTGGTCGAAGTACGTAACTGACCGGAGTTATCACGGAACTTGGTATGAGACCCGACCTGACGTAACCACATGCTGCTGTTTTCAGCCCGCCCTTCCCTGTCTTCCAAACGCAGATTAAACAACGTATTGGCAGCAGCCATATTCGCCATATAGCTACCGGCTTCCGGACGATAAATCGGATCCGGCTTACTTTCCGGCCGCGGCGGTGGAGTCACCACCGGAGGCACGATTACAGTCGGAGGTATCACGACCGGAGGTTCAGTAATCGGTGGTTCTGGTGTCAGTTCAGAACGTAGATACCAGCTACCATTTTCTTCATCTGGTTTGTTTTTATGCAGGAAATATTCATAGGCACCGGCTACAGCACGATTCTTCAGGGTAAACATACCGTCAGACTGGCCCGCTACCTGAATAATTTCGATACCATCGGTAGTCAGAACGCCGCCACCGCCGATGTTATTAACAAATAGATCTGTTTCGCCGGAGGTATTGCCTTTAACAATCAGTTTATCGGTATCAGCGTCGTCATCGGCTAATACGGTATTCATATACAGAGCCCCGCCGCCGTAATAGTTTCCGTCAACGGTCAGAGTCTTAAATGCCCCGTGACTTTCCGGCGGCATAAAGTTAATTCGCCCCTTTTCAAGTAAGTTAAGCTCTGTCACGCTGGAGCTGCCGGTCATATTCCAAACCGCCCCGTTAGCAATATCCAGATTAACTTTGCCTTTACTGGTTGCGCCCGAGGTTGAGGTATAGCTGGTGGCGGTTAAATATGAATTTTCATTATTTAAATTCATATAAATACTGCCACCGTTGGCGGCACCAATATCCCCAATCACCTGCACGGTTCCGGAACCCGAGGTGTTTACATCAACCTGACTTTTAGCCCCTCTGGAAGAAATAGCCCAGTAGATATCGCTATTGTCATTGAGGATAAGCCCTTTTTTAACCTCGACTTTACCGCCGCTGGCGGTCTCTATGCCGGCGATATAGTCAGCCCGGGTGCCTGCTAGTGAAATGGCCAGATCGTCGTTAAATTCCGCTTTACTCACGGCGTTCGCACCACTAGTGACATACACCGCTTTCGCCGAATCTACGCCATTTTTCATGGTAATATCGGTTTTTCCGTTGAATTGCGCCAGACTCTTCAAAACGTATAAACCGGTGTTGTAATAGCCCCCGTTGCTGCTTATCGATAAATCATCATTAGCAACTAATGTTGAGCTATCCTCCAGAGAGACGGCTTTAAGCGAATAACCATCAATCCAATTCCCCGTTACCGGGTGTTTATAACCGGGGCCAGTCCCTAAATCGGTTAAATTTTCGCTCAGCAGGGTGGTTTTATTGTTAAACGTGATATTAGTTGCCATGACATCAATTGCCCGGCCACCATCGATATCGGCAAAAACGCTATCACCCTTAACCGCGGCATCAATTAATGTTTCACCGGTAAACTCAATAAAATTTTTAGTTTTATAAAACTTAGTCTCGAGCGTTGATGTAATACCGGTGCCACCTTTAAGCACAATTGAATCTGCTGCAAACTTTGCCGTATTAGTGACGTCACGAGCGACTGGATTGGAACTTCCGGATGTTGCAGGAATAAATAATGCATGCTCATTAGCCTCAATCCAAATGTTGTCAGCTTTGATATCCAGATTACTTCCTGCAGCCATTTCTATCCCGATTCGTCTATTAACAGAACCGACAGAATCACCGTCAACCTTAACCAAGAAATTTCCACCATCAAAAGCCAGCTCCCCGTTATGCAGGCCTATACCATGGCGATCCGCCGTCATCGACCCCACCATAGGTACCAATACGGTTAGATTAATTTTATTGTCCCCGTCGCTTTTAAAATCAAACTTTCCGCCGGTATCAGCAAATAGACCAAAAACGCTTGAATGACTGGTACGGGTTACTTCATTACTAACAATAAGGTTGCCACCGGTAAAGGTCATCGTTCCGCTAAGTGTGCCCCTTTGATAGGCATACAGCGCAGAGCCCTGATGATAATTTAAAGGTCTGGGATTATTGTTATAGCCCTTTATCGTTAGCGTCTTACCATCATTAATATTGATATTAACTGCACCATTCATCGTATTGATAATTGAACTTTCGTAAGCGGGAAGCCCGGTATACCCGCTGGCATCTAAAAGAACATCACCCTTGCTAACGCTATAACTTCCGCTGGTAATCGGATCAATATTATTGGTATAAATTTTATCGGTTAATTCTGTAGCAGCTTCAGCAAACGGACCACATAAAAAAGAGCCCGCTAATACCACCGGCACTATTTTTTTCCATTGTTTTTTCATTATCTGATAACTCTCCATTTTAATCGCCACGCAAGGGAACCTAATAAAACCACCACAAATCAATAAATAATCAGCACATTTACTTTATTTAAATTAATCTCAATCAAAAACAAAAAACAAAAAATAAAAAAACAACTTATTAACAAAGCAATTACACTAAAATTAAATATGATTAAAAAACCAACAATCAAACTCACAAAATAATTTAAATCAATTAGTTAAAGTAAATTAATTAATAAAATCACAATAAGATCGCAAATAAATCGACCACCTAATTAAATTAAAATTTATTTTACCGCTGACTCATCAATCGAATTTTCAAATTATCAAAACAAGATACTGATATTAAGTTAACTTACAACACATGTTACCACCAAGTAACTTCAGATCAATAGATTAGATCGACAAAAAATCCATAGTTAGAATTTAAACCAAAATAAAGCCGTTATTAAAGACCAAAAATCTAGGCAATATTGGATTGACGATCGAAAATGGCTAAAAATTTAAAATATTTAAATTATTTGAAATAAAATTTTTTAAATACACAAAAGCAACCATTTCAAATGGAATTACTTTTATTTAAAAAATATCTTTTAGTTTAATTTAATTAATACAAAGCATTCGGTTTGATAGCTGTGTGTTATTGAAATATATCTCTAAGCCAGGTACTTCTTCCTTATCTTATATCCTGTAGCCATGCCAAATAGCTGACGTAACAATGCATTACAGCGATCCGGCTAAAATAAGATAATAGAAGACCATTAAAAATCACCTAAATGGAAGCCAGTGAAGCTGTCGACGCGGCCATTCCTGACGAAAATATCATCGCTATATCTTAATCTCAGGGCCGGCATTCAACAACAGAATAATCGCGCTGTCATGCTGGGTATATCAACGGCAATAGGGTATGGTAACGAAAACTTTCAGCAGTTAAGCCATAATTTTTGCGCTGTTAATTTGCTGAATTCCCTTATGTGTGCAACGCTTACTTAATAAGATCTCTGAGCTAAAAATCATGTTATCCGAATTCAGTTATAAACAAACTTTATATAGCGGGCTTGATGCTATTAATGCATTCAGTATTATCGAGGGCGGGTATCTGGAGCACCGGCTTATTTCTTTAGAAAGCGATACATTATGTGCCACCCACCTCTCTCTCGGCCACATCCAAATCAAGTCCGGAAAACATAACTTCCCGATTATCGCCCGGGGTAAAGTGCCGGCTGATACCGTCTACATCGGATTTATGACCATCGGTTCAGAGTCCACCCGTTACAATGGCATCCCGGTAGAAGCAGGCAGAATGCGGTTCTATCCTGAAAATACTGAAATATTTTATCAGGCAAGCGGAGCGGCTGAGTGGTTTGCTTACTCAATACCAAGAGCGATGCTGCAAACGGCGATTGATATTTATTCCGCCGGCCGATTTAAGCTATCCGCCGATCAAATCATGACGTTTCATATAAAGCCGGGCCCTCTTAACCAATTGAAGCAAGAGGTGACCGATATTCTGGATATCGCGAAAAAGATTAATTCAGTGACGCTGGCCGATGCAAAAAACATGGCAGATATATTATCAGATGCGCTAATGAAGGCTTATGTGAAGGCGATATGCACCCCCAGCAACCATATTGAAGATATAAAAAGCGTTGCCTTAAATCGGTTCCATGGTCGATTAGTGATGGACAGTGAACAGTTGGTTTTAAAAAATATGCAACAAAACCTGAAGTCAGGTGGAATCGCCGACTTTACCGGTTATTCATTACGGGCGATGGAGATGATTTTTAAAAACACCGTGGGTATGACCCCGACCCACTGGTTTTTAAACATTCGTCTGAACGGGGCATTACGTGATTTAATGTATCCGAAGGCAAATACCACGGTCTCCGATGTTGCGGATAAATGGGGGTTTCAACATCTTAGCCGCTTCTCTGAACAGTACCGTAAAGTATTCAGAGAGCTGCCGAGCCAGACTCTGGCAAAGGCCCGGAGCAGACAGTCGTAGATGTGAATGTGAAGTACGAGGATGTACATGGACAGTGATTTTGTAAACCTGACAGCAGAAAACCTTTTCAACGAACATTTATGCTGCATTATCCGCAGTAAAAAGCCCCATCCCGGCATTAACGCAAAGCGACAGTGGCTTTCTGATCGACTAACTGAAGGCCATGTATTTAGAAAGTTAAATGCCAAAGCGACGGTCTTTATTGAATACGCCCCTCTTGAAACCGCTTGGGTGCCGATAATCGGTGACAACTATTACTACCTGTATTGCTTATGGGTTTCCGGCAGCCACAAAGAAAAAGGGTATGGAAAGTCGCTGATGGCGTACTGTTTGGCCGATGCCAAGCAAAAGGGTAAATCCGGCATTTGCATGCTCGGGGCAAAAAAACAAAAATCCTGGCTTTCTGACCAATCATTTGTCAAAACCTACGGCTTCGAGGTTGTTGACACTACCGATAACGGATATGAATTGCTGGCACTCTCGTTTGACGGAACAACGCCAAAGTTCGCACCAAATGTTAAAAAACAACCAATTAAAAATCAAGAGCTAACGATTTATTACGATATGCAATGCCCCTATATTTACCAAAGCATTGAGATGATAAAGCAGTATTGTGAGATGAATGATGTTCCACTATCACTTATTCAGGTGGATACGCTACAAAAAGCCAAGGAATTGCCCTGCGTCTTTAATAACTGGGCAGTGTTTTATAAAGGCGTTTTTGAGACCGTAAATTTGTTAGATGTGACTTACTTAAAGAGAATACTTAAAAAATAATAGCGACTGTGTTAGAGAGCTAACGCTATTTAACAGACCGATAAGCAGCGAAGATCGCCATATATCGAAACCGTCACTCCGTTGGAAAATTTGTCTCTTGATCAGATCAAAACGGGGTCCAGCCCTTAAGCCGTTCCCACGGTCGTCATCCCCGTGAAAACGGGGATCCGGCACTTGAACTTGACCGTAATCCCTTGGTTATTAGGTCGTACTTCTTAGTTATTGAACCAAAATCACAATATTAATATCAGGCCCTGTCGCGAATCATCCGCCCCTTAACCAAGCGCTAATTGGTGAGCTAAAACCTGGATCACCGCTTTCGCGGAGATGACGGAGGTGGGTAACTTTTTCGTCACCCCGTTGAAAAACCTGTCTCTTATACACAAGTCCCCGACCTATTCGTTGGGGATTTTTTTGAACTTTTTCTCTGTCTGTTGATCTTTCTTTATATTTCCTCTCATTCTTGATTTTAAAATGTTACTTTCTGACTGCTATTCATGGGCTAAACAGGTTTTCGGGCTGGC
>NZ_ATYS01000094.1 GCF_000427805.1 Budvicia aquatica DSM 5075 = ATCC 35567 | reverse complement strand
GATACAAATAACTACTTTTTGGACAGGCCACATAAGTCCGATGCGTAGACTGTTTAAGCAAGGTTCGGATGTACACATCATGACCACCGCCACCGGCGACATGAAAATTGGTATACAGGATATTCATCATTTTTCTCATGCGATGCGTAGGGCTGATGGCCTGATGAGACGGTGCCAATACCATAGCTGACGCGGCTTTCAGCTTCCAATTGGTTTGGCAGATCAATATCGCGATTTCGATCCGTTTAAACGATCAATCCCTGTCAAAAAATCTGCTAAATTGGCGTTCTTTATGATTGCCCTCCTGAAGGTTAAGTACCATGACGTTGTCTATCCATGTGCCCATTATTCGCAATAACAGCGAAGGTTTAGCCTCAACCAACCCACTGGCGTTAATGCTGACTCAGGAAGCCGCGTTGGATTATCTGCTCAAGCATGCACGAATGTGTCATCCTAATGAGGCGCTGACTTACCGCATCGCTCGGTATGAGTTATTAGAAGAGCTGGCCTGCTTTACTTATATTGGGCAGACCCACTATCATCTTGTGTTGGTTGATGGCTTGCCGGGCACTCTGGAAGCCATCGTCAGGCAATAAGGCTATGAGCCTCAATCATCATCGGCGTTCTCAGGGAGGTTTAAACATGACATATTCTGTCAGCAAGGTGGGAGCACATTTAGCATGGAATATTTAAAAAGTGTCATCCTTAATCTCTCTGAGGTCATAAAAATAGCCTTAGAACTTATCTCCGTCATCTGTGTATTCGTGGGCATGTGCCGGGTGTTGGTCATTGCTATCGTTAATTTTCACCAGACATCACTACTCCACATCATCAGAGTACGATTTGGAAGTTGGTTGGCTTTGGCGCTGGAGTTTCAATTAGCGGCCGATATTCTGGCGACAACAATAAATCCCAGTATGGATGAACTGATTAAACTGGCGATTATTGCCCTCATTCGAACGTTCCTTAATTATTTTTTATCCAAAGATATTGAGTCCATCCGTCAGTAACGTTGAACTCGAAGGCGTGGCAATGAGGGTTATCGTACGGCCCTGACGGGGGGAGACTGCCGGTCAGAGAGACTCGATACATAAAGATTGTCGTGACCGTAAAGTTTGACTTTTCGATGACCTTCGCCTCAAAACCGGCATCAATTGAATACCGACAGCAAAAACCTGCCAAATAGCAGGTCCAATAAGAAATGACTCAGATAAATTAAGCGAGAAGTCCCGCATCAACCCGATTTAACGCACTGCATCGCAAATTGTGCGCCATCCTCTAAAAAGAGAGCCGGGGCCTGGGTGAGCGCATTAATGCGTAACAATTCTTCCTGACCGTATTTATCCTCTAATTTCTCATAGATACAGGCACACACGGCTTTATCTACCCCGCCGGACAGGCAACCCCGAATAAACTCGCCTTTGAGTTTGGTGTTGTCATCGGAGCAACCCGCCAACAAAAACACCGTACTGAATAACATCACATAACTTTTCATTTTTTTTCCTCTGTTTAATTGAGTATCAGGGCCATGCCCAGCGCAACACCAAAAACTAACCCGATAAGCTGAGGTCCACATAGCCAGAACAGTTTAATGCCAACTAAGCTGAAGAGCCCTCCGTGGGTAAAAACGATATCTGGGTGGGCAAAGTTTCGGATACCCTGACCGATAATCGCCCCTATCCAGCCCAAAATAGCACCGACAATGACGGCGAGTGTTTTGGCCCAAATGCTGGCCCCCAAGACCATCGCTGAGACGTTATAGACACACATCACGATGGAGACCACCACGGCCACTACCGCCCAAACCAGCCACATCGTCGGTAAAGAAAAATCCTCGTCATCCTGACTATTTAATGAATCATTATTTTCCATGATGCTGATACTCCTTATTAATGAAATAGATTATCGGTATCGCCAATAGGCCCGCCACGCAGACGGGCACTGTCGATGAATGTCATGACTCCGCGCTTTGGAATGCTACCGGATACGCGATAAGTCATTGATCGTTTGTTACTATGGATATTGAGATTTCGATCGTCCGCGCAGATCAATCTCGTGTTATCACTGAGGAAAACTGGATTGATAGGGGAATAAAGGGAGAAAGACGACAATAAAAGAGAATTAACCAAAAAATAGCACGTTACGCTCATGGCCCGACCATGGATGACCGATGGGCTAAGCCCTGTTGGTGTGGATACCGACAACGGTTATGGATTAAAAGAGAAAAAATTGTGGGCACACCTCTAGAGGATAAGACTGAATGGCGGAACGTGACGGAGGAGTAGCCAGCACGCCCCCAAACGACATTAGCGTTGTCACGGTTCCCCGGCTTAGGTACCATCAGCCTCCATTTTATCGACTATTTGATACCCATGACCACACCCCATGCCCCGACCACACAAGACTTAGCTCACTTCGCCTTTTGTGCTTTAGTCGCACTGCGTACTGCAATGCAAGATGACTTAGTGACATCTCCACTGGGAGAGCACCTGTTTTTAATTCGATGGCTGGCCACGGCCCAAAAGCAGAAACGATTTACCCGCAGATTAGCATTGGACATCCAGTTACTGCTGAACAAAGGTCGCCGACAAGGAGAGAAAGCCCGGTTAAAAAAGGACCTGGCGTTCCTTTGGTCTTCATTCACCGACGACAAGCCAACAGCCAGCGATTTGATTCGGTTGGTGGAGGCCATCAGGCAATTGAATACGCAGGGATGGGAAAATATCTTGCTAGACCCACCTAACAGCGAGCCAGAACAACAGACTGACTCGGTTGCAGGCCCGGTGTTCTATGTCGCTAAACAGGCTCTGACCGACGCGTTTACTGAGTTGGGTGTGTTGATAGCGCCTATTTCATTCCAGATAGTTGGCGATGCTCAGGCGTTTGTGGCAAGGCTCGCCGAATGGCATTTCAATACCCAGGTCACGACAATTTCGCACAACAAAGCGCAAGTGACGTTAGTGCTCTAACTAACCTGACCGCACAAAGACGGGCTACAGTGACAATTCAAAAACGTCGACCATCCCCTGAGAACCCAGCTCTACAAACCGGATAAAAGTCAGGGATCCTATCCAGTAGCGGTAGAGGTCAGTTTGCAAAGATTTCTACGCTGACAATTATCGGCGGTGTAACGTACACCCTTCCCAGTGAGGCAAGATACGCCTATGAAATGGCGCGATAGCGTGAATCACACATTATGGCGTTATATTAATATTTTCCCAGTCCAATTCAGCATGACCGTTTTCCGTATCAACCTCTTGAAATGGAGTAATTTCAATTAATTGACTCCCCTGTAAGTATTGAATATTGTCGGCCAGATTTTTTATTATGGAAAATTGTCGGTAATTGGCCTCGGGTTAATGAAACTGGCCGATATTGATTCAAGGTCTGTAATATTTTCTTGCACAGATCATAATCAGGGATCATATCATCTCTACTTAATTATTCTATCTGAGGCCGCGCTACACACATTAACGTGAATACGTACCCGTAAAATAGTTACGTTCGTACATAGTTAGTAACAAGTTAAAGCATAGTCATAAACGGTATTCATGCAAACGTTGGTTGTTTTTTGTGCCTGAAGGATAATGGGAAAAAGGAACGGTTACAGTGACATCGGGGATGGATTATCGAACAGGATAGTGCCGGTTTGATGCCTGACAGTCGGTAAAATGGCCTGTCTTGTGTGGCAACATTGACCATAGGGAATGAGAACACCGAGGTCACAAAAACCTCGACTGGCAATACTTGGGGAATGTGAGTAAGTAGACCACCGAGCGGGCACAACATTATTTATCGTGGTGATGTCGAGTTAGACAAAGACAGTATGGTGTCAACACATCAATGATATCAAAATACCATTGACGAAAGGAATGAGCCGCCTGATTGACCACTCCCCCGCCTTAATATATTAATAACTTCGTTATTTCACATACTGCCAAACCGAGGCCGGCACTTTATCATACAGTTTGCCCATAATTAACTCAGCCAATCGGTGATCGGCGGCCGAATTAAAACTTTCCATGTTGTGCTCATTGAGTGAGTATCTATTTTTATCGATAATACGTTCGAGGGTTTCAATCGATGTACAACGGCGTAAACACATCAGCCAATCCTGCTTGTTCATTGGGAACGTCTCCAAAATAAGGGTAATAAACTGCCACTACGTAACGTCATAGCCACAATGACTGATTAGGATCATCATATCGGTCTTTGTCTCTAAATGTCATCGCTTAGCTTCGTCAGCCTGAGTCAGTAACTGCTTCAGGCAACCATATTTCTACTTTCTTCCAGCGATTTGGGGCATCTACTATCGCCGAGACCACCCGTTTCATTATCCCGCACACGCTCTGTTTCAACGCCTGATACTTTACCGCGGCTTCTGCTATCGTACGCAAGGAAAACTGGTTTAACTCTATTTTCATCGCATCAAATTCATCCGGAGTCAGTATTAACGCTCCCCTAAAATCAGAATAGCGTTAGAAATGTTATTATAATGTAAAATTTAACCACCATCTTTAATAAAACCTAACTTGTACGTTGATGGTTTTCAGTGTCATCCGATTTCCCTGATGGAAAACGGCGCTACTTTTCAAAACTGGATTGCGGATAACCTACCCACATGCCAAACCTAAAAAATGGTTCAACTCACCACGATAAATAGACTTTATTAAACCTAGCGGCAAATGATCTGGCACTCGCTCTTCTTATCTTATTGTCAATATAATGCGAATAACCCTTAAAAATATATATTCATTTAGTATAATTTAACAAAACTGACATTAGAGTAATTAATTATAGTTAGCTCACTTTTCTTTAAGAACATAAATTAGCCAAAATAATGCAATTAAAACAACGCAATAAAAAACAAATTAAACATAAAAATATTGATATTATACAACAAGTTAATTAATTACCTCAAATCAATCAATATAACAACATATACTTTTAAATACAAATTAATATAAAATAGAGCTTAATAACCCAAGTTATTGTAATACTTAAAATCAACATAAAGAAGTTATGGAAAACGTGAAAAAAACCAACATACGGATATTCAAAAAGAATCTCATCCTTTTAAGCATCTTGTCAGTAGTCAGTACGGCCCCGGTTGTTCAGGCCGCTGAGACCTATTGGAATAATGCTAACGGCAACAATCAGTTTTTTGATGAAAATAACTGGTCTAACAATTCCACTCCAACGCTGAATGATGACCTGTACATTTATGATACGGGCCATCAGACGGTTGAACTTTCTCTGGCCACCGTTGACTATTATACCCCGAGCCTTGGTGGTGACAATAACCACACATTATTTATCGGCTCAGACTCAGGGAATAGTGCATCATTAAAAATTACTAGCACACCTGGAAACTATCAGTCTACCACCTATATCAGTGGGTCAATGGCGGTTGGCAGCCATGGTGGAAAAGGTGTCGTTGAGTATCATGATTATATTTTTGATGCCTCCAATATTGAGGATCCTGAAGAACACGCTTTTACGCCCAAAATTTACTTAGAAAGTCTGAGTATTGGTTCAGGCCTGAACAGCGACGGTCTAGTTTCTCTGACTGGCTCAGGAAAAAGTTCCAGTGAACATATGATGAGTTCGTCTGCCTTTATGGTCAGAGAACTACATATAGGCACTGACGGTGGCAAAGGTGTACTTCATGTTGACGGGAGTAATATTGAAGCTGGTTCCATGTATGGTAACGATCGTCGCTCATTCTCACTGGGACAAGGTACCGACAGCGGTATAGCCGGTACAGGTACCATTAACATACTCGGCGGCGGTAAGATGATGGTTTCCGGGAGCGCCTATAGCGAAGGGGCAATCGGCGCGGTTATTGGTGAAAGTCAAGGAAAAGGTACCCTGAATCTCTCTGGATCTGTAATGAAAAATAGCGAGACCATCCAAAGTCAGGCCGTTTTTGCTCAAGGCTTAGAGGTCGGCGTGAATGCCGGTAGTCTCGGTTCTATTTCTGTTTTAGATGGGGCAAGCCTGTCTACCATGGCATCAAACACCGATGAGTCTAATATTAGCGCGTATATTGGCGTCGATAATGGCACCGGTTCGGTGTTGGTATCCGGAGAAAATAGTCTCTGGAAGGCATCCGGGCACACGTCTATTCCATACGAAACTAATGAAGTGGGTCATCTCTCTATTGGTGAAAGTGGGACAGGTAGTTTGACAATCGCCAATGGCGGAGTCGTCTCGCTGGGCAGTACCGGCTACTTCTATCGATATAACGATACCGGCTACAGTAGCTATGAACCGGTATTTGATAACAGCATTCTGGGCGATTTATATCTGGGCAATCAGGTTAATGGCGTAGGAACCCTCAATATCGGTGGCGCTGAAGGTCATGCACCACAAATGGTAGGTAGCGTTGAGGTAAATAAAATCATTTTTGGCGCCGGCGATGGTTCTATCGTATTTAACCATACCGACCTGAGCGGTAATTATACCTTTACTACCGATCTGGTCAGCAGCGCGGAAGGTAAAGGAACCATCAAACAGGTTAACGGTATTACCGAGTTTGATACCGATCGCAGCCNGTTCAGCGGCAAAACCGAGATAACCGGCGGAACGCTGGTCGTCAGCAACGCGCTGGGCGGCTCAATGAGCATTGCGGAGCGTGGCACCCTTGCCGGTACCGGTATGGTAGGCACAACCACCCTATATAACGGCGGTAATATTTCACCCGG
>NZ_ATYS01000093.1 GCF_000427805.1 Budvicia aquatica DSM 5075 = ATCC 35567 | reverse complement strand
CGTTAAACCGTTCGTGACTTGCAGAATATCAACGTCGTGCTGGCCCCTCAGGTTGGTGACGACACCTATCATGCCGGTCCGTCTTTTGGCTTGGGTCNCGACCTTGTGGATTACGCGTCAGAACGATATTGCTCAATCAAAGAGCGCGTAGCGCGTCAGCGACGAGTAAAAAATAACAGGCTTGCCCTATGAAATGAAACCTATTCATGCCTAGCNNCATCATATCAACCANGGCAATAATAANCCGTTGTCTCACTGTNTTTANCCAAGCATTGAANCNATTCAATCNNCAANCTCGTCAGCCACCGCTGACTTATCCCGTTTAATCCTAAATTATCCCAGTCTGGAAGCCTGTATTTGTCTCTGCCCTTAAGGGACGGACTACGGCTGCCTGCTATCCAAAAGAACGGAGCCTCAGTATGTATGCAAAATCATTTATTTCACGTAATGCTCATGGGCATCTCGTGTCGGCATTAACCGCACAGAAATCCTCTAACGGTGAATATACCTGTCACCTCTGTAACAGCGCATTAGTTTTCCATCGAAAGACAACGCATAGCAAACCCTGGTTTGAGCATATCGATGCCGGTTTATCGGAGCATGGGCGGGAACACTGTCCTTACGTTAACGTGGCCTTTGAAGAGATTGCCACCGTTGAAGCCTTGAGGACGTTTGTACCGAAAGCACTCCCGTTGGTACAACGGGGTCATTGGCACTGTCGATGCTGCAGTAATGCGTACTACGGCGAGAAATACTGCCTGGCTTGTCAGTGTGGAGCCCACAGCCAGATTGAGGTTACTGACTAAAACAGGAAACGATCTACCTAATTACCTTATCAGTTCTATTTCTTAGCATCCATTCCCCCAAATATTCTTTATCCCGAAGCCAGCCGGCGCTGTATGGGTTGTTATCTGGCGTTGATGGAAAAGGAGCCCCCATGCGAATGCTCAAAGTATTTATTGCTTACGATGTAAACGACAAAATTATTTCCGCTAAGCAACATCAGTCAAACAGTCAACAGTCCTATTTCTGCTTGTCTTGTGATAGCCCACTAATTTGGCGTAACAACGCCTTGAATGAACCGTGGTTTAGCCATGANCTCTCCGGTGCTCCAATAGAGCAGTTACGCGGTTGTACTTATTACGACCCCGAGGTCAAGAGCAATGAACGACTCGCCAAACTACGCAATATGGCGCAGACATTAGCGCCAGTCGTCTCGACCCGGCAGTGGCATTGCAGTTGGTGTGGTCAAACCCATACCGGAGTGAAGCATTGCCCACAGTGTCATACCGATATTTATTGCCAACCCATCCAATCTGACGCTTGAATCCTCAGCCGTGAGAGTGAGCGCGAGTCATACCCATAACTCGGTTTTGTCTGGTCGGCCATAGCGACTCCCCCACTGCACATATCATCCATCCATGCGCGTGTTTTCCATAAATAGTTGGCATAAAAATACCCTTCGGACTGAGGGATCCCCAGAAAATAGCGTTAATACCTCATCACCATATTCCGATAACCTCTCCATAACGAGGGAACATTTATGGAAAAACAATTAGTTGACGATCTCGTTAGTAGCATAAATGAAATGGTTGCCATCGAGAATGGTACATTTACACCTAAACCTGAGAAGGTACACCGGCATGCCATAAAACGTTGCGTAAAAGCTTTGGAATGAAACCGGCTGCATTCGCAGAAGTAATGGGGACCCGTGTTGATTTGGTTAGTAGTTGGGAGCAACACCGGAGGACTCCTACGGCGGTTGCCTTTAAGCTACTATGTTTACTAGAACGCGATCCTCAGCTCACCAATACTCTCCGCAGTATCTAAATATTAGGGGCCGCTTGGAAAGTCGGATAAACGCCGTCTGGTAAACAGGCTACGCTTATCATATTTAGGGTTCCGGCGTACAACCGCTATTTTGGGTTAATTCCGTCGGTTTGGGCTCAGACCCCCAAGTAAGTTTTTTGTATATATTGGGGGTGTAAGCGTTTGAAAAATTTACTTAACGTAGGTTTTTGCCCCATTGAACCTCAACCCCCTAAATGGAGTTGTACGCCTGAACCGTCGAAATTTCCGGTCTATTATTTTTAGGCGTTTTAAGTGGGAACCGGGGTTTGAAGTGTAACCGAACCGTAACGACGGTTAACAGGTTAAATTGAGTGGCTAATATTCGATAAATCAAAGAGTTAATTATTTATCGGTAGGCTCGTTTAAAAACGGCCAAGATAAGTATAAGTATAGGTATAGGTATAGGTATAGGTATAGGTATAGGTATAGGTAATTCGGCTAGTTTGTTTTTGGCTATCTAAGTTGCCCAATCAAAGAGCGTCAGTACATGGATATTCAATTATCTGCTGCTTTTGACTAGGCGAAACATAACGCCCTATATGGCTTTTGCTCAAATATTATTTTTTATTGTGGCAGTGGTACTCTCCGGTTTTTTTATTAGTATGGCAACCTTCAGAATTCGTGCCGCCTGAGTGGGCGAAAACCTGTGCTGAAACACCGACAGACAGAGCAACAAGAAGTATTGTGAATATTTTTTTCATTACGTCATCCTTACGAAAATTGAATCATAAATAATCAGGACATAAGCTTGATTAATTCGCCCTTAATACTTGATTAACCCGCCCTTAATAGAAGATTACTATTCAAACACTATCAAGCTGCTGCCCAATCAGTTGAACCAACGTTTTTAATTTTAACTCACATTTATGAAGTAAAACACTTAAGTTTTCAATAAGTCACAACCGCTACATCTTTATCAGCCAGAGGAGGATAGTTAAACAGTTGACATAGACACGCTGGTTGCTGAAAAAACGAGATGTTGACCTCTTGTCGCATCTGGAATCTCGATCATTCAACAATCAATACTAATCGTTTTGATTTTATTATAAATAACCACTTAAATTGACCGCTTAACGGCGTTTACTGTTCCGTTGCTCCCCAAACCTTGAATCCGCCAAATTTTGTTAGCAAGTAATATAAGGTATTTTGCCACCTAAATAAGGGGGGCGTTTGAAATTCGAAAATTTTGTACGGTAAGCCTGTTTTTTTGAATAGGCTACGTTACCCTGACGTTCCAATCTGAGCTTACCCCCCATCGGCTAAGGGCCGAAAAACTGACATTCATGGCTTTCTCGGCCTCCGAATGAAAGTATTTCTGGTCAACAACCAGCTTTGCTGCTTCGAGTTTAAATTCAGCCGTAAAATATTTGGTCATGGATCACCTGTAAAGTTATTTAGGTGAGGATATTACCTCTGGTCAGGTGGCCAAATTCACTATGCCATATATGGACGTCCCGTGTTGTGCAAGTCCTGATTTGATACGGTTTGCTGCCATATATCCGACGACGTTTAACGTCAGCGATAACTATTCGATTGGCGGCACTGTGGGGTGCGTATCGGTTGGTAAACATGATGAAAATAGCGGCAATGGCATAACATCGGCAACAGACGAAAAACCGTTCAGACCGACGGTGTTCAGAAGATAAACGGTTGCGAGAATATGGGGATGCTTTACGTTTCAGTTCTTTGGTGCCGCTACCAACCTGACGGCCGATATGCTGCAACCGGACATACCCACACCGTTACCGTGGGCCGGTAGTTTATTACTGAACACTGAATGACTAACAGCGCTGGCGGCTTGCAATATCGATAAAGCCTTCATTCGTAAAATAGAGGAAAACAGAAATGAATGAGTATTAACATCAAAGCGGATTAACNAGTTGGCGGGCTTTCCGGAAAAAAGGTCCGTCATCATATACCATTACTCGCGGGTATTTTCCGTCTCAGGCTAGCATTGAGGAATATACTGAGTTGGTAGCTAATTCGACGTCANAAGAGCGCGGCNATNACTTCAAATAGTATTGATAACGCCTGTGTCGGTCCATCGAAAAGGATGGATAGGATAGTTAGAAATATAATGAATAACGATGTCGTGAAAATTAATACACTCCGNTTTTTGTTAAATACTTCCTTTAGCACTGCGGTGATTATTCCAGCTATAACGCCCGATACAGCTAGGGTAACAAGAATGGCCATAAGGGCGGCAGCGGTATACATATGAATTTCCCTATATAGTAAGAAATCCCCCATATGTCAGGAGGACGTTATTGCTGGGGCGGCACGATAATAATCGCAGTTATCTCCGCCATGGTCAAATCGACTAAGCGGTGTCATACCGATATTTATTGTCAATCCATCAATTTGACGCTTGAACCCTCGGGCGTGATAGTGAGAGCGAGTCTATCCTGCGGATGGCGGGAGCCGTGGCGTCTAGCTCAACACGAGCGTTCTGACGGTGACGTGATTTTAATTAACCTGGCCGAAGCGTGACCTGAACCGGGTGTCCGCCTTGTTGTACCATTTGAGACTTCCAGTAAAAACGGGGCGGTAGCTGAGACGTTGGGGTAAATAGACCATACCGAACAAATGTCGATATAAATCCAGCCAGTTCGACTAAGGCAAAGTCTTTTCCCCCGCACACCCTGGGGCCCCGACTAAAGGCCATATTGATCCCACTGTTCTTATCATTCAACGGGGAGTAATGATCGGGCGGAAGACTCAATGACCAAGGATTCGGGTTGACGGAGGCGTCATGCATAATGCCAATAAATGAAATAACAATATTTTGCCGTTCTTCAATCATCTCGATACCGATCTTATCTTTTGCTAACGACTGGCGAATAATCATCGGGATTGGCGGGTATAAACGTAAAGCCTCAGAAATAAACGTCATTAATTGTGGCATATTGCTCAGCGCCGCCCAAGTCACAGGAAGGGGGTTAGCAATGGCTTCTTGATAAAGACGTTCCTGCTGTTCAGGGTATTGAGCGAGTAAATAGCAGGCCCAGCCAATGGCGGCGGCTGTCGATTCAGAACCGGCGGCTAAGAAAGTCATTAACTCATCTTCTAAAACAACCCGGCTGTTTGGCTCTGATTCTGCCTTGAGGATACGTTCTATCATCGGATTCATAACCGAGGCATGCCTGAATAATTTTAGTTCCTCGCTGACCTGACGCCGTAGTGCCCGTAATTGAACTAACTTTCGGCGGTAGCTGATATTAAGCTTTCCCGCAGGGACAAAGGACAGCTCTGAGCTGTACTCCATCAATTGGGCGATATTATCGATATTGATATCTGTAGAATCTAAAGAGATAGAAAAGAAATTTTCAATTAAAACTGACATCGCCATTTTGCGAAAAACGTTGTCATCGAGGGTGACTTTGCTGGTACAAGTACCACGAGCAAGCTGATGTAACGCCTGTTGTCCGTGGTGCTTGGCCAGCTTAATGGTGTCGATATCACTGAAGTTGTTTAAATAGGGTTGGGTTAACTTTTTATGATTTTTCCACACCTGACCGTTTTCGAAAAAACGTGAAGACCCGAGCGCTTGCCTGAACCAGGCCATGTTTTTTTCATAATTGACATAATTTCGACGCAGAACATAATCGGCATCATGCTTCGTTTGTATCACTAATGTCGGTACTTCATTGAGCGTCAACCAAACGTTTTTACCATTATGACTCTTGGCTAACGCATAGAGAACATTGCAGATATCGGTACTTGCAGAGTTCATTAGGCCTCTCTATTTTATCGTTATTATCTGTCGTATGGTTGTATCAGGTCGTGGTGTGACAGAGCCTGAAATCGGGTAAACCACGATGTTGTTACTGGATGTTAATTGATATAGAACTCGCGCCTCTAAAGAGAGAGAAGAACGAGCCCCGTTATTACAAATATCAACTCTACGGGTGGTGGTTTTTTTCCAGAATTACTGCCAGATCTTTTACTGAACCGAGCTCCAGCCATTCGGTGACATTGATCTCTTTTTGCACAAAGTTTTCAACGTCCATCATGATATTGGCAAATACGACGCTATCAATCGTGGGGCTGAGTTGTTCAAGCTGGCTATCGTCGCTGATACTGTCAACAGGAACAGACAGACAACTGGCTAATATTTGTTTGGCTTTTAATAGATAATCCATCTTATTGATATTCCTCTGAATGACCGATAACATGAAGGGATTGACTCAGGTAGCGCGCTTTGGCCTGAGTTCGGGCCCGTTTTCCTGATGCCGTTAGTGGTAATTTATCAATAATAAACACAGCCTGTGCGTTAATACCGGTAGCCCGATTAATCTCTTGCTTAATAATGGCTGATAAGCTTGAAATATCCTGCTGCTTATCTGAAAGATGCACAAGGACCGTGCGTTTTTCTTTCTGTCCATTCACTACCCCGATCGCTGCGACGTTATTGTCGCCAATATGAGGTAACGCCTGAAGTACCCACCATTCTATATCCTGAGCCCAAATGTAGCGGCCTCGGATGATAATGACCTCTTTTTCCCGACCGTTGATAAAGATAACCCAGATCGCCGGTGTAAATAAAGCCGCTATCATCAGTGATAATCTGATGCGGTGAATCGACATATTGGATTATTTTGACCGTAGTGATGCAAAAATAAGGATATCTACACGTTCACCGGTTGGCGCGAGACACTCTTCTTTTAATACGCCTTCTAGCTTAAAGCGGGGGTTTTTAACAAAGCAAAATAGCATGCGTCTATTCTTCGCTAAAATACGGGCGGACATCTTGTGTAAATCACGATACAGGTAGAAATGGTCAAGCAGGGCATCGATNGTTGCCCAGAGNACGGCTTTACCTGAGTAATTTTTTTCGCCAANGCCGGTAGTGATATGACCGACCTTGTGGTTCAGATTNATATCGATGGTATAAAAGCCAATTAACGCGTTATTGGTTTTATCAAAAATACCGAGGAAGAAATTGCGATGATTATCAAACTGGGAGATNTAGTCAGCCAACTGCTGCGCTGAGAAATTGATTGGCGGAAGATTAAGACCTTCCATCATATCTTCGCTATTCATCCACTGTAAAAATGCGTCTGAAACATCCGACGGCGCTAAGCTACGGACAAGATAACCGTTGGTTTCAATATAGACTGGAATCCCGGCCATATGAGAGGAACTCTGAGTCATAAATATCTCCTACTAACTGTTATTACAATCAATGCACTAAGTGTAAACCAATAA
>NZ_ATYS01000092.1 GCF_000427805.1 Budvicia aquatica DSM 5075 = ATCC 35567 | reverse complement strand
TGCGGGTCTTCCTGAAGGTTGTCTTTACCGAACAGCGCCACTTCATCGCCGTAATACTGCTCATAGACAAGAGAGGCACCCAAGTGTGGATACACCGGCAGATAACCCTGAGCNCGAACATCAAAACCTTCCGCAGGGCGCTCTAAGTAATCATCAAAATCTTTGGAGTCTTTCCAACCACTCAGTGGGTGATAGTAGTTGGTGGCCAGCTTGGTGTAGTCGGCCCACAGCTCAAGCCCCAGACCCAGACGGCTGTGATTGCGGCTAAAGTCCTGGTCAAGGAAGGTGTTGGTGCCCAGCAACCAGGTCTCTTGTTCCCAACGGACGCCCAGACCAAAGTTACCGATGGTTCGCCCATCCTGGTCATGTACCCCTATCTGAGAGAAGGTCACCACATCGTCATTTTCATACCACGGCGTGAACAAGGAGGCAGAGCTCTTACTCAAGTCCCCGTTGTCATCCACCGACAGCGTGACCCGGGCTTTACCAAATTTCCCCAGNAAGTCCTGAGCCTGCTGCTGAACCGGATTTAACACCTCGGCCTTGGCTTTGTTTTTTGCCCAGCTTTCGGCTTGATTTTGCACCTGGTCGCCGGTCATGTTGTTCCAGTCCTGACCACCCACGGACTGGGCCATCCCGGCGGTTTTCATTTCCATGGCGGAGGCNGGCATCCGGCCATCCTTATCGGCTTTCGGTAATGGGTCATTACCCATGCCGAGTTCCGGCAGGTTATTCACGTACAGACCCGATTCATCTCTTATCGGCAACAGCGGAGAGTCTGCGGGCAAGAGCAAACTTTCACCGGCCTTCATTGCTTCCCGACGGTTAAGTCCACCGTTATTCAGGGTACGCAACTCCGCCACCGTAATGCCGCTTTGCAGGGCTAACTGGTACAGGCTACTGTCAGCCGGGACGACATAGAGGCGGGTTGTTGAGGTGACAGAAGAGATGTCATTCTGTGCAGCAAAAGCCGCGGTCGAAAAAACATTACTCATGACACAAATTGCGATAGCCGAAAGACGCATTGTTATTTTCATTATTCCATTCCCTTTGCGCCGAACGCGCTGTCCTAATTAAATTGTCATCGAATCGGAAGAGGTACCGAGCGAGCAATGCCAAACAGAATCACTCCCGATTATTTCCCACCGCAGACATCAATGCGGCCAGACGATATCGGCAGAGTTAACGGTAAATCAATAATCATATTTCCCGGCAATCACTCAAGGCGCGGTTAATAATTAAACAACCAAGACCTAAAGAATAGATATCCGGAAACAATGATGTGAACGTAGCGAAATAATTGTGAACCACAACGCCGACAGCAATCATAAATCAGGTTAAAGTGACACATTCACAGCAACGCGTTAGATACCNAATCAAATAATAAAAACGTGAGATAACTCGCACCGGATATATCACCCACTTATCGAGNAACCCGCCACGAGTGATATTGATGACGATTATACATAATAAAAATGAATGCAGATCAACCGATCGCATTTAATTAATAATACAGGTTATTATTCTGTTGATTGGATATTAAATAGCCATTATCAGGTGCATCGCTTGGATTGATTGCCGTACGCAGATTTTTAGATCAAAAAAAACCAGTTATTAGCCGCTATACTCCCCACGTAAAACGTGACATGAATCAATAAATAGAATTATTCTTCGTGAGGGCTTTAAATAATGAAAAGGCCAAAATAGAAAGATAAATGACGTTATTGAATATTGAATTTAATATAGGGAAAGACATAATAGCAATTCATTTAACATGCACATCAATTTCAAAAAAGAAGATAACAAAAATAACGAATAACATTAACAAATTTATTTGTAATTGTATTTAAGGTACACATTACCGTCGAATGACAAACAATAAATAGCCTGTGTATTATTTCAATTTAACGCCATCTAATGAAACCTTATTTTGCATTATTTATTATCAGCAACGGTCATGCCGGGAATAGGGTAAATATCCCGATATAATCGATCACAACAATAGAGTCAGTGAGATTAAAAAACCAACCCCATACAGGTTTGCCGATGAAACTCAGTATCCATATACCGATTATCAGCCATCACCACCAAGCCCCCCCTTGGGCAATAGGCGAACAGGCGGTCATCCACCGGCGCTGATGCTCAGCCATGAGGCGGCTCCTCACTCCCTGATACAGCATGTGAAGGCCTGCCAGACACACGACAACCTCAGTTACCGAATTGCCCGGTGTGACTTGCTGGAAGAGCTCGCGTGCTTTACTTATAGCGGACAGACCCACTATCAGATAGTGCAGGTTGACGGGAATACCCGATTAGTGGACATCGTGATGAATTGACGGAATAATCGCCATTCAGTTGAATCGTGGTGAATAAACAGACTTCGGTTAACAAACAACGGCAATGGCTGGCTAAACTGGCTCGATTAGCCAACAACCCGCTAGACAGTTACCCAATTTGTCACTACCGTCGAATCACCCGCCAGTGAAAAAGCTAAACAGGCGATTTTTCAGGTCAGTTCTGAGGATCTTATCGAAATCACTACCCCAACGGGTGATATTCGGGTTATCGCAACCCAACGGATCCTGAATGGACTCCGCGATAGGAAAATTGGCAGCATCAAAAAAAGAATGCTTGATGGCGATATGAAGGACGGTGCTATTTCGGTATCCGTCGCTGCCGGTGGTATAAATCGTATCACTACAGCAAAAGAAGTTGTGGATGAAATGGCTCCTACTTTTCATTAAGAAATGGCTAGATAAAGAATAAATATCTCATTAGCAACGCCTGTCAGTTAAGCATACTTATGCTATTTGAGTCCGATACTGTCATCATCCCGACTTTCATGGGGTGACGACAGTTACACATCTTCTACGTCCACTTCAGATACATCGGCAACCTAACAACACACTAGATTACTGCATAAAGCTAAAACCATCAGAAATGCCAAGTAAAGCCTGCATTAATCCGGTTATCCTGATAGTTTTGTGACACTAAACCTCCATAACCTAGCGACAATGTTGTATTTTTATTTACTACCATCGCCACGTCAGCCTTTAACACTGCACCATCGCGCGATGCAGGAACACTATTGACCACGAACGGCGAAGAACTACCCTGGAACTTCAGGCCAGTATCTCGATTCAGTTCACCATACTGGTGCTGCCAGCCAAGCTCACCACGAAGTGTTACCGTCGCCGTTTCACTTACCTGCCACTGAGTATCGGCTCGCAACCCCAGAGTCGAGACTGTCGCATCAATATGCTGTTTATCACTGTGCAGCGCTGCCGCACCATCATCTTCGCTGATGCCATTATTCTGAAAATTGATATACGCCAGATTAGCGAATGGCTCAAGGTTAACTCCAGTTGCTTTCAGTTTGTAGCCAGTTTCAACAAATACCTGCTCGGTACTGGCACTGTATTTGTCTGTGGCGCGAGCGGCTTGCAAACCGTAATTAATGGAGCGAGAAGTATCAATGCGGTGCCATGTATAGGAACCACCTGCACGCAACGCCAAATCACCAAACTGTTTACCACCGTACACGCCTAAATGATAGTTGTCGCTGTCAGCACTCGAACCATAGCCTCCGTCCTGCGAGGTCCGGGAGTAGCTGGTTGAAACACCCAACCTCAAATCTTGGGCAAACTCGGAGTCCAGTCCGATCAGAACACCATAGGTTGATGCCTGAAAGCCAGTCGCGTTAACATCACCTGACGCGTGATCCCATGCTCCAAATAATTGTGCCCAAGCGCCGTCTTCGTCAGCTTTAATATCTGATGAACTGGCCTGCCCTTCAGCCTGGCGCAACCGATCGTTCTGAGCTTCACGCACGTAACGACTATTGTTTATCAGTGCGGAAGCGATATCAGCATGAATTTGCCCCGATAGTTGGCGGAACGCCTGTCGAGCTTCGTTAGTAGAACCAATAGTCAGAATGCTCTCATACAACGAATTGCCCGCTCGCAAGGCTTCAACCGCCGTAGCAACTGCTCGCTGGTTCTGAGTCTGAGCCACATCGGCGAAAGCCGTTGCGTTGCGCCCCACGTTCAAAACAATCTGATTGGGCTGATAGCTCAGACCTGTGCCTAGAAACAGATAATCGGGCTGTACGCTGGTAAACTGCCCGCTGATACCCTGCTGCGCCGTCAAAATTGTATATTTCTGTCCTATCAGACTTTGTACTTCAATCTGAGTAAGCAGATTACCTCTGTTCTCCAGCGAAACAGCGACTTCACCACCATTAAGTATGGCAGTTCCTGCGCTCTGGATAAGGTCGCTACGACCGTCCGCTGCAACTTCTACTACATAGTGCGATCCTGATCCAAAGGTAACGTTATTCATAACGTTAAGGGTACCAATAGAGTTTCCGGGTGCAATTACTGCACCGGACATACCCGCTAATGCACCCACGGTGCCGGAACCGCCAAGTAACGCCCCATCGTCTACTGTGACCGAAGAGTTACCGTGATAACCGTTAATAATAAGTGCGCCGCCAGCGACGTGGGTTGCTCCTGAAAAACTATTATTTCCGATGAACTCGAGTACACCTGAACCTTCTTTAACAAAGCTACCGGTACCACTGATATCATTGCCCCAGACGTCATAAGCATTGAATCCGCCTTTGCTCGCATCCATGGTGACGGCTACTTTGCCGTTGAATGCACCGTATCCATCAGCGGCCGAATAGAGATTGAGACGAGCCCACCCAGAACCATTATCAAGTGCATGACCGGATTCAATTTCCGTTGTGGCAAGTACTTCACGCCGCTGTTCGTTGGTTAGATATGGGAATCGTGTCGCTATCAGCACTTCTGCCCCCTCCGGGACCACTGGTGCGAGATCGGTTGGGCCAACAGGGGCAATACCGTAGGTTAAGCGGTAGAGATAATCGGCCTTATTCCGTGCGGCCTCATTTAAGCCTTCCGCCTTGTTGGCTGCCACACATTCAGCAATAGTCGTTTGGCAGCCTTGCTCCAGCAAAGTACGCAAATCGGTTTGAGCGGCCAGCATCAGAGCATGGAAGTCGTTAGTGGTAACTATCTCAGAACCTAGTCCTGACACGTTCTTTCCCAGATAGTCAGGATTATTGTTAAGAACTTGAGCCAAGGCGTATGTCGTCATGATGCGTGCACCGATAACATCAAATGCATAGTGGACACCCAAGGTGATGCGGCTATTACCATATTCTGACCCACGGAGAATAAATTCTTGAAAACGCTCCGGTACCATTTGGGCAAACAGGATTGTACTGCTGAAGCCGAAGGCAGAATGGCCACTTGGAAAAGAGGCATTACCTTTAACTGTCGGCAGGATAGCGACTGAACTGTTGGTCTGAACACCAAAAAAATCAGCCGAGCTGAAACTTTCAACTCTGCCCGGGGCAACCTGTACAGGGCGAGAATTACCGACCGTATTCTTGTTTTCTGCTAAGGGACTATAAGCAAGGTCGTAAACGTTATACACACCGTCGTTAGGCAGGACAATTCCAATGGCTGGTGATGCCGGATTGCCGTCAGCGCTGCCATTGGCGAAATAATTCTTAGAAAAGCTGGAATCCATTTGGACAAGCGCATTGACCTGCGAAAAGAGATCGGAGAAATTTTTGGAGAATGTGGTTGCGCTATAAGTTGCTGCGTTGATGCTATTGCTTGCGGAGAATATATTATTCATTCTCGAACCCAGCGCATCCGCAACCAGTAAGCCATTGCTCATTGAACCAACCAGAGCCGAAATTGTATTGTCCGAAATAGCCTTGGCACGCTGAGCATCGGTAGAGTTATTGTTAACTCCAATCGACGTTTCGAGATTCTCGTCAAGTGCATTACGCCCTTCAACGCTATTATTAAGCTGACTGAATCCAAACAGCAGTTCTGTTGCTTTGGTCGTTCTTGTATCTTGTGCACAGGCTGGCTTTAGAGAAAAAATCGCAGCAATGACTATTGCAACGACTGTTGAATTTTTGAGCATTGTTGATCACCCTTAATTGAATCATGAATTATCAACGCCACTTTTACTCGCTTTTGATGACACCTTTATGAATAAACGCTAGGCCCCTGAATGATTTTTTATATTATTAAGCTATACACCAAAACAGCATGCTTAAGTGCTGCTTGAATCCTACTTATGATCTCCATTAAAAATGGGGAGATTACCTGTCACATCATGGTGAATTGCTTAGTTATGTGGCTAAAAACCTGTGCGCAGCGCGTTCATCCGTCAGGCGCAGGGTGAATTGATTCACATGATTTAGTATCGAAGATCTGAAAAATTTTCCGGCTGAACGTCAAAAAAAGTGGCCTATTGGTTAAACTGGCTCGATTAGCTAGCAACCCGCTAGACAGAGAACAGCTTGCCAAAGATAGACATCAACCCCGTTAGTTCTTCTGGACAATATTCAGGTACGGATGAACCCATTCCCCCTTCACCGGTTGGTATGACACAAACCCATCATGCTCAATCGAGCCACAACCCCCTGGATTGTTGAGGATAGTCTCATACACCGCCTGACTTTCAATCCCTTGGATCATATGGCTGAGGTTCGTGTCCGTAATTTTCTGCTTTTTGGGGTTCATCATATCGGTTTAGCGTACTGCATTGTGGATAACTGAACCTAACGCAGCCATCATCAATGACCACGCCACGTTAATGGATTATCTCGATAGACATTTTGCCAACGATAACAGGCCCCGTCCCCCTTCCTCATCCCAGAACCAGAACCAGAACCAGAATGACGTTAACACGTCTACCACCAAGAACTCGCTATCTGGTTGATGAATAGCCAATCTGATGAATAGCGGTACGTTTAAACGGTAACAAAACGTCTGTCGTTTTAACTTGAAACCAAGTTTAACTCTATATCACCTACGTGTATGTCCCCCATGAGAAACGTATTTCTGTAGGAATATGTTTTTATTAATGAAATGTTGAATACTCGAAAGGTTATTTATGAAAATATATCACACTGGCTTACGCTTGATTGAAAAGCAACTGACCGCACTTCCACATGACATNACCCAACGTATCCTAAAACGTCTGGAGTCCATTATCGATTATGACCCCGTTATTGGCATTATGGGTAAAACCGGGGTGGGTAAATCCAGCCTGTGTAATGCGCTGTTTAAAGCAGAATT
>NZ_ATYS01000091.1 GCF_000427805.1 Budvicia aquatica DSM 5075 = ATCC 35567 | reverse complement strand
AACGTGGTCAAAAATACCTAATACTTCATAGGCACCTTCAATCACACGGTCAATGACAGGTCCAAGATGTGGTACTCGAACCTCACCGAAGGTGTCACCGCAGACCAGGCCATTGGTGCAAATNNNNCNNAAAAAACCAGGAAGCATTTGGTAACTGCTCGATCCATCATGACTATTGAGCAGGATTATTTCAGGGACTTCTTTTCCTAATATTTGGTCTTCACGGCGTAGCCTAATCAGATGTTTGGTATGGTCTTGTTTATCGAGATTACGAACACGAGTCTGGCAGGCAAAGAAGGGTTGAAAGCCTTCTTTACGCAGGTTATCTAATAAGGTGATGGTAGGAATATAGCTGTATCGGGCGCTTCTGGAGTGATGTTTTTCTTCCGAGAAAATACTGGGAACATGGCGGGCTAATTCATCGTTGGTTAATGGTCGGTCACGGCGAATAAGGTTTACTGAACCAAAACGTGAGGCTAAACGGGTCATATAGGAAGCTCCATAAAAAGATACGATTGATATTTCGCATTTGTGATATAGAGCTGATTTTCTTTGTAAGTGAGTTAAATAAATCTTAACTTGCTTTGTCAGTTTCAATAATTAGAACTTCATTAAATTTGACAGTTTCATTCGCAGCAACAAGCAGACATTACAAACACTACTGTGTACTAATGTATTAAGAGTAGGCCAGTCTGTGACTTACATGGTAAAGGTTAAGGAATTTAAAGCTGAAGTCATGGCGAAATCTGAAGTACCAGATTTATCTGCGGGCTCGGGGCACTCCAGCATTTCAAATCATAAAGATGGAATTTTCATATAAACCGTCATAAGTTACAAAGCTAACAAACTCATGCACGTTGCCATCCGTAAATTAAGTAATCACTTGTGATGATAGCTGCAGCTACTGAAGCGATTGTATGGAAAGCGTCGTCTTTAGTGCCGTCGCCGAAATCACTGATACCCCTCACAATCAGAGCTGGCACTCTCTGCTTCTCGCAGGCATCAAACACCCCATAGGCCTCCATTTCGGCAACATAGGCTTTGTCATGAAGCGATCTAAAACTCTTCAGCAGAGCAGGATCCCTTATGAGAAGCTCTCCTGATGCGATGGTGGCAGAGGAAACAGTTATTCCTGCGGCTACATTGCCAGCCTGAGAGCTTGCTGGCATCTCAAATCCCATAACCTGCGCTCGTTCACCGAGACGTGCAAATAGCGATGATGTTGCAAAATAGGTGTTGAGATTTTGCTGTGTTGACATGTGGGGACGTAATATTTCAGGTCTGTAGGCAAGCTCCCCACCTTCCAGTGCAGCTGCACTCTCATAATAGACGATACGATCAGAAACGATGACTTCACCCAGCACCATTTTATCTCTCGACCCTGCAGCAATTCCCATCATGATGACTTTTTTGGGTTTGAACTCGGACAATAAAATGGTGGTAATGGCTGATGCATTTACATTTCCGGCTCCGGAAAATGATGCCACTATGCCTGTTATAGGACCATCTGAACGTTGGATCACTGTGGGCCAGAAATGGATTCCGTTTGATGTCACGCGAGGTGGAATATTATCATCGATATCAAAAGCTTTTTTAGCAGCAGCAAGTTCAACCGGTAATGCTGTAAGAATCAACACATCTGGAGTCTGTAATGATTGTTTTGTCACCCATTCAGCTTTGAGTAGTCCAATTGAGATTTCTGATAGTTGCTCCAGTTCATAACAAGGCTCTTGCAATGATAAAGTATCAAGACGTTTTTTTACGTTCTCTCCCGTACAAGGAAACATTGTCAGCGGTTCTCTGAAAAATTGGTCATATAGGCCTAAAGCACCTTCTCCATCCCCGCAAATTCCACCAAGCTGTAAGTCAAACGGTAATATGGGATGTTTAGCCTTGCGCATTTTTCGTGCACGATCGGAAACGCCTTTCCCACCACCTAATGCAATCATGGCAGTGGCTGCACCAACCTGCTCATCCCCTATATTTCCACCAGTTATGAGATCATCATCCAAATAACTTACATCAGCAAGATTAGCTGCCTGGAGTTTACGAATAAGCCTTCGTCTCTCCTCTGACATCTTTTCCTGCATTGCTGAACGTGAAGTGACGATTCGGAGTTGTTGAGCTGGCGTATAATTTTCCATCAACTTCTCTGCTTCATTTATCACGGTCCAGTCGAAGGTTAGGGGATCCCCGTTTTCATTTACAGGTTCCCCTGCTAGGTAGACGACCAAACCCACCTCCGCATCAAGAATGCTTTTCGTAAGTGCTCGAACGAAGCTATGCGCTCGGTCAATATATGGTTTCTCTGTTTTTTGTGAGATGCTACCAGCGATAAGAACGTATTCGTTATTAGTATTTGCCATCGCAATTATTCCTGAGGATTTGTTACTTGTTATCGTTTGAGCAAGGCATAGATTTCATCCTTGTTTTTTAATGCTAGCTGCAATGCTTCCGGAGCCTGATTTGATTGAGCATCGGTCAGGTTTAGTTGGAAGAGAAGGTAGTGCAGTAGCGCTTGCCGGCATTCCAGATGAATTTCTCTATCGACCATTGCGTAATCAGTTTCAATTAGGCTCCGCTGGGCAGGACTCAGTCCAGGATGGGCAAGAAGAATAACTTTGATGTAAGTATTCCACGCAGTATCACAATTAGTTCGTTCTTTATCTGGGCCAGCATTCTGAGCCTGTATAATCCGCGATAATAAAAAGTCCCGAAACTCTTTACGTTTATGGCACCATGCTCTGGTGTGCCAGCGATAGCCATCATGGACCAATGAGTGAGGTGTAAGTGTGCGCTCGCTGCCTTCAGGGTCACTCATCGATTGGTAAATAATCTGAACGGCCTCGCACTCTCGTATAGCTCGCAATATTTGACTCACTACATCCGTGTCCAGCCTGCGTAAAAGTCGTGGAACAGCGGCAACAGGAGAATGCCATCCCAGAAAGCTTCCAAATTGAATTTCGGGTTGAACTGCTACGCGCAACAAGTCATTCAGATAGCATTCCAGAGAACTAGCCGTAAAGACTGGCTTGAACAACCCAGTTGAACGATACACTCTGGCACGCATATCGTATTGAAGATTATCAGGGGCTAACTTTGCGTATTCGTTAAGATCCAGCGAAGCTTGAGGCACTGAAATACCAAAAAAGTCAGTGATACTACTACGGTTGATTTGCCCGTCCCACCGAAGCCGATAGTCAATGAATTCAAGCCGACGCTCCTGGCCCCATCGTGCTCCCAGCCGTCCTTTCTGGCTTACTCGCTCATCCCCTTCTCTGAACTTATCTGACATCTTGATTCCCAATAGCGTATAAAAAATAGATACAATATAAAAAGTAGACGGGTATAGAAATTAATCGTATAATAATGCTACGCTATTGAGCGGTAAGGTGCAACCATCACCTCAGAAGATACTGGGGAAGACTGATGCAATTTTTATCAATGATTTCTGGAGGGATGTGAATGTCGCTAACCAATACTCAGATCCGGTACTACGACAGTAATGTGCTGCGTTTGCCTAAGGATAAACGTGAAACCTACAATGCTCAGGTAGATCGGCTTATCTCAGCATTGCGCAAGAAATTGAAAGAACAAGACAAAATCACCATTAAGCGTGTTGTCAAAGCCGGTTCTTTTGCTAAACACACTATTTTACGCAAAACCTCGGACAGTCAGGTCGATGTGGATGTTGTGTTTTATGTTAGCGGAAAGAAAGTTGTAGAGGAGTCATTCGCAAGCCTGAGTGAAAAAATTTATGAAGCCTTGGTGAAAGTATATCCCAATAAAGCTGTAGAGGATTTCGAGATTCAACGTAAGGCAGCGACAGTTTCCTTTGTCGGAACCGGATTGGATGTCGATATTGTACCCGTAATCGAAAATCCGGATAAAGAAGGTTACGGCTGGCAGTTTGACCGTTTTGATGGTTCGAAGACAGAGACCTGTGCTCCCTGCCAGATCAAGTTTGTTAAGGATCGCAAAGATCTTGACCCAGACTTTCGTACCTTGGTGCGCTTAGCTAAACGTTGGCGTACCAATGTGGAATGTCCACTTAAGTCATTTCATATTGAACTGATCATGGCCCATGTATTGGAAGTCAATGGAAAGGATGGGTCACTTGAAAAACGGTTTCGGGATTTCCTTCTGTACATTGCTGAATCAGGGTTACAGGAATTTATCACATTCCCGGAAAATAGCACTGTACCGGCATTCACAGATCCTGTTGTCATACTGGATCCTGTCTGCGATACGAATAACGTTACCAGTCGTATTACCGAGGATGAGAGAAAAGAGATTGTTCGGCTTGCAGATGAAAGTTGGGCAACAGCGAATTTTGCATCTACTGGAGGAGATTTTGATCTCTGGAAGGAATTATTTGGCCGCGCCTTTAAAGTGGAGGATGCAGCATGAGTTATTCCTCTACAGAAACATCAACTTATACCACAACAGACGTTGAAGCAGTAATGAGGCGCATCACTGCTGACTTGGTAATGATTGCTGCCAGTACCGGAACAGTCACTGAAAATCGTGCACGTGAGTGGGCCCATGACATAGAACTTCTGGCAAAAAATGGCTATCTGAATTATGTCGATTTAACCCTCATAAGCAATGGCGTTGAACAGAGAGCAACCCGGTTTTATGTTAACGATTTAGGAGGTCTGGCAAATGAGAGGCCAGGCGATGCCCGTTGGCCGAAAATTAAGGGTGCTCATCTGCGAATTGTTCTGACTTACCTGAACACTTACGATCCGGCTGCTAAACAAAAGCTTTCAAGCAAGATGAATATATCCTGGTCGCCATGCAGTGACGACATTAACCATTCTGGTTTGACCCAGAAGGGCGGCCGTGAATATTCCAGCAATGGTTATGGTATGCAACGTAAGGACTACAACTGATGAGCAAGAGCAGTGTTTTTGAGTCAGTGATTGATTTGCCACAGCACGAGTTGACGGAGCGAGAGAAGGTTCTACTTGGGTTTGAAAATCGCTATCAGAGTGTCCATAACCAACTCAGCCTGCTTCTTAATCAGGGACAACTTCTTGAGTGGAGCAAAAAACACCATAAGGGCGTTTTGCCAGTCTGCAAGCTCGTAGCTGAGCAGTACCCACTTGTTATTTTCCATGGTGATGTTGGTACAGGTAAAACGGCAACAGCCGAGTGCATTGCAAATCGTATTGTTCGTGAGTCACGCACTGAAGATTCCGCTCTCTTTAAGCTCAGCAACCGGGTTCGCGGTTCCGGAAAAGTGGGAGAAATGGGGACACTGTTGACTCAGGCATGGACAGAAGTCACAGAGGCCGCGGGGAAAAATCGCAGAGCCATACTGATTATCGACGAGGGCGATTCAATTGCAGCTTCTCGCTCCCAAAGTCAGAGCCACCATGAAGATAAAGTAGCGGTCAATACCCTAATTCAGGGCGTGGATGATTTACGTAAATTTGGCGGACGTGTAGTCGTGATTTTATGCACCAACCGACTCTCAGTTCTGGATGCAGCTCTTCGCAGGCGAGCAGCTATAGTAGAAGAGTTCACCCGCCCTGGAGCTACAGAACGAGAGGCGCTCTTTCGTATGGACCTTGAAGGGATGGGGTTATCAGACGTTCAATGTCGTCAATTGGCTGCGGCGACGGGTGAGCGGGGAAATCAACCAGCCTGGACATACTCTGACATTCGCACCCGCCTTTATCCCGCAGCAATGTCTCGGGCTTTCCCCGCACGGCCTTTGAGCTTTGATGACTTGATGGAACCGCTAAAAGTAATGCGGCCCTCTCCTGTTATGGAAGACAAATAATGCTAGAAATCCAGGCTGCCTGATTTAACAGCAGAAAAATTATTCAAGCTCAGGTGCATTTGATAGCTCAATGTGCACCGCTTACCTTGGGACGTTATATGAAAACCAATAAAGAAATATTTGTTTCGGTCGATGTAGAAGCTTCAGGCCCGGTTCCGGGTAAGTACAGCATGTTATCCATTGGTGCATGCGTGGTATTTGATCCATCAACTCATTTTTCATGTTATCTCAAGCCGATATCGGATGAATTTATTCCAGAAGCGATGGAAGTGACGGGCTTATCACTTGAGCTGTTGCATAACGATGGCCTAGAGCCTGCTGATGCAATGATGCAGCTTAAACGCTGGGTTAACTCATTTGTCAGTAATGATGAGACTGTAGTTTTTGTTGGTTTCAATGCCTCATTTGACTGGAGCTTTATCAATTATTATTTCCACACTTACTTGGGTGAAAACCCTTTCGGCATTGCCGCACTGGACATTAAATCAATGTATTTCGGAACATCTCAGGTCTCGTGGAGATCTACACGTTCTAGTGAGATAGCAAAAGTTGTCAAGCCAGAAAGCTCTGGTGATCATGATGCGTTACATGATGCCCGATACCAAGCAGAGCTCTTTCGCCTTATCTATGAGTTGAGCAGAAAATAAAACTTATATTTGACTTCTTGTGCTGATTCTTAGATGGGGAATTTTAGATTGTCAAAACATATGTGAACTTAAGCATTTACTGTTGAAAAGGTAACTTAACTCAACGATTTTTTGATAACTCTGAGACTTGCCTTTTTTTATCATCTATTAAATTGGATTTAAGAAACTTAAATATGAATGAAGAATTCAATCGTGCTAACGAACATGTCTGGCGATATTTCGAGTTGCATGCTCAGCAAAGAATGACTGTTTTCAACTTTTACATTGCGATTACAGGTCTTCTGGCAGCAGGCATTGGATTCACCCTTCAACAGGGAGGGAAATACGCACTATTCACATCTTTAATGGGTATATTTGTTTCATTTATCTCTTTTATTTTTTGGAAGCTGGATCAGCGTGTATCGATGCTAATAAAAAATGCTGAATTGGCCTTGTACGATCTTGAAAGCCAATTTATTAATACGGAATTAAGAATAATAACCAAAGACAAGGATAACAATTCATTAAACTTAGGTATAAGGTCTATCTGGACTTATGGGAAATGTTTTCGTATTTCATTTGTTATAGTTGGCATTGCAGGATTAATACTTGCAGTTATGCCATTTATTATCAAAGCATTATAACTTTCTGCTATTTTATGTTCGGCTTTTATTTTTTAAATTAAGTATTACTACTTTTATGAAAAAACTGCCAGAGAATGACTGATAGATATGTAATATTATTTTTATATTCTACATATTGTTTTTTAGCAGTTTATAAAAGATATTGGCTGTTAGCGATAGACTAGGGAGATCTCCTTGTCGGCAATGCCTTGATTCTCGTTATGGGTGGCAGTTCCGTTACCAGTGAGGTTGAGCTCTATAATGCGGCCAGCGGCAGTTTCATTGACAGCACGGTCACCATTGCGGATGTTTCTCGGGCGACAAAACTACCGCGTAGTACCATTACCATGCTTTATAAAGAAACGGCCGCTCAGGTAGATTTCTCCGTTGTAGAAAAACTATGCCATTACTTTGAATGTCATATCGGTGATTTATTTGAATATCAACGAACACCGAGTCATGAACAGTGGATACGAGAGAAGGGACGGAAAGTGACAAAGAAACTCGGATATTGGACAATGCACGGTGACTGACCCTATCTGATGAGAGGCAGAGTTAACCACTACATCGTGATGCAGGCTTCGATCGCGATCGAAGCCTGTGGGCCTGGAGCCTGTTGAAAATGGCTGTTGTTCCCAACGGTTCTTCAGAAGTTAAGAGACAGCCAACCTAAATAAAAGACGTCTTTTATTATTGAGTTTGGCGACTGTTTAAACAGTCGCCATTAATGTACTCACTCATTAATAATTATTGATAATTTCTCATTTACATTGAGATAACCTACTTTTTTGATATCGATAATACAAATGCATCATAGTCTTTTTGTACACTGTTTTTCATGGCATTGATGTACATTGTTGGGATTCGGTCTTCTCTGAAATCCGCATAGGCTAGCGCGACAGCCTCTTTGGGTTTATTGAATGTAATACTATTTATTTTATCCCCATAGTGAGACTCTAAGCCACTAGAGATAATTTCAACACCGCCACTATCCGTTACCATCCATTTAGTATAGGCATCAACTTTTTCTAACTTTAATAATTTATCTTTATCTATATTTGTCTGTTCCACATCAATTAATGCATTACGATAAGCATCTATGCCTAATGAGAGTGATGCTATACGGTCATTATATTTTTTTATTTTCTCACCAAATAT
>NZ_ATYS01000011.1 GCF_000427805.1 Budvicia aquatica DSM 5075 = ATCC 35567 | reverse complement strand
GCCCGCAGGGCGAATCACGCAGTGATGAGTCATCCTCTCTCGCCGACCAATTTTAAGAAACCTGCTTTCGAGCAGGTTTTTTTACGCCTGAAGTTTAGCCTGTTCACAAGCATAGCTCCTCGGCCGCCAGAAAATGCCAATATTCCAATTCTGCTCTTGCGGACGAAACTTACGCTGAGAGCAAATTAAATGACTTATTAGCTATCAAATTAAAAATCCCCGATTAAGTCAATCACCGGGGATTCCACATTTTAACTACCCTAAACCGATATGTTATCTAGGGTAAGGCACCCAACTGGAATTATTTAACCGAATATACGTTTGTCCCTGATATGCCATCACAACCGAGCCTGATGTTTCAGATATCACCGGCGTTTGTGGTAAATCAGCGGTTAACTTCTGCCAGTCAATGCTGTCTTGAGTAAATAACTTACCATCAAGTGAGCGGCTGACTAGTTCCGATAACGCTAAATAACTGCTTGGCTGAGCTATGCGGATAGTCTGAGGAGCCGCTGATTTTGCACCAACCAGTTTTATCGCTGCGGGTACATGAGTGATGCTTGGGCTCGGAATATCACGCAGGCCAGATATTTGCATTTTATCTCCGACCAGCGCTGCACCATGTTCTGGCACAATCATTACCATCACTTTACGGCCCGACTTCTCCAGCTCAGTCATAAACTGGTCTAAATCATCCAGCAGAGCCTGCAACCGCTGTTTATAGGCAACCTGAGCGTTGGTCGTACTGTTTCGATTGCCATCATGAAGCTCAATGGTGTTGTAAAACATAGCACTACGCAGGTCGCTTCCTTTTTCACGTGTACTAAGCCACTGTTTTAACATAGTAAGATCTTGGTATAAGGGCTCGCCGTCAAAGGCCACTAAATTGTGGTCGCTACTGTCAGGCGGCAACGGTACAGCCTGAATGCCGGCATAGTCACGCAGCTCTTTCAGGTAATCACCAAACTGACCTGAGTGATCCATCACTAATTCATTTTTAAATCCTAACTGGGCTAAGTTTTCAAACAGATAACAACGTTTGTCAGCCTGTTGATATAAATCTGAGTGGGATGTTTGCCCGCAACTGGCACGCGCTAATCGAATAGCCGCGGGGCCACTGTAAGAGGTTGCTGAGTTAAAGTTATCAAACATGATATCCATTCTTTTCCATAATGGATGATCGGCTAAGCCAGAAGCTTCAATATCAGACCATGATAGTGAGCAGATATTGATAACTAATAAATCGAACGGTTGGGCATCGGCGGGCAAGGCCGCTGGAAACTGGGTATACAGCTCTTTTTGTTGTTGTATAAATCCATCGTAATACGCTGATAGGTTGTGATCGGTTGGCGGCTCCTGGGTACTAAGAGCAGCACTATTTGTCGTTGTAGCTGGCGTTCCGGACGTTGCTGTTGTTGAGGTACTATTGCCGGTACTGGCAGTCGGTAGCAGTGAAATTGCCGGGCCGCTTAAGATAATAAGGTTCAGCCATATCATGGCGCCAACAATAAATGGCGTAATCCTCACCCATTGTGAAATAAACAGATAACCGACCAGCAGTGCAAATCCTGCGCCAATCCACTGCCAGTTGATGAAACGTTGGGCAAGCTCCAGCATATAGCTAAAGCTCAATGCGGTAGCCTGGCTGTTCATACTGATAATACTGTCGATACCCGGAAGCCAAGTATCATAATAAAACAGTATGATACCCACCGGGAATGCTATCCAGTCCCAGGTTTTTCTCAGCAAGCCTTCCGGCAGCGGGAATAGCAGGAAGGCAATAAAAACCAGATTCTCCAGCGGATGGAAATTTAAGTATCCCCCCCAAAGCAGAGCAAATTTGATTAAAAAATAGTAGTTCCAGCCACGCAGCCCGCGCCAGTTTGTCCACAATTTCTTGTCTGATGATTCTGTTTTAGAGGATATATTCTCTTTATTCATGATATCGGCTTTAGTTATCCACAGTGACCGCTTTTACGGTTGTCGTAATAGGATTAGCGTTGGTGATAAATACTGTTTGATAAGCCATATGAATATTATGGACGGCAGTCTACTAACAGTATGATGGTTTATATTAACATCCTGTTATTTTTATTATTTATATTTAAAAATAAAAAATTAGTTTCGTCGTTTATATCGGATTCTGATATGATTTTAAACCATTTCCGTTAGAAATGAATTTTATTTGTTGTCGCTTTACTAATTATTGCAGTATTTAATAAAAACGGCATCCTGCCCTCGTGTTTTTTTTACGCGTCAGCACCATCGCAAGTTTTTCTTTATCAGCTAAAATTAGTGACATAGCCTGAGTTATCGAGCCATAACATGAACGATGAAGTTAAAAGCTTTCATTCGGAGATAGCGCAGGGACGCGAGACTACAGAAAACACTTTTAAGCCGCAGTCAGCTCTGAGTGAGTTTCAGGACGATATTAGCGCCGTTGCATTGGCGTATAATCTCCCTACGCTACGATATATCGATCTCTCTCGCCAGAGCGCGTTAAGTCAGGCATTTTCGCGCTGGCCGCTATTATCAGAATTGAATCAAAGGCAGGTCATTAAATGACAACGATGGCGATTCAAGGGATCCGTGGTGGATGTGGTTCAACATCAGTGACAGCTTCATTAGCGTGGTCACTTGCACAGGCAGGGCAATCTGTTCTGGTGATAGATTTTAGCCGCGAAAATTTATTACGCCTTTATTTTGATATGCCTTATGACAATAAATATGGCTGGATGATAAATAATAGTCAAGATAAGCAACACAATGGCGTCATTAACTATGCTGATAATTTAGACTACCTGCCTTTCGGTTTATTAGATGAAGAAACAATTGAAATATGTGTTTCTGAACTATTAAGTCAGATTAAAGATCGGGGCGTTAAATATCCTGAACAATTATCAGGTTTATTTTCTGATCGGTATCAATGGATATTGATCGATCTTCCTTCAACACGTTGTCCGCTAATAAATTTAGGCCAATTATTAGCCGATATTCATCTTTGCATCCTCAATCCGGACGTTGCCTGTGACGTGCTGCTGCAACAGCGAATATTACCCAACGATAGCTATTTTTTGTTAAATCGTTTTTCGCCTACCAGTTTGATTCAGCAGGATATTCATCACGTCTGGCAGCAGCGCTTGGTCGGGTTAATCCCGATGGTGATTCACGCCGATGAGGCGATGTCTGAATCATTGGCGGTTAAGAAACCGGTTGGTCAGTATCAGCCTGAAAGCCTGATTGCTGAGGAATTTAACCGGCTGGCCCAATGGTGCCTGTCATTTGAATATGGGAATGAAGATTGATGGGGCTGCTCCATAGTGGCTTTAATGCCATCATCCCGGCCGCTCCGCTTAGCAAAGTGTCTAAGCGTTATACTGACTATCGTCAGCAAAACGTATCGCCAGTGGTGTCATTTTTATACTGTGCCGGTTATGTACTGCTATGGACCCTGTTTTGCTTTGAATCTCCCTCGTGGCAAAAAGTCAGGGAGAAACAGCTTGAGTGGTTTCCACAGCTATCCTCCTCCCGTCCACGATTTGCCGATGGATTGCGTTATGCCATTCAGAGCCTGTGGCTGGTGATTATCAGACAGGAAAAACAGCCTTCGTTTTTATTTATTCGTCGGAAGTTCACTGAATTCAAAGCGTGGTGTAGTCACAGGAATCAGGCCATAACGCGTTGGCTGAATCATCTGCCTAAGCGTATTCAGGAAAATGAGGTGGAATCCCGTTCTGAAGATCGAATAAAAAGTTTGAATCCCGGAGTGCGTAAAATTACTTTTATCGTCTGTAGCGTACTGGCGGCAGTATTAGCCATTATCTGTATTTCACAGCCGTTTGATCTATTTGCTCAATTTATTTTTGTCCTGCTGCTGTGGGGCATTGCCATGGTGACGCGCAGAATTCCGGGGCGCTTTCCCTCTCTGATTATGATCGTTTTATCATTAACCATCTCCTGTCGCTATATCTGGTGGCGTTATACCTCTACGCTGAACTGGGATGACCCCTTGAGCTTAGTCTGTGGCCTACTACTACTGGCTGCCGAAACCTATGCTTGGGTTGTTTTGGTATTAGGCTATTTTCAGTCAATATGGCCACTACATCGTAAGCCTGCGCCATTGCCTGAAAATCTGACTGACTGGCCAAGCGTTGACATTATGGTGCCCACTTATAATGAAGGGCTGAATGTAGTAAAACCGACCATTTATGCCGCTTTGGGTATCGACTGGCCGCAGGATAAACGAACGATATATTTGCTGGATGACGGTAATCGCCCAGAATTCAAAGCCTTTGCTAAAGAAGTCGGTATTCGCTATATCGCCAGACCGACTCACGAACACGCCAAGGCGGGTAATATCAACTATGCGTTGGAGCAGGCGACGAGCGAGTTTGTTGCTATTTTTGACTGTGACCACGTTCCTACGCGCTCTTTCCTACAATTAACCATGGGCTGGTTTTTTAAAGATAAAAAATTAGCCATGCTACAAACTCCGCACCATTTCTTTTCACCTGACCCGTTTGAACGCAACCTGGGTTCTTTCCGCCATACGCCGAATGAAGGCTCACTGTTCTATGGGCTGGTTCAGGACGGTAATGATATGTGGAATGCCACATTTTTCTGTGGCTCTTGCGCCATTATGCGGCGTTCTGCTCTGGATGAAATTAACGGTATTGCCGTTGAAACCGTGACCGAAGATGCTCATACCTCTTTGCGTTTACATCGTCAGGGCTACACTTCCGCATATATTCGCATTCCTCTGGCAGCGGGTCTGGCAACTGAAACGTTATCGGCCCATATCAGCCAGCGTATTCGCTGGGCCAGAGGAATGGTGCAAATTTTCAGGTTGGACAATCCGCTGTTTGGCAAAGGCCTTAGGCTGGCTCAGCGCTTATGCTACGCCAACGCGATGTTGCACTTTTTATCCGGCATTCCCCGGCTGATCTTCTTGACTGCACCGTTAGCTTTCTTGTTCTTTCATGCCTATATTATTTTTGCTCCGGCGTTGGCCATCGCGCTGTATGTCTTACCGCATATGATTCACGCCAGCCTGACCAATTCACGTATACAGGGTAAGTTCCGCCACTCTTTCTGGAGTGAAATCTATGAAACAGTACTGGCTTGGTATATTGCCCGACCAACGACAGTGGCACTGTTTGACCCACTGAAGGGGACTTTTAACGTAACGGCTAAAGGCGGGTTGGTTGAAGAGAGTCATCTGGACTGGGTGATTTCCCGGCCTTATTTCGTACTGGTGTCGCTTAACCTGATTGGTATTGTCGCCGGTATCTGGAAGCTTTATAGCGGTCCGATCAATGAAATTCCCACCGTATTGGTCAGTATGGTATGGGTAGCTTATAACTTAATTATCCTCGGTGGTGCGGTAGCCGTATCGATTGAAGCTAAGCAAATCAGGCATTCTCCGCGCATACAAATTTCAATGCCTGCCGCGATTTCACGTCAGGACGGACACTTATTTCCCTGCACGCTACGCGATTATTCTGACGGCGGTGTCGGAATTGAAATGGGTAAACCAGACTTAGTTAATCAGGGCGATGAACTGGTTTTAATCCTAAAACGCGGTGACCGGGAGTTTGCCTTCCGCTGTGTAGTGATGCGGGTTTTCGGCGCTATGGTTGGCGTTAAGTTACAGCTTAAGACCACGCAAGAAAACATTGATTTTATGCAGTGTACCTTTGCCCGTGCGGACACATGGGCGTTATGGCAGGAAGGCGTACCACAAGACAAGCCGATGCAAAGTCTGGCAGACGTTTTAAAACTAGGTTTTCGTGGTTATCAGCGAATGGTGGAGTATTCACCTCCGTTTATATATTCAATATTAGGCCGGATGGCGTCAGTGATTGCCTGGTTAATTTCATTCCTGCCTCATCGTGTTAATCAGCCCAAAAAAGAAGTGGCATAATATGAAAATAGTGAAATCTGCAGTGACTCATTTAGGTCAAAAGAAAGGCCACTGGTTAGGCATTATTATGCTGGGATTAGCCGGTTCAGTTTATGCACAAACTGCCAATCAGGCGGTGGCAGAACATCCTGAATCAGCCATTGTTGCAGTGACATCTCCACAGGCTGAATTAGCGGTGGAACCTGAGGGATTAACTGCTCCGGTACGTCACGATGCTCTATCGTTTCAAACGCTGGCGCCGGAAGGCAGTCTGGTGCTGAGCGGTATACAAAACACCGCGCAAATGACGTTTAACGTTCGCAGTGATGAAGTGGTGACTCAGGCAGTACTGAATCTTGATTACACGGTTTCTCCTGCTCTGTTACCTCTGGTCTCTCATATTAAAGTGTATATGAATGATGAGCTGATGGGGCTGGCGGCGGTTAATCAGGACGCTCCGGGCCAGCATGGAACTCTTATCCTGCCGTTGGATGCCCGTTTTATCAGTGATTTTAATCGTCTTCGCTTCGAACTGGTCGGTCACTATAAAGATATTTGTGAAGACCCTGCTAGCAGCAGTATCTGGATAGATATCAGTAAAAATAGTTCTATTGCTCTCAGCTACCAAGGGCTGGAAGTTAATAACGATCTTTCCCGTTTTCCTGAGCCCTTTTTCGATCGCCGGGATTCCCGGCCGTTAACGCTGCCGATGGTATTCAGCGCTCGCCCGAATGTGGAAGTGCAGCAGGCGGCAGGTATTCTGGCCTCGTGGTTTGGGGTTCAGGCCCAGTGGCGCGGACAAGATTTTCCGGTGTTATATAACCAATTGCCGGATAAGAATGGCATTGTGTTTGCCACCAACGACCAGCGTCCTGACTTCTTGAAAGATTATCCAAAAGTTGACGGGCCGGTGATTGAGATGATTGCGCATCCGGAAAATCCTTATATCAAATTACTTCTGGTATTAGGGCGGGATGATAAAGATCTGCAGATGGCGGTTAAAGGTATTGCGCAGGGAGAGCCGCTGTTCCGCGGTCAGAGCGTCAGTATTGATGAGGTCAAAACGTTGATTGCGCGTCAGCCTTATGATGCCCCTAACTGGGTTCGTACTGACAGAATGGTTCGCTTAGCCGAGTTGACCAGTTACCCTAATCAGCTCAGCGTTTCAGGCGGGCGTGTGCCTCCGATCGATTTAGAGATGAAATTGCCACCGGACCTGTTTTTACTCCGTAGCCAGGGTATTACCCTAAATCTGAAATATCGTTATACACCGCCGCCTTTTGTCGATGAGTCTCGCTTGAATATCAGTCTGAATGACCGTTTCTTACAGTCTTTCCCGCTGAAACCTGATACTTCGAATAATTCGCAAATTTTGCATATTCCATTGATTCAAGGGCTGCTCAGCAGCGATGACCAAGTGACTATTCCTGCCTTTCAGCTTGGCGGAAATAACAAAATGCGCTTTGACTTCGATTTTGTATCGAATATTGGTGCCAGTACGACAGGCGTTTGCCGCACTATGATTCCGGTAAAACATCAGGCGGTAATCGATGAGGACTCGACCATTGATTTTTCCGGCTATCGCCATTATCTGGCCATGCCGGCATTAAAAACCTTTGCCCAGTCGGGATTTCCGTTTAGCCGAATGGCCGATCTCTCTGAAACATTGGTTGTGATGCCTGAGCATCCTTCTGCTGGCCAGTTAACCCTGTTGTTTAATGTGCTTGGTCAAACGGGGGCGAGCATCGGCTATCCTTCTCTTGGGGTTCAAATTACCGATAAGTTTGATTCAGTCAAAGGTTCAGACAAAGACATATTACTGCTGGGCGGTATACCTGCCGAACTGAAGCCTGATAGTAATGCCCAAGTCTTTATCGACCAAGCCAGAAGCCGTTTAAATCAGCCGGTAGAGAATAACCTTGAATTAAGAACCATCGATTTTGACTCTGAGCGCAAGGAATCGAATCCGGCGGTAAGCGCATCGGTAACGTCTGACGGAACGCTGGCTGCGATTACCGGATTCCAGTCTCCGTTTAATCCACAAAGAAGCGTTATTGCGCTAATGGCCAGTGGCGATCGGGGATATCAATTATTAGATCAAGCATGGCGTGATAGCGGGAAACGTGATGCTATTGCCGGCTCGGTTTCTATTGTGCGTGAGTCCGGCGTTAACAGTATTCGGGTCGGAGAGACCTACTATGTCGGCTATCTGCCTTGGTGGGATAAGATGTGGTACAAGCTCTCTTCTCACCCGGTGATGTTGGCAGTGGTTGCCGTATTTAGCGTGATCTTAGTTGCATTGTTACTGTGGCGAGGCCTGCGTAGGGTGAGTCGTCGCCGTTTGAACAGCAGCGGACATGAGTAATATGAAATTCATTATCGGGCTATTTTGCTGTTTGTTTACTTTGAGTCAGGTATCGGCACAGACCTGTGACTGGCCGGAGTGGCAGAGCTTTAAGCAACAGTACATTAGCCGGGAAGGGCGGGTTATTGATCCGTCCGATGGCAAGAATATTACTACCTCTGAAGGCCAGAGCTACGGCCTGTTTTTTGCGCTGGTGGCTAACGATCGAGACCAGTTTAATCAACTGCTAGAGTGGACTGAAAATAACCTGTCGGCTGGCGATCTTTCGGCTCGTTTACCCGGCTGGCTGTGGGGAAAAAGAGCCGACGGGAGCTGGGGTATTCTGGACACTAATTCGGCCTCGGACGCCGATCTGTGGATCGCCTATAGCCTGCTGGAAGCCGGCCGAATCTGGCACTCCAGAGGTTATCAATTAAAGGGTACGCTGTTATTGCAACGTATTGCCCGTGAAGAAGTCGCGGATATTCCCGGCTTAGGGCATATGTTACTGCCGGGGAAGGTCGGATTTGCTAACGCGGATAGCTGGCGATTGAATCCGAGCTATCAGCCGCCTCAGCTACTTTCTCGACTAAGTCAGGTACAGAGCGTATGGGCTGAAGTTGGGAAGTCTAATCAGAGATTATTATTGGAAGCCGCACCGCTAGGAATTGCACCCGACTGGGTGATGTGGCGTAAAGATAAAGGTTGGCAACCTGATGAGAAAGACGGCACCAACGGCGACTATGATGCAATTCGTGTTTATTTGTGGATTGGTATGATGGCTAGCGAATTGCCGGAACGTACGGCGTTAATTGCCCATTATCAGCCAATGGCAAAACTGACTGAGCGGGCGGGCTTTCCTCCGGAAAGCGTTGATAGCCTGACGGGTCAGGCTAACGGCACAGGGCCGGTGGGCTTTTCTGCTGCACTGTTACCGTTTTTGACCGACCCTGCTTTGAGTACTCAACGTGAGCGTGTGCTTAATAATTTGCCCGGTGCCGACGCTTACTATAACAGCGTTCTGACACTTTTCGGTCTGGGATGGGATCGTCAATATTACCGATTTAATCAGCAGGGAGAGTTGCAGGCGTCTTGGGAGAAAGGCTCATGTCAAAATATAAAATAATCTCATCGGGTTATACTAAATTCTGTCACCATTTTCTTCCTGCATTGCCACTGGCGCTATTGCCTTTTGCGCTGTCTCCTCTGTCTGCGTTAGCCACAGAGAGTGTTTCACCTGCCGCTTGGTTGCAGGAACAAATTCGCATTGGTGAAGCCACTCACCGGGACGACTTAGTTAAAGAATCACTCTACAAGTTAGAAAAAATCAGCCCTAATAATCCTGAAACCATGGCAGCCCGCATCCGTTATTCTCTGCGTCAGGGCGATCTCAATGCTGCCGTCAGTCAGCTTGATCAGTTAGGAAAGCGACAGCCTGATTCAGAGACTTATCTGATGGCTAAATTGGATGTTGCACTCGCTCAACCTGAAGGTAAAAATCAGCTACAGCAAGCTCGATTACTGTCTACCGGAGGACAGCTGCTTCCGGCTAAAGCTGCTTATGATGAGTTATTTAATGGTAAAGCGCCTACGTTGGATCTGGCTGTAGAATATTGGCAATTAGTCGCCCGAATACCTGAACAGCGGGAAGTCGCACTACAAAAATTACAGGGACTACAAAAACGTTATAAAAATTCAGATGAGCTGGGTTTAACCGTGGCTAAAATGTTGTTTGATGAGGGTAAAGACCAAGAGGCTTATCAGCAGCTTGAGCAAATGGCCAACAGCCCAAGTGGTATTAGCGGTGCCGCTGAGCTTTGGTATAGCAAGTTGAAAGACATGCCAGCCTCAGCGCAATCTATCGCTCAGTTACAACACTTTATTACGCTTTTCGATCAACAGCCGCAGGCCGTTGAAGCCAGACAACAGCTGGTTCAACAACAAACGCTATTACAGGATCCTGCCTACCGCGCCAGAGCCCGAGGGCTGGAGTTAGTCGATAAAGGTAATGGTCATAATGCAATAGGATCGCTTAAGCAGGCACTAAGTGCATCCCCTAATGATGCCGAGGTGCTGACGGCGCTGGGGCAGGCTTATGCCCGTGATGGCAATCGACAGCAGGCAATTGCCCAGTTTGAAAAAGCCAAAGCTAACGATTCTAGCGGTGATTACACCAGTAAACTCAATAGCCTGATTGAAAGTAACCGCTACTGGTTGATGATTAATCAGGCAGATGACGCATTAAAAAACAAGCAGTTGGATACGGCAGAAAAGCTTTATCGTCAGGCTGCCAGTATGAACAGCACTGATGCTCAGGGATTGATTGGTTTAGGCGATGTTGCCATGGCGCGTAATAATGCAGCGGCAGCAGAAGGCTTTTATCAGCGTGCGTTAAGGCGCGAACCGGATAGTCAGAGTGCGGTCAGATCCTTAGTTTCCCTCTATGAGAAACAATCGCCAGAAAAAGCGATGGCCTATCTTCAAAGTCTGCCAACTTTTCTGAAAAACAACATGCGCAATACATTAAATGAGTTACAGGCAAATAGCCTCAACGCTCAGGCTGATGCATTGATTACGGCAGGAAAGCCGGCGCAGGCTGAAGATAAACTTCAACAGGCTAAAGTACTCTCTCCGGATGATATCTGGCTGACCTATAAGCTGGCAAAAGTGATGGGTGCTCAGGGCAAAATAGCCCAGGCCGACCGGCTATTTAATGATTCAATAAGTCGTCATCAGAACGATGCGGACTGGATTTATGCCTATTCCTTATATTTATCTAACAGCAATCACGATGCTCAGGCGATTGCCCGCATGGAAGCTTTAGATGCCGGTAAATGGAACAATAATTTACGTGAGCTGTCTGCCCGCCTGAAAGTTCAGCAGATATTGGACCATGCCCGGCAAATTCGCGATGGCGGTGATGAGACTGCAGCGATGACTTACCTGAGTCAGCAACCGGTGAATACCCGTATAGATCTGATGCTGGCAGAGTGGGCGCTGGAACGTGAAGATAATCTTGTGGCTCAGGAGCAATACGACAAGGTACTGGCTCGTGAGCCTGACAATCAGGATGCGCAACTAGGTCGTATCGAAGCCCGCATTGCTGACGGAGATATTGATTCAGCCAGAGATGCTCTGGGGGTGCTCAAGTTTCAGCCTCAGCCGGATGATTTAGGCACGGGCCGCAGGCTGGCTAACGCATGGTCGCTGGTCGGGGATGATCAGCGCGCAGATCAAATTTTTTCACAGCTAAAAGCGGCTGCCTTACAGCCAACGCCTGAACCTTCTATGACTAACGCGATGTTTTTACGATCTGCGGCCCGTCAAAACATTAAAGCCAATCGGCCTCAAGAGGCGCTGAGTGATTATAAGCAGGCGATGTCGGCTTATCATATTACTCCGTCAGCCGATGTTGATGATGAAACTTTTACCCGCTATATGCGCAATGATGAAACCGATGACTGGCTAAAACGAGGCCTGCGCTCGGATGCAGAGTCGTTATATAAGCAACAGTCGACAACGGTTACCCTTGAGCATGATTACTGGGGCTCCAGCGGTACCGAAGGAATTTCAGACCTAAAGGCCCATACCACCATGCTGCACGTTGCTTTCCCGCTAAAGCAGGGCACTGCATTTTTTCGCGGCGATTCAGTGATTATGGATGCCGGTAGCTTTAAAAAAGGGGCTGACGGCGGCTATCAAGAAAAATTTGGTACCTGTGCTGAAGTCTCTTGTTATAGCGGTGTGAGCCAAAAAACTAACGGGGTCAGTATTGCGACTGGCTGGCAGGATGATACCTGGAAGGTAGATGTTGGCACCACACCGATGGGCTTTGAGGTCGTTGATTGGGTTGGCGGGGTCAGCTACAGCAATGATTTTAATCAGCTTGGTTGGACGCTTACGGCTTCACGCCGCCCAATCTCCAGCTCTTTGCTGTCATTTGGTGGAACGGTTGATCCGCGAACGGGTGTTACATGGGGCGGTGTACGTAAAACCGGGGCAGAACTGGCACTGAGTTACGACCGGGGTGGCCCCAGCGGCGTTTGGGCGAATATGGGCTACCACCAACTAACCGGTAAAAATGTCGAAGATAACGATCGCCTTCAGGCCATGGCCGGCTATTACTATAAGGTGATTAATGATAATAATCGTCAGGTCAGGGTCGGTTTGAATACCATGTGGTGGCATTATCAGAAAGATCTGAGTGGTTACACTTTAGGTCAGGGCGGGTATTACAGTCCTCAACAATATTTATCTTTCTCTGTACCTGTCGTCTATCGCGAGCGCACTGAAAACTGGTCGTGGGAACTGGGTGGTTCGGTGTCAACATCCTACTCTTCAACGGATAAGAGTAAGCGTTATCCGTTACAAGGCCTGATTCCCGACGATCTTTATTTACCAGACCGTACAACCCAGGACAGTGGCGATAGCGGCACCGGCACCGGCTATACTGTAAGAGCGCTGCTGGAGCGTCGAATCGATTCTCACTGGAGTATTGGTGCAGGTATTGATATTCAGCAGGCTAAAGATTACACCCCGAGCCATGCCCTACTCTATGTTCGCTATTCACTGGAACCTTGGTTGGGCGATATGGATTTACCACCTCAGCCACTGACGCCTTATGCTGACTTTAAATGATAAAATGTGTATTGTTCCGTGAGGCAAAGGAAGATATTCGGCGGTGACTCGATTTTTTACTGAGATACAGAGATATTCCGGTATAAAGTAGGGTTTCTGTAGGTTCGGTTAATTATAGAGTCCGATCAGATCGCCAATCGGGAGAGAATATATTGTTGGTAAAGCGTTCGCTAACTATTAAGCAGATGTCATTGGTGACGATTGTTGCTTTAGCGACTATTTGCATTTTTATTATAGTGCAAATGTTTGATTTCATTCAACAAAGAAAAAATGATTATGCCATTCAGCTGGATAATATAGCGTATTCAGTGACCCAACCTCTGGAACGAGCCCTGTGGGATCAAAACTATAAAGATATTCAAAAAACGCTGGATAGCCTGATTGAAATTGGCATGTTGAGTAAAGCCAGCGTAGTGATTCATTCAGAACTCATCTCTATACACAGCCGGGGAATTCAATTCGGCAACGTTCCGGACTATTTTTCACAACTTCTGTCGCTGCCTATTACCACATCAATTCCACTGTATTCGCCGGAGCACTATGCAATAGATCCGTTGCCGATGGGATATCTGATTCTTGAAGCTGATTCATACAAGCTATATCAATACACGCTGCATAAGCTATCAACGGTTCTGGCCACCTATTTATTACTGGCTCTGATGCTATCAATCTCTATTAGCTGGTTCCTGAATCGTTTACTGGTTTATCCATTGCGCAATATAGCTAATGACTTACGGCTGCAGTCTTCCGAGAATATTCAGTACCACCAGCTGACTTTACCTATTCGCCATCAGGATGATGAGCTGGGTATGTTGGTCCGTAATTACAACCGCAACCAACAGGCTTTGGTGAAGGCTCATAGCCAGCTAAGCCGGATGAGTACCAGAGACCCGTTGACGGACTTGCCTAATTACTCTCTTTTTCAGGAACTTCTTCGGCAGCAGCTCAATAATAGTACGCAATCGAAAGCGGTATTTAGCCTATTGTTTATTAATCTTGATTCCCTAAAGGAAGTGTCCAGAGTGGTTGGTCAAGAACAGGGCGATCGGTTTTTAGTTGATGTGGCAGGGCGCATCAAGTCACTGCTCAGTGAGAACTGTGTATTAGCCCGCATGCAGGGGGAAGAACTGATAGTTTTAAATAGATCCAATGAGACTCCGCTTCAGGTTATGCAACTGGCCCAGCGATTGATGGAACAAATAGTATTGCCGGTTAATATTAATGAGTTTCATCTTTCACCGATTGCCAGTATGGGTATTGCGCAGTATCCCAATGATGGTGAAACCGTTGACCGACTGATCGGTAACGCTCAGTCCGCTATGTTATTGGCTCAGCGCCGGGGCAAGAATCAGATTTTATTCTTTGAACCGGACATGACCAATGCAATCCAGTCGCGGCTTCGGCTGGAAAGTGAGATTGTTCGCGGAATCAAAGAAAATCAGTTCCGCCTTTATCTACAGCCTCAGATAAATATGGTCAGCGGCAAGGTTTATGGCGCAGAGGCGCTGATTCGCTGGCACTACGCTGAAAATGATATTCGTTTCCCTCAGGATTTTATTCCCCTAGCTGAAGAGGCTGGATTGATTCTGCAACTAGGCCATTGGGTGGTTGAAGAGGCGTGTCAGATTTTAACTGAATGGAGTCTGCAGGGGATCCCGCTTACATTATCCGTTAATATTTCTGCACTACAGCTTTTGCAGCCTAATGCGATTAACCGTCTGGAGTTGCTGCTTGAACGCTATAGCTTTAGTCCGGAGAAGTTAACGATCGAGCTAACTGAAACGGCCTATATTTACGATTTGGCTGCGGTTTTGCCGCTGTTAACTCAAATACAAAACCTGGGTATCTCTATTGCTCTGGATGATTTTGGCACCGGATACTGCAATCTTAACTATCTGAAACGCCTGCCGGTTAACCTGCTGAAAATAGATAAAAGCTTTATTGATAGCGTTCCGAGAGACGGTGACTTGGTGCTGATCGTCAAGTCTATTGCCCAAACGCTGGACCTTAAGGTTGTGGCTGAAGGCGTCGAGACTCAAGAGCAGGCCGACTGGCTGGTCTCTCAGGGAATTAATTTTGCTCAAGGCTATTTGTTCTCTCAGGCGCTGCCCTACGATGTATTTAAACAACGATATATAACTACGCTTTAGAGACACCCTGGTTTTTACATGCTGAATACATATGTTAACTATTAGTCATATAATTCTAATTTCTTGAATAAACACATCCGGTTATAAATTCAGCCCGACGCCCCTCTGTGATGCGATCCAGTTCATATTTCTGTTGTTTATCTATACTTTCCTTCACAAATTAATATCCACGGTGTTAATTGAATGTTATTTTCCAGCGCTCTATACCGTGTTGCTAAATGAGTTAAGGACACACTATGAAATTTACTTTTTTCAAATCGCTTTACGTTCAGGTGCTATTTGCAATAACGGTCGGGATCCTGTTAGGGCATTTTTACCCTGAAATCGGTGCATCAATGAAGCCGTTAGGTGATGGTTTCATCAAATTGATTAAAATGATTATTGCCCCGATTATCTTCTGTACTGTTGTAACGGGTATCGCTGGGATGGAGAGTATGAAGGCCGTGGGTCGTACCGGCGGTATTGCATTACTCTATTTTGAAATTGTGAGTACTTTGGCACTGTTGATTGGTTTAATCGTGGTTAACGTGGTTAAGCCGGGCGCAGGCATGAACATTGATGCCAGCCAGTTAGATGTAACCGCGGTTACTGCTTATGCTGAAGCCGCTAAGTCTCAGGGAATTGTGGCATTCTTGCTTGATGTTATTCCTGGCAGCGCAGTAGGTGCATTTGCCAGCGGTAATATCCTTCAGGTTCTGCTGTTTGCCGTTCTGTTTGGTTTTGCTTTACATCGCTTAGGCGAGAAGGGTCAGTTGGTTTTCAACGTGATCGACAGCTTCTCCCGAGTCATTTTCGGCATTATCAATATGATCATGCGCTTAGCACCTATCGGTGCCTTCGGGGCCATGGCCTTTACCATTGGTAAGTACGGCGTAGGCTCTTTGGTTCAGTTAGGCCAGTTAATCCTGTGTTTCTACCTGACCTGCGTTATCTTCGTCGTCTTCGTGATCGGCGGTATTGCTAAAGGTTTTGGTTTCAACATCTTCAAATTTATTCGCTATATCAAAGAAGAACTGTTGATTGTACTGGGTACCTCTTCTTCGGAGTCAGTACTGCCACGTATGTTAGATAAGATGGAGCGTTTAGGTTGTAAGAAATCAGTGGTAGGCCTGGTTATTCCGACCGGCTACTCTTTCAATCTGGATGGAACATCAATTTATCTGACGATGGCCGCAATCTTTATTGCTCAGGCAACGAACACTGAAATGTCGATACTTAATCAGATCACTTTATTAGTGGTGCTGCTATTGTCATCGAAAGGTGCTGCCGGTGTAACAGGCAGTGGCTTTATCGTTCTGGCGGCAACTATCTCTGCGGTGGGTCATTTGCCACTGGCAGGATTAGCGCTGATTCTGGGTATTGACCGCTTCATGTCAGAGGCCCGTGCGCTGACCAATCTGATTGGTAACGGTGTTGCAACCGTTGTTGTTGCCAAGTGGTGTCGTCAGATAGATGAAGAGACATTGCACTACGAATTAAACAACCAAGGTAAGAAAAAAGAAGCAATTGCTCCTTTATAACTAAATTTGTTTAATTTCTAATCACCTGTCACCTCTTTGCTTCCCGGTAGCTTGCCGCTGCCGGGATTCTCTGCATAATGTCCTTATTTGCAAGTCAGCCATCAGTTTTATCGTGCAAATGGTAGTAACATTGCACCATACTCAGATAGTCTCCGTTTTTACTTTATATGACATAAAAACGAAGGAACGTAGACATCCGCTATCAGCGCTATGATTATTATGCTGGGCTGATACACGTAGTGAATGAGGATTTATATGCAGGGTAAGTATTTACTTTCCGCCATTGGCGGTATGTTGTTCATCATGGCGGGGACCTGCGTGCAGGCTGAACCATTACGACCAGATCCTGCGTGGCAAGAGGGGAAGTTGGAGAATGGTTTTAAATGGCAAGTCCTGACTACACCACATCGCCCCAGTGATAAAATAGAAATCCGCTTAGATATTAATGCCGGGTCTCTGCAAGAAAGTATTCCTCAGGTTGGTTTCTCTTATTTGCTCCCTCAGTCAGCAGTTGTACAGACTGTTAACTTCGCACCAGAGCAAGTGCAGGCACTGCTTGCGCAAATTACACCGGATACCGATCCTAAATCGTTGGTTGAAGTCTCTTACGATTACACTCGCTACAATCTTAGCCTGCCGAATAATAAACCCGAGCTATTAAAAGAAGCTTTTAGCTGGCTATCGGATGCAGTTGCTAATCCGCAACTGGATGAACAACGCATTGAAGCCAGCCGTAATACGCCCGCTTCACCGTTGGTGACGCTTCCGGCTGGGATTAATGACGCATGGTGGCGTTATCGCATTAAAAATTCTCCGCTGATGGGCCATGAGCCCGGTCAGCCAATTGCTGCTGATGCAGATGTCGAACAGCTAAAGGCTTTTTATCAGAAATGGTATACGCCGGATGCTATGACGCTATACGTTGTCGGTAACGTAGACCGCAGGGCATTAGCCGATCAGATTAATAAAGCCTTTGGTGGAATGACCGGTAAGCGTACCAGTCCTGCAACTATCGCCGTATTGACCGCATTACCGGCTAAACCGGTTAATTTCTTATCGCCGGTAGTATCAAAAGATCGTCTGACGTTAATTTGGGATGATCCATGGCACCCGGTTATTAATTCAGCCTCGTTAGAGCGGCAGTGGGTTGGCAATATTGCCAATCAACTGATTAAGAATCGCCTTAGCCAAAAGCTAAGCCGTAGCGTTCTAAAGGGGACTATTTTAGATTTGACCTGCCAGATGCAGTTTCAGCGCAATGAATGCCATATGACGCTTGATGCGCCTTTGCCGGCGCTTAAGCCAAGTTTGAAATTCATTGCCACTGAGCTGGTTAAGCTAAATGCTGATGGCGTTACCAGTGAAGAGCTGGCGGCATTAGTTAGCGCTAATAAAGATGAGCTAGCCCAGTCCATTTCAACCTACGCGAAAACCGATACTACTGAGATTATGGCTAAGTATCTATTAGCCCAAAAAGCCGGTTCGGTGACCGTAGATCCAGAGCAATATCAGCAAATACGGCAGAAATTTTTAGATAATTTAGATTTGACCATCGTGAACACTAAAATTCATCAGTTGCTCACGATTAAACCGACGTTAGTACTGACTCAGCCCGCTGGCGAGCCTGAGGAGAACGTGACGGCATTATCGGAACTGTTTGACGCTATTATGACACCTAAAGCAGAAGAGAGCGTAAAAACACATTAATCACCAACGGGTGCCATATATCGACTATCGATAAAAAATCCCCCGGGCGCATCATCGCGGCGGGGGATTTTTTTATCTATTTATTGGCTTACTGCAATGCTACTCGCAAGCTTATACCTTAGGCATTGCTTCCCGAGGAATGATAGCCCCGCGGTATTGGATTACCGTGCTGGCGGTCAGGTGCCCGCGCTTAGCAGCATCAGTTACGCTGCCACCCAGAAGGCGAACAGACAGGTAGCCTGCACTGAATGAATCTCCGGCGGCGGTAGTATCAATCACTTTTTCTTTCGGCAATTTGAGCGCCGGAACGTCATCCACACTGCTATGCGTCGCGACAATACACGAATCAGCGCCGCGTTTAATAATAATTTCTGATACGCCTAAAGCCTGAGTCCGGGTAATTACGCTTTCAGGCGGCTCTACACCCCATAACAGGTCTTCATCGTCTAACGTCAGGAATGCGATATCGGTACAGGATAAAATATCATGGTAAGCCTGCTGGCTTTCTTCGCGGTTCTGCCATAGGCGCGGGCGGTAGTTATTATCGAAAATAACCTTGCCGCCGTTGCTGCGACACTCTTTTAGCAGAGCGACCAGCTTGTTGCGGCTATCGGCATTCAGAATAGCGATGCTGATCCCGCTCAAATAGATAAAATCAAAGTGGGCAAGCTGCTGGCAGATAGCCTCTGATTTATCACTGGATAACCAGTAACGGGCTGCGGCATCATTACGCCAGTAGTAGAATTTACGCTCGCCGGTATCATCTGTTTCAATGTAATAAAGACCGGGTAACTTATCGTCCATTTGCTGAACCAGATCGGTTTTTACATGCTCTTTTTGCCAGGTTGCCAACATTTCGTGGCTAAAGCTGTCGGTTCCTAATGCAGTGACATAATGGACGGCTAACGCATCAGCCGGTACCTGACGGGCAATATAAACGGAGGTATTTAGCGTATCACCGCCAAACCCGCGGTTTAAGTCACTTCCCTTTTCAGAGAGTTCAATCATACATTCGCCGATGATGGCAATTTTCTTGGTCGTCATTGAGGCATCCCAGTCTTGATTTTATGAATTGGCTGGCGTTAGTTTTATAACTTCGGGATTGATAGTCAAGGTAAATAAAACAATGTTTCAGTTTTAATTTATGTTACCAGACGTCAGTACCAGAGAGCGTTACTTATTCTCTTTAGCCGTGGCAATCCATGCTGCGCAGAATAGCGTCAGGCGGGCGAAAAAGTAGAAAAATGCCAACAGGCCAATAATTGAACCGAAGGCTGCTCCTGATGGCGATCTGGCTAACTGAGGAAGGGTGATGGTCATAATAAATTTAATCACCTCGAAGCCGATGGCGGCTAGCAGCGTACCTTTGAGCAACGCTTGGGTATTTGGCCGCTGTTTGGGTAACATCCAGAAAATCCATAAAAACATCAGGTAGTTTGCTGCAATGGAAATACTCATAGCGATGATTGTTAACGCCGGTCGTAACCAGGCGATATCACCCAAACCGAGTATATTAACGATGCTTTGTTGGGCTGAGCCGGCAATCGAGGTGAGGGTTATGGTCAGTATCAGGGCGGTGACTAATCCGGTAAGGGAGATAAAGTCCTTGGTATAGCGGAAGTAGACCTTTTCTTTATCTTCGGGATTACGTTCCCAGACGTCTCTTGTTTGTGCCCTGACGGCTTCACGCAGGTTCCCCATCCAGCTAATACCAGAATAGAGTGCTACCAGTAATCCACTGATTCCGACCGTAGTACGCTGTCTTATCGCAGTATTAACCGTATTCTCCAGCGTATTGGCCAGGCTTGGATCGGATACGCTGGTGACAATTTTATTAATCAGCTCGGCTAATAGCTCGGGATTTGAAGCCAGCACAAAACCGGCGGCGGCAAATGACACCATCAAAATTGGAATCAGTGACAGAAATGAAAAATAGGTAATGGCCGCACCAAACTGGCTGCCCATGCGATCGTTAAAGCGTTCCGTCGCCCGAATTAGGTGAGCAACGCTTGGGTAGGCCTTGATTCTATCTATGATTTTGGCGGTGGTAGCAATGACACTTTTCATCGAAAAATTCTTTCTGCCTGATTCCGGCATACATATCAGCCGATAATTGATTGAATAAAAATACTAGGAATAACCAATAGTTATCCTATTTATATTAGCAGAGTTGCCGCCTTATCACCAAACGTGAGGGCGGCGGTGTACAACAGGGTAACCGCTTAAAAAGAAAAAGGCCGGAAACTTTTTGTTTCCGGCCTTCGGTGACTTATGCTGCACATTTTATTGCGCAGGTTTAGCGCGTAGATTTAACGCATAGTAACAAACTCTTCTGCCGCCGTCGGGTGGATAGCAACGGTGTTATCAAAGTCTTTCTTGGTCGCACCCATTTTAACGGCAACGGCAAAACCTTGTAGAATCTCATCCATACCAAAGCCGATGCCGTGGATACCAACGATCTTCTCCTCTTTACCTGCACAAACCAGTTTCATCCGGCACGGCTGGCGATGGGAGGTTACAGCGGTATACATTGCTGTAAATGATGATTTATAGACTTTAACCTGATCGTCACCATATTGTTCACGGGCCTGAGTCTCGGTTAAACCGATGGTGCCGATAGGCGGGTGACTGAAGACTACGGTCGGAATATTGGTGAAGTCCAGATGTTCGTCAGGCTTGTTGTTAAACAGGCGCTCAGATAAACGACGGCCTGCTGCAACCGCAACCGGCGTCAGTTCTACTGCACCCGTATTATCGCCAACGGCATATACGCCGGCAACGTTAGTATTCTGGAACTTATCAACCGGGATATAGCCACGTTCGTTGGTTTTAATTCCCGCCGCTTCCAGATTAATGTTGTCAGTAGCCGGTTCACGACCAATAGCCCAGATCAGACAATCAACTACCTGCTCGGTTCCGTTTTCCAGAGCCAGAGTCAGGCTGCCGTCTGCATTTTTAGTAATCGATTTAGGTATAGAATCGGTATGTAGCATCGGGCCTTCAGCCGCCATAACTTCAACCAATGCTTCAACAATCATTGGATCAAAAGTACGTAACGGAGCATGTTTACGCACAAACAGGTGAGTTTCTGCACCCAGTCCGTTTAATACGCCGGCGATCTCTACTGCAATATAGCCCGCACCGACAACAGCAACGCGCTTAGGCATGGCATCTAGTTCAAAGAAACCATCGGAATTAATGCCGTGTTCTGCACCCGGAATCGATGGGATTGCTGGGCGACCTCCAGTGGCAATCAGAATATGGTCAGCGGTAATTTTTTCGCCGTTAACTTCAACCGTATGGGCATCAACAAAACGGGCAAAACCCGTGATAACGTCGACTTTGTTATTGCCCAATACGCGATCGTAAGACTGATGAATTCGATCGATATAAGCGCTACGGCTGGCAATGAGTTTCTTCCAGTCAAAGCTATTGACGGTAGTATCGAAACCGTAATCCGGGCCATAAAGATGGATCGCCTCGGCTATTTGTGCCGCATGCCACATGATTTTTTTAGGGACACAACCTACGTTTACGCAAGTTCCGCCAAGGTATTTAGCCTCGATAATGGCGCATTTTTTTCCGTAAGATGCAGCGCGATTTATAGAGGCAATACCGCCACTGCCGCCGCCGATAGCAAGATAGTCATAATGTCTAGTCATGGTGTTTTCTACTTCTCTCTATAGCTAAGAGGGGATAATAAAAGGTTCTCATAACGCGCTGCAGAATGAAAGAACCGGTTATCGTACTGTTTATTACTTTGAAGTATTACAGGCATAGATATCAATTCTAGCCTTATATTTCAGCATTCACCGACTGGCAAGGATCGCTGTCGATGCTCAGCCATTGATCGGGAATGGGAACGGATAAGCTCTCCGATAGCCTTTGTAACTTATGGCTGAGCCACTGATTAGCTTTACGGGTCAGCTCCTGTTCATGCTCTTGGTGTTCTGAAGAGATCACCGGTAGCTGTTCCAATTCTTTAGTTTCAACCAATTCACCGTGATGGAATCTTTTATAGGACCACTTGCCATTGGCTAAACGCTTATAGGTGGTACCTTCCAATAACTCTTTACCACGATAGCGAATCGGAATGGGTTTTCCTGAAAGATTATCAAACTTCCAACCGATATATTCGGCCGGATTTTTTTCATCGGGATAAGTCCAAAAACTCACGCCCTGATTAATCTGTACGTTAAGTTCACTGGCTGAATTATGGGCATCCACATAGCGAACCTGAACGCTTGGCTGATTACTTTCATTGAAGCGGGTTATGATGATTTTTTCTTTGCCGGATTTAACGGTCAGTGAACACTGTTTAGCATCGACCCATTGGGTTAACAGTGCACCGTCGCCCTCAGGCGTTTCAGGCCTATTTTCAACGCGGCCTGTCGCACTGTCCTTTGCCGGAGGATAAGAGTATCCACGAACTTCAGATGGTTTTTCACCGTAAAACACCCATTGGGCAATAGGCGTCGGAAATAGGTACTGCCAGATTAACCAGCCACCGAAAATCACGACCGCTACGGCAGAAAGGCTTACGCCAATAACCATGTTCTTTTTCATAGAAACTCTCAACTCACAGTCTGCTTTACCTGAGCATTTTACTCAGGCGTAATCCAACTGACTTTAGTGTGGCCATGCCCGCTTGGCACCAGCACTTTGTGCAACCATGGCAGTACATTAGTCATCTGCTGTTCTAGCTTCCACGGCGGATTAATCACAATCATGCCGGAAGCGGTCATTCCACGGCGATCGCTATCTGGTTGAACGGCAAGCTCAATTTGTAAAATTCGACGAATACCGGTTTCTTCAAGTTCGCGGACAAGTCGTTTAATTTGTTGACGCATAACTACCGGATACCACAGCGCGTAAGTCCCGGTAGCAAAACGTTTGTAACCTTCTTTAATGCCCTCAACCACTGCCTGATAGTCAGTTTTCATTTCATAGGGTGGATCCATCAGAATAAAACCGCGGCGGCTCATTGGTGGTAACTGAGATTTTAGCTGCTGATAGCCGTCAGCTTTTAATACTTTGGCTCGATCGTCTTTCTGAAATTCGCTGCGCAGCAGTGGATAGTCGCTAGAATGCAACTCGGTCAGGTGAATTTGATCGTAATCTCTTAGCAATTGGCGGGCGATCAGCGGTGAGCCGGGATAGTACTTTAGGTTCTCATTGCGATTAAAATAGTTGATCACCTGCATGTAAGCTTCCAGCTCGGCGGGAATATCGTCACGCTGCCAGATACGGGCAATACCTTCAAGATATTCGCCGGTTTTCTCAGAATGCTCACTGCCTAAGAAATAACGACCGGCTCCGGCATGGGTATCAAGATAAAGAAAAGGTTTTTCCTTTTCTTTAAGTGATTCAATAATCAAGCTCTGTACGGTGTGTTTTACTACGTCGGCGTGGTTACCCGCGTGAAAACTATGGCGATAACTTAACATGGCGTGTTTATGCTTTCCGTTGTTATTCAGACGATCGAAGGAATCAGTCTGTTATTAATTAAGTTGTGCGGTATATATGACCCGATCTCATTGATTATCATCTGAAGTAATCAGTTAGCTCAGGTTTTCCCCAAAAGAGGGGTAAGCACATAGTGACAATCAGTATAAACTGTCTGCTGAATAAAAAGTGAAAATCCTTCTCTTTGGCATTTTACCTCAAAGAGGCCGATGCCCCGTGGAATAAGGACATTTTTTATATATCGGTATTATCTATTAGAAGGATTGGTACTGCCGAGCATTGATTTTTGCTGTTATCGCCCTCATGTTAGTTCTATTGCCAAATTTAAGGATCGACTCTATGACTAACCCACTGTTAACTTTCCAAGGTTTACCACCATTTTCTGCTATTCGTCCTGAAGATATTGTGCCTGCCGTTAGCGCTGCGCTGGATGACTGTCGCGCTGTCGTTGAAAAAGTTGTGGCTCAGCCGGGACCGTTTACATGGGATAATCTGTGCCAGCCGTTGGCTGAAGTCGACGACCGTTTGTCTCGGATATGGTCTCCGGTTAGCCATCTGAATTCGGTTAAAAACAGCCCTGAACTGCGTGAAGCCTATGAGCAATCGCTGCCGCTGTTATCTGAGTTTGGAACTTGGGTAGGCCAACACGCCGGGCTGTATAATGCCTACCGTAATTTAAAGCAGGGCGATGCTTTCAATCAACTGACGAAAGCTCAGCAGAAGGCGGTTGATAATTCCCTGCGCGATTTTGAGCTATCGGGTATTGGCCTGGATGCGGAAAAGCAAAAGCGCTACGGTGAAATTGTTGCGCGTTTATCCGAATTAGGCTCCACTTACAGCAACAATGTGCTTGATGCCACTATGGGCTGGAGCAAGCTGATTACCGACGTCAACGAGTTAGCCGGATTACCCGAGAGTGCCCTGGCGGCTGCTCAGGAAATGGCTCAGGCAAAAGAACAGCAAGGCTGGCTACTAACGCTGGATATGCCAAGTTATTTGCCGGTGATGACCCATGCCGATAACCGTGAGCTTCGCCATGAGATGTATCAGGCGTTTGTTACCCGCGCTTCGGATCAAGGGCCAAATGCCGGTAAGTGGGACAATAGCGATATTATGGCTGAAATGCTGGCTCTGCGTTATGAGCTGGCTCGTTTGCTGGGCTTTGATAGCTATGCGGATAAATCTCTGGCAACCAAAATGGCTGAGAGCCCGCAGCAGGTACTCGATTTTCTAAATGATTTAGCCAAAAGGGCGCGTGGCCAAGGTGAGGCTGAGCTGGCTGAATTGCGCGCTTTTGCTGAGAAACATTATGGCGTTAAAGAGCTCAATGCCTGGGATGTCACTTATTACAGCGAGAAGCAGAAACAGCATCTTTATTCCATTAGCGACGAACAGCTTCGCCCTTACTTCCCAGAACAACGGGTTGTTGAAGGTCTGTTTGAAGTCGTTAAGCGGGTATTTGGGATTACCGCGAAAGAACGCACTGGCGTTGATATTTGGCATCCTGAAGTGCGTTTCTTTGATTTGTTTGATGCCAGCGGTGAATTACGCGGTAGTTTCTATCTGGATCTGTACGCCCGTGAGAACAAACGCGGTGGTGCGTGGATGGATGACTGTGTTGCCAGCCTGCGCTATGCCGATGGCCATTTGCAAAAGCCTGTGGCTTACCTGACCTGTAACTTTAACCGCCCGATTGGTGATAAACCTGCGCTATTTACTCATGATGAAGTGACCACGTTGTTCCATGAGTTTGGCCATGGCATTCATCATATGCTGACCAAGATTGATGCTGCCGGTGTATCAGGCATTAACGGTGTGCCTTGGGATGCGGTTGAGTTACCAAGCCAGTTTATGGAGAACTGGTGTTGGCAGCCTGAGGCGCTGTCATTTATTTCCGGCCATTATCAAACCGGAGAACCTCTGCCTCAGGAAATGTTAGACAAATTACTGGCGGCTAAAAATTATCAGGCAGCGCTGTTTATTCTGCGCCAGCTGGAATTTGGCCTGTTTGATTTCCGTTTACATTACGAATATGACCCGGCTCAGGGCGCGAAGATCTTGCAAACGCTGCTTGAGGTTAAAAAATTAGTTGCGGTTATGCCTTCACCTAGCTGGGGACGTTTCCCGCATGCCTTTAGCCATATTTTTGCCGGCGGCTATGCGGCCGGTTATTACAGCTACTTGTGGGCGGAAGTTTTGTCGGCTGATGCGTTCTCCCGCTTTGAAGAAGAGGGAATTTTTAATCCGGTCACCGGGCGCTCATTCCTTGACTGCATCTTATCTCAAGGTGGCTCTGATGAACCAATGACCCTGTTTAAGAACTTCCGTGGCCGTGCACCTCAGCTAGATGCGATGTTGCGTCATTACGGCATTAAAGGGTAATTCGCACCGTGTCGATTCGTTTGATATGTGAAACAGGCGCCGATTCCGGCGCCTTATCTATTCTGGCTGAGCGCTGGGGGCTGGTCTCCGATGAACAAGCTCTTATGGCGCTAGTGCTGACGCCGGAACGTCTTGAACTGCGTAAACTTGATGAACCTAAACTGGGGGCTATTTATGTTGATTTTGCCTCCGGTGCCATGGCCCACCGGCGTAAATTTGGTGGCGGACGGGGAGAGGCCGTTGCCAAAGCGGTAGGTATCAAAAGTGGTTATTTGCCGGATGTGGTAGATGCGACTGCCGGTTTAGGGCGAGATGCCTTTGTTTTGGCAGCCGTAGGATGTAAGGTCAGAATGTTGGAGCGTAATCCGGTGGTTGCCGCACTGTTGGATGATGGTCTGCGTCGGGGATATGATGATGCAGAGATCGGCGGTTGGCTGAGAGAACGTCTGACATTATTACACGCATCAAGCTTGACCGCATTGTCATCGGTTCAGCCGGCGCCGGATGTGGTTTATCTGGACCCTATGTTTCCTCATCGACAAAAAAGTGCGCTGGTGAAGAAAGAGATGCGGGTGTTTCAGTCTTTGGTTGGTGAAGATTTAGATGCTGATGGTTTATTAATGCCAGCCTGTGGTTTGGCTAAGAAGCGGGTGGTGGTAAAACGCCCTGACTATGCGCCTTATTTAGCTGAGCGTAAGCCTCAGGCCTCGATAACGACCAAGAGCCATCGGTTTGATTTGTACATAACAATTTGAGAGATGTACGGGTTAAGCCGTGAAGATAGGTCTTATGATTTAAATTTAAACAGGTAGCGCATTGCGCTACCTGTCAGATTGCTGACAAACCTCAAATACTAAAATTTAGGTGTTAAAAAACTTAAACGCAGGGAGAGCTTTCCGTTGGGGTCGTAGCAACTTTAGTTGCCGGAGGGCCCCTAGGAAAGGTAGGCCCGGAGCCCTCAAAGCTCAAAACCTCGCCCTTCGGCCGATAGAAAAAATAAATATTCCAATAATGATTATGCGGACGAAATTTGCACTGAAATCAAATTAGATCACTTTGTCATTAGTCTGACAGGTAGCGCATTGCGCTACCTGTTTTCTATTTTAGAGTACGCCCTGACCGATCATGGCATCGGCGACTTTAACGAAGCCAGCGATATTGGCGCCGCTGACATAATCCGTCTGCTTCGCTTCACCGCCGTAGTTTACGCAGGCTTGATGAATGTCATGCATGATGTGCTGTAAGCGTAAATCGACTTTTTCTGCTCTCCAGCTAACTCTGCCCGCATTCTGAGCCATTTCCAAACCGGAGGTTGCTACGCCACCGGCGTTGGCGGCTTTTCCGGGTGCAAAAAGGACGCCGGCAGACATTAATGCCTTAGTCGCCTCAATGGTGGTTGGCATATTAGCGCCTTCTGCCACGGCCTTAACGCCGTTGCGGATCAGAACTTCAGCATCGGCCAGCTCCAGTTCGTTTTGGGTGGCGCAAGGCAGAGCTATATCAACGGGCACTCCCCAAGGGCGTTTGCCTTCCAGATAGGTTAACCCGTGCTCAGCGGCATAATCTTTAATTCTGCCGTATTGGCTATTCTTAATATCGATCAGGTGGGCGAGTTTGTCGGTGGTGAAACCGGATTCATCAACCACTGTACCGCCGGAATCAGAGGCCGTCACGACTTTCGCGCCCAGCTCCATTGCTTTTTCGATGGTGTATTGCGCGACATTACCTGAACCAGATACTGCAACCCGCATTCCTGCGAAGCCAGAACCATGGCGCTTCAGCATCGCTTCGGTGAAGTAAACCAAGCCATAGCCTGTGGCTTCAGGTCTGATCAGGCTTCCGCCAAATGAGATGCCTTTGCCGGTGAATACGCAGGCATTGTTATTTGATAGCTTCTTCATCATACCTGCCATGTAGCCCACTTCACGGCCGCCAACGCCGATATCTCCGGCGGGTACGTCAGTATCCGGGCCAAGGTGGCGATACAATTCAGTCATTAACGCCTGACAGAAACGCATAATTTCTGCATTACTTTTGCCTTTAGGATCGAAGTCAGATCCCCCCTTACCTCCGCCCATAGGTAGCGTGGTCAGGGCATTTTTCAGCGTTTGTTCAAAACCTAAGAATTTAAGGATCGATAAATTAACCGACGGGTGAAAACGCATCCCGCCTTTAAACGGGCCGATAGCTGAGTTGAACTGAACCCGCCAGGCGCGGTTAATCTGCGCTTCTCCTTTGTCGTTCATCCAGCAAACGCGAAACTGAATAGCGCGTTCAGGCTCGACCAGACGCTCAAGAAGGCACTGTTCGGTATAACGGGGATTATCTTTTAAAAACGGCCATAGAGAGGTGAATACTTCGCGGACCGCCTGCAAAAATTCAGGTTGTTGGCCGTCACGTTTTTGGAGCATGAGTAGAAAATCATCTACGGTTGCATAATGATTCATGTCTGTCCTTACAATCTTTTTATTTTATCCACGAAATAACGCTATTCAATGAGGCGAATATAAGCGGGATTCATGATGTGTGATGTATGTGCTTCCTGACTATAACATTAGAATATAGGCATAATGCAAGCCGTTTTTTCAAACAAATTTAATAATTACTCTGATGGGTAATCAAATATTAGAATGCATAATTATCTGTAAATTATAATTAATAAGTCTAATTTGAATTGATGCTTGATAATTTAATCATCTGATTAATATAGCCATATTGATTTTATAGCGACGGCTATTGGCGCTTGTCTGGTTATTTGTTGATATGGATAACCACACAGCTAGTATTTATGACTAGCGTTGTGTGAAGGAATAGATATTAATTTTAATTAACGAATTGGGGCGAATATCGTAGTTATAACGGCGATCGGAGCCATGGGACGCAGTATAAAAACGCCCGCAGAAGCGGGCGTTTTACATGACGGAAGCAATTATTCTTCGTCACGTAATGGAACAATCAGCATATCAATGTGAACCGTATTAATTAGCTGACGCGCTGAAGACATCAGCTTGCTCCAGAAATCTTGATGGTGTCCGCAAAGGACTAAGTCCATATCGTATTTCTTAATTGCATCAACCAGTACCTGACCAAGATCGCCGCTACCGCTCAGGGTTTCACTGATTGGGTAACCTGCGTTTTGCGCCAGTTCAGTTAATGCATGATGGGTCTCTTCAGAGATGCGTTTTTGCATATCGCCCATATTGACGTCGATCAGGCCGGTATACAGGTCGGAGTAATTGACATCTACGTGAATCAGAGAAACCTTCGCATTATATGGTTTAGCCATAGAAACAGCTTTTTCTACCAGTACGCTGCTTTCCGGAGATAGGTCAACTGCTATCAGAATGTGTTTATATGCCATAAGAAAACTCCTTCCGTAATATCCAATAACTTAAGTTAAATAATAGCACCAATGAGTGTTATCAAAGTGGTATATCGATCACATGGTGTGAGCTTTTCTTGGTGAATAGTCTTAATTTTGATTCTTAAGAAGAATGAATATCTTAAGTATACCAAAATAACGATAGTCTATAGATCTTCACTTTTGTAGCACAAAGTCAGATTGGTGCTGATTATTGTGATGTTACGCGCTCAAAGTCACCATATGCAACAACGTTAAAACCGAATCCGCACTCGCCGTCAGTCATGAGGGAGACTTTATTCTTATTCTCGCTGAAGTCTATCGAAATCTGACAGGTGCTTTGTGGGTCGTCTGATTGTTCTGAACCCTTATAAATTGCTTTATTGTCGTGGACGGTGATGAGTCCTGATAGTTCACCGATATTGGGCCCGTAATATAGCGCCATATTAGGCATATACAGGCCGTTAAATTCAATCTGATATTTCGGCCCTTTAGGGGTAACGGTAAAGGTATTCCACTGGCCGAATCCGGCATATTGCCAATATTCCCCACTGAAGTCAGTCGGGGCCGGTAATGTGGCTAATGGCTCTTTAATTAGCGCTAAGTTGTACTGTGATTTTTGACTTTTAGGACTAAGGTTCAGCCAAGCCTTGGCTTTTAGAGGTGAATTTTGGTGGATATAAGTCAGGGCTACGTTGTTGTAAGCGGTTGAGGTTTTATCATCTGTTTCTTGGCAAAACTCACTCCAGGCTGCCTGAGTGGTAAAGTGCTCCCTGGCTTTATCATAATCTTTATTCTTATATGCTTTATTGCCGTCTGCTGAATAGCGGGCAGTTTTTTTACAGTCCTGTTGAATCTGCTGCTCGGTGACTGACGCATTGACACTAAATGATGCCAAAAAAATCAGCGTTAAACAGGTGGCAACAATCTTATATCCTACTGTTTTCATTATCTTAATCCTTAAGTTTCTGAGTGCAGTATTTCAATGTACTACTTCAACATTCGAAATATATTGGTGTGCAATATTACCTCTTTACTCTTTATTATCCACCGTTGTTGTTAGATTTAGAGGTAGTGACCGCCTGAGGTTGGGGTATTTTATTGGCCATAAAAAAACCGCCTTGCGTAAGCTCGGCGGTTTTTTCAGCTAACTAATAAAGATTAAATCAGCTTTAAAGCAATCCAGTACAGACCACCAGATAAGCAAATAGCGACCGGTAAGGTGAATACCCAAGCCAGTAAAATATTCTTAATGGTTTTGCTCTGTACGCCACCGCCATCAACCAACATGGTACCGGCAACGGCGGAGGACAGGACCTGTGTCGTAGATACGGGCATACCGGTGTAGCTGGCAACGCCGATAGATACCGCGGCGGTGACCTGAGCAGAAACTCCCTGCGCATAAGTCATGCCTTTCTTACCTATCTTCTCACCGATAGTGACAGCAACACGTCTCCAGCCAACCATTGTTCCCAATGCCAGAGCTGTTGCAACCGCAATGATGATCCAGATTGGAGCATACTCAACGGTGATTAACAGATCTTCACGTAGGTTTTTGATGTAACGTCTATCTTCAGGCGTGGTTTCTGGCAGTTTAGCTACTTTAGCCGCCGTATCAGCAACGCACAGCAGTAAACGACGAAGTTGACTGCGTTGTTCAGGCGCTAACTGTTGGAAGCTCTCCACGCCGTGAAGTAACTGCTGAGAGTGGCCGATGGCAACCATCGCTCTTGAGTTATCACAGTGATATTCAGTTTCGCTCTGCATGGCCGGAAGAGTATCGGTATTACTTTGACCTACGATGTGAGGAATCGCATCGCGGTGGGTTTCATAATATTGCTCAAGATGGCCTAACGCATCCCGGGTACGGGATATGTCATAACCGCTGGCACTCATATCAACCACAAAGCCGGCCGGAGCAACACCAATCAATACCAGCATTAACAGACCAATACCTTTCTGCCCGTCATTAGCACCGTGAGAAAAGCTCACACCAATGGCCGAAATGATCAGCATGATACGGGTCCAGAATGGTGGCTTACGCTTACCGTCTTTCTTTTCACGTTCTGCAGGCGTTAGATGGATACGTTGACGCTTTTTATTACCGCTCCAGCAACGACGCAGTATAAAGATTAAAATACCTGCAATGATTAATCCCACTAGTGGCGATAGGATCAGAGACAGGAAAATTTGAATCATTTTTGGGACATTTAATGCATCAACCACAGATGAATCAGTGACTAGTGCATTAGTTAAACCAACGCCGATAATCGCACCGATCAACGTATGTGAGCTAGATGCAGGAATACCGAAATACCATGTACCTAAGTTCCAGATAATGGCAGCGAGTAAAATAGAGAACATCATGGCGAGGCCATGAGTAGAACTGATATTGAGCAATAAATCGGTAGGTAATAAGTGCACAATGGCATAAGCCACACTTAGTCCACCAAGCAAAACTCCAAGGAAGTTGAACACGCCAGCCATAACAACGGCCAGCTGTTCGCGCATAGCGCGGGTGTAAATAACCGTGGCGACAGCGTTAGCCGTATCATGGAAGCCATTTATGGCCTCGTAGAATAGAACGAACAATAACGCGAGACCCAGCATTAGGGCAGTATGAATTTCTAGTCCAGCAAATATATTAAGCATAAACCTTACTGTCAGTAATGGAGGTGACCGGCGCATTATCAGCACAATTAGCTCATCCGAAAAGGAAAAATTAACCTTTTTTTTGATTTTGCGGTGTTCTCTGCAATCTTAAAGATTCGTAAAGTTATGTTTTCTATATGATAAGTCTAATGTTTTGGCCTATTTAAATATGATAATAAATATCGTTGTACTGGCGATAAAAAGCGATGCCGAATACAATCCGCCTCAGAAATAGAACGACTCATGATTTAGCCGCTCAGTGCAATAAGAGGTTTTTGTGTCAGAACAAGTCGATGTGGTCATTATTGGCGCAGGTGCCGCAGGGTTATTTTGTGCTGCTCAAGCAGGGCAGGCTGGTTGCAGCGTTGTAGTTCTTGATAACGGCAAAAAACCGGGGCGCAAAATATTGATGTCCGGTGGCGGCCGTTGTAATTTTACTAATATGTACGCTGAGCCAGCGGCTTACCTTTCTAATAACCCTCATTTCTGTAAATCAGCGCTTGCCCGTTATACCCAATGGGATTTTATCGAGTTGGTTAACCGTCACGGTATTCCTTATCACGAGAAAGCGCTTGGGCAATTATTCTGCGATAACTCAGCGGAAGAGATTGTCGATTTGCTGCTCAAGGAGTGCGATGACGGTAATGTTCGTTTGCGTATGCGCAGCGAAATTCTTGCGGTTGAAGGCAATGACGAAGGCTTTTTGATTAAACTTGCCGGTGCTGAGATTCAGGCTAAATCTTTAGTGGTTGCCAGTGGTGGCTTGTCTATGCCGGGGCTGGGGGCTACGCCCTTTGGTTATAAAATTGCCGAACAGTTTGGCCTGCCCGTTTTACCGACGCGTGCCGGCCTGGTTCCTTTTACGCTGCATAAACCGCTGCTTGAAGTATTACAGACTTTATCGGGCATTGCTGCTCCGGTAACCATTGCAACAGAGGGGGGCATGAGCTTTAAAGAGAGCCTTCTGTTTACTCATCGAGGGCTGTCGGGGCCTGCGGTGCTACAGCTTTCAAGTTACTGGCAGCCGGGCGAATCAGTGTCTATTAATCTGTTTCCCGAACTGAATATTGATGATTTTTTAAATGCCGAGCGGGAATCTCATCCTAATCAGAGTTTGAAGAACACCCTGGCTAAGCATCTTCCTAAACGTTTAGTTGAGTGTTTACAGACGCTGGGAAAAGTCCCGGAGCTAACGCTAAAACAGCTTTCAGCGACTCAGCAGCAACAGTTGATAGATACTCTACAGCAGTGGCAGATTCAGCCCAATGGAACTGAAGGCTATCGTACAGCAGAAGTGACGCTGGGTGGTGTTGATACCAAGGCGCTGTCCTCTAAGACCATGGAGTCTTCACAGGTACCGGGGCTCTATTTTATTGGCGAGGTCATGGATGTGACCGGCTGGCTGGGCGGGTATAATTTCCAATGGGCATGGAGTTCTGCCTGGGCCTGTGCTCAGGCGGTGATTGGTAAGTCGAAATAATGTAACTTTCTAAAACATAAGGATATGGAAATGAATGAGAATCCGGAAATGATATTGTGTATCCCCGGACCGTGGAAAGATCGCAGTGAACTGATAACGAGTATCGTGAACTGCGATTCAGGCTATATTTTTGCCGGTCGTATTTTGATGAATCTCACATCAGAATACTCTTGTGAGCTCGATTATTGCGATCGGGATCCTCAAATGATTGGTGCATTTCAGGCCGCAGGCGGGCATTGGTCTGATACGGCTGAGATGGCGGCCATCGCCACTCATCAGTCAGTGGTCTATCTTATTAGCGACGGTGGTTCACGTGAAGATGCCGAGGCGACGATGCTGGCGGCTAAAGCGTTACTGAAAGCTGGCGGACTTGGCGTAAAGGTCGAAAGTGCTGGCCTGGCTCATAGCCCTGATGCATGGATTAAAATGTGTCAGAACCTCGCCCAATTTTCTGCTCATCGGGCCTTAGTTGTTTATATCACCGGGCAAGATGAGGTTTATTCATGTGGAATGCACAATTTAGGTCTGTGGGATGCTATTACAACCATTGATGATAAGCAGCAAGCCGTTGAGCTACTAAGGGTATTTACGTGGTATCAGTTTACTGAATCGCCTGAATTGAGAGCCGGACAGACATTTTCTGTCGATGCCGAATCTGATATTTATCGTTTAAGAGAATATCAGGGGGTGGATTATGGTGAGGAATCGTTGTTTAGCAATCCTTATGGCACATGGGAACTAGTTCCTGCGTTGTAAAGCATCGGACTATTATTGCGATGGCCATATTCCGGCCATCGCATCAACGTTATCTATTTCAACAACCCCAGTTGCCTGTTAAATAAATCAAAAATCTCTTGGTCTTTGGCATCGTAAACCCAATTAACATTAGCCGCTTGTTTAAGCTTATTACGCCAGTCAACCAGCGTCTGGCCCTGAGATATACCTGGTCGATGGTCAACATCAACATAAACTTTCTTGCCGGTGTATAAGTCAGGGCGGAGCAGGTAAGCAATAACGTTGGCATCATGAATAGGACCACCACTGAGATGATAGGCTTTCATATCATGGGTAATGTACTGTTTAAGAATATCGACAACAATCTGACCGGCTTTATTCTTGAGGTCGGTAATCGCTTTAATACGGCTATTGCTGGTCAGCACTTTTCCTGTGACGTCTAATGGAATATAGGTGATGGGAACACCGCTTTGGATAACAATTTTAGCCGCATCCGGATCGGCAAAAATATTAAATTCTGCCACCGGGCTCATATTACCGCTGCTGAAATGGGATCCTCCCATCAGAACGATTTCTTTGATTCCCAGTTTGATTTCCGGAGCCAGCTTCAAGGCCAGTGCCATATTGGTCTGAGGACCCAACATGGCGATACTAACGCTGTTAGGCTCGGCTTTTAATAACGTGTCGATAATAAAGTTGATCGCATGCCCTTCGGCCAGAGGATATTTAGGCGTGTCGATCTTAATTCCGCTAAGACCTTCATTACCATGGATATCTGCCGCATAAATAGGCTCCCGCATAATAGGCTCAGAGGCTCCTGCATAAACAGGAATATCAGGCCTGTCGGCCCAATCTCTGGCCAGGCGGGCATTACGAGAGGTTTTATCTACGGTTACGTTGCCTGCCACCGTCGTGATACCAAGGATATCTAACAGCTCCTTATCTGCCATGGCGATTAATAGGGCAATGACGTCATCGACGCCCGGGTCGGTATCTATAATGATTTTTTGAGGTGAGGGTTTCTGAGTCATATTGATATTTTTTATCCTTTCGGGCGAGTTAACGTAACTGACTGTCTTTACTGCCTCTGCGGTTATAGCCGGATTGCTGAATATTTTTCTTATCCAGTTCAGTCTGGCAGGCTAAACAATATCGAATGCCCTGTAACGCTTTTCTTCTGGCTTCCGGGATTATTTCTCCGCACTCCTGGCAATGTATGGTGCCTTCTCCCGTACTGAGTTGAGATCTGGCTTTTTCGACTGCATCAGAGATAGTGCTGTCGATTTGATCCTGCACGGCACCATCGGATGCCCAGCCACTGGCCATAAGCGTGCTCCTTAGCGATTGGATCGGTAAATAGTGTAAGGCTTATCTATTTACTATGGTGTTAATCTATTAACTTACAATATACATGGTTAATAATTACTCAACAAAGCCATTTAACACAATGAAATATAACAAGTTATATAATTTTTATTTTTTTATTCATTTTTTGTTCAAAAAGAGCTTTACAGGTCCTATTGATAATGATTATTATTTACATGTTTTCAAGGGGCGGTCATTCATGCTCACCTCAGGAAAGCACGACATTGCTCACATTGCTTCCAGTGTTTATTTTAGCCAGCCTTGAGCTGGCTTTTTTTTATCCTGATTTTAGGGTGCTGTTCAGTCGCCAGTTAGTGTTAAAATAGCGGCGAATTCAAGCCATCGCCCGAGAAATAAGCATTATGGATATCAAACAGATTGACCTCATTTTTTCACTATTACAACAAATGTGTGTCTATCTGGTCATTGCCTACCTGTTAAGTAAAACGCCTCTGTTTATTCCGCTGATGCAGGTCACGATTCGACTTCCCCACAAGCTATTGTGTTATTTCACCTTCTCAATGTTCTGCATTATGGGCACCTACTTTGGTTTGCAAATTGATGACTCTATTGCCAATACGCGGGCGATGGGGGCGGTATTAGGTGGGGTTCTTGGCGGGCCTTCGGTGGGCTTCTTTGTTGGCCTGACGGGGGGATTACATCGTTACTCTATGGGCGGTATGACCGCAACGGCCTGCATGTTGTCGACCATTGCTGAAGGTCTAATCGGCGGATTCTTGCATAGTTATTTAGTTCGCCGTAACCGTATGGACTTGCTGTTTCAACCGCTGATGGTTGCGGCAATCACGTTGTTAGCCGAAGTCTTGCAGATGTTGATTATCCTGATCGTGGCTCGACCTTTTTCACAGGCGCTGCATTTGGTCAATGATATTGCCTTACCGATGATGATCGCCAATACCATCGGAGCCGCTATGTTTATGCGGATTCTGCTGGACCGGCGGGCGATATTTGAAAAATATACTACCGCTTTTTCAGCTAAAGCCTTACAAATAGCAGCCCGATCTGAAGGGGTTCTGCGGCAGGGATTTAATCAGAAAAATAGTATGAGAATTGCCAAAATCCTGTATGAGGAGCTCGGGGTTGGCGCAGTGGCTATTACCGATCGGGAAAAGCTACTGGCATTTATTGGTATTGGTGACGATCACCATTTGGTGGGGGCCGCTATCACTTCCCATCACACCCACAATGCGATTGAGAATAATCGGGTGGTGTATGCCGATGGTAACGAGGTTGATTACGCCTGCTCTCTTACACCTAACTGTAAATTAGGCTCAACATTGGTTATTCCGCTGCGCGGTGAAGAACAGATGGTCATTGGTACTATCAAATTGTATGAGCCTAAGAGCCGATTATTTTCCTCAATAAATAGAACGCTGGGAGAAGGTATTGCTCATCTTCTTTCCGCTCAGATATTAACCGGTACGCTGGATCAGCAAAAGCAGCTACTCTCCCAGTCGGAAATTAAGTTATTGCACGCTCAGGTGAATCCCCACTTTCTGTTTAATGCGCTGAATACTTTATCGGCAGTGATTCGAAAAGACCCCGGGCATGCAAGACGTTTGGTTTTGTCGCTGTCTACCTTCTTTCGTAAAAATCTAAAACGCAGTAATGATGAAGTTAGCCTCAGTGATGAGCTTGAACATATTAATGCTTATCTAGAGATTGAAAAGGCGCGCTTTTCCGACCGTTTGACGGTAGATATTGATATTTCCGAAGCCCTGCTTTCCTTATCATTACCGGCATTCTCCCTTCAGCCTATTGTTGAAAATGCCATTAAGCATGGTACTTCACAAATGCTGACGGAAGGGCGGATCACTATTAAAGGCTATCATGATGTGGCCGATCTTGGTCGACAGGTTCTGGTACTTATTGTCGAAGACAACGCCGGCCTATATCAACCAAGGCCAAACGGCGACGGACTGGGTATGAATCTGGTCGATCGTAGAATAAAAACTCGCTATGGCTATGAGTATGGTATTACCGTTGAAAGTGAAACCGAGCAATTTACCCGGATTATTATTCGCGTTCCGATAGCCGGTAATAGTCTTGAGGACGGGCTGGCTCATTGAAAACAAAAATAGCCAACCAATAGAAAATAAAAGAATGTTGATTTTAGCCGAGATTATCTTGCTAAATGTGGCGTTTACTTAACTGGGAGTAGTGGTGTGACGCTCGATAACGTTGTCCATTTGACGATGAATTTTGTACGAGACCATCAGGCGTGGGGGCCCCCAATCGTCTTTTTTCTGGCTTTTGGCGAGTCGATTGCCTTTTTGTCGCTGTTAATTCCGGCTACCGTTATTTTGCTGGGCCTTGGTGCCATTATTGGTGAAAGCGGCATTGCCTTCTGGCCTCTCTGGCTTGCGGCGGCAGCAGGCGCTTTCTTCGGTGACTGGATATCCTATTGGATTGGCTGGCGTTATAAAGATAAGGTGGCTCATATGTGGCCGCTGTCGCGCAATCCTCAAACGCTGGTTCGTGGTCAACATTTCTTTGAACGTTGGGGAACCCCTGGCGTATTTATTGGCCGTTTTTTCGGTCCTCTACGGGCTACAGTGCCGTTGGTCGCTGGCATTTGTGGTATGAATATAAAATCGTTTCAGATCGTTAATCTGACTTCAGCCATGCTGTGGGCATTCTTAATACTGGCTCCCGGTGCCTTTGGTTTGCACTGGATAGAGCGATATTTCAGTTTCTGACATCGTGATTTTGCGGGATGTTGTGCAAAGTGAAATAAAACGGTCTGGACATTTATACAGTATTCTCTTACTTTTAGCAGTTATTAAGCACTCATGCTCGGAGGCGCGGTGGATACCAGCCTGATAATTATTATTGCTGCTGCAGCGATCGGCTTATTGATAGGGGCGTTGGCATTGGCTATCTACAATCAGCGCCATAGCCTGCAGCAGGAAAATCATATTGCATTACTTTCTTCTCAGCTTGAGCAAGTGCGAGCTGACAATCAGCACTTACTCTCCGAAGAACAGTTGCAGGCTCAGGAGCTACGACAGGGGCAGCTTGAACTTAGAGATTTACATGCCCGACTGGCTGCTTTGCAGGAAAAATCCCAGCAACAGCTGCTTTGGTATGAAGAATGTGAACGCCTGAATCAGGAACTGAGAAACCTCCAAAGCATTAATAGTGCCCTAGAGGCTGAACTGCGTGAAATGACGACCCGCCTTGAAGAAACGCGTTTTGCCTCCGATGAAAAGCAGCGATTATTAATTAACAGTGAACAGCGCCTGACGGTTCAGTTTGAAAACTTAGCTAACCGGATTTTTGAGCAAAGCGGCCGTAAGGTTGATGAGCAGAATAGGCAGAGTTTAGATCGCCTGTTAGTTCCATTGTGTGAGCAATTAGATGGATTTCGGCGTCAGGTTCAGGACAGCTATGGGCAGGAAGCGAAAGAACGCCACACGCTGGCTCATGAGATCCGTAATCTCCAGCAGTTGAATGCCCAGATGGCCCGTGAGGCTATCAACCTGACTAAAGCCCTGAAAGGGGATAATAAAACTCAGGGTAACTGGGGGGAAGTGGTGCTGAGTCGGGTACTGGAAGCTTCCGGATTGCGAGAGGGCTATGAGTATCAGACTCAGGTGAATATTCGTGGGGAAGAAGGCAATCGCCAGCAACCCGATGTTATTGTTCACCTCCCGCAGGGGAAAGATGTCGTTATTGATGCTAAAATGTCACTGGTCAGCTACGAACGCTACTTTAATAGCGACGATGAGCAGGAGCGCAATCAGGCCATCAGTGAACATATTGGCTCTGTACGATCGCATATTCGGCTGCTGGGTCGAAAAGACTATCAGCAGTTGCCCGGATTACGATCTTTAGATTATGTGCTGATGTTTATTCCTGTCGAACCCGCGTTTCTGCTGGCCATTGATCGACAGCCCGAATTGATCAGCGAAGCACTGCAGAATAATATTATGCTGGTCAGTCCGACAACGCTGCTAGTGGCTCTGCGTACTATCAGTAATTTATGGCGTTATGAACATCAGAGCCAGAATGCCCAGCAGATTGCCGATCGGGCGGCTAAGCTTTATGACAAATTACGCCTGTTTGTTGATGATATGTCCGCTTTAGGGCAAAGTCTCGACAGGGCTCAGGATAACTATCGTCAGGCAATGAATAAATTATCCCAAGGTCGTGGTAACCTAATCGGTCAGGTTGAAGGTTTCCGTTCTTTGGGGGTTGAGGTCAAAAGACCCATTAATCCGATAATATCTGAGCAGGCACTAGCCGAATCCTCGTCAGAACTGGCGGAAAAACCGACAGGGTTAGAGGATTACTCTGATATTAAAGGATAATAGTAAAAAAGAGTTAGATCAGTGAGCCGGTTATCGCTGCTTTCTGATAGAATAAACCAATTCATATTGTAATAAATCAGGCAAAAAAATGATGAAGGACTCGCAGGAAACGACGCATTTTGGTTTCCGCACTGTAGATAAAGATGAAAAAGTGGCTATGGTTGCCGATGTATTCCATTCTGTGGCATCAAAATACGATTTGATGAACGACTTAATGTCGTTTGGTATCCATAGAGTTTGGAAACGTTTTACTATCGACTGTAGCGCTGTTCGCGAAGGGCAGAAGGTTCTTGATTTAGCCGGTGGTACTGGCGATTTAACGGCCAAGTTTTCACGCTTAGTGGGTGAAAAAGGTGAAGTCGTTTTAGCCGATATCAACGACTCTATGCTAAAAATGGGGCGTTCTAAGTTACGTGATATGGGCATTGTCGGTAACGTAAACTATGTTCAGGCTAATGCAGAAGCATTACCGTTCCCTGATAATTATTTTGACTGCATTACTATCTCTTTTGGTTTGCGGAACGTGACTGATAAAGATAAAGCCTTAAGATCGATGTTCCGTGTATTAAAGCCGGGCGGTCGTTTATTGGTGTTAGAGTTTTCTAAGCCAGTGATCAAAGTATTGAACAGTGCTTATGATGCCTATTCATTCCACATTTTGCCTAAAATTGGTGAAATGATTACCAAAGATGCTGATAGCTACCGTTATTTAGCTGAGTCTATTCGTATGCACCCCGATCAGGAAACCTTGAAAGGGATGATGGAAGAGTCAGGATTTGATAATGTTAACTACTTCAATTTAACCGGGGGCATTGTTGCACTTCACCGCGGTTTCAAGTTTTAGCGAAGGATCACTATGCTGTTTGTTCCCTTGATTGCCGGAGTGATAGAAACCTCTCTGAATAATTTACTCTTTCGCGATCGCAGTATGCAGTCTGCCAGCCATCGGCTGTCAGGTAAGACTCTCAAGCTAAGTTTGCAAGAATTATCAACATCGCTGACGCTGGTATTTAGCGTGAACCATATCGATGTTGTGAGCCAGTGGGAACAACCGGCGGATTGCACACTGATAACACAATTACCCGTTCTTTTTTCCTTACGCGATCGCCAGCGCCTCTCAGCCTTACTTCGTGAAGGCGAAGTCGTGGTTGAAGGTGATATACAGGTTATACAGCAATTTGTGACGTTGATTGATCTCGCAGAATGGGATCCGGCCGAATGGTTATCTCCTTATATCGGCGACGTTGCTGCTGAAACTATCAGTCAGGGCGTTCAGTCCGGTAGCCGCAAGGCTAAACATTGGGTAGAGCAAAAACAGGCCTATCTGGCTCAGGCTGTAACGGAAGAGTGGCGTTTAGCTCCCGGCAGACTAGAAGTTCTTCATTTTAGTGATGAAACCGAAGTGCTTTCTCAACAGGTTGATTCCCTAATAGAAAGAATAGAAAAGCTGGAGAAATCCCTATGACCCCGTCTGAATTTTTCCGATTCTATGTGATTATTCGCGTTTTTCTCACCCATGGCTTAGATGAACTGATTCCTAAAATGCGCTTAACCTGGCCATTAAGATTTGGTTGTCGTTTATTGTTTTGGATGAGAAACCAGTATCCTGAGAAAGAGCTGGGGGAACGTCTGCGTCTGGCGCTACAAACCTTAGGCCCGGTATGGATTAAGTTTGGGCAAATGATGTCCACCCGCCGGGATCTGTTCCCGCCAGTGATTGCCGATCAACTTGCGTTATTGCAAGATCAGGTAGCACCGTTTGACGGCGTGCTTGCCCGTCAACAAATAGAATCCTCGATGGGTGGAAGTATCGAGCAGTGGTTTGATGATTTTGATATTAATGCATTAGCGTCGGCTTCCATTGCTCAAGTCCATACTGCCGTTTTAAAAAGTAACGGCAAAGAAGTGGTGATAAAAGTTATTCGACCGGATATCAAACCGATTATAAAAGCTGATATTCGTCTGATGTATCGTCTGGCAGGATGGCTTCCTAAACTTCTGCCTGATGGCCGCCGCTTAAAGCCGCGCGAAGTGGTGCGTGAGTATGAAAAAACACTGTTAGATGAGCTGAATCTGCGGCGTGAGGCAGCAAATACTATCCAGCTTCGCCGTAATTTTGACGGCAGCCCGATGCTCTATATTCCTGAAATTTATTCTGATTACTGCCATGAAAACGTTTTGGTTATGGAGCGTATTTACGGTATTCCTGTTTCGGATATTGCCGCGTTAGAAGCCAACGGCACCAATATGAAGCTGCTGGCTGAGCGCGGCGTTCAGGTGTTCTTTACCCAAGTTTTTCGTGACAGCTTTTTCCATGCAGACATGCACCCGGGCAATATCTTTGTCAGCTATGCAATGCCTGATAATCCACAATTTATTGGTATTGACTGTGGAATAGTGGGGTCGTTGAGTAAAGATGATAAGCGTTATCTGGCTGAAAACTTTATCGCATTCTTTAACCGGGACTACCGTAAAGTCGCTGAGTTACATGTTGATTCTGGTTGGGTTCCGCCGGATACCAATGTGGAAGAATTTGAGTTTGCTATCCGAACCGTGTGTGAGCCGATTTTTGAAAAACCACTGTCTGAAATCTCTTTTGGCCACGTGTTGCTGAACCTGTTTAATACGGCGCGCCGTTTTAATATGGAAGTTCAGCCACAGCTTGTCCTGTTACAAAAAACACTGTTGTATATTGAAGGGCTGGGTCGTCAGCTCTACCCACAGCTGGATTTATGGACAACGGCAAAACCTTTCCTTGAATCATGGATGCGAGATCAGGTCGGTATTCCTGCACTGCTTCGCACGTTGAAAGAAAAGGCACCATTCTGGGTAGAAAAATTACCTGAATTACCTGAACTGTTTTACGACAGTTTGCGGCAGCACAAAGAATTGCAAAATAGTATTGATAAACTCAGTGTCCGGCTTTATGCCAGAAATGGGAGGCAGAACCAGTCGCGTTACCTTTTTGGGGTAGGTGCTACACTATTAGTTAGTGCTACAATTTTGTTTTCAAATCATATACCGGTTTGGCCAGCATATCTGGCGGGCGCGGGCGTTGTTGTCTGGTTGATTGGTTGGATAAAAGCGGCGTAAAGAAATTTACTACAGCTTAATGAAACTGCCGTATACTATGGCAACAATTGAATTTACATGCATTTATAGAGGCATATCTCATGGGTGGAATTAGCATTTGGCAGTTACTGATAATTGTCGCGATTGTCGTATTACTGTTTGGAACTAAAAAATTGCGTACGCTAGGTTCCGATCTGGGTGCATCTGTAAAAGGCTTTAAAAAAGCGATGGGTGATGACGAAGCTGCAACACCAGCAGCTAAAGAAGAAGCTCAAAAAGACCAAGACGCTGATTTTGAAGTGAAGTCAATTCAAGAGCAGCAACAACCTGCGGTGAAAACCGAAGAGCAAAAGAGCCAGAACAAAGAGCAGGTGTAAGCCGTGTTCGATATAGGATTTGGTGAAATAGTTGTTGTACTGGTTATCGGTCTGATCGTGCTTGGTCCTGAGCGGTTACCTGTGGCTGTAAAAACAGTCACAGGCTGGATCCGGGCGATGAGATCTTTGGCTTCTTCAGTCCAGAACGAGCTCACTCAAGAGTTAAAACTGCAAGAGCTGAAAGAAAGCCTGAAAAAGGCTGAGAGTGCTGGCTTGCAGAATTTATCTCCTGAGCTGAAGGCGTCGATGGATGAGCTGAAAGAGATGGCGACCGGTATGAAAACCTCAATTCAGAGCGATCTGAATAAAGTGTCTGAAGCCGTGCAGCCATCAGTAGCGCCAACTGATTCAACGCCCCCGGTCAGTGAAGTTGCGGCTAAGCCAGTTGTCAGCCAAGCAGAAGCGAAGATTGCATCTGTTGAGCCAGCCGCTGAAACTGTAGCCGATGACGTGACAGCTAAGCCGACTCCGGTGTCTATTCATAAAACTGACAGCGAAAATTAATCCATGGCCGTAGAAGATACTCAACCGCTTATCAGCCATTTGATTGAATTACGGTCCCGTTTACTACGATCGCTGACTTGCATCGTCGTAGTTTTTTTGGCCCTGGTCTATTTTTCAAATGACATTTATCACATGGTGTCCTCACCGTTAATCAGTCAGTTGCCGAAAGGGGCAAGTATGATTGCAACCGATGTTGCATCACCCTTTCTGACGCCGATTAAATTAACGTTGATTGTTTCGGTATTCATTTCTGCGCCGTTTATTCTTTATCAAGTGTGGTCCTTTATTGCACCGGCACTGTATAAGCATGAACGTCGGTTGATGATACCGTTGCTGTTTTCCAGTACGTTCTTGTTTTACCTTGGTATGGCATTTGCTTACTTTGTGGTATTCCCATTAGCCTTTGGTTTTTTTGTTAAGACTGCGCCGGAAGGGATATTGATATCGACTGATATTAATAATTACCTTAACTTCGTCATGGCGTTGTTCTTTGCTTTTGGGGTCTCCTTTGAGGTGCCGGTAGCGATTATCTTGTTATGCTGGAGTGGGGTAACAACCACCGCAGAATTGAAAAAGAAACGTCCATATATCGTCGTGGGTGCTTTCGTTGTCGGGATGTTACTCACACCTCCGGACGTTTTCTCTCAAACGCTACTCGCTATTCCAATGTGTATTCTGTTTGAAATTGGCCTATTCTTTGCCCGTTTTTATGAAGGTAAAGGTCGAAAAGCCAGAGCAGAAAGTGGTGAAGATGAAGAAGAGAGTGATGAGCAAGAGCAAGAAAAACCAACGGCGTAGTCCGGGGTTTATATCATGATCTTTCAAGCCGCCTTCGGGCGGCTTGTGTATTTTAGCCGCCGGTTATTTATTCTCGGAGTATATAGGCATGTTTGATATTGGCGTAAATCTGACTAATCGTCAGTTTGCTCAGGATAAGCACGACGTAGTAAGTCGAGCCAGACTGGCGGGTATTAACGGCATGTTAGTGACCGGTACCAGTTTAAAAGAGAGCATTGCGGCGAGTCAGTTGTCTAGTGAATACCCTGACTATTGTTGGAGTACTGCGGGGGTCCATCCTCATGATGCATCAGGGTGGTCTGCCGATTGTGAACAACAAATCTATCAACTGGCGAAGCTGCCTGAAGTGGTTGCTATTGGTGAGTGCGGATTAGATTTTAACCGTAACTTTTCGACGCCGGAAGAGCAAGAAAAGGCGTTTAATGCACAACTAGCCATGGCTGCTGAATTGGATATGCCGCTGTTTCTTCACTGCCGGGATGCCTTTCCGCGCTTTATTGAATTGCTCCAACCTTGGTTATCTAAAGTTCCGGCTGCGGTTGTTCACTGCTTTACTGATAATCGACAGGCGTTAGAGGCATATCTGGAGCTTGGTCTTTATATTGGTATTACCGGCTGGGTGTGCGATGAGCGTCGAGGATTAGAACTTCGGGAGTTGGTATCGTTAATTCCGGCGGATAAACTTCTGTTAGAAACTGATGCGCCTTATTTATTGCCGCGTGACCTAAAGCCGAAACCTTCATCAAGGCGTAATGAACCAGCCCATTTGGCCCATATCCTTGAGCAGGTGGCTAAATTAAGACATGAAGACCCGGTGTGGCTTGGGGAAAGAACCCAACAGAATGCTTATCAGTTACTTGGACTGGTTTAAGTCGGGGTTATTGCAGCGTATTATATCGGTTAATGGTAGAGGCGATTTGACGGTAGTTTAAATTTTGGCCATCAAAATATGGGTCCGATCTGAGTAGCAAATGAATATTTAAGGAGAGTTTTAGTGAGCTATATTATTCCGAGTGCATTTCCTGAGCGTCGCCTGCGTCGCGTTCGTGCCCACGACTTTAGCCGTCGTTTAGTCTCTGAAAATCAGCTAACGGTAAACGATCTGATTTATCCGGTATTCATTCTGGAAGGGACTAACCAGCGTCAGGAAGTGGCTTCAATGCCCGGTGTGACACGTATGAGCGTTGATTTACTGGTTAAAGAAGCGGAGCAGCTTGCGAAACTCGGTGTTCCGGTTATCTCTCTTTTCCCGGTTATTGAATCAAATCTGAAAACGTTACATGCTGAAGAGTCTTATAATGCTGAAGGATTGGTTCCGCGTGCTATCCGTGCGCTGAAGGCCGCCGTACCTGAAATAGGTGTATTAACCGACGTTGCGTTAGATCCTTATACCGTACACGGTCAGGATGGCATTATTGATGCAGATGGCTATGTTATTAACGATGTGACTAAAGAGATTTTAGTTCGACAGGCTATGTGTCATGCCGAAGCCGGTGCTGATATTGTTGCACCAAGCGATATGATGGATGGCCGTATTGGTGCTATTCGCCAGCAGCTTGAAATCGAAAATTTGGTCAATACGCAGATTATGGCTTACTCCGCTAAGTATGCTTCTTGTTATTACGGCCCTTTCCGTGATGCAGTCGGTTCCAGCGGTAACCTGAAAGGCGGAAACAAAAAAAATTATCAGATGGATCCGGCTAATAGCAACGAAGCGCTTCAGGAAGTCGCCCAGGATCTGCAGGAAGGCGCAGATATGGTGATGGTGAAGCCGGGCATGCCTTATTTAGACGTGGTTCGTCGGGTAAAAGATACCTTTGGAGTACCGACCTTTGCTTATCAGGTCTCCGGTGAGTATGCGATGCATATGGCCGCATTCCAGAATGGCTGGCTACAGGAACAGCCTGCGGTAATGGAATCGCTGCTTTGTTTTAAACGCGCGGGGGCTGATGGTGTTCTGACCTATTTTGCCAAGCGAGTCGCTCAATGGCTGCATGAAGATGCAATGCGCCGCTAAGTGAAGAACGCCGTTCTTGGTTAAAACGGCCCTAATTAGTGGCCGTTTTAACCATAACTAATCGTTTATATTCAACATGACAGCGTATATCTAACGCCCGTTAGCTAATCCTGAACCGGGCGTTTCTCAAACTGATTATTATCAATTCGGTGTTCGACTTTCTGATTAATCAGGCTCAATAATAGTATTGAGCGGGTTTCTCCGTCAGGTTCAGCATAAATAGCCTCAAGTCCTTCGAAAATACCTTCCGTAATGATGACCTTATCGCCACACTTTGGTAACGTTGGGTCCGTCAGCAAGGGCTTTGGTTGTAGCATCAGACTTTTGATTAGGCTAAACGGAATTTGCACCGGAAGTTTACCAAAGCGGATAAAGTGGCTGACGCCGCGGGTTGCGCTAATCGTGGTGGTATGAACTCTTTCCGGATCCAATTCAATAAATAGATAATTTGGAAACAAAGGCTCATCTATCAGTACTTTTTTCCCCCGAATGATTTTTTCCATTTGGTACATTGGACTAAAACAGGGGACTTCCTGACGGTGTAAATGTTCCTGCGCGCGCGTTAACTGCCCGCGTTTACAGTAAAGTAGATACCATGATTCCATTAGCTATAATTACGCCCAGTTAAAAAACCTTGCTAGGATAGCAAAAGCATTGGTAAATAGACAAAAAAGGTTCGTCGATTAATCTGAATATTAGGGCTATGCTAACTTATTGTTTTGGTCGAAACTGGAAACGATCACAGTTAATACTTACATTTTCATGTATAAATAGTGTGTTAATAACTAAATAGAGGTGATTTATATGGAACTGATATTGTTGAGTAACGGCAAGGCATCTGGTGACGCAGAATTGCTAGGTTACGCTAAAAAGCAGATTTTGACCGTGTTAGAACGCCGTAAAGCAACGAAAGCCATATTAATACCCTATGCTCTTATTCGTAGCAATTATGACGATCGTGCCCGTGACTTAGAAAAAACCTTAGGTATCCAAGTGACCAGCATTCATCATTTTGATAATCAAGCTGAGGCTATCGATCAGGCAGAGTGCATTATCATCAGCGGTGGTAACACCTGGATGCTGAATCAAATGCTGCATGAAAAATGTCTGATTGTTCCGATTCAACGTGCCGTGCGTGAACGAGAAGTTCCTTATATCGGCTGGAGTGCCGGATGTAACGTGGCCTGCCCGTCAATCCGTACCACTAACGATATGCCCGTTCGTAGTAGCGTAGTACTGCCTTCTCTGGGACTCTTCCCGATACAGATTAACCCACATTATATTGATGCTCACCTCAGCGGACACATGGGCGAAACCCGTGATGAACGTCTGGCAGAGTTCTGTGCAGTGAATCCGACAGAATCTGTTGTCGCATTGCGTGAAGCGAGCTTGTTACAGATTTCAGGTACTAAGCTGCGTTATTTCAGTGCTAAAGATCAGGGCTTCAAGATTTTCCGCCATGGTCAGGAAACCACTGAACATACTGATACCTCTGCGCTGAGTGCTTTGGTACCCTTTACCTGTTGCTGATATCAGCGTCAGTGACAGCAGCTTGATTGGGGTAATATCCCTATAATGACATTTTAACCGGCCATAAACAGACGCTATGAAATACCGAGATCTGCGTGACTTCCTCACCCTGCTTGAAGAACAGGGTGAATTAAAGCGCATTAGCCAACCGATTGATCCTTATCTAGAGATGACGGAGATCTCTGACCGCACGCTGCGGGCAGGTGGTCCGGCATTGTTATTCGAAAACCCTAAAGGCTACCAAATGCCGGTGTTATGTAACTTATTTGGTACACCGAAACGGGTTGCTTTAGGAATGGGTCAAGAAGATGTTAGTGCGTTACGGGATGTAGGTAAGTTACTTGCCTTCTTAAAAGAGCCCGATCCACCGAAAGGATTCCGTGATTTAGTCGACAAGCTACCGCAGTTTAAGCAGGTACTGAATATGCCGACTAAACGCTTATCTTCAGCACCTTGTCAGGAGCAAATTTGGCAGGGTGACGACGTTGACCTCGGTAAACTTCCTATCATGCACTGTTGGCCGGAAGATGCGGCTCCGTTGATATCATGGGGGCTGACGATCACCAAAGGCCCTCATAAAGAACGTCAAAATTTGGGGATTTATCGCCAACAGGTATTAGGTAAGAATAAAGTTATTATGCGCTGGTTGTCCCACCGGGGCGGGGCGTTAGATTTTCAGGAGTGGTGTCAGGAACATCCCGGGCAACGTTTTCCCGTCGCAGTAGCTTTGGGAGCCGATCCGGCGATGATACTGGCTGCGGTTACTCCGGTGCCGGATACGCTATCTGAATACGCTTTTGCCGGATTGCTACGCGGTCATAAAACCGAAGTGGTTAAGTGTATCTCTAATGACTTAGAGGTGCCGGCCAGCGCTGAGATTGTGCTTGAGGGTTATATTGAACAGGGTGAAATGGCGCCGGAAGGACCTTATGGCGATCATACCGGTTACTATAACGAAATAGACAATTTCCCGGTGTTTACCGTAACGCACATTACCCGCAGGTCTGATGCAATTTATCATTCCACTTATACGGGGCGTCCGCCTGATGAGCCCGCGGTGATGGGTGTTGCGCTAAATGAGGTGTTTGTCCCTATTTTGCAAAAGCAGTTCCCTGAGATTGTCGATTTCTATTTGCCACCCGAAGGATGTTCTTATCGGATGGCCGTTGTGACGATGAAAAAACAATATGCGGGTCATGCTAAACGCGTCATGATGGGGGTTTGGTCTTTCCTGCGGCAGTTTATGTATACAAAGTTTGTTATCGTCTGTGATGATGACATTAACGCCCGTGATTGGAATGATGTGATATGGGCAATTACGACCAGAATGGATCCTGCGAGAGACACTATTCTGATGGAAAATACCCCGATTGATTATTTGGATTTTGCATCGCCGGTTTCAGGACTGGGATCAAAAATGGGTATGGATGCGACGAATAAATGGCCGGGAGAAACCCAGCGTGAGTGGGGGCGTCCGATAAAGATGGACCCGCAGGTTAGTTCACGTATTGATGCTATTTGGGACGAATTGGCAATTTTTAGCCATGGAGAAAAACCGCGCTAATGGTTACATTAATGTGTTCTTGTTTTTTATTTGATGACCCGGCAGAGGGAGTACATGGCAATATTGAATTGTAAGGTAACGTCAGTGGAGTCGATCACTGATACGGTATTCCGTGTGCGTTTAACGCCGGACATGCCATTCTCGTTTCAGGCCGGTCAGTATCTGATGGTTGTTATGGATGAGCGTGATAAGCGTCCATTTTCAATGGCTTCCACGCCAGAGGACACCGGTTCTATCGAATTACATATCGGTGCTTCTGAGCTTAACTTGTACGCTATGGCGGTAATGGATCGCCTGTTAAAAGAAGAGTCTATTGCCATTGATATTCCTCATGGGGATGCATGGTTACGGCAGGACTCTGAGCGGCCGATTCTGTTAATTGCAGGCGGTACCGGCTTCTCTTATGTCAATTCTATTCTGATGACCGTATTGGATAAGCAACCTAACCGGCCGATTTTCTTATACTGGGGAGGACGTGAAGAGAATCATCTTTATGATTTAACGCGTCTGGAGTCGTTATCCGTACAGTATCCGAACCTGAATGTAGTCTCGGTGGTTGAGCAGCCAGAAAGTGAATGGCGTGGAAGAACGGGTACCGTTCTGACAGCGGTTCTGTCTGATTTCGGTTCATTGGCTGAATACGATATCTATATTGCCGGGCGTTTTGAAATGGTCAAAATTGCCAGAGAGCGATTCTGCGGTGAGCGTAATGCCGATGAATCCAGAATGTTTGGCGATGCATTTTCGTTTATCTGATCCTCCGCTTTTACGGCAACAGAAAACTGTTGCCGTTTATCATATCCGATACTATCCATTTGCTACTGCTTAGCGCCTATAGGCAAATACCATTTTATAATAGCTAAATATAAGAGGGACTTATGGCTACTAATCACTTATTACACTCTTCTCTGTTACCCCTTCAAGGGGGAATTAACTTCCGCGATCAGGGGGGGCACTCCGGGGCTGACGGGCGTAAAGTTAAATCCGGCTTATTGCTAAGAGCGGGTTCTCTCGACCGCCTGACTGCGGATGATTGCCAATATTTGAGCCAAATGCCGTTAACCCATATTATTGATTATCGTGATATTGATGAGGTAAAGCTGAAACCGGATGTTATCTGGCAGGGCGTTCAGTACGATAACGTACCCGCCAATCCGTTAACTGACGATGTTAATGCTAACTTTGCTAAGTTAAACGATGAAATGCTAGCAAAGTTTGATGCGGTTGACTTTATGTCTCGCTTATACCATAAGCTTCCCTTTGATAATCGAGCATATCGCCATCTGACAACGGTTATGATGCAGCCGGAATCCGGTGCGCTGGTTCAACACTGTGCGGTAGGTAAAGACAGAACAGGAATTGGTTCTGCAATTGTATTGTTAACGCTGGGAGCCAATCGCGATACCGTTATTGAAGACTATATGCTGACGGAAACGACGTTAGCGCCTTTTCGCAACGAAATGATGTCCCATTTGGCTAGGCAGTTAAATGAGCAGCATGGCATTGATAGTTTGAATTATGTTATGTCAGCGAAGGAAGTGTTTATCGGTACTGCATTGAAAGCCATTGATAAACGCTATGGTAACACCAATAATTGGCTTGAGCAGGAGTTTGGGTTAACGGCAGAAAAACGTACTCAGATTCAGAATAAGTATTTAGAATCCTGATGAATTAATCAGATACAACACATTAAACAATGATAAGGATTATTGATGAATAAGGTCGTTAAAGGATTAGCGTTTTTGGTGTTAGCCGCTCCGCTATTGTGTTCAACGGCGTTTGCCCAAGAAACAGCAGCAGTCACTATTGAAGATGAAGGCTTTGTTGAGCTTCCTGCACTAATTGATGGTGCTGTAAAAAATAGCAAAACCTACAGGAATGATTACTCAGAATGTGGGCTTCAAAGTAAATCTATCGACCTCGGCGCGGATGTACAAGGCTACTTTGTAACCACCAAGAGTGCCTGCGGATGGGGAGCATCTCAGGGGCCGTTCTGGGTTGTGGTGCAAAAGGGCGAAACTGCCAGTACGGTATTATTTGATTCTGGTTATTTGATTAATGTTTTGGCTGAGAAGCATAACGGATTATCCGACCTTGATACCACCAATGCTACTGCGGCTGAATCATCTACGGCTAAGTGGGTGTATGACGGCAAGGAATATAAATTCCTCAAGAGCACCAAAGAAGAGATGATGGCGAAGTAGCGCTGATTGTTTATTTTAACCATTAAAAATGGCCCGAACGGGGCCATTTTTGTAACTACACAATCATCTAAAGATTAAGCTTGTAGTAGAATCCGCAGCATACGGCGCAGTGGTTCTGCTGCTCCCCAGAGTAGCTGGTCACCTACGGTGAATGCTGATAGGTATTCTGGTCCCATATTGAGCTTACGTAAGCGACCGACCGGCGTCGATAAGGTACCGGTAACCGCTGCAGGTGTTAACTCACGCATTGAAATTTCACGATCGTTCGGTACGACTTTTACCCACTCATTATTTTCAGCCAGCATGCTGTGAATGTCAGCCAGCGGGATATCTTTTTTGAGTTTCAGTGTGAATGCCTGACTGTGGCAGCGAAGTGCACCAATACGGACACAGAGACCATCGACCGGAATTGGGCTGGCGGTGTTAAGTATTTTATTGGTCTCTGCCTGACCTTTCCACTCTTCGCGGCTTTGGCCATTTTCCAGTTGTTTATCGATCCATGGGATCAGGCTACCGGCTAATGGCACACCAAAATTATCAACGGGTAAGGTTCCGCTACGCATCTGTTCTGTAACTTTGCGTTCGATATCCAGAATGGCTGATGCCGGGTCCTGAAGCTCTTTAGCTACGTTAGCGTGCAACATGCCCATTTGGGTCAGGAGTTCACGCATATGACGGGCCCCGCCACCGGAAGCGGCCTGGTAAGTGGCAACCGAAGCCCATTCAATCAGATTATTCGCAAACAGGCCGCCAAGGGACATCAGCATTAAGCTAACGGTACAGTTGCCGCCAACAAAGGTTTTAATGCCCTGATTCAGGCCCTGATGGATAACATCATGGTTAACCGGATCAAGAATGATAATGGCATCGTCTTTCATGCGCAGGGTTGAAGCTGCATCAATCCAGTAGCCGTTCCATCCGCTAGCGCGTAGCTTTGGATACACTTCGCTGGTGTAGTCGCCACCCTGGCAGGTAATGATGATATCCAGCGCGCGTAGGGCTTCGATATCATTGGCATCTTGTAGCGTGCCGCTTTGGCCTGCAAATGAAGGGGCTGCTTGACCTGTCTGTGAGGTAGAGAAGAAAACCGGGCGTATGGCGTCAAAATCGCGTTCTTCGATCATTCGTTGCATCAGAACGGAACCGACCATACCGCGCCAGCCAATAAAACCGACGTTTTTCATATTCAACAATCCTAACCTTGGAGGTAATAAATGTGAGTGTATTCGCTGTCTTGCTTTTGCTGAACGTAGCTAATTATGAGCTCGACTCCCTCCACATTACAAAATGTGGAAAAGGGTGCAAGTGAATTTATTCGATATACAAAAAATATTAAGCAGTAAAACTTATAATCGCCCAATATCCGTCCATCTTACCCATTGGTTTTACGGGCAAAAAACAGCAACGTACCCACCATAATAAATAATGAACCGAAGATGCGGTTAAGCAGTCGCATTTGATGGGGTTCTTTGATCCATTTGGCAACGTGGGTTGCCAGAGTTGCGTAGCCAATCATAACAATAATATCAACGACTACGCTGGTCATGCCCAGAATCAGGTACTGGGCTCCCTGAGGTTGATTCGGAATAATAAACTGAGGAAACAGAGCAGCTAAAAAAACGATGCTTTTAGGGTTAGTCAGATTGACTAATATTGCACGTTTAAACAACCCGCTGCCAGGTAACGCTTTTGATACCGCATTCAGATCTAAGGCACCAGCGGTACGCCATTGCTGAATGCCCAACCAGATTAAATAGGCCGCACCCAGCCATTTTAAAATATCAAAGGCTATGACAGATTGCGTTAATAACGTTCCCAATCCGATACCGACTAAAACGATATGTACTGATAGTCCGACCTGCAGGCCAGCAATAGAAGGCAGTGCTCCTCGAAAACCATAGCTAATACCGGTACTCATGGTATTTATTGCGCCGGAGCCGGGAGAAAGGCTAAGGATAATTGTTGTAACTAAGTAGGTCAGCCACCATTCAAGCGTCACGGTGGTTCCTTCTATTGATTCGGTCTCAAAATAAAAGCGACGGGGCACCTATTCAGGCACCGTCATCGTTACAATAAAATGTACACCGAATTTGATGCGTAGCCTATCTTTACTCTGCGTATGCTTTTTATATTGGATTAATCGCATACAAAAAAGTCTGTAATCATTGGTTCAAATAGATTTATGTGCAGCTATAATTTAGCCAAACCCGCAGCTAACCAACAATATATGGCACAATATACTATTGATAAATTTGGCAGTATAGGTCATAAACATTTATCAATTTAAGATATGTGAAACCATGACAGTAGACTTTTTATCGTTTAAAAAAGACTGGTTAAACCGTGAAAAACACTTCGCGGCGTTCACGTCTGGGCCTTTATTGGACTTCTGGCAACAGCGTCAGGAATTAAGTTTTGAAGGCGTCGACGGTGTGCCTATTGAATATGTGCGTTTCACTTCAGACGATCATCATCGGGCGATTGTTGTTGTAACCGGGAGAACGGAAGGCTACCTAAAGTATCAGGAGTTGGCCTACGATCTTTTTCGCTGTGGCTATGATGTCTGGATCCTTGACCATCGTGGTCAGGGATTTTCTGGTCGTTTACTGGAGGACAGTCATCGCGGGCACGTTGAGAATTTTGACGACTACGTTGATGATTTTGAAATCTTTTGGCTCAATATTTTTATGGCTGAAGAGTATCAGCAATCCTTTATGCTGGCCCACTCTATGGGCGGTGCGATTGCGACACTATTTTTAGCCAGACACCCGAATGCCGTGCGAGCTGCGGTGCTCTGCTCACCAATGCTGGGTATTGCTTTACCTATGCCCGTTTGGTTAGCTAAAAGAATTACTGATATTACGGAAAAATGGCAGGGGGTGCGTGAGTATTATGCTGTAGGCACTGGGCGCTGGATTCCCTTACCTTATGCCGTTAATGTTCTGACTCACAGTAAAGCTCGCTACCGCTTATTTTCACGACATTATGCCGACCGCCCCGAACTCAGGCTCGGTGGCCCGACTTACCATTGGGTAAGAGAATCGATGATGGCCGGTGAAAAGGCAATAGCACTCGCGCCTCAGATTACCACTCCATTGCTTTTATTGCAGGCAAGCCAGGAGCGTTTAGTAGATAATAATTCTCATCTGGCATTTTGTCAGGCTTTGGCTGATGCGGGTCATCCCTGTGAGGGCGGTGGGCCGAAGGTGATTAACGGTGCCCGTCATGAAATTCTGTTTGAAAAAGATGAAATGCGCACTGAAGCACTGATAGAGATATTAGGTTTTTTTGCCCGCTATTAATCACTATTTCAGTGCGTTAGTATTTTTTGTTTACGTTTAAATAAAGGTTGGTAATTTTTATATGTATCATATCGTTGCATCCGATTTGGATGGCACTCTGTTGCAGGCAGATCATACCCTTTCCCCGTTTGCTAAAGACACGTTAAAGCTGATATCTAAAAGTGGCGTTAACTTTATTTTTGCTACTGGCCGTCATCATGTTGATGTTGGACAGATCCGTGATGGTCTGGGCATTGACACCTTTATGATTACTTCGAATGGTGCTCGAGTACACAATGCCAAGGGCGAGCTGATATTTAGCCATAATCTGGCCCCGGATATTGCTTATGATCTTTATCATATTGTGGATAAAAATCCGAAAATTGAAACCCATGTTTATCGTAATGATGAGTGGTTCACTAATCGCGAAAGTGAAGATTTAAAGAATTTCCATCAAGAGTCTGACTTTAGCTATCAGGTCTTTAATCCGGATACGCTGGCGACCGATGGAATTTGCAAAGTCTTCTTTACCTGTCGCGACCACGACGAATTAGTCGCGCTCGAAGAAGTGATTAATGCCCGTTGGGGCGATAGGGTCAATGTGAGTTTCTCACTCTCTTACTGTCTTGAAGTGATGGGCGGCGGAGTATCTAAAGGACATGCATTAGAAGACGTTGCCGGTATCTTGGGCTACGGATTGAAAGACTGCATTACCTTTGGCGACGGCATGAACGACGTTGAAATGCTGGAGATGTCTGGCAAGGGTTGCATTATGCAAAATGCCCATCAGCGCCTTAAAGATCGACTGCCTAACCTGGAAGTGATTGGTACCAATGTTGATGATGCGGTAATGCACTATTTACGTAAGATGTACCTTTAACTCACGGCGAGTATTGATGATATGCATAATTTTAGCCGGCTTGAACAAACAAAACATATGCTTGAATGGCTGAATGACGATCCTTATTCCACGATTGTAACTATGGCCGAGAATGTTTTTAGCCAGCAGGTTAGCGGTTCTAAGATTGTTGAGTTTGTGGTGACTTCTGAGCCGGATTGGCTGACCGGCGGCCTGCCTGAGGCTGATAACCCAGATAAAATGGTGTTAGTTCGGGCTGCGGTAGCTTTTGAGTGCGCCATAAAGATTGGTTCGCCTGATGGTCAGCTCCATGAGTTACAGGGAGTATTTACTTTAGCCGGCGTTAACCTGAATAACGATCGGTTAAGGTCTCAGAGACTCTGGGTTGATTTAGGGGGCGTGCTTGAAGAGTTTGGTTCTCAGGGCGCTTTGATGGCCAGAGTCTATTTTGATGTAGACGATGAGAGTTGAACTGTCTTAACTAAATTAATTTTACTGGCTTAGCTCCGAACTGGTTACTACCGGTTTTATAGATATTTGTCAGGCTACTTGCTGCACGTAAACGGGATCTTTTCCTGATTTTTTGTTTGAAATATTTCAGTCCGCGCTCCCTATAGATTCTCAATGATATCGTCCATTGAATAAAAACGTCTCTACTCATAGGTTGACGAATCTTCGCTTACATCCTCCTTCAGCCACCGGTTTAGTGACGTTCTGTCTACGTTAAGCCGCTTAGCTAACTGACTTTTATTATTTCGCTCGGTGAGAAGCAACTGGTGCAGCATTCTCAGCCGGATGGTTTTAAAATCGCCTTTCAGCATTCGACAGCGCGAACAGGAGGACGATGATATTGATGTGGCGGTGGGTTCTAAATCGTCCATCAGTAGTTGGGCCTCTGCCAGCGTTGCCGGGCGGGAATGGATGGATAGCACCAGTCGTTCGATAATATTGCTCAACTGACGTACGTTGCCCGGCCATGAGTAGTTTTGTAACCGTTTCCATAGTTCCGGAGTTAGTGTCATTTCGGGTAACTGATAGCGCTGGCAGTATTCATTTAGCAGATAGGTACCGATAACTCGGACGTCTTCGGGTCGCTCACGCAAAGGCAGCGTTGTCGCTTTAAGCACGTTGAGCCGATAGTATAGATCCTCTCTGAACGTGCCCTGTTCTATCAATTGCGGTAATTTTTTGTTGGTGGCTGCGATAATGCGAATATCGATCGGGATAACTCTATCGGAACCCAGTCGCATAATCTGCCGTTCCTGCAAAACTCTAAGCAAACGCGACTGCAGAGGCTTGTCCAGTTCACCGATTTCGTCAAGAAACAGCGTTCCCTGATGAGCCAGTTCGAATAGCCCGGATTTTCCCTTTGGCGACGCGCCAGTAAACGCACCCGCCACATAGCCAAACAGTTCGCTTTCCAAAATTTGTGGCGCAACGGCACCGCAGTTGATGGCAACGAAGGGGCCGTTTGCCCGACGGCTGGCGTTGTGTAGGCTTTGTGCCAGCAGTTCTTTACCGGTGCCGCTTTCTCCGCCTATAAGGATCGTGGCATCAGTCAGCGCGTAGGTACGCATGATGTCCAATCGTCGCTTCATTTCGGCGTTTTCGGTGATAATGTCATTAAAGCAATAGCGAGCGTTTAAGCCGCGTTGTGCCAGCTCTTGGCGTCGAACCTGATACTCTGTGTCCCGCAGGCTAGAGACGGTTTGTACTGTTAGAACGGCGCGAATAAGTCTGCCATCGGCGATCACCGGGTACTGATTTAATACTAATACCCCCTGCGCACTGTCTATAATTTGTGCCAACACCGATTTACCCTGCCGTAACGTATCCCAATCAGGTTGTATATCTGGACTTAATTGAGACAGCATGAGCGGAGTGAATGACCTTATATCGCCTTCTTCCGCTGTTTTTAAACTGAACAATGTGTGGGCACAGTGATTAACGTGCAGCACTTTGCCTCGCTCATCGACGGAGATGACGCCTTTGTCGAATTTGTCCAAAATCAGTTGCAGGTGGTCGCGCTCCAGTGCCTGACGGCTGAGGGCTTGATAGAGCGTTTGTGCCTCTTCCAGAGCCTGTCTCACGGAGTCAATGCCGGAGTTCAGAAGTCGAAACTGGGTAGCTAGCGGGGCGAAGTAGTCCTGAAACACGGTATCCCCGATGATCCAATCTAGCTTCTGGGCCGCGAGCTTTTGTTGCATGGTTGCGATCTCTTTTGCATCGTTACTCGTCAATAAAAAAGATTGGTGTTCGATGCCCAACTGTTTTGCCGCACGACAGCAACCATCTACCACGCTGCGAAAGCCGACGATGCCGATGTGGACACTCTGTCCGATAAACGGAGCCAGTGCATTGAGAACATCGTAGCCCGATGTTTTGATCTCTACGACGGGTAGGCTACTGTGTTGGCGTAAAAGGTCAGCGCAGCCGCCCCGACTGATGAGAACGCGATAGCCACGGGTCTCAAGTGTCGGTAGCTCTTCTATAACGCGGTTTAAGTCAGTTAAGTGCAACGTTAACGGTGTGGTGAACTGATGCAGAAGACTTTTAGTCTCTTCTATCAACGCTGGGTAGGGGGCAACGAGGCATAGGGGAGTTAACGTAGTCTCGGGCGTAATTGTGTTCATAACCAGTAGACCTACAAATTCAGAAGAGTCGTTATGCGATATCTTACCCTTGGCGTAAAGGAAAAGTTGGTCATTAATGAGTAATCGTGAAGTTGGATGGATCAATTCGGCGCTCTGGTTGAGTTAGAGCGCCGAAAATACCAATCAACCGGTAGCAGGGGCCTTCGATCGATGGTCGTTACGTTTGGCTATCCATACTGTTAGGAAAGGTACAAGCAACGCAGTGATAATTGTTGAAGCTGCAACCTGTGCCGCTGCACTGGCGGCGACGTCCGTTAGGTTTGGATCTATAAGCGCGATAGCTGCCGGTGTAGCGACCGCATTGCCCGCCGTTGAAGAGACAGCAGCACCTGCTACACCAGAACCTCCCGACATTTTATCCGCCATTATGTTGAGTGAACCGCCGATAAAAACAGTTATCAGTCCTAGTAAGATGCCGGAAAAACCCGCCGTTAACAGGCGGGCGAAGTCGATGCCGTAACCCAACCCAAAAGCGAAGAAAGGGATAAGCATTGCGCCGCCCGTTTTCAGAAATGAGCGCAATTCTTCATCCAGATTACCCAGTATCATGCCAATGAAAACAGGAATGATGACTGCTAATAGGTCCATAAAGGGAATGGTTACCAAACCAGCACTGCCCAGCGCTAACATGGTTAAAAACGGTCCATCGTTAATGGATATGACTGCGATGGCTCCGCCGTCAGTTTCATCACCGTATTCGCCGACCAGAGCGGCGTATAGGCCGCTATTAGAGTTGGTCATACCGGCAATAATCGCTAGAGCGGATAAGCCGAACAGCCCGTCAACGCCACAGAACTTACCGACTAGCAACCCCACGAGGACGCCTCCAGCGAATTTAGCCGTGGTGATTGCCACGCCCTTTTTTAAGGCTCTTGGAGCAGCTTTGAACTGGACGTCTGCCCCCATACAAACCAGAAATACGCCGAGTATAGCCATGGCGCCGTGAGATATCGACGTCACAAATCCGCCGATTTCCAGCGCGCCGGGAGCGAAAGTTTTAAATAGAGCACCAATAATGAGGGGTATCACCATCATCCCGCCGGGAAATCGTTCTAAAGCTTGTTTAATTTTCATTGTTAGCTTCCAGAAAAAGCGGATGGCGAAAGGACGCCATCCGAAAAGATAGGGATTAGAAAGTCGGGGCGATTTTATAAATAGAGAATTCGACGTGCCCCAGATCTTCTGACTTGGTAGTTTTTCCATTAGCGACGCGCACAATTTCTCGATATATTTCTTCACCTACTTGAGAAATAGAGGCCTCGCCGGTCATGATGGCCGACGCGTCGATGTCGATATTGTCCTTCATCTTATCAAACGTTGCTTTATTACCGGTGATTTTGATGACCGGTGCTATCGGGTTTCCACTTGGCGTACCGCGCCCGGTAGTAAAGATAACTACCTGTGCGCCGCCGGCAACCATGCCAGACATTGATTCAATGTCCTGTCCTGGGGTGTCCATAATCCACAATCCGGGGCCGGTTGGCGCATCTGCATATTGCAGAACACCTTGCAGTGGTGCATGACCAGCTTTGTGAATGCAACCTAGAGACTTCTCTTCAATCGTCGTCAGGCCGCCTTGAATGTTGCCAGGCGTCGGCTGACCGCCGCGAATATCTTCTCCTAGCGCTTTGGCTCTGGCCTCGCAGGAAACCACGAGGTCGATAAGTTGCTGACCGACTTCCGGTGTAATGGCGCGCTTAGCCATTATGTGTTCGGCCCCGATAAACTCGGTGGTTTCGGATAAAATAGAACTGCCGCCGTTGGCAATTAACGTATCGGAGGCCACGCCGCAGGCCGGGTTAGAAGCCAAGCCAGAAGTCGTATCAGAACCGCCACATTCCATTGCTAAAATCAGCTCGCTGATAGGCGTCACTTCTGTTTTTTGCTGCGAAAGTTGCTGGGCATATTCACGCGCCAGTGAGGTACCTTTGGCTTGGCACTGTAGCGTGCCGCCCTCTTGTTGAATAGTGATACAACAAGAGGGTTTACCAATCTTCTTAATTTCGTCTGCAATACGGGTAGGCTCTGCGCCTTCACAGCCTAGGCCGACGATCACGATGGCGCCGACATTAGGGTTCTTGGCTACATTAATTAGCGTTTTTTCCGTTAGACGGGCGTCACTGGCGACCTGACAACAGCCGAAAGTATTGTTGACCCAGGTGGAGCCTTTTACCTGGCGAGAAATGTCCTGTGCCACTTTGTTAGAGCAGACGCTGGTGGGGAGAATCAGAACATAGTTGCGAATGCCTACGCTGCCGTCTGGTCGGCGGTAACCGGGAAAAGTATCGTTGCTCATAAATATTCCTTAGTGATTTTTTATTGTTATTGACAGTGATTAATTTCGATCGCCGCGCCCACGCTCGCTCTCAACGTTATGAACATGAACATGCTCACCCGGTTCGATAGCTTGCGTTGCCCTACCGATAGATTCGCCGTACTTGTATACCTCGTCGCGTAGCGCCATAGCGCGGATGGCAAACTTATGCCCAGCGGGAATTGAGTTAAGTAACGTGACTTCTTTAGCCTCGTTGTTAATGAACATCATGGCCTTTTCTCCGGCGGCAAGCGGCAGAATGGCTGTAGCTACACAGTCTTTAGGATTGATTACAACAGCGTTTTTCTTCATGGATTGATTCACCCTTAATTTTATTAATCGTTCTCTTTGGTTCTATCAATAACCATGCCATCTTTTAATTGATTGATTATTATCGTTTTTAATACTTTCTTTGCTAAATATAGAGTGCTATTGAGGGAATATACCGCAGTGAGTGAGGTAATTTTCATCACCCTGCTCTGTTGAATGGTTGCTAATGTGTTGGTTAAAAATACAAAAACAGGATAAAACGATCGAAAAATGCGGTTTTTTTAACGTCATTTTTGTGAATAAGCTTAGAGCTACTTTTTAATCTTATTCAAAAAGGCTGAAGTAGGAGGTGGGAATGTCGATAAAATGTTTTAATATCAGATTGATATAAATTTTATCCGCATTATTAAGACAGATAAAGCTGGGGTTATCTCTCAGGCAACGACTTGAAGGAGTTACTGGGGAATGGTAATACGGTTATAACTGGCAACGTATTCATAGCGCTCACAATGGTGAAATACCGAAGAAGCGCTACTTTAAACTTACTAAAAAATTTTAAACGATACTTTATGAGTCAAAGTGCTTAAATATTACTATTTATTTCTTTTTACACACCGGTTCCATGCCGTAAACATAGACTTCACTGATTTCACGGTCATAGCCCGGGTAGAAGCCCTTAGGCATGCCTAAGACGATTTGTTTACCACGGTTAGAATGAACCAACAGCTCATGAGTTTTTGGATTAACGGCTACGCCTTCAATTTCACCGTAGTCTTTAAAGTCATCAAAGGATCTTTCCAGTACTACCGGAGCATTCGTTTTGTTGTTATCAATTTTTACCCGATAAAGATTATCGGCTTCTTTATCATCCGCCGTACCATCATCGGCAGTGAGATAAATATCACCCTGATAGGCGACGATTCCCTGAATCCATTGTGGCACGGGCTGCAGGTGAACCTTTCTCTTATATTTACCGGTCTCTAAGTCGTACTCATACAGATAACGGCCGCTTTCTTCCCCGACCCATGATGCCATCCAGATACTGTTATTGACTTTATCGACGGTAATCGCAGAGACTTCTTGCTGACCAGAGTCTGGATTAAATGGGAAGGTACGCTTAAGCTTTAAAGTCTCTGCATCATGTACGGCAATTTGAATATCTTTACCTACGCCGTCCATAAACCATTCAGAAGAAACGTAAATTTCATTGTTATAAACGTCGATATCACCGATGTGATTGGCCGGAATCTTATAGCCTTCAAACGGGGTTTTATTGCTCACCAGCAAATTACCCTGTAGATCATATTTTGAAAGTGTTGCACTGCCGGAGACATAATAAAAATTGCCGTCAGTGGTAATCCCTTGGCGCCCGTCGACTTCAAATGTCTTCTTGAGCTGGTAGCTATATTTAGGGGCAGTCTGGTTATAAGGAGAGTCACATTGATTAGCCGAAGCAACAGCAGAGAACGAACAGAAAGCGAGCGCAATAATAAGGCTGAGTGGTTTAGTTTTCATATACTGGTTTCCGTCCTTATCTATACAGCAACAAATACTGCCTGATACAACAATAGATATTGCCTTTAAATATAATGGTTTAAATAAGATAGCTTGATGATTATCCGGAGCATAACAACCGTCGTCGTTACGCTCCGTTATTTCTGTATATCAGAAATTATTATTATTTATGCATACCCTGCTTTTCTAAAAACGTCACGGTTAAATCCGGGAAGTCAGTGAAAATGCCATCAACCTTTGCCTGCTTGAACATAATTTCATGCAGTTGGTCCATGCTGGTCGCATATTTAGGCAATAAGTCAGCCCGTAAGGTATAAGGATGGACAACCATACCGTTGTCATGAGCATCCTTAGTCATTGATGTCAGTTTAACGCTGCCCGGCTTAGAGGCATTTACATCAATCAACATCGGGTACTGAGGGCCAATACCGTCGGCATACTTAGCAATTTCAACCATAGCTCCGGGTTCGAACATCCAATCGTAGCTGTAGTTAACCAGTTTGCCTTCGGCATTGGGTTCAAAGGTCTCTTCCCAGTCGGTGCGGGCAATTAACTGTACTAACTTCAGATCGACGCCTGCTTTAGGCATCAGTTCTGTTTTAATACGTTTTAGTTCATTGAAATCAAAACATTGCAGATAGACGTTGTCGTCTTTCTTGGTGTAACCGTATTGCTTAAGGATATCAATAACCTTAACGGAAATATCTTTACCTTCACTGCGATGGAACCATGGCGCTTTAATTTCAGGATAGATACCGATATTTTTACCGGTAGAGTGGTTCAGACCCTGAACGAACTCGATCTCTTCTTCAAAAGTATGGATACGGAAATCAGATTTCCCCATCGGGAACCGGCCAGGATAGGACTGAACCTTCTTGCCATCTTTAATATCAAAGCCTTCGGTAAACTGTAAGGACTTGATTTCAGGTAGGGTGAAATCAATAGCGTAATAACGGCCGTCTTTGCGGGCACGGTCCGGGAAGCGCTCTGCAACGTCGGTAATTCGATCCAAATAGTGGTCATGTAGCACGATGATCTTATCGTCTTTGGTCATAACCAAATCTTGCTCAAGATAGTCAGCGCCTTGCTGATAGGCCATCGCTTTGGAAGGTAAGGTATGTTCCGGTAGATAGCCGCTGGCACCACGATGGGCAATAACAATTTTGTCCGTCTTATCGGTTTTAGCATTTGCTTCAGCAGCTGAAACGATTGACATACTCAGGACGATTCCTGTTAGTAAGGTCTTAAGGCCTATTCTCATAAGCTTCATTCTCCATATATTGTTATGTAGGTAAGTGTCTATTTACGATGGTATGTACTCTCAGTGACTCTGCTATACGTGCAAGGTTTGAGAATTTTTTATATGATTTTTTTATTAGTATCAGTTGAATAACTGCTGGTGATAATACTCATGGAAGATGACATTTCTGTGACTTCCATGAGTATTTTTTCGAACGACTTCTTCTTAGTCTTTATTAGCTAGGGTGCTATTAAAGGCTTTTATTCTGAGCTGCAAGGAGTTCAGCTTTATGTTTGTTTTCGCTAAGCATGGTCAGAATAAGCAGAACTACGGCTAAGCAGCTACCGCCGATCATTACCATAAAGCCACCGTCCCAACCGAAATAGTCAACGGTATAACCTACGATAGCACTCGCCGCAACGGAGCCACCTAAGTAACCGAACAGACCGGTAAAGCCTGCGGCTGTACCTGCTGCTTTCTTAGGAGCCAGTTCCAGTGCGTGTAGACCAATCAGCATAACCGGACCATAGATCAGGAAGCCGATAATGATCATACAAGCCATATCGATGCCAGGGTTGCCAACCGGGTTCAGCCAGTAAACAACGGTTGCGATAGTAACCAGTACCATGAAGAACACGCCGGTTGCACCACGGTTGCCTTTAAATACTTTATCGGACATCCAGCCGCAAAGTAAGGTACCCGGGATACCCGCATATTCATACAGGAAGTAAGCGTAAGACGATTTATCCAAAGAGAAGTGTTTGACTTCTTTCAGGTAAGTCGGTGACCAGTCCAGAATGCCGTAACGCAGTAAATATACGAATACGTTAGCAATGGCGATGTACCAAAGTAATTTGTTAGGTAAAACGTACTGCATAAAGATTTGTTTTGCAGTCAGTTCTTCTTCAGCTTCTTCGGTGTAATCCGGTGGATAGTCATCTTTATACTCTTCGATAGACGGTAGACCACATGATTGTGGTGTATCGCGCATCAGAGCAAAAGCGATAAGGGCGATGACGATCGCTGCCAGTGCTGGCATATAGAACGCTGCTTTCCAGTCGTTGAACCATGCCATACCCAGCAGGAACAGTAACGGAGGAAGACCACCGCCGACGTTATGAGCACAGTTCCAGATTGAAACGATACCGCCACGTTCTTTTTGCGACCACCAGTGAACCATAGTACGTCCGCACGGAGGCCAGCCCATACCTTGGAACCAACCACAAACGAACAGCAATACGAACATGATTGCGATGCTGGATGTTGCCCATGGAACGAAGCCCATAAATAACATAACCAGCGCTGCGAGTATCAAGCCGGCAGGCAAGAATACTCTAGGATTTGAGCGGTCAGAGACCGAACCCATAATGAACTTTGAAAAGCCATAGGCGATAGAAATACCTGATAGCGCAAAGCCTAAGTCACCTCGGGAAAAACCTTGCTCAACTAAATATGGCATCGCCAAAGCAAAGTTTTTACGCACTAAATAATAAGCTGCGTAACCGAAGAAGATACCCATGAAGATTTGCCACCTGAGCTTACGATAGGTGGGATCGATCTTATCCTTTGGGAGCCGCGCGGTATGTGGCGCGGGTTTAAACATACTTATCATGGTGCCTCCACTGGCTATGATTCATCTCGAAATTTTCGTATAAGTATAGTATTACGGGTGAGTTACCTTGCGGGTGCTCATATTATTTTCTTTATCGCTCACTATATTATCTTATTATGTGCGGATGATATGTGACCTGACGCTGATTATAGGATCCTGATACTATATACGGCGCGGAATGTAGCATTATTTTAACTTTAATGGGTGTTAATTTACATTACGTGTGTGACTAACATCACATAAATGTTCTTTTGTGAGCGTTTGATGTTTATATTTGCTCGAACTTGCTCATTATCAAACAAATCAACTTGAAAATATGCCTTAATAGGGTCATAAATCAGGTTATGAATTTGACAGATAAAGGCGGGAACCATTTATGATGAACACTCTTCCCTCAACTGAAACGGATGTCATCATTATTGGTGGCGGAGCTACCGGTGCCGGAGTGGCACGGGACTGTGCTCGTCGAGGATTACGCACCGTTCTGCTCGAGCGTTTTGATATAGCTACCGGTGCGACCGGCCGTAACCACGGTTTACTCCACAGCGGTGCACGATACGCCGTGACCGATGCGGAATCGGCCCGCGAATGTATTGAAGAAAATAAAATTCTAAAACGAATTGCCCGCCACTGTGTTGAACCCACCGACGGGCTGTTCCTGACCTTACCTGAAGATGATATCTCCTTTCAGGCTAAGTTTATTCAAGCCTGCCAAGAGGCGGGTATTGATGCTCAGGCATTAGATCCAAGAGAAGCTCTGCGCCTTGAACCTTCAGCCAACCCGGCGATGTTGGGGGCTGTCAGAGTACCCGACGGCACCGTTGACCCTTTCCGTTTAACGGCTGCAAATATGCTGGATGCCAGAGAACATGGCGCTCAGGTACTGACTTACCATGAAGTAATCGGTCTATTGCGTCAGAACGACCGCGTTACCGGCGTAAAAGTCTATGACCATTATAAGAAAGAAACCCGTGAGATTTACGCTTCTTTGGTGGTGAATGCCGGGGGAATCTGGGGGCAGAATATTGCCGAGTATGCCGATCTGCGCGTACGCATGTTCCCGGCTAAAGGTGCGCTGCTGATTATGGGGCATCGCATTAATAATATGGTTATTAACCGCTGTCGTAAGCCAGCGGATGCGGATATTCTGGTCCCCGGCGATACTATTTCTTTAATTGGTACTACTTCAACCCGAATTCCATACGATCAGATCGACAACATGATAGTCACGCCGGAAGAGGTGGACGTTTTAATTCGTGAAGGTGCAAAACTCTCTCCGCGATTAGCTAAAACGCGTATTTTGCGCGCTTACGCAGGTGTTCGCCCATTGGTTGCCAGCGATGATGATCCGTCAGGTCGTAACGTAAGCCGTGGTATTGTTCTGCTGGACCATGCGGTGCGTGATGGCCTTGAAGGTTTTGTTACTATTACTGGCGGTAAGTTAATGACTTATCGACTGATGGCTGAATGGGCGACAGATAAGGTCTGTGAGAAGTTAGGCCACAGCGCAAAATGTACTACGGCAGAGGAAGCCTTACCGGGTTCCCGACATTCCGCCGAAGAGACTCTACGTAAAGTGGTGTCGTTACCGTCAACGATTCGAGGCTCTGCCGTTTATCGTCACGGTGACCGAGCGACTCAGATGGTCGATAATGGCCGGTTAGATAATAGCTTAGTGTGCGAATGTGAGGCCGTGACTGCCGGAGAAGTGCGTTATGCCGTTGAATCATTAACGGTTAATAATCTTATCGATCTTCGTCGCCGTACTCGCGTTGGCATGGGGACCTGTCAGGGTGAACTTTGTGCCTGTCGTGCCGCCGGTTTGCTAAACCGTTTTAAAATTTCAACCCCTCAACAATCTCTGGTTCAGCTTTCTACTTTCCTGAATGAACGGTGGAAAGGTGTCAGACCTATCGCCTGGGGCGATGCACTGAGAGAAAGTGAATTTACCAGTTGGGTTTATCTGGGGCTTTGTGGCTTAGAGGCGTCCTCCGGAGAGGAGAAAAATGATGAAATTTGATATCGCGATTATTGGTGGTGGTTTGGCCGGGCTAACCTGCGGTATTCGTTTGGCTGAGCAGGGCAAGCGTTGCGCTATTATCAGTGCCGGGCAGAGTGCTCTCCATTTCTCTTCAGGGTCGCTGGATTTCTTAAGCTACATGCCTGATGGCTCCGTAGTGAAAAATCCGCTGGATGCATTGGAAGATTTAGCTAAGCAGTCGCCGGAACATCCATATTCCCGGCTGGGTGCTGATTGCGTCAGTCAAATGGCGCAACAGGCTGAACGACTACTGATTAACTGCGGGCTAAGCTTCACCGGTAACGTTGCACAGAATCATATGCGTATGACACCTTTGGGAACCCAGCGCGCAACGTGGTTAAGTCCTACCGAAGTCCCTACTTCGACCATCGGTGAAGCGCTACCATGGAAACGCATTGCGATTATCGGAATTGAAGGGTTTCTTGATTTCCAGCCTCAGTTGGCCGCCGGTTCTTTAGAAGGCAAAGGCATTGAGGCGATCACTGATTATCTGCACGTTCCTGCGCTGGACCGCTTAAGAAATAACCCCAGTGAATTTCGGGCGACCAACATCTCTCGGGTACTGGACTTAGCTGAAAATACAGAGCTATTAGCCGACGAGCTTGTCCGTTTAGCTCAGGATGTTGACGCGGTAATTTTACCGGCCTGTATCGGTCTAGATAATCCGGATGCGGTTTCACTGCTATGTCGCCGGGTTGGTAAGCCAGTTATGCTGGTCCCTACATTACCGCCGTCTTTATTAGGTATTCGTATGCATCAGGCTTTACGCAGCCGTTTTCGCCAGCTTGGCGGGCAGTTTATGCCGGGCGATGCCGTATTACGTGCCGATCTTGACGGGGATAAAGTGAAAAAGATTTATACCCGTAATCACACAGATATTCCGGTCACTGCCGAGCAGGTGGTATTAGCCAGCGGTAGCTTCTTTAGTAACGGACTGGTGGCTGATTTCGATCGTACCTATGAGCCAATATTTGGTTTAGACATGATGACGGAATCTCAGCGTGCTGACTGGACTAAAGAGAGTATGTTTGCTTCTCAGCCTTATTTACGCTTTGGTGTAAAAACGGATAACCAACTGCGCGCTATGATTGACGGTAAATCTATCTCAAATCTTTTTGCTATCGGCGCGGTATTAGGGGGTTATGACCCGCTACAGCAAGGCTGTGGGGCCGGTGTTTCACTGGTTAGTGCTCAGTACGTAGCCGAACAAATTCTGGCAATGTCGGAGGTAACAGCATGAGCCTGATGACTGACAATAGCTTTGAAAGCTGCATTAAATGTACGGTGTGTACTACTTATTGCCCGGTAGCTAAGGTGAATCCGAACTACCCGGGGCCAAAACAAGCAGGCCCGGACGGAGAACGCCTGCGTTTAAAAGATCCGGCTCTGTTTGATGATGCCCTAAAATATTGTACTAACTGTAAACGCTGTGAAGTTGCTTGCCCGTCTGATGTGAAGATTGGCGATATTATCCAACGTGCCAGAATTACTTATAGCAAGCCAAAGTTCAAACTGCGCGATGCCATTCTCAGTAATACCGATCTGATGGGAACGCTTTCTACCCCGTTTGCACCCATTGTTAATGCGACCGTTGGGCTGAAGCCCGTTAAACGCTTACTCGATAGTGCATTAAAGATTGATCATCGTCGCCAGTTGCCAAAATATTCTCACGGGACTTTCCGTGGCTGGTACCGTAAGCAGGCAGAAGAGCAGAAAAAATTTGACGAGCAGATCGCCTTCTTCCACGGATGTTTCGTTAACTATAACGATCCGCAATTAGGTAAAGATCTGGTCAGCGTATTTAACGCCATGGGTATTGGCGTTCAGCTATTGAAAAAAGAGAAATGCTGTGGCGTTCCGCTGATTGCTAACGGCTTTATCGATCAGGCTAAGAAGCAGGCTCGGGTCAATGCGGACTCATTGGTCGATGCGGTTATTGGTAAGGGAATTCCGGTTGTAGCCACTTCTTCAACCTGTACCTTTACCCTGAGAGATGAGTATCCTCATCTGCTGGGCATTGATACCACTCCGGTACGCGAGCAGGTTGAGCTGGCAACTCGCTATTTATACCGCTTACTGTCTGAAGGCCGGGAGCTTAAGCTGAAAAATACGCCAATGCGTATTGCTTACCATACGCCTTGCCATATGGAAAAAATGGGTTGGACTGCCTATACCCTTGCGCTGCTGGAACGTATTCCGGGCGTTGAGTTAGTGGTGCTGGAGTCGCAGTGCTGTGGTATTGCAGGAACTTACGGCTTTAAGAAAGAGAACTATGAAACCTCTCAAGGTATTGGCGCTTCACTATTTCGCCAAATAGAAGAGAGCGGCGTTGATTTTGTAGTCACTGACTGCGAAACCTGTAAATGGCAAATTGAGATGTCGACCACCAAGCGTTGTGAACATCCGATTAGTTTACTGGCCAAGGCACTAGCATAGGTTAGAACGATACACATTAAGACCAAACAAAAGGGCTACTGATTAAGTAGCCCTTTTACATCAGCCCGAACAGCAACGTTCAAAATTAAGGATTAATCTTAATTGAGTCGATAAAGGTTTGAACCGCTTTCTCGCCTTCAGCCTGCCGATCGGCCGGGAAGGTAATCTGCATAGTCAGTAACTGTTGGTCAATTTGAGTTAGCAGCGTTGATGAGTAGTTTCTTTTACCGTCGATGCGGATAAGCGTATCAAGGCGCTGTAAGGTTTGGTTTCCGGCTGAAACGCCTTTCTTAGTCAATACGGTCATTTCGGTATCACGCATTTTTTGCTGAGATTCCATACGACTAATCAGGTTCTCCAGCGAATCTCCCGGCATTGAACTGCTGATAACAATCAGCATCTTTTGGGCTGAGTTATCCGCATAGACTGCCATATTGCTGGTTTGCGAGGTATTGCTACCGTTCTGATCTTGCAGGCCCTCAGGAATGGTAAAGCTGACTTTTCCACCCAGCACCGTGGTTTGCTCACCAGATTGTGTAGCAGATGTATTACTTCCCGTAGGTGCCGGCTGATCTTTGCTGCCATCACAAGCGGCAAGGCTAACGGCAAATAAACAGAGACCTACAATTTTCACTAACTTCTGCATGGTACTTCCTTAAGTTTATGCGTAAATATCTTAACGGCTGTGCGTCACAGGCTTAAAAATATCACTGTTGCCGGTTTTTCGCCAAATCTGTTTTTCGCGAAGCCTATAGTTGGGCTACCGCTTTTTTATCCGTGTCGGAACCTGTTTGAGGCTGCTGCGAAACATTAATCTGGACCAGTCGCTTCAACAACACATTCAGCAATATTCCGTACATAGGCAGGAAGAACAGGGCGCAAATAATCAGTTTAAATACGTAATCTACCAGCGCAATTTCAACCCAGTTCTCGGCCATAAAGGTATTGGTACTGCGATAAAATGCAATCGAGAAGAAGGCTATCGTATCACTGAGGTTGCCAAATACTGCAGATATGCTGGGGGCAATCCACCAGGTTTTCATCTGCCGGAATCGGTTGAAAACGTAGATATCCAGAATTTGTCCCAGTACATAGGCCATAAAGCTGGCAACAGCGATGCGGGCCACGACCAGATTAAAGCTATAGATAGACTGGTAGCCTTGCCATGAACCGTCATAGAAGAGGGTTGAAAGCAGATATGAAATAGCTAACGCCGGGATCATCACGACAAGAATGATTCTGCGGGCCAGAGGCGCACCGAAAACCCGGACCGTAAGATCGGTTGTCAGGAAGATAAACGGAAAGGTAAATGCGCCCCAAGTGGTATGGAAGCCAAAGATACTAATAGGTAACTGGACCAGATAGTTGCTGGAAGCAATAATCAGTATGTGAAAAAATGCTAACCATAACAGCGCCTTTAAACGCTGTTGAGAAGAGAACTCAAACATGTCATTAACCTTTTTAATGAGTATTAACACTCTGTTGGGGTGAGGGAACCCAACCTTTGCCATGGGCGCACTATTGCGCGAGAAGGGGATCATACTCAGTTGTGGTGTGATTGCAATGTGATATTGCAGAGTTTCTGGGCTGATTAGCCCTTGATAAGGATTAGATCTTTGAGGCGATTGGGAAAATACCTTTAAGAACGTTTTCCTCTAATAATATCCAGCATACCTTCCGCTGAGCGCTGTGTGGCAAGAGTGATGTTTGCCACTGATGGTCTATCGTATTAAACTATTGCGGTTAATTGCCAGATCGACCTGAGAACCCAATGACTGATTTATTTTCTAACCCGGATAAGACTCTGGATGCCTTAGGGTTACGCTGCCCTGAGCCCGTGATGATGGTCCGTAAAACAGTGCGCCATATGGATGCCGGCCAAACGCTATTAATTGTGGCTGACGATCCGGCAACCACGCGTGATATTCCGGGATTCTGCCGTTTTATGGACCATGAACTGCTAACATCAGAAACCGAACAGCTGCCCTATCGTTACCTTATTCGTAAAGGTCCTGAATAACGCATCCCGCACCTACCCGGTGACAGCGCGGGATAAATCATATTGTGTTATCGCTTAGATATGCAACGACCGCACGATCATAAAGTGGCCAAGGAAGTAACAAACCGCAATTATTCCGTTGGCGGCTTTAAATGAAATCCGGTATCTGTTAGTCAGCCAGATAATATTAGCTATCAGTAAGAGTATACTCCCTGCCAACTGGCTAAAGCTCATATCGCCCGGCTGAGTAAGGTAGCTTTCAGCGGCAACCCATACCATTAATAACGTGACTGCAATATATGTTGCAACCGGCCAGCGCATGTCTTCTAGCTGATTCCATAGCAATAAAACAATGGCAACCCCCACGGCAAACAGAACGAGAATCAGCGGCCAGTAAAAGCTTAATTTAAGCGGATTAGCAAAATACAGGGTATACAACAGGTGAGAAATAAATAGGGCACCGATGGTATACAGCATGCGTTCAGTCGGGAGCATCTGAATAATGTCAGCAACCAGACTGGCTAATAGGCCAAATAAGATCAGGTAGCTGAAGGTGGTCATCTCCGGTCCCTGCCATGCCCAGAGCAAAAGCAGTAGCATAGTGATAGGCTTAAAAATCCAGCCTTGCCACTTAGGTCCGCGATAAGCGGCATCAACGTATATCCAGCCAGAAAAAATCACTGCTAAAAAAGGCCAACTCATAAATATATCCTTAATTGGCATTGTTAATGGCAACGTTAGTCGAGAAGCGGTGAGATGTTATTGTTTCTGCTTTCGCTGCCAGGCCAATAGTTCAAAGACGCCAAACACAAAGATGCGGAATTCTTGCCATCCGCTTATTTTTTCGCCGTCCTTAGGCAAGGTGGTTTTTAGCATGATCAACTGTAGTCCATGCATAAAGAACATAAATGCCATCGCCACATGCATAAAATATTTTAGCGGGCTGGGAAATGGCTGAAAGAGATTAAGCAATAGTATTCCCCAAACCCCAAGCATTAACAGGCGACCCAGATTAATAAATAGTGTTTTAATCATTTCCCTGCTCCTGCTTGTTTAACTGACGATGATAAAGCCGGTACGCAACCTGACCGGCCGTTTTTTCTCGATGAAGCTGCCAACTTGCCGGTACATCGACGGCAGAATGCTCTATTTCTGCTTCGACATAAATCCATGCTTCATCTGCCAGCCAGCCCTGCTGTTCAAGTAACCGGAAGGTTTCGGCTAATAAACCGCAGCGAAACGGCGGGTCGAGAAATACAACATCAAAGGGCGTTCCGGGTTGAGCCAACCAGTTCAAGGCATTAGCATTGACGATCTGTCCTTTATCTGAGTTTAACAGCGCCAGATTTTTTTGAAGCTGTTGAGCGATATTTCTTTCTGATTCCAATAACACTGCTTTGCCCGCATAACGGGAAAGGGCTTCAAAACCTAAGGCTCCGCTACCCGCGAAGCAATCAAGACACCGGGCATCGTGTAGCACCGGTGCTATCCAGTTAAATAAAGTTTCTCGTACCCGATCGGTAGTTGGACGTAATCCGGGACTATCCGGTACAGGAAGTTTTCGTCCCCGCCATAGACCACCGATAATTCGTATCTGGCCGGCTTTTTGCTGTTGTGGTTTCTTGCTCATACGCTGTGTTATGCACCGACGGCCTGTTAAATATAACTGCCATTATAGACAGAGGCTGAATATTTGAGAATGCGCTTTATTGAGTATCGCATTCAGACTTGAATTGATGCACACATTTTGGGCTACTAATGGCCGTTTCATGCGAATTTAAAGTTTATCTCATTGAATGCGTATGGATTGAATGATTTTAATCTGACGGATGTTAAAATAGCGGCATAAGCAGATATTCGTGATTGATATTCGCTCATCGGGCGAATTGTAGGTCTTCCATATCTATCTTTCCTTGATGAGTGTTAGACTTAATTCAGCTACAGCGTGCGTAACACTAGGGTGGAGGTTGTTTTTACAACATGGCAAAAGATAAAAAACGCGGTTTTTTTTCCTGGTTAGGCCTTAATCGTCAGGATGATGAGCTTAAGCAAAACGAAGAATTACAACAAGATGCAGAGCAACTCAATGATGAGGCAGCACAAGTATTGTCTCAAGCTGATGAGCAGCAGGTTATTTCTGCTGAGCAGGTCGAGGCTGAACAACCGAAATCTGATGAAATCTCACCTCACTCGGTCGCTGTGCCATTAGAAACAGACGTGGTTGATATTCAGACGGCTCCGGCTGAATTTGAAGATGAAGTTGAGCCAATTACAGACATCACTCCGGAATTAAATCTGGAACAAACGGCCGAGGCCAATTCTCCCGTTGAAGTTTACGACCAGCCGTTAACCCCGTTGGTAGAACCTCAGACCGAAACTTTTCAGATTATCGAGTCACGATCAGAGACCACAGATACCGGCTCAATAACGGCCTCTGATGATGAAGTTGAAACGGCGCTGGCTGAGAACGCGAAAGCGCAATACGACGATATCGATATTGCTGATGAGCCGGATCTGGGCTCTGAGATAGAAGATGCTCTGGAATCAGAATTCGATGAGCCAGAAGAAGCGCTAAATTCGCCTGACTCAGATGAGCAACAAGAGCAAGAGCGGCCAACCAAAGAGGGTTTCTTTGCCCGTTTAAAGCGCAGCCTGCTAAGAACTAAAGAGAATCTGGGCTCCGGTTTTATTGGCCTGTTCCGTGGTAAACGTATTGACGATGAGTTGTTCGAAGAGCTGGAAGAGCAGCTCTTGATTGCCGATGTCGGTGTCAGCACCACCAGTAAAATCATTACTTCCCTGACCCAGCATGCAACTCGCAAAGATTTAAAAGACGCAGAAGCGTTGTATGGAAAGCTGAAAGAAGAGATGAGTGAGATCTTAGATAAGGTCGATATTCCTCTTGATGTAACCGGACATAAACCTTTTGTCATTTTAATGGTAGGTGTAAACGGAGTGGGTAAGACCACAACTATCGGTAAGATGGCGCGCCAGTTTCAGGCAGAAGGTAAGTCGGTCATGTTAGCCGCAGGTGATACCTTCCGTGCTGCAGCCGTTGAGCAGCTACAGGTTTGGGGGCAACGCAATAAGATCCCGGTTATCGCTCAGCATACCGGGGCAGACTCCGCCTCGGTTATTTTTGATGCCATTCAGGCCGCCCAGTCTCGAGGCGTTGATGTACTTATTGCTGATACCGCTGGCCGGTTACAGAATAAGTCTCACCTGATGGAAGAGCTGAAGAAAATTGTTCGGGTAATGAAAAAACTGGATGAGAATGCGCCCCATGAAGTGATGCTGACTATCGATGCCAGTACCGGCCAAAATGCCATCAGCCAGACTAAACTGTTTACTGAAGCTATCGGATTAACCGGCATCACGTTAACCAAACTCGATGGCACGGCAAAAGGCGGAGTTATCTTCTCCGTTGCCGATCAGTTTGGTATTCCTATCCGTTATATCGGGGTAGGCGAAGGTATTGAGGATTTACGTCCTTTCAAAGCTAATGATTTTATTGAGGCACTTTTTGCCCGAGAGGATTAAAACGATGATTCGTTTTGAACAGGTCAGCAAAGCTTATTTAGGTGGACAGCAAGCGCTGCAGGGCGTGAATTTTCACCTGCAGCAGGCTGAAATGGCATTTTTGACCGGCCATTCCGGAGCAGGGAAAAGTACTCTGCTCAAGCTGATTTGTGGCATTGAGCGACCGAGCGCCGGTCATATTTGGTTTTCCGGCCATGATGTAAGCCGTTTGAAACATGCAGAAGTTCCTTTTCTGCGTCGCCAGATAGGCATGATTTTTCAGGATCATAATTTACTTCCCGACCGTACGGCCTATGACAATGTGTCATTACCGCTAATTATTAGCGGAGCCAGCCCGGAAGAGATTCGCCGTCGGGCTTCAGCAGCACTCGATAAAGTAGGCCTGTTGGATAAGGCTAAATGCCTACCTATTCAGCTTTCCGGCGGGGAGCAACAGCGAGTCGGAATAGCCCGTGCGGTGGTTAATAAACCCGCGGTGTTGCTAGCCGATGAGCCTACCGGTAATTTAGATAATGAGCTGTCTGCCGGTATTCTACGGCTGTTTGAAGAGTTTAATCGGGCGGGAGTGACAGTGCTAATGGCAACCCATGATACCGGGTTGATCGCCAGCCGTTCCTATCGGGTACTGACCCTATCTCAGGGCCGCCTGAGCGGAGGTGATAGCTATGCGGGCTAATCAACCTAAAGCCAAACCTAAGGCGCAAAAAACGACCCGAAATACCGGCGGATGGCGTGAGCAGTGGCGTTATGCTTGGAATAACACCTTTCTTGATATGATGCGCCAGCCATTGGCTACTTTTCTGACCGTGATGGTGATTGCCATCTCTATTACGTTACCCAGCCTGTGTTATTTAGTCTGGAAAAACGTTAATCACGCTGCGAATCAATGGTATCCGACTCCACAAATTACCGTTTATCTGGATAAAAAAGTCAGTGATGAGGCGGCAAGCGGATTAGTGAGTCAGCTTCAGGCCTTAGACGGCGTTGAAAATGTAAATTATATCTCTCGGGATAACGCATTAAGTGAATTCCGCGAATGGTCAGGATTTGGTTCAGCGCTGGATATGCTAAGTGATAATCCGTTACCGGCACTGGCAATTGTGACACCTAAAACTGATTTTCTGGATTCTGACAAACGGGTTACTTTGCGCGAAGGCATTCGCAATCTTCAGGGTGTTAGCGATGTTAAAACGGATGATAGCTGGTTTTCACGGCTTTCGGCGTTAACCAAACTCGTGGGTAATATTTCCGGTACTATTGCTGTATTGATGATTATCGCGGTCTTCTTAGTGATTGGTAACAGCGTCAGGCTGAATATTTTCAGTCGCCGGGAAACCATCAGCATCATGAAGCTGATTGGTGCCACCGATGGTTTTATTTTACGGCCTTTCTTGAATGGCGGCATGCTGCTTGGGTTATTTGGTGCACTATTCTCGTTGATTATGTCTCAGGCTTTAGTGTGGAAACTGGATTCTAGCGTGGCTGAAACGGCTAAAGTGTTCGGTACCCTGTTCTCGGTCACCGGTCTGAGCTGGGATGAGAGCCTGTTAGTGCTGGTGGTTTCAGCCATGATTGGCTGGATTGCTGCTTGGTTAGCAACGGTCAGACATTTACGTCAATTTACACCAAGGTAGTTTAATTTTTGATATACTCATAGGCTTGAATAAACGAATTTGTGCGTTAAAATATTGGCCAGTTTCCCGATAGGGGAAACCGGTGCAACATCCGCGATAATGATGTGAAAATTTGATTCAGATTCGAACTTGTATCTAGATTTAGGGTCTAAACCACGAATAATCAATAGCGATAACCCTATATTTTTGGTCGAAGAAGATCGCTGGCCAAACGGTTCTAAAATACACGATTTCATCTGTTTCTAAATGAGAGGGTTTGAATGACTACAGAAATGCAAACTTTAGCTCTGGTTCCCCAAGGTAGCTTGGAGGCCTATATCAGGGCTGCCAATACCTATCCAATGTTAACGGCGGATGAGGAGAAAGACCTGGCTGAACGGCTGCATTATAACGGCGATTTGGCGGCAGCGAAGAAGTTGATCCTGTCCCATTTGCGTTTTGTTATTCACGTTGCTCGTAACTATTCTGGCTATGGTTTACCGCAGGCTGATTTAATTCAGGAAGGTAATATCGGTCTGATGAAAGCCGTTCGCCGTTTTAATCCGGAAGTGGGTGTGCGTCTGGTCTCTTTTGCCGTTCACTGGATTAAGGCTGAAATTCACGAGTATGTGCTGCGTAACTGGCGTATCGTTAAAGTCGCGACCACTAAAGCTCAGCGCAAGTTATTCTTTAACCTGCGTAAATCTAAACAGCGTTTAGGCTGGTTTAATCAAGATGAAGTTGAATTAGTTGCCAAAGAGCTGGGGGTTTCAAGTAAAGATGTACTTGAAATGGAGTCCCGCATGGCGGCTCAGGATATGGCTTTTGATATCAGCGCTGATGATGACAGCGAGAGCAGCGTTGTGGCTCCGGCAATGTTCCTTGAAGATAAGTCCTCTGACTTTGCTGAAAGCATTGAAGAAGAAAACTGGGACAACGATGCCGCAGATAAGCTGACTAACGCGTTAAGCGAGTTAGATGAGCGTAGCCAACATATAATTCGCGCCCGTTGGTTAAGTGATGATGAGTCTAAGGCAACGCTTCAGGAACTGGCCGATAACTACGGGGTTTCTGCTGAGCGGGTTCGTCAGCTTGAAAAGAACGCGATGAAAAAACTGCGCGTAGCGATTGAAGCTTAATTTGCTTTTACGCTGAATTGTTTAATTAATGAAAAAGGTGGCTATTACAGCCACCTTTTTTTATGCCAGTTTATCGCTTATCAGCTTTTATCTAACTGTGCTTTAAGCCATTTAATGCCTGATTCTGGCGAAGTCAGTACCGGTACCGCTGGGGTATCCATACCGGCAAGTACTCTGGCCATGGAGGCCTGCGCCAGAACGACCACATCACTGCCTGCAATCGCCTGCTTCAGTCCGTCGCTGACAATCTTATCGTGTGTTTGATTGTCACCGTCCAGTAGGGCAACAAAGGCTTCTGACATTAATATAGATTTCAGTTCAATCTGTTTATTTGCACTTTTAGCCTTCTGGCTGATAAAGGCCAGCGTAGGTTTTAGCGTAGTTTCAACCGTAGCCAGAACCGTAACTTTAGGCCCCATATTAATGGCTTCATTGGCCATGGCCTCATCAATTCGGGTGACCGGAATATTGACCATAAACTGGCATTGCTCAACGCTATGACCGATAGATGAACAGGCGGTCATAAAAATATCGCAGCCTGCTTTTTCAGCATTTTGAACATAGGCGGCAATGCGGGCATTAATATCCGGGGTTGGTCCGCCTTCTCTCATAACCTGTTTGATCATTGAATCTTCAATAATATGCATGATTTCAACACCGGGAATAAATTTGGCAGTGAGGTCTTGCATCATAGCCAAGGTGGCTGAGCTGGTGTGGAACAGAGCGACTTTCTTCATTGTTATATCCTTTAGTTAGTCTGAACTTATAAGATGTCGGTTAAAAACTGGGCGATTTTTTCGGCCACCTGATGATCTTCATCGGCGGATAGTCCGCCAATGGCGACGGAACCGGCCAGTGCACCTGAGGGTGAGAATACCGGTATCCCTCCGGGCAACGCGGTCAGCAAACTATCTCCGAAGTATTGAATATCCAGATTTTCTTTCTGTAGCCGTTGGAGAAATGCCAGCGTTTTAGTCGATAGCCGGGCTGCGGTATAGGCTTTTCGCTGGGTTAGCTCAATGGTTAATAGCTTGGCATTGTCCATGCGGTTAAAGGCCAGTAACGAGCCATTACAGTCACAAACGGCAACGCTAAGCGCACGATTATTGTATTCGCTGGAGGCAAGGGATAGGGCGAGAGCCGTCGCTTGCTGAGCTAATGATAATGTTATTTTAGTTGTCATATTATTGCTCCTGAATAGCCGATGATGATGCAGTGGTTACTGGGGTTGATGGTTTCGGTTTAATCTCTTTGCGCCGCCAGTAGTTAGCCAGTAGTGAACCGGTAATATTACCTAGCGGGGTCATAATGGCAGAGGCCAGACCGACCGTTGCTAATTTCCCCATAGCTGCAGCTAAACCGGAGGCCATACCGCCATTTTGTAGGCCGACTTCAAAGGCAATGGTTCGTGATGATTCCTCATCTAAGCGGAATACCCAGCGGCTCATAGAATAACCGATACCGTATCCGCCAATATTGTGCAGGAATGCAGCCAGACATAATGCGAGGCCAACCTGCATCAGGTTGTCACGGCCTGCAGCTGCGGCTGTGGTGGTAAAGAAGATAATGCCCAGCATGGATATGGTTGGCATAATTTTCTCGATGCCGGGTTTTTTCCTCAGCAGCCAGTTATAGAACACGCTCCAGATAATACCGCCGGCAACAAAGTTCACGACGATCATCATCATCTGATTTTCGGCGCTCATAGGTTCAATCAGAGAACCCCATCCGCCTGTGCTGATAAATATTAGCCACGCAATGCTGATATACATCAGTATATGAACCACGCGTTTGCCAGTAGCAGATGCATAGGTTTTCAGATAATCGTGGAGCATGGCTGCGCCGATAGGGATTAGCACGATCTTGATCACGTCCATAATCATCGACAGTAGCTGGATCTCAATTAATGAACCAGCCAGCACTTTAACCCACAGAGGCGTCATTAACGTTGCAACCAGTGTCGATACTGCCGTTACGGAAATACCCAGTGCCAGATTGGCTTTCGATATATAGATCATCACGGTTGATGATAAGCCACTTGAACAGGAGCCAATCAGAATTATGCCAACGGCAACTTCCGGCGGAAATGAGAAAATCTTTGTTAAGCTGAACCCTAATAACGGCATGATTAGAAAGTGACAGAAGGTACCAACAAAGACTCCCCACGGCATTTTCATCACGTCAATAAAGTCCCGCAAAGTGATCTTGGTTCCCATACTGAACATCGTTGCCTGAATCACTAAGAACACGATCCATTTATGCGTAATATTAAAACCGCCCCAAACGATCAGTTCGGTTGAATAAATCATTGCAGCAACGAACCCGGCAATAATCCACACGGTAAAGCTAAAAGAACGTAAGTTTTCCCAACGCCCAATTCCCATCGCTAGCCCGACGGTAAACATGACCATTCCCGGATTCCATAATGGGGGAATATCGCCAACTAAACCTATCAACGTTAATATTAATCCCAGCGCCGACATGGCCAGCCCGAAATTATATATCATGGACTTAAAATGCATATTACCCTCACTTTATGGTTCTTATTTCATGGTAAATAATGCTTATATAAATGCGTTGCATTTACCTTTTTTTAATACTTAACATCTGTCTTGCTTCATCGGGAGTAGCGACCTTTTTATCCATAGCTTTAATTAGGTCAGCCAACTTTTTGACTAATAAATAATTTTCAGTGACTTGTTCAGTCGGATTGATGTAATAGCTGTCTTCAAATCCTATTCTGACTTCACAAGCGCCTAAGCCTATTGCTGCCGCCATCAGAGAATAGTCACGTCGATCAAAATGAGTAATTCCCCATAGCGCTCCGGCAGGAATAAATTGACGCATAGCAATTAATGCATCGACAGTCGCAGGGGTAGATCCTTTATGGCCCAGAACGATGTTGTAAAGCATCGGCTGAGTAAATTGGACTTCATCCATTAACATTTTGATGTTATTTACCATTCCCAGCTCAAACACTTCAAACTCAGGAATAATGCGCTTCTCTACGATTTTCTTTGAACAATAAAGGACATCGTCGGCAGGGTTTAAATAGACATAAGGTCCCAGGTTAACGGAACCAACATTTAGCGATGCCATTTCGACATTAGGGCACTCTAATGGCGCACAACGCTGCTCTATATTCATTGAAGAAACACCGCCGGTAGAGGCTTGAATAATCAGCTCACTTTGCTCATTGATGAGGTCGATGGTTTTTTGAAAAGCAGTAACATCCGGCGTCAATCTACCGTCGGTTTCTCTCACGTGTAGATGGACAATCGATGCACCGTATTGAGCCGATTTTATTGCTTCTCGAGCAACTTCCTCTGGCTCAACCCGGGTGGAACTGGCAGAAACGGGCGCAACAGATATGATGACTTTGTCAGACATAATTGACTCCTGAATAAAAGAATTAACCGAGGGTTTAAGGTTGATTAATACCCAACCGTAACGCCATTTTTAATATTTCTTGGTATTAATGTGTTTTTAATATTTTTTCGATAAATTATGATTTATCTTATGAAGCCAGCTTAATCCTTCAGCTGTATTTCCGGCTGGATAATATTCACAGCCAATCCAGTCGTGATAATTTATTCGTTCTAACTTTTCTAATAGCCATGGGTAATTAATTTCGCCGTTATCCGGTTCGTGCCTATCCGGAGCTGAAGCTATTTGAATATGTCCAATGTTATTGATGTGTTTTTCTAATGAATTTAAAATATTTCCTTGAGTTCTCTGGCAGTGATAAATATCAAACTGGATCGCGATATTTGGTTTATTCACCAGATGAATAATTTGTTGGGCTTGATCCAGCGTTTTTAAAAAATAGTCGGGCATATCAACAGGATTTATCGGCTCAATGAGAATACGGATACCCTGTGGTAATAACCGGTCAGCGGCATAGCTAAGTCGTTTAATAAACTGAGCTTGCTGTTCCCGTGGCGCTAACTCCGGCTGGATATTTCCGGCCATAATATGAACCTGACGACAATCTAATATATTGGCGTAATAAATCACCTGTTCGATGCTGTCACGGAAATCGTGCTCCCTGTCCGGCAATGATGCGAGGCCACGTTCACCTTGCTGCCACTGGCCCGGCGGCGCATTAAATAGCACGGTAGTTAAACCTTGCCGGCTGATAATCGATTGCAATTCATCGGCGTCATACTGGTAAGGAAACAGGAATTCAACCCCTTGAAAACCCGCCTCTGCCGCGGCACTGAAGCGCTCAATAAAGGGGACTTCATTAAACATCATCGTCAGATTAGCCGCGAACTTAAGCATGATGACCTCCGGAACCCTGCCTGCTGTGGGTCAGATGTAGATTAATCCCTAACGCTCTCAGATTTTGCTGAGTTTCGGCATCTAATTGGTTATCACAAATAATGTCAGTCAGTTCATTAAGATGACTGATATGGAACATGCCGTATTTTCCGTATTTACTACTGTCTGAAATTAAAATCTTTCGGCGAGAGGCGCTGATGATCGCTTTTTTAACCAGCGCTTTGCCTTCTTCCGGGGTTGATAGCCCGTGAGTTAAATCCCATGAACTGGTGCTGATAAAGGCAACATCAATATTGAGCGTAAGTAGAAAGTTTGCGGCACTGCTCCCGACACAGGAGCGATTACGTAAGTCAACCTGCCCGCCGGTGTGGAACAAATTGATATGAGACATATTCATCAGGAAGTTACAGATAGTGAAGTCATTGGTAATCACCGTCACTTTATTCAGCTTTTTGGCAATGTGACGTGCAACTTCAAAACTGGTGGTTCCCGCATCTAAGTAAATCACTTGGCCAGCCTCAATCAGTTGAGCTGCCAGTTCGCCAATTTTTTGCTTATGCTGGTGATGCAGCATGGCTTTCTCAACATAAGGAAGCTCTTGCTTAAGCGCGTCATGTAGCTTTACTCCACCGCTGATGGCAATCACCTTCCCCTCATCAACCATTGATTGAATATCCCGACGTATCGTCATATGGGAGACTTCCATCAACTTTGCCAATTGGTTAATTGTGGCAGTTTGATGCTGATGAAGGTGGTTATAAATGAAGTTATGGCGTTCATCTGGCAACATTGAGATCTCCTGACACCTTGTTACTAGCTGGCTTTAAACACGCAATTAAGTTCATCCACGTGTTGTTGACTTAATGTGACGTAATTAAACGGTTTTAGCTGGAGATATAATCGGGCCGTATCTTCCAACTCTTCTGCATTAAACACCGCTTCTCTGATGTTTTTTCCGCTAATAACCGGGCCGTGGTTAGCCAACAACATGGCATTGTGGTTAACCGCCAATTCTCCTACTGCCAAGGCCAGTTTTGGATCGCCGGGCCGGAAGTAGGGAATAAGAGGCAGTTTGCCCACGCGCATAACGTAGTAGGGGGTTATTGGTGGTAAACAATTTTCCGGATTTAAATCAGCCAGGCAGGAGAGCGCGGTAAGATAAGGTGAATGCAGATGCACCACTGCACCGGTTTGTGGCCGTTGCTGATAGAGCGCAATGTGCATCGGATATTCTTTGGATGGCCGATCGCCGGACAGTCGTTCTCCCTTCAGCGTTATCTTGCTCAGACTTTCAGGATTGAGATCGCCAAAGCTGGAATTGGTTGGCGTAATCAATAACGCTCCGTCGGGCAGCATCAGACTGATATTGCCAGCGCCACCGCTGCTATATCCGCGCATAAACAGCGAATGGGCTAGTGCAACAAGTTGTTGGCGTAATTCGGACTCAGTCATGACAAAGCTCCTGTGCATATTGGAAAAAATCTATATGGCCAAAATTACCTGACTTTAATGCCAGCCAGCGTTCGGGACGATCGCCATCTCTGACCCAGGGAACACCGGGGGCAATGAGTCCGCCGATTTCCAGTTTGTTGATACCCAGCTCCTGTACTATCAGACTGGATGTTTCACCACCGGCAATAATGAATCGGTTAAAACCGTTCTCAGCTAAATGCTTTGCCAAACCGGCAAAGGTCCGCTCTATAGCGAGGCCGATTTGTTGAACGCCATATGTCTGCTGAATTTCTCTGACTTTTTCAGGTTCCTGAGTGGCATAAACCAAAGGGGCCCATTCTGATGATTGCTGTAAAACCCAGTCGGCCAACAAGAGATGGTATTTTTTATCGTTTAAGCAGCGCTCTGCATCCAGTGCATACGAGGGTGCAATTTGTTGATAGCGGGCAACCTGTTGATTAGTCATCACTGAGCAGCTCCCTGATAACACCACCGCCGGCGCATTTCTATTCGGGTAAGCCGGGGTATGCGCTCGGGCATCGCTGGTATCAGCATATTCGGCCATCACCTTCGCCAAACCTGATCCCCCGGTTAACAATGGAAATTTGGAGATAACCGGTTTCAGGCAGCGTAAGTCATCAAAAGTTAAAGCATCCGTGACGGCATATCGGTAACCCTGCTGACGCAAATCGATGATTTTTTGTTCTATCGCCTGAGGGCCCTGATGCAGTATTTCTAAATCAATTAATCCGGTTTTACCGTTGGCCTGAGAGTCCATCAGCCGCATGAGGTTAGCGTCTTTCATCGGGGTAATCGGATGATTTTGCATGCCTGACTCATTCAGCAAGCGGCCATTAACAAATAGGTGTCCATGCACAACCGTACGACCGTTCACCGGCAGAGCAGGGCAAATTAGGGTGAAGTCACTACCTAATTCATTTAATAGCGCATCCGTCACCGGGCCAATGTTGCCTTCTGAGGTTGAGTCAAAGGTTGAGCAATATTTAAAGTAGATTTGCTGGCATCCGGCCGCTTTTAGCCAGCGGCAGGCCAGAAGCGATTCCTCAATAGCCTGTTGTACCGGGCAGGAGCGACTCTTTAACGAAATGATCAAGGCATCAGCATGGCATTCAGTGAGCGGCGCTTCAGGGGTTCCAACAAATTGGATAACTTGCCACCCGTCAGAAGAGAGAAAACAACCGATATCGGTTGATCCGGTAAAGTCGTCTGCAATTACACCCAGTTTTATTGTCATGATTCATCTTCAATTTCGTTGATGAGAGATTGTGTGAAAGTTTGTGTCTTTTTGCTTCACATTCACAGGACATAGTTCACATATTGGAAGATAAATAGTCGTGAGTTAAATTGGTTATCTTGTTGAATAATATAGATAACAGTGTTTATCATAATTTCACATCTCAATGTGAATATTAGCGTGAGCGTTTTTTGGGGATTGAGATGTGATAACAACCACATGTGTGATCGCATTAATTAGATGTATGAAAAAGAAATTATGATTATAATAGTTGAGTGTTTTAATAGGGTATAGGGTTGTTATGGAGCAGTTTGAAACAATTAGCGTTAGTGAGGCTTACGTCCGGCTGCAGCAGGGCGATGCTACTTTGGTTGATATTCGCGATATGGCCAGTTTTCAGTCGGGCCACGTGCCTGAGGCAATTCACCTGACAGATGCCAATCTGAACGGGTTTATGCAGCAAACAGAATTAGATCACCCTATCTTTGTGATGTGTTATCACGGTATTAGCAGTCGTGGAGCCGCACAATATTTAGTCCATCAGGGATTTGAACAGGTTTATAGTATTGAAGGTGGCTATGAATCTTGGTTACGCCACTATCCTCAGCATGTTGCTAAAGCTTAAATAACGTTGGGTTGTCTGTTTAGCTAGCCATCTCAGGTGGCCCAATCGTTTACTCATCTCGCCAGTTTTTATTCTCTCCTTGTCTATAAATCTGATTCGGTTGAACAACATCTCCAGAAACTACACCCATTGTGGTAAATTATGTTCGTTTCATGCGCGCTATTATTGAGAAAGATTATCAGATTGTTGAATCACTGATGAGGTGATACATTCGTGATTAATCACTTTTTGATATAAATCATTTCGTTAAAGCTTAAGTGAGTTCTGATGCTTCGATTAATTGCTTTTTCTAATCCCCGAATGGCTCAGGCTTTTGTCGATTATATGGCCACACTTCATATTGATATTGAAGTTCGTCATCAGAATAATCAGGTAGAACTGTGGCTGGCTGATACATCGTCAGAGCAAATGGTTCGTCATGAGTTACAGCAGTTTATTGATAATCCCAGCGATCCCCGTTATTTAGCGGCCAGCTGGGAGTCAGGCAGTTCAAATGCCAATATTGTTTATCGGAAAAGCGATACGCTGGCAAACCTGCGCTCTCAGGCCGGGCCATTGACACTGAGCGTCATTGTTATCTGCGTTGTGGTTTACGGTTTAATGCAGGTATTTGATAATACGATGTTTAACCTGTTAGCCTATCCTTCCGATAGTAGCCAATATATTCAGATATGGCGTTGGGTTAGCCATGCTTTCTTACACTTTTCTCTGATGCATATTCTCTTCAATCTCGTATGGTGGTGGTATCTTGGTGGGCCTCTGGAAAGACGATTAGGGACCGGCAAGCTATTAGAGATTACCGTGCTATCAGCGATTTTGTCCGGATACGGACAGGCTATTTTTAGTGGTAGTTCGTTTGGCGGTTTGTCGGGCGTTGTTTATGCATTAATGGGATATTCCTGGTTATCGGGCGAACGTGCGCCGGAGCGGGGAATTTATATGCAACGCTCATTAATGATATTTGCCTTAGTATGGTTAGCCGTTGGCTACTTTGATATGTTGGGTGTATCGGTAGCAAATGCGGCTCATATTGGTGGGTTAGTTGTTGGTCTTGCGCTCGCATGGTGGGACACCCGGTCTTCAAAAAGAAATTAATAAACAATAATAAGGGGCGCGTCAGGATAAACGCGTTTAGGGTTTTGAAGTGAAACAAACTCAACGACATGAATCGATTATAGATTTAGTCCGTAAGCACGGTTATGTCAGCACAGAAGAGCTGGTAGAACATTTTGGTGTTAGCCCGCAGACTATTCGTCGCGATTTAAATGAACTGGCTGAGCAAAATAAGATCCAGCGTCACCATGGCGGTGCTGCCTTACCTTCCAGTTCAGCCGTAAACGCGGCATATCACGATCGTAAAGTGATGTGGTTGGAAGAGAAAGTGCGTATCGCCGAGCGCGTCGCCAGCCATATTCCTGACGGTGCAACGCTATTTATTGATATTGGTACTACGCCGGAAGCGGTAGCCCACGCGCTGTTAAACCATAAAAACCTGCGAGTGGTGACCAATAATCTAAATGTTGCCACGCTGTTGACGGGTAAAGAAGATTTCCGTTTGATTCTTGCCGGTGGTGAAGTCCGCTCTCGTGACGGTGGAATTATTGGTGAAGCGACCTTAGATTTTATTTCTCAGTTTCGTCTGGATTACGGAATCCTTGGTATCAGCGGGATCGATATGGATGGTAGCCTGCTGGAATTTGATTACCATGAAGTGCGGACTAAGCGGGCAATTATCGAGAACTCGCGTAGCGTGATGCTGGTGACCGACCATTCTAAATTTGGCCGTAACGCGATGGTTAACCTAGGTAATATGGGACTGATTGACTACCTGTTTACCGATGAAGAGCCTCCTGCCAGCGTAATGAGCATTATTAAGCAGTTTGATGTGAAGCTGGAGCTTTGCTAATTCTTCGAATTTAGCGCTGAGTTTCTTATTCTATTTCTATAAGATCAACGCTGACGGTCTGGTGCTATCCCACCAAACCGTCAGCTTTTTATTTTTATTTTCTTAAAACCACGCCAATTATCCATTCTATGTCTCACTTTTTCGCAGTAACCTTTAATTTATTGTGGATTTAATGTTATCCAGATCACGCGAAAATGTTTTTAGTTGGTTAATTACTAGCTAACCTGATTGTTTTTGTCTACAATTATGTTCGAAATCGAACATTTTTGAGCTCTTGCGAGCATGATGAGGTGGTTACAAGTGGAAACCAAAGACTTAATTGTTATCGGCGGTGGTATTAATGGTGCTGGTATAGCTGCAGATGCTGCCGGTCGTGGACTTTCCGTTTTGATGCTGGAAGCCCGAGATCTGGCCTGTGCAACTTCATCTGCCAGCTCAAAACTGATCCACGGCGGATTACGCTATTTAGAACATTATGAATTTCGTTTAGTGAGCGAAGCGCTGGCTGAACGTGAAGTATTATTAAAGCTAGCTCCGCATATCGCTTTCCCGATGCGTTTTCGTTTACCTCATCAACCACATTTACGTCCGGCATGGATGATTCGTGCTGGTCTGTTTCTTTATGACCATTTAGGTAAACGCACCAGCCTACCAGCCAGTAATGGCCTGAAGTTCGGCCCTGATTCAGTATTAAAATCAGAGTTGACCCGCGGATTTGAATATTCAGACTGCTGGGTTGATGATGCCCGCTTAGTGGTACTAAATGCGCAAGAAGTTGTGAAACACGGAGGTGAAGTTCGCACTAAAACCAAAGTGACCCGCGCATGGCGTGAAGACGGAATTTGGGTGGTTGAAGCTTTTGACGAGGTCGCCGGTGAAACTCTGACCTGGCGTGCTAAAGGTCTGGTAAACGCAACCGGTCCTTGGGTAAAACAATTCTTTGATGAAGGCCTACAGCTTAAATCACCGCGCGGTATCCGCTTGATTAAAGGTAGCCATATCGTTGTACCAAAAGTACATAGCGAATCTCAGGCGTATATTCTGCAAAACGAAGACAACCGTATTGTGTTCGTGATTCCATGGTTAGGCGATTTTTCCATTATCGGTACTACTGACGTTGAATATCACGGCGATCCGCATGATGTAAAAATTGATGAAAACGAAATTAACTATCTGCTGAAAGTGTATAACGACCACTTTAAAAAGCAGCTAAATAAAGATGATATCGTGTGGACTTATTCTGGCGTGCGCCCGCTGTGTGACGATGAATCCGATTCAGCGCAGGCCGTAACCCGTGACTATACGCTGGAAGTGGCTGATGAAGCTGGTAAGGCCCCTCTGCTATCAGTGTTTGGCGGTAAGTTAACCACTTATCGTAAACTGGCTGAACATGCCATTGAGAAGCTGGCACACTATTATCCGGGCATTGGTAATGCATGGACGAAGAACGGTACGCTTCCCGGTGGTGACATGGGAACTGACCGTAACAGTTACGTTGCCCAGCTACGCCGTAAGTTCACCTGGTTACCCGATGAACTGGCCATCCGCTTTGCGCATACCTATGGCTCGCGCACTGAAATGCTGTTGGCAAATAAAGCCAGCCTGGCTGATTTAGGTGAAGATTTTGGTCACGGTTTATATCAGGCCGAGCTGGAATATCTGACCACTTACGAGTGGGCGGTTGAGCTAGATGATGTTATCTGGCGCCGGACTAAGCTGGGTATGTGGCTGGATGACGCTCAGAAACAGCGCGTGGCTGAATGGCTGAAAGAGACGGTCGGCAAAAAAGTCGCCTTTGCTGAGTAATTTGATAACGCATCAGCTGACTTATTAAGTTAAGTGAATGCCAGTCGGGAACCCCTGACTGGCATTTTTTTGATTCAGTTGATTGTTGCCGGTGGGTTAATACAGCCCGACTACTTTACGGCATACGCAAGCAGTACCCGACGGGCACCAATATAGTGATCTTGCCAGTAGTCATCATCTAACCGGCTGATCTGAATATCTTGGCCAGTACGTGGCGCCTGAATAAATTCCCCATCCCCTAAATAAACGCCGACGTGACCAGCATGGTTACGGCTGCGGTTTGTCCTGAAGAAGACTAAGTCACCGGTATGTAACTCTTCTTTCTTTATTTTTTGTGCCTGTTCGGCAGACATAGAGAACATATTGTCTGCTGTTCGGGGCAATGACGTTTTTAGCTGGTCGCTATACGCATATTTTACCAACCCACTGCAATCAAACCCGGTCTGAGGTGAGGCACCTCCGTAGTGATAGGGCTTACCTAACTGCTGCATAAGTTTGGAGATCACCTTACGTTTTGCTGCGGTGAGTTTGGTGTCCTGAATTGCGGAGATCTGGGGATGCATGCCATCAGTAATATTCAGGTTTTGTACTTTTCGTTGAGCAAAAGGATTAACGCCAGTTGGGGCTTTATCGGCACTTTTACTTATTTTTCGTTGGTTGGAATAAGTGCTGGTATGAGAATGGACGCTGGCCTTTTTGGATGAACGTTTGCGTTTATCACTATTTTTAGAGACTGACTGAGTGACAACCGGCGGTTTTTTTGTTGTCTTATGCGGGTGAGCCGCGTGTGCATGAAATGAAATAAATAGCATCAGGATACATATGATTGCCGGCCATGGGATATTAAACGAAGCTGAAAAATTTTGTTGTAAGTAATTCATCATAATTATTTGATTTAAATTGTTTTTATATGGCTGAAATTAGCAATAACAAGACGTTAAATCAGTCTATTGATCTCCGCGAATTTAGATACTGCTAATTTGTAAATCAAATCAGGATAAAAATGACAAAATGTTCCGGTCAGAAACATATTGGAAGCAGGGGGCGTCAGGCGGCGTAAGAAGAGGTCGAGTTTTGGTATAAAATCCAATTAAAAAGGGACCTTCAGGCCCCTTTTTGATGTTACAGCCAAGAGGCTGAATGGATATATCTGGCAGTTATTTGTAGTAAGAGTGCTCACCGCTCTGATGCTCGGTCAAATCTTTGACCCCTTTCAGCTCAGGGAATTTTTGCAGTAGCTCTTTCTCAATACCTTCTTTCAGCGTGTAATCGACCATTGAACAGCCGTTACAACCACCGCCAAACTGCAGTATGGCATAGCCTTCATCCGTGATTTCCATTAGGGAAACCCGGCCGCCGTGGCCTGCTAACTGCGGGTTAATTTGCGATTGCAGCACATATTCAACGCGTTCGATAAGCGGGGCATCGTCATCAACTTTACGCATTTTCGCATTTGGTGCTTTTAGCGTTAGCTGGGCGCCTAACTGATCGGTAACGAAGTCAATTTCAGCATCTTCAAGATAAGGCGCGCTGACTTCATCAACAAAAGCAGAAAGTTGCTCAAACTTTAGTTCAGTATCGCTTGCTTCGACGGCATCCGGCGGGCAATAAGAGACGCCACACTCGGCCGTTGGCGTGCCTGGATTAATCACGAAAACACGAATTTGCGTGCCTTCTTCCTGATTAGCCAGTAGTTTTTTAAAGTGGGATTGGGCTGAATCGGTAATTTTAATCATGACATGCTCAGTAGTTGACCTTTCTTGTAGGGTATAATACGCCTATTAGTGGTCATTCTTCAAGGTGCGGCATAAACACCATACTTGAACGGAAGCAGCTCCGTTTTCTAGCAATAGCCTGCTGATCTCAGCGGCCGTATTGCCGGTGGTGACAATATCATCGAGTAATGCTACATGTAACCCACTGATATCCTGAGTGCAGCTGAAAGCATGGCGCAAGTTGTACTGCCTTTCATAGGCGCTTAGGCTTTGTTGAGGCGGCGTTGAACGATGACGTAATATTAACGACGGATTCCATTGACATCCTACCCATTTTGCCAGCCTGCAGCCAATTAGTTCGGTTTGATTAAAGCCTCTGCGCCAGCGTCTGATACGGTGTAGCGGTACAGTCATCAGTAAATCTGGCTTAGAGCATAATTGAGTTCTGCGGGCGTTAAGCCAGGCTAACAGCAATAATCTGGACAGGAGCGGGGCATACTTCACTTCGCTGAAAAACTTGAGTCGAGTAATAAAGTATTTTACCGGGCCCAGGTAATCACTGACTGCAATCATCCGTTGCCATTCAGGAGGATTGTGCAAGCAGGATTCACACAGCGCCTGATTCTTATTGGCCGGAAGCCCGCAGCGCTGGCAGCAAGCGGGAAGTGGTGGAAGATGGCGCAGACATACGCTACAAATACCCTGTTTTGGTATCGCCAGCGGTTGTAGGCAGAGCCAGCACAGGCTGTCAGCTATCGGCATAGTTAACCACTTTTATCTTTTTATTTTGAATGGGAGCATAGCCTATGTCATCACTTTACTGGCAGACCGTCGGGGAAGGAGATACCGATCTTGTGCTGCTGCACGGATGGGGGCTGAATTCGGGTATCTGGCATTGCATTACTGAGAGACTTGCCCCGCATTTTCGTCTTCACCTGGTCGATTTACCGGGTTATGGACATAGCCGAGGGTACGGGGCTATGAGTCTGAAGGATATGGCTGAAATAGTACTCCAACGAGCGCCAGAAAAAGCGGTGTGGCTTGGTTGGTCTATGGGGGGACTGATTGCCAGTCGTATTGCTCTGGATCACCCCGAGCGAGTTACTGCGCTTATCACCGTGGCTTCATCTCCCTGCCATATTGAGCAAGCGGATGAAAAGTGGCCGGGTATTAAACCCGCAGTATTGGCAGAATTCGACAGACAGCTAAACGTTAACTTTCAGCAAACGGTGGAACAATTTTTAGCGCTACAAACGCTAGGCGCACCGACTGCTCGTGATGATGCACTTCGGCTAAAGCAGGTGGTTTTTAGCGCGCCTATGCCGGAGGTTGAAGTCCTGAGTAGTGGGCTGGTTATGTTAGAGCTGAATGATTTACGAGCAGAGTTGGTCGATCTCAAACTGCCTTTTTTACGAATTTATGGTGCGTTGGATGCGCTTGTTCCAAGGCGGGTTATTCCAATGCTTGATTCTTTATGGCCTTGTTCTTACTCAGTTTTAATTAATAAGGCGTCACATGCGCCATTTATTTCTCACTCAAAGGTGTTTTGTGCTGAAATATTATTTTTTTCTTTAATATACAATTGCAAATAGGCTTTAAATCCAGTTTTTAGCTCTGTTGTTTGGCTGGTTTTTTGATGTTTTGTGCTGATTTTTTTGACAAAAAATATAGTTGTTAAATAATTAAAGGGTAAATTTTAATGAAATGTTAATTAACCGTAAGTAAGGGATAAATTATGAAAGCTTTAAAAACATTCACCATCGCTTTAGCCGTTAGCTCATTTTCATTCGGTGCTTTAGCCGCAACAGAAATCACTCAGGCACAAGTTAAACAAAACAACTATCAGCAATTGGGCGCTGTGGGCTCAACAAATGAAGCGATGGATCCAATGGATGTGAAAAAAATCCTCTCTGAAAAAGCCGATAAGATGGGGGGCCAGTATTATGTCATCATTGCGGCTTCTGAAAATGAAAAAGCCAGAGCAACGGCGGATGTCTATAAATAGTTATCGCTAAACAGCATCGAAATATTCAAAAGGTACTACATAACGCAGTACCTTTTGGTTGATGATAACGTCGTTCAGTTTCGTTTTAGCGTCAGTTTCGGCAGCCCAATAAACGATTACTGAAGCTTATCCAGCATAAAAATAGCTAGGCTGGTTTCTTGATTCGATAAGATTCAGTCAGGCATTTCTTACCTTCTGCGCAGCTCTTGCAATTTCCTACCAGACAGCTGCTATCAGGTTCTACCCGTTCTACTTTTCCCATCGACACAAGCTGCTGCAACATAGCCTGAAGCAGCTGTGGGTTCAATTTTAGCTGTCGGCTGAGCTGCGCTAATTCTACAGTGCCGTTCAATGCAACAGCATCTCTGACTTCAATTAAACTGGCCATTTAATGGCAGTGCCCTGTTTTTTTATTGTCACAACAGCTTTCAGGATTAGATTGTGGCATACGCGTCATCACCCGATCTCGCATATGGTATAACCCAAAAATGACCAGCACATTGAAAATGACAATAGCTAAAACCGTTAACGCACTCTGCTGCGGATGGGAACTAAAGTTAGCCAACTGATAAAATACCGTGGCCAGACTATAGGCAATATTCAGCCCCCAGAAGATAGAGAATGTCATCCAGCCTCTGCTGCTTTCTCTGGCGATAGCACCCATCACCGACACGCAAGGCACATATAACAAGACAAATATCAGATAGCTATAAGCTGCGGATATACTGCCGAACTTACTGGCCATAACCCCCATAGAACTGTTATCCATTGAGCCGTCGCCTTTACTTGCCTCAATAGGATTACCTAACGCACTTAAGGTAAATGTCTCTTTCAAACTGCCCCAAGTTTCATCTACTGCGCCTTTTAACTCAGTTAATAAATTAAAATTTTCGTAGTCGAAAGGCTCGTTAGTAATCTGTTCTGCGGTATATAGCGTGTTCAATGTACCGACGACCACTTCTTTGGCCATTGCCCCGGTAATTAACCCTACGGTTGCCTGCCAGTTATCCTGAGTAACACCCATCGGGTGAAGCAGCGGTGTCAGGACTTTACTGGTTGAGGCTAGTGCAGATTCATTAATGCTGGTAACCGGTTTCCCGGAAAAGGAGAAACTGTTTAAACCACCAATAACGATGCTGGCAATAATAATGACGGTACCGGCCCGCAGCACAAAACCTTTCAGCCGCTGCCAGGTTTGTAATAATAGGCTCTTAGCATGAGGAACGTGATATACCGGTAGCTCCATAATGAACGGAGAAGCTTCACCGCGCATAATGGTATATTTCAGCATCAGGCCGGTGAGGATCGCCACAACGATACCTAATAAATAGAGTGAGAATACGATCAGAGCGCCATCTTTTCCGAAGAAGGCGGCCGAGAATACGGCAAAAATCGCTAAGCGAGCACCGCATGACATAAAGGGGGCCATCATGATCGTAATCAGTCGTTCTCGCGGAGCATCAAGCGTTCTGGTTCCCATAATAGACGGGACGTTACAACCAAAGCCAACAATCAGCGGTACGAATGATTTACCGGGTAAGCCTAAGGCATACATCAACTTGTCCATAACGAAAGCCGCTCTGGCCATATAGCCAGAATCTTCCAGAAACGCTAAGAACAGATACATCAAGCCGATTTGAGGAACCAGAGGTAAGACGGTATTAATCCCGCCGCCGATACCCTGAGCAAGGAAGATAGTGAGCCATTCAGGGAAGTTAAATGTATGTCCAACCCATTGGATACCTGAAATAAAGATGGCCGATGAGCCAAGATCGAACAGGGGTTGCAATGCTCCACCGATATTAATGGCCAATACAAACATTAAGTACATGACAAATAAGAAAATGGGTAAGCCCAGCCAGCGGTTAATGACCACTTTATCTAACGCTTCTGTCAGCCTGCTCGGCTGTGCCAGACTGCGGTTTTGTACTCCATCACAAATGCTGACGATAGCCTGATAGCGGGTATCAGCAATAATTAAGCCCGGATCTTCATTGTAATGGCTTTGTAGTACCTCACGGGCATCTGACAGTAATGTTTGAGCCTGTCCGGAACGGGAACGGCTATAAATATCGCCTTCCAGCATTTGCAACGCTAGCCAGCGGCTCTGTTGTTCCGGCAAAGCAGAAGGCATCACGCTAGCCAGACGGGCCGCCTGATCTTCGACAAGGGCCGGATAAGTGGTGAGTGAAGGGTGCTTATTAGGTTGCCAACGGTCTATTGCGGACTTTAACCGTGGAAGGCCGCGGCCTCGGGTAGAAATCATCGGGATAACCGGGCACCCTAATCTGTCAGATAGGGCTTCAAGATCAATTTCTATCTGTTGGTCACGAGCAATATCCAGCATGTTGAGTGCGACAATACATGGAATACCCAGTTCGAGAAGCTGTAGGGTCAAATAGAGGCTACGCTCGAGATTAGATGAATCAACCACGTTTAGCAGTAAATCAGCCTCTCCGCTTAAGATATAGTGGCAGGCAATCTGTTCATCAATCGACGTATGTTCTGATATGGTGGTCAGAGAATAGGTACCCGGCAGATCGACCAAGGTAATCTGGTTATCATCAGTTTTAAAATGGCCTTCCTTGCGCTCAACGGTAACTCCGGCCCAGTTTCCTACACGCTGACGCGAACCGGTTAACTGATTGAACAGCGTCGTTTTGCCTGAGTTTGGGTTACCGATTAACCCGATAGTAAGTTGTTTCATTTATTAGCCAGATAGCAATGAAGAAGGAGTGATCTCTTTATTAATTAAGCCGGTGTGTTATTCATCAACCAGGCTGAGTTTAATAAAGTCCAAATCTTTTTTTCTGAGTACCAGACAAATACGCGGGGTTTCTATTTGAATTGGATCCCCTAACGGCGCAACGCGTATGACACGGAATATCGATCCGGGCAGCATTCCCAGCGAAAGTAATTTCTGCCGGTATGCCGGATTGATCTCTGGAGTGAATCCGGTGATCTTATATGAGTGTTGGGGATGCAGTTGTGTCATGTTGTTTTATTTAGCCGTTAACTCATGTTAATGAAGCATATAACTCAGTGGAGAACAGTCTTTTTTGTAAATGATATTCATTCGCCATTAAGTCTACCAAACTGACATAAACGTAGTTTTTTACACTGTATAAATGCTCATAACCTTAATGTTAGTAATAATGATTATCGTATACAATGCACGGCCGCTTGTTAAGCGTAAATAATTATTACCAGACCTATTTTATGACTTAGGTCAAACGGGTTGGTTAATGTCATATTATTTAAATCATTATCAATCCGAGGTTTCCGGATAACGATGTTCAATTTATTGATTAACCATGAATAACTTTGGTTATATGCAGTATGAGTATTTATTGATAAGCCTGGGGCAGCCAAGAATGCTCTGTGATAGCGGTGGGTTTTTATAACATCTTTATTTATAGCGCTAAGACTCACTTTTTAGAATTAACCTTCGCTAACATATTGAATAACCAAAGGCTGCTGTGTTGTTCAGCAGCCAAGGGTTATTGATATGATTAACGCTTAGCGCTTCATTTTATTCAGGGCTGCGGTTAATGCATCCCCCATTGCGCTGTTATTATTGTCTCTGCCCGCAGCTGGTTTAGGCTTCTGTTGTGGGGCCGTCCGCTGTGGTTTGTCTCGGCCAGATGATGCTGGTTTACGGTTACCGTCTTCCGGCTGTTCATCTAAACGCATGGTTAAGGCAATACGCTTACGGGCCAAATCAACCTCAAGCACTTTTACCTTAACAATGTCACCGGCTTTGACGACGGTGTGCGGGTCTTCAACAAACTTATCGGCTAACGAGGAGATATGGACTAAGCCGTCCTGATGAACACCGATATCCACGAAAGCACCAAAGTTAGTCACGTTGGTGACTGAGCCTTCAAGAATCATTCCTACGTTAAGATCGTTCATGGTTTCAACGCCATCAGCGAAATTAGCCGTTTTGAATTCCGGACGTGGATCACGACCCGGCTTTTCTAACTCTTTCAGGATATCTGTTACCGTCGGGACACCGAAACGGTCATCAATAAATTCAGTCGCTTTCAATCCGCGCAACGCGTCAGCGCTGCCCATCAGGTCTTGCAGCGTTTTTTGTGTGGCGGCGAGGATGCGCTCAACAACCGGATAGGTTTCCGGGTGAACGGTAGAGGCATCCAGTGGATTATCGCCCTGATTGATGCGTAGGAAGCCGGCACATTGTTCAAAAGCTTTAGGACCTAGGCGGCTGACATCCAGCAATTGATTCCGGTTGTTAAATCGCCCGTTGGCATCGCGCCAATCAACAATGTTTTGAGCCATGATTCGGCTTAAACCGGCAACTCTTGTCAGTAGCGGAACGGAGGCCGTATTCAGGTCAACGCCAACGGCATTTACGCAGTCTTCAACCACTGCGTCCAGACGGCGGGCTAACTGAGACTGGCTCACATCATGCTGGTACTGACCGACACCAATAGATTTAGGATCGATCTTGACCAGTTCAGCCAACGGATCTTGCAGGCGACGGGCGATAGAAACTGCACCGCGAATAGAAACATCCAGATCCGGGAATTCTAACGCTGCCAGTTCAGAGGCTGAATAGACCGAGGCTCCGGCTTCACTGACAATCACCTTCTGACCTTTCACATCAGGGTATTGGCGCTGTAATTCAAGATAAAAGCGCTCAGTTTCTCGCGAAGCCGTACCGTTACCGATAGCGACCAGCTCAACATGATGCTTAATGCATAGTGCTGCAACCACGGCGGCCGCTTTAGCTGCCTGACCGGTGTGCGGATAAACGGTTTCAGTTGCTACCAGTTTACCCGTTGCATCAACAACCGCGACTTTCACGCCGGTACGTAAACCCGGATCAAGACCCATAGTTGCCCGCATTCCCGCCGGGGCAGCCATCAGAAGATCGTGCATATTCCGCGCAAAAACGTTGATGGCTTCATCTTCGGATTTTTCTCTCAGGCTACCCATTAATTCGGTTTCCATATGGAGAAGAATCTTGATGCGCCACGTCCAGTTAACCACCGCTTTACGCCATGTATCAGCAGGTGCATTGTTTAAACGCAGGTTTAGATGGTCAGTAATAATCTGTTCGCAATAGCTTTCGCGCGGGGGCTCTTCATGCTGTGGATCGGCATTGAGGGAAAGGCTTAAAATGCCTTCATTACGACCTCGGAACATGGCGAGCGCACGGTGGGATGGCGTTGTTGAAATCGGTTCATGGTGATCAAAATAGTCGCGGAATTTCGCCCCTTCGTCCTGTTTGCCATCAATGACTTTTGCCGTCAGGTGGGCATTTTTCCACAGGTATTGTCGGATTTTACCTAACAGTGCCGCGTCTTCAGCGAAACGCTCCATTAAGATATACCGTGCGCCATCAAGTGCAGCTTTGGTATCGGCAACCCCTTTATCAATATCAATATAGGCAGCAGCAGCCAGTTCAGGCTCTTGCTGAGGATCTTGCCATAGGCTATCGGCTAACGGCTCAAGGCCTGCTTCAATGGCGATTTGGCCACGGGTGCGACGTTTAGGTTTGTAGGGCAGGTAGAGGTCTTCGAGCTCGGTCTTGCTCATGGTGCCATTTACGGCAGCGGCCAGTTCGGCAGATAGCTTACCCTGCTCATCAATTGATTTAAGAATAGTTTGGCGGCGATCTTCCAGCTCACGCAGGTAAACTAATCGGGTCTCAAGCTGCCGGAGTTGAGTATCGTCCAGACCGCCGGTGACCTCTTTTCGATAACGGGCGATAAAAGGAACGGTATTACCTTCATCCAGTAAATTGATGGTGGACAATACCTGCTCAGGCCTTACCTGTAATTCATTTGCAATAATGCGGCTTAGTGGATTATTCATAAAGCATGCTGTCTGTCTGAGTGAGAAATTAATGCCGTTATACGTATTGCTGAATAAAAATGCCAGCATAACGAGAGGTAATCGAATGTTATTACATATAAAATGGGGTTAAGTTTCTATTATTACGCTACAATTTGTAGCAGTTTGACGCTCAGAGAATCTAATGGCAAAAAGCAATTATATTACCCGCCAGGGCTGGCAGGCACTGGATGACGAGTTAAAGTATTTGTGGCGGGAAGAACGCCCGATAGTCACTCAGGCCGTGTCTGAAGCGGCAGCAATGGGCGATCGCTCAGAAAACGCTGAATATATTTATGGTAAGAGGCGCTTACGCGAAATTGATCGCCGGGTCAGGTTTCTGACTAAACGTCTTGAAGTATTAAAGATTGTTGATCCAAATCCTCAGCAGGAAGGCAAAGTATTTTTCGGCGCGTGGGTCAAGGTTGAGAATGAAGACGGCGAGGTGAATGTGTTTCGCTTAGTCGGCCCTGATGAGTTTGAACCAGCGAAAAAGTGGATTTCTATTGATTCGCCGGTAGCCCGGGCGCTGTTAGGCAAAAAAGTTGATGATGAAGTCAGCGTACAAACACCAAATGGTATAGCCACATATTGGATTTTAGATATCCGCTATCAGCCATTTGACTAAGTCATCATATGAATAAGAAAAGTATGGGTTGGCGGGTTAGTTTTCCTGACGGGAATGAGTGTGTATTCAGCGGTTAATTTCAGCTATTTTGTTGATATTTAATCTTTGTAACAATTTACTCTTGTCAGTTATACAATTTACGTTGTCTCAATTAAATCTACATTTTGTAGTTTATTTGTTGTTAGACAATAAAACCTTTGGAGCAAAATCATGCAAGAGAATCATAAGATTCTGGTTGTTGACGACGATATGCGTTTACGTGGTTTATTAGAACGCTATCTTACCGAACAGGGTTTTCAGGTTCGGGGTGTGGCCAACGCAGAGCAGATGGATCGTCTGCTAACGAGAGAATCATTTCATCTGATGGTGCTTGATCTCATGCTTCCGGGGGAAGATGGCCTGTCTATTTGCCGTCGTTTGCGCAGCCAAAGTAATCCGATTCCAATTATTATGGTAACGGCTAAAGGTGAAGAAGTTGATCGTATCGTTGGTCTGGAAATCGGTGCTGATGACTATATTCCTAAGCCGTTTAACCCGCGTGAATTGTTGGCACGGATTCGGGCGGTATTACGACGTCAGGCTAGTGAACTACCGGGTGCACCTTCTCAGGAAGAGGCCGTCATTTTATTCGGTAAATTTAAACTGAACCTCGGAACCCGTGAAATGTTTCGTGACGATGAGCCAATGCCTTTAACTAGCGGCGAGTTTGCCGTATTAAAAGCTTTAGTCAGCCACCCGAGAGAACCGCTGTCGCGTGATAAGTTAATGAATCTGGCTCGAGGAAGAGAATATAGCGCCATGGAGCGTTCAATTGACGTTCAGATCTCCCGCCTGCGCCGCATGGTTGAAGAAGATCCGGCTCATCCTCGCTATATCCAGACCGTTTGGGGTTTAGGCTACGTATTTGTTCCGGATGGTAGCGCTGCATGAGTTTTTGGCGATTCCCTCCCCGGAGTTCGGTCGCTCGTACATTATTATTAATAGTGTCGTTACTGTTTATCAGTTTGGTAACGACCTACTTTGTAGTTCTTAATTTTGCCATTCTGCCAAGTATTCAGCAGTTTAATAAGGTATTAGCATACGAAGTTCGTATGCTAATGACCGACAAGCTAAAGCTTGAGGATGGTACTTATCTGATTATTCCGCCTCAGTTCCGGCAAGAAATGTATCGCGAACTGGGAATTTCACTGCATACCGATGCTTCTGCAGAAGAGACGGGTCTGCGCTGGGCTCAAAGCTATGACTTCTTAAGCAAACAGATGGAACAGCAGCTTGGCGGACCTACTGAGGTTCGTATTCAGGTGGGTAATCATTCGCCGGTAGTTTGGCTTAAAACGTCTCTCTCTCCTGATATTTGGGTCAGGGTTCCCCTAACGGAAATTCGTCAGGGCGAATTTGCTCCGCTGTTTCGCTACACGCTGGCGATTATTCTGATGGTCATTGGCGGAGCCTGGTTATTTATTCGCATTCAGAATCGGCCACTGGCCGATCTTGAACATGCTGCCCAGCAGGTTGGCATGGGTATTCCCTCGCCGCCACTGCGTGAATATGGCGCCTCTGAAATCCGATCGGTAACCCGTGCGTTTAACCGGATGACTTCCGGCGTTAAGCAGCTTGATGATGACCGGACTCTGCTGATGGCCGGCGTCAGCCATGACCTTCGAACTCCTCTTACCCGTATCCGTTTAGCTACTGAGATGATGGGCGAGAAAGAGGAGTATTTAGCGGAGTCGATCAACAAAGATATCGAAGAGTGTAATGCCATCATTGAGCAATTCATCGATTATTTGAGAACCGGAAGGGAACTTCATACTGAACCGGGTGATATCAATAGCATTTTGGCTGAGGTTGTTTCAGCCAGTACCGGTTATGAAGAGTGCATAGAAACGGAACTGTTTTATGGTGAACTGATGGCTAATATTCACCCGTTATCGATTAAGCGTGCGATGGTCAATTTATTGGTAAATGCATCCCGATATGGTAACGGTTGGATTAAGGTCAGCAGCGGGCGTGAATACCATCGGGTTTGGTTCCAGATTGAAGATAATGGCCCCGGTATTCCTGAAGATCAGTTAGAGATATTGTTTCAGCCATTTGTGCGCGGAGACAGTGCTCGAAGCATCAGTGGAACAGGATTAGGGCTGGCGATTCTTCGGCGAATTATTGACGGTCATGATGGTGAAATATTGATGGGAACCAGCTCTCGCGGGGGATTGAAGGTTAAAGTATCCCTTTTCGAATGGAGCGAGAATAACTAATGCTGTAGGTATTCTGTTTAGTTACAAGCTAACGGTAAAAAGGCGCCTTACGGCGCCTTTTGCATTAAGAAGAACGCTATCCTGCTTTACACTTTTTCTTCTTCTAACTGCGGCCCAGCGGCAACTAATGCAGCACCTGCTGAAGTATCCGTATATTTATCGAAGTTAGTGATAAACAGCTTAGCCAGCTCTTTGGCTTTCTCTTGCCACTTTTCTTCACTCGCATAAGTATCACGTGGGTCGAGAATTGTAGGATCAACGCCCGGTAAGGAAGTCGGAACGCTTAAATCAAAGATTGGCAGGGTGAATGTATCCGCCTTATCAATATCGCCATTCAGGATGGCATCAATGATGGCTCGTGTATCCTTGATAGAGATACGCTTGCCGGTGCCGTTCCAGCCGGTATTGACCAAATAAGCGTGAGCACCCGCAGCTTTCATTCTCTTAACCAGGACTTCCGCATACTGCGTCGGGTGTAAGGATAAGAATGCGGCACCAAAACACGCCGAGAACGTTGGCGTTGGCTCAGTAATTCCGCGTTCAGTTCCTGCCAGCTTTGCAGTAAAACCGGACAGGAAATGATACTGAGTTTGGTCTGGCGTGAGGCGAGACACCGGCGGTAATACGCCAAAGGCATCGGCCGTTAAGAAAATGACTTTCTTCGCATGACCGGCTTTAGACACTGGCTTAACGATATTCTGGATATGATAAATCGGATAAGAAACCCGAGTATTCTCAGTTTTAGAACCATCGTTAAAATCAACGGTACCGTCATCGAGCACGGTAACGTTTTCCAGCAGAGCATCGCGCTTAATTGCGTTATAGATATCGGGCTCAGCTTCCGGAGACAGCTTAATGGTCTTCGCGTAGCAGCCGCCTTCGAAGTTAAAGACTCCGTCATCATCCCAGCCATGTTCATCGTCACCAATTAACTGGCGCTTAGGATCGGTTGACAGGGTTGTTTTACCGGTACCGGATAGGCCAAAGAATATGGCCACATCCCCTTTATCGCCCACGTTGGCAGAACAGTGCATTGAGGCAATGCCTTTTAGCGGCAGTAGGTAGTTCATGATAGAGAACATACCTTTCTTCATTTCTCCGCCGTACCAGGTTCCGCCGATCAGCTGTATGCGCTCGGTTAAGTTGAAGGCAACAAAGTTTTCAGAGTTAAGACCTTGCTCTTTCCAGTTAGGATTGGTGCATTTGGCACCGTTCATAACGATAAAGTCAGGTTCAAAATTTTGTAGCTGCTCATCGGTGGGGCGGATGAACATATTCTTAACGAAGTGTGCTTGCCACGCGACTTCTGTGATGAACCGAACTTTTAATTGAGTGTCTGCATTGGCTCCGCAGTAAGCATCAACAACAAATAGGCGCTTACCTGAAAGTTGATTTGCGACCAATTTTTTTAGGTCAGCCCATATTGCCGGAGTAATAGGTTTATTGTCGTTTTTGCCTTTTCCCTGATCTGCCCACCAGACGGTATCTCGGCTTGTATCATCGCGAACAATATACTTATCTTTAGGTGAGCGTCCGGTGAAAATACCGGTATCAACGGATATTGCACCTAATTTAGTTAGCTTACCTTTTTCAAATCCTTGCAGGTCCGAACGTGTTTCTTCTTTATACAGATAATCATAGCTTGGGTTATACACGATCTCAGTGGCACCTTGGATCCCATAAGTTGTCAGGTCTTTTGCTGTGATGCGGTTTGTGCTCATAATTTTTCCTTAAAAAGATGAATACTGAATATGATTGTAAAGGCTTTCCTGACGATGACTGAGACAACTATCAAGGTTCGGCATATTGTTCTAAATTTTGATAAGAGATGCGATCTAGGTCGCTAGAATATGAGACGTGAAACGATTAAGGGGAGGTAAATAGCCAGATAATAAGACGGATGTACCGAGAATGAATGCGTTTCATTCCCGGTATTAAGATTAATGGCGAGTATTGTTTCCAATATCACTGCCACTGTTTAAACGAATTGCATCGATATCCATTTTTTCGAAAATGTAATGATTGCCACAATAATCACAATGCATATCAATATTGCCATCTTCGGTCAGAAGCGAGTCAATCTCTGCCGGAGAGACGGCAATCAGTGCTTGAGCACAGCGATCTCTGGAACAGGTACAGTGGAAACTGACATTTTGCGATTCAAATAATGTGACATCTTCTTCGTGATATAGACGATGTAATATCTCTTCCACATTCAGGCTGAATAATTCTTCAGATTTGATTGTTTCAGTCAATGCGGCAAGATGTTCAAATTCACTGATGTTACTTTGGTGTGCTGGTAATACTTGTAGCAGCATACCCGCCGCAGCCGCTTTACCATTATGCGCACCGGTTTTAATAAATAGGCGAGTGGGAAGCTGCTCCGACTGGCGGAAGTACTCTTCAATACATTCGGCAACCGTTTCACCGTCAATACTGACAACACCCTGATAACGCTCACCTTCTTTTGGCATGATGGTAATGACTAAGTAGCCGTTACCGATCATCTGCTTTAATGAGTCGTGTTCGCCAACTTCACCCTGTAACCGGGCAACGCCGCGCATTTGTTGTAAGTTGTCACCGTTAATCACCGCCAGCTTAACCGGTCCGTCACCCTGAAGCTGAACGGTAATATCACCGTTAAACTTTAAGGTTGCAGTTAGCAGGCTGGTGGCAACCAGCATTTCGCCTAACAGACGTTGAACGGCAACCGGGTAGTCATGATTTTCAAGTATTTGGCTATAAGTATCGCTCAAGGAGATCAATTCTCCCCGGACATCATGTTTTTCAAATAGGTAACGGTGGAGCTTGTCTGTATTTGGCATTTCTCTTCTCTCATTAAGGCGAGCGATAAATAATGGTGTCTTTAGTATCAGCACCAAGATCGATTATTCATTCTCGCCATATTTAAATTTGATTAAGTCGCGTCGCTCTTTTTTATCTGGCCTGCGCTCTGGGTGGGGCATAGTAAGCGCATTTAACTTACGGGCTTGCGATACGCTCTCTCGCTTGGTAATGCTCTCGGCTGTTTCAGTATAAAGTTGCTGAGCTTCGTTTGCTCCGCGCCGCTGGATACTGAGAGCGGCTATACGCACTGTTTTCTCATCGTTACCCTGACGTAATCGAATTTCAGCGCCGACTTCAACCAATTTACTGGGTTTAGCCCGTTGGCCATTGTAGTGAACCTTACCGCCATCAACCATCTCTCTGGCAATGGCTCTGGTCTTATAAAAACGGGCAGCCCAAAGCCATTTATCGAGTCGTATTTCTGGCTCTTCGGTTATTTTGGCAGACATAAATTCTCCTGATTCACTGCGGCGGCTAATCGTGCAACATTCGGCTGGATAACGCAGGATGAAATATTCAGATACTTAAACATATGGGCAAAATGCCGAAAATCAAGGCAGCATCCTGTTTGTTAGCGGCGGATAATATACGTATTAGCTTTGCTGCAGTTTGAGCCTTAAATTTTTCGCAAAACACCGATCGTAATAATCCTGAATTTTTGATATCCGCTGTGAGTTCTTACGGACGCGAATCCCTAACATGATGGTATTGTAAACCAGGCTACAGAGCATCACGATAAACAGCAGGCTTGCGCCAAAGTAGCGCCAAAACGAGATTAGGCTGGATTCGCTATGCAGCGAGATTCTTGTGGTGTCGTTATCCATTTTGCCAAGTTCGATAACGATGCCGCTGGATGAAAAATCCGTATTCAGCAATGTTTTCGACAGCCGTTGCAACTCAAACCATTGTTTAATAGCAGTATTATCATAAAGCGTGTCAAGTGGAATACTAGGATGCATTAAATCCTGGATATCTTCATTATTGACCATCTGTTTTTCATCATCATCATTTCTGATGTAAAAACCACCTTTAGGTTTGTTGTATAACGCCTGTGCAGCCAAGTGTGTTTGGCTGTAGAAAAAGGATGACACTATTGAGTTTACCTGAGAACGAAGTGCATCAGCGGCGACCGGGCGCAGGAATACATCAGTATCTTGAATTGATTGATTTTGAGATTTTTCAACCAAAGATTCCCACTCTTTTTCATTACTCAGAACTAATAAAGAGTTTTTTAATCGGCGACAGTCACCAGAATCACGACATAAGTTTTCTGTTTTTATCACAATGTCAGAAAAATCAGGGATTACCGTCATGCCGGCCTTCTGCGCTGTTTTAGCTAATTCAGGATTACTTTTGGCGGCCTGAACATTTAACGGGCTAAGCTGATAGTTCATGCTATCCAGCAGTGCAATAGCATTATCGATGACTGCTGATGACGGCAGCGAAGGTAAGTCTGTTACCCCCCAATACACTTCCGTACAGTCAAAAGGCATAAACGGGTAGGTGATATCACTACGGTATATTGCCGGTATGCTACACATACCATTACCACTGACAGTTAAGCGATCGCCTATTTTGATATTTGCCGCAGCCAGTTGTTCTGGCGTAGTCACCGTGACATTCTTCGTACCCTGTAGCCACGCCATACTCAGTTGAAGCGGAAGCTTTAACGGAATGAATGATACTAATAATAGAATGATAAACAGGGAAGTGATTGCCAGAACCAGATTTTTCCCCCAGTGATGTAGCGGGAAATTGACTGACTCATCATGTAATGACAAGAAGTCACCTTGCTTCACTACGTGGCGATTTATATAAATATCAATATTGGTGGTATGGCCGATATCATAGCCAATATAAGGCTGCCAGTGAGGGGGATAAATCAAATCAATGGTGCCAACAGAAATATTGGTTAATTGGTCAGTGTCAGACTCACCAAACAGCCCCCATCGTTTAGGCGTTCCCCGTAGGCAATGAATATTGAACTGGGTGCGTTTGGTGGAGTAGCGAAGTAAACGCCACAATCCAATTGCCAGCAGAACCCCAGCTAGAATAATTAACCATGGCAGCAGCACGGTAGGGCTAAGCAAGCTAAAGAAGATAATAGTATAAGCAACGGAAAGAATGACCGATTCGTAGAGCCGTTTTTTATGCTTTAAGTTAAATTCTTCAACCGTTTCTTTACGTAGCCGAATCAGTTCAACGTTTTCGTTATTTTCTTGATTTCTATTTTCGAACGATTTTTGCTGTGGTTGCGGTTCTGGCTGAGTTTGCTGGCGTTTGGTTAATACATAGTCAGTCAGCTTTTGCCCGTTTAATTCGATAACTAATGGAATAGTTTGCGTTTTAACCACGTCTACCTGATTGATATCCTGAATGTACTCAATCCAGTCGGAATCAAGTGCGATTTCAATACCGTTAATGTAATAGCGCTTAATTGGATTTTTTTCATCAGAGGTAATGAGCGTAGTAATGGGCGCATTGAATGAATATATATTGTCACTATAGGGGGTCAGGGCCGACTTAATGGATGTAGCCGTTTTATTTTGCTCTTTATTTTGCGTTTCCAGAAATCCCAGATATTCATCAATAGCTAACTTTTCGTCTAGCGACAATTTACGATTGCTGTTATGTACAAAAGGTAAGTTGTGATCGTTATTTTCGCTGTTTCTGATTTTGTTGCGTAATTTCCATTGGTAGATAGCCATGCCCAGAAGCACAACAAAAATAATAAGCAATAATATGATGAATACGTTTACATCATCACTTACTAACATGGAAAACTCTCACAGATAAGCCCGCTAATTTTGTAATTGGTTGTTATTAATAATGGTTCAATCTATTTCTGTATGGTTCACTATTTGAGATCCTTGCACAATTAGCGAAACGTCTTACTCTCTATATGCCATGCTTGGTTGACTCATTTACCAGAGGTAACCTGTAAATCGTTCTCTATATAAAAGTCGATTGGCTAGAATGAGTGGCTGCACTTCTCCCTTTAGGTAAGGAGCTGCGTACTGTTCAAAAATGCCTATGGTCTTTTTATCCTATACCTTGAATTATTTTGAGTATAGTAAGGTAAACTATCAGCGATCTTTCAATTTTAGCTTGGTTAGTCGACCAGAAATAAGTTATCAGCTGTATTATAAACAAAATCAGATATATTTCATTATGGGAATTTTCCTGTCCGGGACATAAGCGATGAGTAAAACACAACAAAAACCTAAAATACTTAATGTTGAGACTGTGGCCAGCTCGCGTATGTTCAGGATTCAGTCGGTCGATTTAACCTTCAGTAACGGTGAAAGTCGAGTTTATGAACGCTTATTACCGGAAGGGCGTCAGGCGGTAATGATTGTACCGGTATTGAATGACAATATTCTTTTAATTAGAGAATATGCGGTGGCAATAGAAGATTATGAGCTTGGTTTTCCTAAAGGATTGGTGGAACCGAATGAGGATGTTCTGGTTGCGGCAAATAGAGAAATGATGGAAGAAATTGGCTACGGTGCGAGAAAGTTAACGGTTCTTTCTAAACTGACGCTTGCTCCATCCTATTTCGCCAGCACAATGACCATCGTATTGGCCGAAGATTTATATGAGCAGAAGCTTGAAGGGGATGAGCCCGAACCGTTAACGCTGGTGAGCTGGCCACAGAGTAAGATGATAGAGCTGTTAGCACTAAGTGATTTTAATGAAGCGCGTAATGTGAGTGCACTATTTCTTGCCAGAGAGTATCTAAACCAGAGATAGTTGGCTGTATTGGCGGATATAAAAATATTAAACAAAAAGGCCGTTCAGTTGAACGGCCTTTTTAGTGAGTGCGGTTTAGAATAGCTCTTGTGTTTCGCCACCGTCAGTTACCGTGGTACCTATTTCTGAAACAGCACGGGTAGTTGGCTCAGTTCCTTTAATAAAGAATTCTGATTTACTACGCCCGCCGCTGGCTAACTGGCCGCTATACATATCAATCATGACGCTAATAATGCCTTTAGGCTTAGGCGTTTGTTGAACCGGCAGACCATTTAATGCGACTTTCATAAAGTCGATCCAAGCCGGCTGGGCACTTTGCGCCCCGGCTTCACCACGGCCTAAACCACGGCGATGATCGTCAAAACCAATCCAGACTGAGGTGACGGTAGATGGGCCAAAGCCCGAGAACCAAGCGTCTTTTGAACCGTTAGTCGTACCGGTTTTACCACCGATATCATTACGTTTGAGATCTCTGGCAGCTCGCCAGCCTGTACCATTCCACCCGCCGCCCGGCTCACCGGCGACATTACTCTTTAACGCATCCTGCATCAGGAAGGCTAACTCAGAGCTAATGACGTGCGGAGCATAAGGTGATTCATCTTTTACTGGCACCTTATTAGGATCAATCTTTTCCAGATTAGGGACAGGAACGATGCTGTTAACGGCACTTTCAGTTAACGGATCGACTTCATCACTACCATCATCGCTAGGGTCAGTTGGTTGTGGAGCAGTCGCAGCTGCTTCATCGGTCTGCGTGCTTAAATCAATGGTATTGCTTATCAGGGCCTGGGATTTTTCGGTATCACCAAAAACAACTGGAATATCACAGTCAAATCCGCAGGCAACTTTAGGCTTGGCTTCGTATACGACTGAACCACTGTCATTCTCTATTTTTGAAATAAAGTAAGGGTCAATTAAGTATCCGCCATTTGCAAAGACTGCATAGGCGCGGGCAACCTGCATTGGCGTAAAGGATGCGGCACCTAACGCCAGTGATTCTGTTCGAGAGATATTTTGTGCCGGGAATCCGAAACGTTGCAGATAATCAGCAACATAGTCAACGCCAACGGCCCGCATAGCACGAACAATCATAACGTTTTTTGACAGGCCTAAACCCACACGAAGACGCAGTGGGCCGTCATATCGTGGCGGTGAGTTTTTGGGTGACCAGATTTTACCACCGCCAACGCTCAGGCTGATCGGTAAGTCGGTTAATAAAGTCGACAGCGTTAAGCCACGGTCCAATGCTGCGGTGTATACAAATGGCTTAATGTTTGAACCTGCCTGACGAACGGCCTGAGTAACTCGATTAAATTTACTGTGGTTATAGTCAAATCCACCGACTAAGGCTTTTACTGCTCCGTCATGAGGGTCGAGTGAGATTAATGCTGAGTTTACATTCGGTACCTGTGATAAAACCCAGGCATCATCATTATTCTTACGTATCCAAATCTGTTGTCCAACCTGAACGACGTCGGTAACTTTTTTCGGGCTAGGGCCCATAGCTCGGTCATTAAGGAACGGGCGAGCCCAGCGCATAGCAGAGAACGGCAATACCAGCGGTTGTCCATCGGCTAACATCAGCGTTGCCTGCTGTGCTTCGGTTTGAGTTACAACGGCCGGTGTAAGCGGGCCATAGCTAGGGATAGCCTTTAAAGAATCAACAATTTGCTGCTTATCCCATGGCGTTTCACTTGCTTTCCACAACACGCTTGAAGGGCCATGATAGCCATGGCGAATATCATATTGGATGATATTGTTGCGCACGGCTTCAGTGGCGGCCACTTGCAGATTTTTAGTGATGGTGGTGTAAACCTTATAGCCATCGGTGTATGCATTCTCACCATAGCGCTCCATCATATCCTGACGCACCATTTCTGCTAAGTATGGGGCAGCGAAGGCAATTTCAGGTTCATGATAGTTTGCGATTAACGGTGAGTTTTTCGCATCCATATACTCTTGCTGGGTGATGTATTTCTCTTCCAGCATGCGATAAAGCACAGTATTGCGACGCGTTAGGGCGCGGTCATGTGAGTAGAGCGGATTATAAGTGGATGGGGCTTTAGGTAAGCCTGCAATCATCGCCATTTCACTTAAGGTTAGCTGACTGACCTCTTTACCAAAGTAAACATGTGCAGCTGAACCCACGCCATAAGCGCGATAACCCAAATAAATTTTATTCAGATAAAGCTCAAGAATTTCATCTTTGGTCATCGACTTTTCAATGCGTATCGCAAGAAAAGCCTCTTTGGCTTTACGAATGATGGTTTTTTCAGGGCTCAGGAAGAAGTTTCTGGCCAACTGCTGGGTGATAGTACTCGCCCCTTGCTTGGCAGAACCTGCATTTACGGCCACTACTGCAGCACGAATGATACCAATCGGATCAATTCCGTGGTGTTCGTAGAAGCGGCTATCTTCAGTTGCAATAAATGCATGAATTAGCTGCGGTGGGATTTGCTCCAGCGTTAACGGGATACGACGCTTCTCACCGAACTGAGCGATAAGTTCACCGTCGGCACTGAACACCTGCATAGGTGTCTGTAAGCGGACCTCTTTTAGGGTAGAGACATCCGGCAACTCTGGCTCAAGATACTTATAGAGACCAAAAATAGCGCCAATTCCCAAAAAAAAGCAACAGATTGCAATAATGAAAAGATACTTTACGAACTTCACCTGAGATTTCCCATAACGTGGCCACTGTGTGGTTTATAAACAGCTACTGGATAGTATAAAGGCAACGTTGCTTTGTGGATACGTTCTTTTATCGGCGGAAGATGAAAAGGAGAGTTCAAAAAATGAGGATCTGGCAGGTTGGTTTAGATATTCAGGAAAGCGGTTTTTACGCCTTTGCCGTTCAACATCAACGCTATGGCTGGCAATTGAGGCATTGGTTTTACCAGCCCGTGATAGCCCCGCTGTTTAGTCATGCCGATACAACAAATTCGTATCAATTTATTGAGGCACTTAAAAAATGGCACCGACAGCTACCAAAAGGTGTTTCTATCAGGGTGGCTCTTCCTGCAGGAGCCATACTTCAGCAATCAGTTAGTTTGCCTGCGCAAAAGCTTTCGCCACAGGAGCAGGGCTGGTTTGTCGAGGCGTCTGTGGTCAAGCTATTTCCTTTATCGGCAAGGGAGTTAACCGTTGATTATCGAGCGATCTCTTCAGTATCTCCAGAATCGGAAAGTACCAAGAATATGGTGATTACTGCGGCCCGGCGTACTGACATTGAGCGATGGACAACGCTGTTAGCTCAAGCTGGTATATTTCCAGACATTATTGATACTGTCCCCTGTGTTTTAAGAGCGATGGCCAGCATGGCGGCTATCAATTCTGACTACTTATTAGTGCATCAGTTAGAACATCAGTATCTTGTTGTATCACCACTTAATCAGGCGTTTGCCTATCGTTTATTGCCAAATGACGGGCAATCATGTCCGGACAGAATGGCATGCGCTTTACAAACTTTTCGCCAACTATCAGGGCAACATATTGATAATATTTACTTTAGCGGCTTGGGTGATACTTCCGAACTGCCGGCGAATGTCCAGTGTTGGTCTCCTATGGTGGCGTTGCATCAAATGCAACCCCCGCTGCCAGATGAGCCTCATCAGTTCGTTCTGGCATGTGGCTTAGCATTAAGGCGTGAGGATGCTTAATGCTACAGGTTAACTTTCTTCCGTGGCGCATTGAGAAGCAGCAAAAAAGAGTGAAACGATTTGTCTTGCTGGTTCTCTGTTATTTAGCTTGTGCAGTCAGTGGCTTAGGATTGGCGGCTTATTCAGTGAATACTCAACAACATGCATTAGCTGAAACTCTGGCGGCAGTTACGGAATTCAATCTCCAACAGGTTAAACAACTGGCTGAGATTAAGCGATATCAAAAAGAACTTGCCAGACAGGTTGGCTACCAACAAGAAATTCTTCGGATTAAAACGTCTGTATCCAGTTTGGGGCAAGTTTTTACCTATTTTGAAAAAACCTTAACACCTTCCATTGGGTTTAAGCGCATCGATATTGTTGGCTCTCGCTTGAACATTGAGGGTCAGGGTAGAGGATATCTATCCGTAGTTGATTTTTATCGCCAAACCGAAAGTATGCCTTTGGTCCAAAATGTTCAACTAGGCAAGATTACTGCCTCTACGGCAGATGCCGATCTGTTCATTTTCTCTATTTCAGCGCAGCGGAGCGGGGGTTCATTGTGAATCTTACGCCTGATATCGACTGGCAATTTATTGCATCGGGCCCTGCATGGATTCGTCATCTGGTGGGAGTCATTGCCAGTCTGACGCTTTTTAGCGTCCTTTGGTATTTCTTTATTATGCCCGTCCGCTCAGGTAATCAGGCTACCCACCAGCAGATTATGACCGCCCAGATATTATCTGATGGCTATCGGCGACAATTAGCTACTTTGCCGTTAGCGGAACAACTGATTGATCGGGTTCAGCGGTTAAAAGAACAGCACCAACCCCATCGCTATCGTTCATCGCTAACGGCGAAATTAACCCAGCAGGTTACTGATTACGTAAAGCTATCGGGTGGTCAGCTTATTGGCTTAAAACGTCAGCCGACCGTGGCAGATGAGGACGCAGGCTTTATTGTTTATCGCTGGCAGCTAAATATAAAGGCCAGCTACTTCCAATTTTTTGAGTTTATTCAGCTTATTAATAAAGGGACTCGGTTATTCACGATTGAAAATCTGACGATGGTTGGCGAAGCGGGCCGCCTAAACCTAACCATAAGCTTAAGCTTATATCAGCTAAACATGGAGGATTAGTGAGTCGATTATTACTCGCCATACTTGGATTAATCCTTTGTCTATTCCGGCATTCATTGACGTTGGCAGAAGGGCTCAGCGTACTTTCTCTTGAATTGAACCGGCGGGATCCTTTTGCCGAGGTCTTAGAGCCAGTATGCCAAAAAGAGATACAAGACGAAGGTTCAATCATCTCAAGCTGGCGCCTGCGTGGCGTTATTGGGCAAGAATCAGAGCGAAAAGGGTGGATTCAGGTGCCGTCTGGCGAATGGCTTAAAGTGTTTTTACAGGTCAGATTACCGGTTGCTCATTGGCAGGTTAAGCGTATTGGTTACGGAACCGTTTTGTTCTCGCCTTCGACTTCGCCTGAGTTGCGGTGTAATTCAACACAGTCCATTGAACTGAACATAAGGAAGTGATGATGCGTTTCATCCGAAACCTTTGGATTTCATTCGCATATACAACCGCGTTGACAATATTTAGCCTGTTTTTTACGTCCGCTTTATTCGCACAACCGGAACAACCCAATAAGCCTATTTCATTGGAGTTTCAGGATGCACCTCTGAGCGTAATATTGCAGGCGTTAGCTGATTATCAACATCTGAATTTAGTGGTGATGGAGAGCGTGAACGGTAAATTGAGTATCCGTTTAGATAACGTGCCCTGGAAACAGGCATTGTCAGTTATTTTAAAAGCGGGGCAGCTTGAGGTAGAGCTCGATGGAAATGTCATGATCGTAATGCCTCGACAAGAAAGGGAGGCCCGTCGTCAACATAGTGAACAGATTCAGCAACAGCGGACAGCTGAGCAACCGTTAACCACATTTAAGCACATAGTGCGTTATGCCGATGTCACTGAGTTAGCCAAAATGGTCAATAGCCAAAAAGGCAGCCTGCTTTCGGAGCGGGGGCGTGTTATTGCTGATACCCGAACTAATACCATTATAGTTCGGGATATTAGTCACTCGTTAGAGGCCGTTCGCGCTTTTATTCAGCAAGTTGATTATCCTCAACCTCAGGTTTTGCTGACCGCCTATGTGGTAACAATGAATCATGAAAACCTTGAAGAGTTAGGGGTTAAATGGGGACTAAGTAGTGATACTGATTTGAATAGTGACGCTATGCGCGGAAAATTTAATATTAATCTTCCCGTTGCCAGTCCGGCAGGTCAGGTAGGGTTTCAGGTTGCTCGCTTGAAGGGGCGGTTTCTTAACCTTGAGCTATCCGCACTTGAGGCAGAAAATAATGTCGATATCATTGCCAGCCCCCGCTTACTGACCGTCAATAAACAGACGGCGAGTATTAAGCAGGGAACTGAGATCCCCTATGAAGTATCAAGTGGCTCCAGCGGAGCAACATCGATTGAATTTAAACAGGCGGTTTTGGGATTAGAAGTCACTCCTCGAATTTTTCAGGGAGGGCGGTTAGAACTGGACTTACTGATTAGCCAGAATATGCCGGGTAAAAGCCTAAAGAAAGGTGACGGTGGTGAAATACTCACTATTGATACGCAGGAAATTAAAACTCAAGTTTCGGTCTCTGATGGCGAAACTATCGTTCTGGGCGGCATTTTTCAGCAAAGCAAGATGTCAGGTATGGAAAACGTCCCTTTTTTAGGCGATATACCTCTGCTTGGAGCACTTTTTCAGCGAAAATCGAATAAACAGAACCGGCGGGAGTTAGTTATTTTTATTACACCGACGATCATCACACCATCGCCAATATTATCAGACAACGAAATAGAAAGTGGTTAATATTCTATAAGATAAAATTATTACGCTTAATTTTTTTAGCGGGTAATCGTCGGGTCAACCGGTTTATTTTCTTTTTTAATCTCATGGAAATTTGACGAGTTGACTGATTTAGCTTACAAGTGTCTATCTGAATCAAACCAAGCGATGAGGTTTAGGGTTGGATTTGATGGGGAATTTATCATTTCACCCATCGGAAGCTAATGCAGCGAATTTATTCGGTTGCCAAACTACCTATAGTGTTGAGATAATTTCCAGTCTGATCTCACACATAATGCTTATGAGGTTTCAGGTGTACTCCCGTAGCTGCTTTGAATTGGCGGGGCGGGTTGTCATTAACGAATTATCTTAGTAATACCAAAAAACATGGCAGAAAAACGCAATATCTTCCTGGTAGGCCCTATGGGTGCGGGTAAGAGCACAATAGGTCGTCAGTTGGCTCAACAGCTTAATATGGAGTTTGTTGACTCCGATCACGAGATTGAACGCCGTACTGGAGCTGATATAGCCTGGGTATTCGACGTTGAAGGCGAAGAAGGTTTTCGCGATCGTGAAGAAAAAGTAATTAATGAACTGACGGAAAAGCAAGGCATCGTTCTGGCAACCGGCGGTGGTTCTGTAAAATCGAAAGAAACTCGTAACCGCTTGTCCGCTCGCGGTGTGGTTGTTTATTTAGAAACCACAATTGAAAAACAGTTAGCTCGTACTCAGCGTGATAAAAAGCGTCCACTATTACAAGTAGATACGCCACGTGACGTTCTGGAAGCATTGGCATTAGAGCGGAATCCGCTGTATGAAGAAATTGCTGATGTGACCATTCAGACTGATGAACAAAGCGCCAAAGTTGTTGCGAATCAAATTATTCAATTGATTGAAAACAGCTGATTTATAAAGCATTCATTCTGCTTTGAGCCCAATAACGATATATAAGAAAGGCATGTCATGGAGAGGGTTACCGTTACTTTAGGAGAGCGCAGCTATCCTATTACTATAGAAGCTGGGCTGTTTAATCATCCTGCTTCTTTTGAGCCTCTTCGTGCCGGAGACAAAGCGCTGCTTGTCACCAACGATTCGATTGCGCCACTTTATCTTGATGTTGTTCGTCACAGTCTGGAAAAGTTGGGTGTCAATGTCGATACCGCTATATTACCTGATGGTGAAAAATATAAGACATTATCCGTTATGGATCAGGTCTTTACTAAACTATTGCAAGGTAATCATGGCCGCGATACTACGTTAATTGCTTTAGGCGGCGGTGTTATTGGGGATCTGACGGGATTCGCAGCTGCCAGCTACCAACGGGGCGTGCGCTTTATTCAGGTCCCTACAACGCTGTTATCCCAGGTCGATTCATCCGTTGGTGGTAAAACCGCGGTAAATCATCCACTGGGAAAAAACATGATTGGTGCTTTTTACCAGCCGGCTGCCGTGGTTATTGATATTGATTGCCTGAAAACATTGCCTGCGCGCGAGCTATCCTCTGGTCTGGCTGAGGTAATTAAATACGGCATTATTCTTGATGCTGACTTATTTGATTGGCTCGAACAGAATATTGATGCTTTGTTAGCTCTCGATGTCCAAGCGATGGGGTATTGCATTCGCCGGTGTTGTGAAATAAAGGCTCAGGTTGTTGCTGCAGATGAACGTGAAGGCGGTGTTCGTGCATTGTTAAATCTAGGTCATACCTTTGGTCATGCAATTGAAGCTGAAATGGGCTATGGCAATTGGTTGCATGGTGAGGCTGTTTCAGCGGGTATGGTTATGGCCGCTGAAACTTCAAGATTGTTAGGCCAATTTAGTCAAAGTGATGTTGACCGAATAAAGCGTTTATTGGCGCGTGCGAATCTGCCTGTTAATGGGCCAGAGAGTATGAAGCCAGAAGCTTATCTACCTCATATGCTACGGGATAAAAAGACACTGGCGGGTGAGTTACGCTTAGTTTTACCGACAGCTATCGGACAATCTGAAGTCAGAGGCGGGATTGCCCACGAAGTTGTGTTGTCTGGTATTAGTCATTGCCTGATATAATCGGGTAATTGTAATTCGGTTATTCTGCATAAGCGTTGCATTTTAATGTAGTCGTAGTGTGTCATTTATTTTGAGGGGTGGGAAAGTGCAAGAAGACTTCGAATCTGAATCTAATGGTAATAGTATGAGACCTGATGCCAGCGATCGCGCTCCTCAGCGTGAACGAGCGAAGCCCCGTAAAAGTATGGCGTTGTCACGCCAGCATATAAAAATTGGTATTGGAATATTAGTTCTATTGCTTCTGGTTTTACTGGTCAGTACGGCATTGAAATCACCTGCACCTGAAAGTACCAATTCTCAGCCTCGGGAAGTGAATTTAGGTAATTCACCTGCAGGTACATCTCAGCCAGCTGATGCTAATGCTCAGACTGGAACACCACCTTCAACGGTACCGGAAATTAGTGCCCCACCGGTGTCAGGCACCCCGACTGAATCACCTGCTCTGCCGGAAGTGGCTAATCAACAGCGTGTAGAGATTCCGGGTGAAATTACCGATGCACTTTCAGCACAGCAAGAACAGTTGAACAGATTAAAAGAGACGGAGATGTCTGGTTCGTCATCAACGTCAAATACGACGCCACCGCCAAAGGGATCATCGGCAACGACTTCGTCTCAGGGAGAACAGACGACATCCCATCAAAATAGTGTCAATCAGCCAAATCAGGTTAAGGCTAAACCCGCTACCGAAACGAAAACTTCGACAAAAACGACAGAAACAACAACGACTAAAGCATCAACAACAAGTAGTAAAACATCTGGCGTCAAGGGCTCTACAACCCCGGGCTCGGTGACTGAATTATCAGCGATTCCAGCAAGTCATGTGACTTTACAAGTGAGTAGTGCCTCTCGTTCAGATACGCTTTTAGCTTTTGCTAAAAAGAATAACATGACCAACTACTGGGTTTATCCTACCCGTCGCGATGGTAAGCCTTGGTTTATCCTAATTACGGGTAATTATGCTTCTTCTTCAGAAGCCCGTGCTGCCTTATCGACTCTACCGAAAGACGTTCAAGCTAACAAACCATGGGTAAGATCTGTGCAACAAGTGCACCAAGATCTAAAACTAAAATAAATTATAGATGTGCAAATGTGCTGCTTGAAACAGAGTGCAAAACGCCGTTTTGAATTGTATAAGTAGCTGACTCGCAGCATGAAAAAAAGCCGTTCTTTTTTAAAGTGGGCGGGAGGAAAATATCCTCTTGTTAATGAGATACGTGAATATTTACCGAGAGGTGAATGTTTAATTGAGCCATTTGTTGGCGCAGGCTCGGTGTTCTTAAATACGGATTATGATGAATATGTGTTAGCTGATATTAACAGCGATCTGATTAATCTTTATAACATCGTTAAACAGCGTACCGATCAGGTAGTTCAGGATTCGCGAGAGCTTTTTACTGACGAATATAATCAGGAGCCAGTTTATTACCAACTGCGCACTGAATTTAATCAAAGTCGTGATCCCTATCGTCGTGCGTTGCTATTTCTTTATCTGAATCGTCACTGTTATAACGGTCTTTGTCGTTATAATCTGAGTGGCGAATTCAACGTGCCTTTTGGTCGCTATAAAAAGCCTTATTTTCCCGAAACTGAGCTGTATTGCTTTGCCGAAAAAGCCAAACGAGCCACGTTTTTTTGTGAAAATTATGAGCAAACGATGATGAAGGCCGTAAAAGGAGCCGTTGTTTATTGCGATCCTCCTTATGCACCTTTGTCAGCAACGGCTAATTTTACGGCTTATCATACCAATAGCTTCAACCTCTACGATCAGCAACGGTTGGCATTATTGGCTCAAGATGTCTCTGAAAGTCTTGGTGTGCCGGTATTAATTTCTAACCATGATACGGAGCTAACCCGTGAATGGTACAGTGCAGCAGAATTAGTGGTTGTTAAAGGTCGCCGAACGATTAGTCGTAACGTTCTTGGACGAACTAAAGTGGATGAACTGCTGGCGTTATACAGCCAGCGTTGATTAAATACCTGAGTGCTGCTTTTTAATGGCAGCACTTTACGTTTTTAATCATATCTTTGCTAAAACGCTATTTTCTATAACGAGTGGACACGTAGATGAGTAATTTTCTGATAGCACCTTCTATTCTTTCTGCCGATTTTGCACGGTTAGGTGATGATACCGCCAATGTTCTCGCCGCCGGTGCTGATATCGTGCATTTTGACGTTATGGATAATCACTATGTGCCCAATCTGACTATCGGTCCGATGGTGTGTAAAGCATTGCGTGATTATGGCATTACTGCCCCTATCGATGTGCATTTGATGGTTAAACCGGTAGACCGCATTGTTCCTGACTTTGCCAAGGCAGGTGCCAGCTATATTTCATTCCATCCGGAAGCCTCTGAGCACGTTGACCGTACGCTTCAACTGATTAAAGAGAATGGCTGTAAAGCCGGCCTGGTGTTTAATCCCGCGACACCGCTAAGCTACCTTGATTACGTGATGGATAAGCTAGATGTGATCTTACTGATGTCTGTGAACCCCGGCTTTGGCGGGCAATCTTTTATACCGGCAACGTTAGATAAGCTGCGTCAGGTACGTAAGCTTATCGATGACAGCGGTTTTGATATTCGCCTGGAAGTTGATGGCGGCGTTAAGGTGGATAACATCGGTGAAATTGCAGCGGCGGGTGCAGATATGTTTGTTGCCGGTTCTGCTATTTTCAATCAGCCGGATTACAAAGCGGTTATCGATCAAATGCGGGCTGAGCTAGCAAAGGTATAAATATGCCGATATTTAACGGAGTCAGAGGTTTAGGTTTCGATCTTGATGGCACTTTAGTCAATAGTTTACCTGGACTGGCCAGCGCAGTAGATGCGACGCTAAAAACGTTAGGTTTACCTGAAGCAGGTCAGGAGAGGGTATCTCACTGGATCGGCAACGGTGCCAGCGTTTTAATTATGCGTGCATTGAACTGGGCTGGTTGCGAGATGGCAAAAGAACAGTTAGACAGTGCCCGAATTTTGTTTGACCGACACTATAGCCAGTCGGTTGAAAGCGGTACTGAGCTTTATCCGCAGGTAGCAACAACCCTAAAGCAGCTGGCTAATGACGGAATGAAAATGGCGTTGGTGACCAATAAGCCTACGCCTTTTGTTCGACCATTATTAAGCTCTCTTGGTATTTTAGATTACTTCAGCGTGATTATCGGTGGTGATGACGTTGTTGAAAAAAAACCGCATCCGGCACCGATCTATTTAGTGTTAGGACGCTTGGGTCTGCGGGCCAATGAGTTGGTTTTTGTGGGCGATTCTCGCAATGACATTCAGGCTGGTCAGGCCGCTGGTTGCCCGACAATAGGTTTTTCATATGGGTATAACTATGGTGAATCTATTTCGTTGAGCAACCCCGATCGCGTATTAACTTCATTTGCCGATATCTTGCCCGTTATCGGGCAGCTTACTTCAAAGAATAATTAGGAAGAAATCATGAGTAAACCCATTGTATTTAGTGGCGCACAGCCATCCGGAGAACTTTCCATTGGTAACTATATGGGTGCGTTACGTCAGTGGGTACACATGCAAGATGAATATGATTGTGTCTACTGCATCGTTGACCTTCATGCCATTACCGTTCGCCAAGACCCTCAGAAACTGCATAAAGCTACGTTAGATACTTTAGCTCTGTATCTTGCCTGCGGTATTGATCCTAAGAAAAGCACTATCTTTGTGCAGTCTCACGTACCGGAGCATGTGCAGCTAAGCTGGGTATTAAATTGCTATACCTATTTTGGTGAGCTTAGCCGTATGACCCAATTTAAAGATAAGTCAGCCCGCTATGCCGAAAATATTAACGCTGGCCTGTTTGACTACCCGGTGTTGATGGCTGCAGATATACTCCTGTATCAAACTGCACAGGTTCCCGTCGGTGAAGACCAGAAACAGCACCTTGAACTCAGTCGTGACGTTGCACAACGCTTTAACGCGCTGTATGGCGATATATTTAAAGTACCTGAGCCATTTATTCCAAAATCAGGTGCTCGGGTAATGTCATTGTTGGAGCCGACAAAGAAAATGTCTAAGTCGGATGAAAACCGTAATAACGTCATTGGTTTATTAGAAGATCCTAAATCGGTGTCTAAAAAGCTGAAGCGTGCGGTGACTGATTCCGATGAGCCACCGGTCATTCGCTACGATGTCGTGAATAAAGCGGGTATCTCCAACCTATTGGATATTCTGTCTGGCGTGACTGGCAAGTCTATTGCAACTCTTGAACAAGAGTTTGAAGGTAAGATGTATGGTCATTTGAAGACCGAGGTTGCTGATGCCGTAGCCGGAATGTTGACTGAACTTCAAGAGCGTTATCACCGTTTCCGTAATGATGAAGCTTTCTTGCAGCAGGTTATGCGCGAAGGTGCCGCCAAAGCCAGTATCAAGGCTAAAGCCACCATGGAGAAAGTCAATAAAGCCGTTGGTTTTGTGACTTTGCCATAAAGGTTTTACGTATCCGATAAATCAGAAAATGCCGCTTTAGTATCTAAGCGATTGTTAGCTAAGTTTTTCTATATCGTATTAACTGACTATATCGTCATCCCCGCGAAAGCGGGGATCCAGGTTTTAGCTCACAAATTTGCACTTATCCTAAGAGTTGGATGATTCACTTTGCTCACCCTTTGAGCCATTTACCATTCGTGATGTCGATGGTCAATAACTGTCGATCTGGCTGCGGATATTGTTGATATCTACCTGCTCAATATACTGAATGATATTGTAATAAGCCCACTGGTGATAGCCAAATTCGGGTTGTTTAAGTTCAGCCAACGCCGCTTCTTTTGACCAATCCTGAAAAACCATACGATACATTGCCACCATTAGCCCGGTTCTGTCGCTGCCGTGCCAGCAATGAACCACCATCGGTTTTGGTGCATCCTTCATGATTTTCAATGCGGCAATAAGCTGTGGCTCAGTAAAACGCCCGGCTTCCATTGGGACATGAAATAGATTGAGCATGGTTCCTTTAGCTTCGGCGTCATCGGTATGGAAGTTACGCAGATTAAGAATTGATTTAATTCCCCGCTGCTCAAGCTCTTGCATTTGAGGAGCTCCGGGTTGCCCTGAACGATAAAGCTCTTCACTGACCTGATAAAAATTATCGACGGTACTCTCAGGGACAAACTTTGCTGCCTGCTGAGTTACAGTTTCTGGTTGTGCACTGGCATAAGCACCGGAAAGAGAAGTTAAAAATATAGTTATATACAGCAAAGCTTGAGGGAAATTCGTCATTGACAATCCATTTTTTTATAAAAAAAACACCTTAATTTTCATCACTATGACAGGTTATTCAACGTAAAGGAATACGAAATCGATTGCTTTGTTGTGGGAAGCATATACAATTCGCCGGATTTTTTGGCCCGAATTTACTATAGAGGAGTTATTGTGTCGCAAGATAACAATTATAGTCAGGGGCCCGTCCCTCTGGCTGCGCGGAAAGGCGTTGTTGCACTGACTTTTGTCATGTTGGGGTTAACGTTTTTTTCAGCCAGTATGTGGACCGGCGGTACACTCGGTACCGGTTTAACTTTTCATGATTTCTTCCTCGCAGTGTTTTTAGGTAATCTTCTTCTCGGTATTTATACAGCTTTCCTCGGTTATATCGGTGCTAAAACCGGACTCTCTACCCATCTTCTTGCTCGTTACTCATTTGGTATTAAAGGTTCATGGCTTCCGTCCTTCCTGCTAGGTGGTACTCAGGTCGGCTGGTTTGGCGTTGGCGTTGCGATGTTTGCTATTCCAGTCGGTAAAGCTACCGGGTTAGATATCAATATGTTGATTATGGTTTCCGGTATCTTGATGACAGTAACCATTTTCTTTGGTATCTCAGCGTTAACTATTCTGTCAGTTATCGCGGTACCCGCTATTGCCATTTTAGGCAGCTATTCCGTATATCTGGCCGTTAACGAAGTTGGCGGAATTGACCACCTTCGGGATATTATTCCGGCAACCCCTCTCAGCTTCTCAACGGCACTGGCGTTAGTTGTGGGTTCTTTTGTCAGCGCCGGTACTTTAACCGCCGATTTTGTCCGCTTTGGTCGTAACGCGAAAGGGGCCGTTTTGGTTGCGATGATTGCTTTTTTTCTGGGCAATTCACTGATGTTTATCTTCGGCGCGGCGGGTGCGGCGGCAGTAGGTATGGCTGATATTTCTGATGTGATGATTGCTCAGGGCCTGTTAATTCCGGCAATTGTTGTGTTAGGGCTAAATATCTGGACCACTAATGACAATGCTTTGTATGCCTCCGGATTAGGTTTCGCTAATATCACCGGGCTCTCCAGCCGTACTCTATCCGTGATGAATGGCCTGATAGGTACACTGACCGCTCTGTGGCTATATAATAACTTTGTCGGCTGGTTGACCTTCCTGTCAGCGGCAATTCCACCTATCGGTGGGGTGATTATTGCCGACTACCTGATGAATCGCCGTCGTTATGATAGCTTTGCTGATGCAAAATTTATGGTGGTTAACTGGGTTGCTATCCTTGCTGTCGCCATTGGTATCGCTGCCGGTAACTATTTACCGGGCGTTGTTCCTATTAATGCTGTTTTAGGTGGTGTAGTGAGTTATCTCATTATGAATCCTATCGTTAATCGTAAATTCAATAAGTTACCTGAGGTTAGTCATGCAGAATAATTCCTTAATCATTACTAATGCCCGTTTGCAAAACCGTGAAGGTTTATGGCAACTGCGTATTGAGAACGGTATTTTTCAGGCGATTGAACCCCAACAGTCAGCGGCACCGGTGGCTGGTGATGTTATTGATGCTGAAGGTGGATTAGCGATTCCGCCTTTTATTGAACCCCATATCCACTTAGACACAACCCAGACGGCGGGTGAGCCTAGCTGGAATCAGTCCGGGACGCTGTTTGAAGGCATTGAGCGTTGGGCCGAGCGCAAGGCAATGCTAACCCATGATGATGTCAAAACTCGTGCTATGCAGACGCTTAAATGGCAAATGGCTAACGGCATTCAGCATGTACGTACTCATGTCGATGTCTCTGACCCAACGCTGACGGCTTTAAAAGCCATGCTGGAAGTGAAGCAGGATGTTGCACCGTGGGTCGATGTTCAGATAGTGGCTTTCCCTCAGGAAGGTATCCTTTCTTATCCTAACGGTGTGGAGTTGCTGGAAGAGGCAGTGCGTCTAGGTGCTGATGTTATTGGCGCTATTCCTCACTTTGAGTTCACCCGTGAATACGGCGTTGAGTCGCTGCATAAAACCTTTGCGCTGGCGAATAAATATGATCGCCTGATCGATGTTCATTGCGATGAAATTGATGATGAGCAGTCTCGGTTTGTTGAAACAGTAGCGGCTCTGGCTCATCGTGATGGTATGGGGGCTCGAGTTACTGCCAGCCATACGACGGCAATGCACTCTTATAATGGCGCCTATACTTCCCGTTTGTTCCGGCTGCTAAAAATGTCCGGTATTAACTTTGTCGCCAATCCGTTAGTGAATATTCACCTGCAGGGCCGGTTTGACACTTATCCTAAGCGCCGTGGTATTACCCGGGTTAAGGAGATGCTGGAAGCGGATATTAATGTTTGTTTCGGCCATGATGACGTATTTGACCCGTGGTATCCGCTGGGAACTGCCAATATGCTACAGGTTTTACACATGGGACTGCACGTTTGCCAACTGATGGGATATGGTCAAATTAATGACGGATTGAACCTGATTACGACCCACAGTGCAAAAACGTTGAATTTGCAGGATTATGGGCTGGAAACAGGGCGTTCGGGCAATCTGGTGATTCTTCCTGCGGAGAATGGTTTTGATGCGGTGCGTCGTCAAACCCCGGCTCGATACTCTATTCGTGGCGGGAAAGTCATCGCTCAAACTTTGCCGAGCCAAACAACGTTGTTTTTAGACCAACCTGAGTCGGTTAATTTTAAACGTTAAGCATTTTTGTTGAGTGAACTAAAGGGCTTCAATATTTTATTGAAGCCCTTTGTTTTATCCGGCGACTATTCCAGATAAGCACTAAACTGGAATATATTCCCTGACCGCCTACCGACAACTCGAATGATTTTAGGTATAAATCAGTAGCCGATGATGGCTAAAGACTCTAAAATCCCCTAAAGTTAAAATCGATTAGTCTAAATAACAATAAGGTGTGTACCCATGTTTAAACGTATCTGTATTACTTTGGCAGCACTGTTTTCACTGGTGTTTATTGCGCCAGCGGCACTGGCTGCAAACCCCCATGTTTTATTGACTACCACTGCGGGCAATATTGAGATTGAGCTTGATAGCGACAAGGCCCCGGTTTCTGTCAGAAACTTCGTTGCTTATGTTAACGATGGTTTCTATAACGATACTATTTTTCATCGCGTAATCCCCGGCTTTATGGCCCAAGGTGGCGGATTCACCGCTGATATGAATCAAAAGAAACCAAACGCGCCGATTACTAATGAAGCTAAAAACGGGCTGAAAAACGTCAGAGGCTCGGTAGCGATGGCCCGTACCAATGTGGTAGATAGTGCAACCAGCCAGTTCTTTATTAACGTTGTAGATAATGAGTTTTTGGATAATACCCCGGATAGCTTTGGTTATGCGGTATTTGGCAAAGTTGTTAAAGGCATGGACGTTGTTGATAAAATGATGGCGGCTCCGACTAAATCTGTCAGTGGTCACCAGGATGTTCCGGTCACACCCATTGTGATTACTTCTGCGAAGATTTTGCCATAACGGTCAATCTGATAATGATAAAAAAAGCGCCTGATGGCGCTTTTTTTATCAGAGAAGCTTTAGCTAAAAGCGGTAAGCACTGACTAACTTATTGTTTTAGGCAGAGGCTTAGTGACCCGATCAACCAGGTACAGCACTGAGCGGTAAGGTACACCTGAGTGTTCCGACAGTCCTATTTCACAGGTCCGGCTGTTTGATACACCTTCAGTACAGTTAGTAGGTACTTGCTGATTAAGTAACCGTAAAGCGCTGGCATTCAGCTCAGGAGTTTTCATACCCTTATCACCGGCAAATCCACAGCAGTGGATTCCGTCAGGAATAACAACTTGCTTACAGCAACGGTCAAGCAGCGCTTTCATTGGTGCAGACAGACCCATTTTTACGCTGGAGCAGGTAACATGCATCATCACCGGTTTGTCTTCTGGTATAAACTCCAATTTATCCGTCAGGTAGTGATTAACGAAGCCAATAGGTTCAAACAGTGCCATCGGCTTAGTAAAACCTTCCACTGCCCGCAGCGCACAAGGGCTGGTATCAATCAGTATCGGGTACTTACCTTGTTCACTGGCTTGCCATAATGCCTGTTCCATATCAGCAAGCCGTTCTGCTGCTACCGTCTTGATACCTTTACTGTTATAAGGCATTCCGCAGCATAAACTATCTAAACCTTCAGGATAGATAATACTGAATCCGGCCTTAGTGAGCAGTTGTTCAACCACTTGTGTTAATGGCCGTTGATCTGGATCGGTGACGGCCGCACCCATGGTGCGGGTGGCACAGCTTGGCAGATAGACGACTTTCTCATCACCGGTGCTCAGTTTAGGGGGCTGTGGGCATGAGGTGCCGCGCGGGAACGCCGGGGTTAATAATGGAATATTTCCTGCGCTTAGGGTGTACAGCGCTTTGGTGACTTTCCCCATACGCTGAGGACCAATGAGTTTGCTGGCTCCGGCTACCGTATTGAGAGCCAGACGTGCACCTCCGGTAATCGTCGTGAAGTGACTGGCGGTCCAACGTGCGACCTTCTCGTGGCGCATATTGCGCTGAGTCCGGATATCTCTGATCAGTTCTCCGGTATTAATGCCTACCGGGCAACGGCGGGCGCATAAGCCCGTTGCTGCACAGGTATCATCACCTAAATAGCGGAAATCTTTTTCTAGCAGTTTTAATCGCTTATTATCATCACCGCTGCGACGCAGGCGGTTTATTTCACGCCAGATAACAATACGCTGGCGCGGGGTAAATGACAGTGCGGTAGACGGGCATACCGGTTCACAGAATCCACATTCAATACAACTATCAACTCGCTTATCAGCCGCCGGTAATAGTTTTAGATTTTTCAGGTGCCCTTGATTATCGCGGTTAAGCAGTACGCCGGGGCTTAGAAGGTGCTGCGGGTCGAGCAGATTCTTCAGTTGCCACATCAGCTCATAGGCTTCATTTCCCCATTCCAGCTCAACGAAGGACGCCATATTCCGGCCTGTTCCGTGTTCAGCTTTAAGAGATCCTTTGTATTCCACCGCAACCAGATGGGCGATAGCCTCCATAAATTCCTGATAGCGGGTGACTTGCTGCGGCGTATCGAAAGATTGCTGGAATACAAAGTGCATATTGCCATCTAGCGCATGACCATAAATAACAGCGTTATAGTCATGTTTGATAAACAGTTTTCGCAGATCCTTCACACCATCAGCCAACTGCTCAATCGGGAACGCGACATCTTCAATAATGACCGTTGAGCCTACCGGACGAACGGCACCGATAGCCGGGAATATGCCTTTACGGATAGCCCACAGGCGACCAAATTCTTCCGGCTTGTCGGTGAATGGTACCTGTTGTTCTAAATTGAATTCAGCGATAGATGACATAATTTGTGCCATCTTATTCTGTAGTGTCTCTTGGTCTGCCCCTCTGACTTCAACCAGCAATGCGGTGGCGTCGTCCGTCAGAAGTGGCATAAAGTCAGGCAGTCCATCCTCATTTTCAACCGAGGCTAATGCGCCTCTGTCCATGAGTTCAACGGCCGAAACGGGTTGTTTTTTCAGAATTCGGGTAGCTTCACAGGCGGTTTCAATATCGCTGAATACAAACAGTGCTGAGGCTTTAAATTGGTGCTCTTCTACGGTTTCATAGGTGATTTCAGCAATAAATCCAAGGGTACCTTCAGAACCAATCATTAAATGGGTCAGGATATCCAGCGGATCGTCAAAATCAACCAACGCATTCAGGCTGTAACCGGTAGTGTTTTTCAACCGGTATTTATGACGGATAAGGTCGGCCAAATGCGGATTGGCTTTAGTCTGCTGAGATAAGCTCTGAAGCTGTGCCAGCATTGGGCCGTGGGTCTTTTTAAAAGCGGCAATAGACTCACTGTCGGCAGTATCAATTAGTGTGCCGTCGGCCAGAATCAGGCGCATGGCATGGAGTGTCTGGTAAGAGTTCTGGGCCGTACCACAACACATTCCGCTGGCATTGTTGGCGGCAATGCCGCCAATTTTACAGGCATCAATGGATGCCGGATCCGGGCCAATTTTTCGGCCAAAGGGGGCAAGGTAGCGATTAGCGTCGGCACCAATAACGCCGGGCTTGAGTCTGATATAACCTGCATCGCCAAAAATCTTATACTGCCGCCAGTTATCGCCTAGCGTAATAAGAATTGAGTCAGTAATCGCCTGGCCGGATAAACTTGTACCCGCAGCTCTGAAGGTGACCGGAAGTTTATATTTCTGAGCCAGAACCAACGTTTGCTGAACTTCTCTTTCGCTGTCGAGCCTGACAACAATTTGAGGAATTAATCGATAGCAACTGGCATCGGTGCCATAAGCCATTGTTCTGGAAGGGTCGGTAAAAATACACTCTTTAGCAATAAAACGACTCAGCTCACGATAAAAAGGTTGGTAGGATGCTTCCATTAGTGTTTCCTTATTATGTACTCACACTTTATTTATGTACTTCTTTAGCCTTGATTATAATAGAAAAAGCCTAAAAATTACCGTGATCCTAATCCCCATTTAATCCCCTTCTCCATAGGTGAATGGATTCACCTATGGAGAAGGGGACTGTTTCATGATGAAGTGATAGATATTGTTAATGGAATATTTATCGGGATTTACGTTAGTGGATTTTTACTCATGTTCTTTGCCCGCTCATTTATACTGTATGTGGTTAATCATTTTAAATAGGACCCATTCTGATGTTTGAACCTCTTGTTATCGCCAAAAGTAATGAATTAGCGTTGGCCATTTTGCCTGCACTGGCTAACCGTCATGGATTGATTACCGGCGCAACGGGAACCGGAAAAACGGTGACGTTGCAGAAAATGGCGGAAAGTTTTTCCCGGATTGGCGTTCCTGTTTTTATGGCCGATGTTAAAGGCGATCTGTCTGGTATTGCTGCCCAGGGCGTATTATCACCAAAGCTTCAGTCTAGATTGGATGCGCTAAAGGTAACGGATTGGCAACCGGCGGCATGTCCGACCGTTTTCTGGGATGTTTTTGGTGAGAAAGGACACCCGGTGAGAGCTACCGTGTCTGATATGGGGCCGATCTTATTGGGCCGGCTGTTGAATCTTAATGATGTTCAATCCGGTGTTTTACAATTAGTGTTTAAAATTGCCGATGATAAAGGTCTATTGTTACTCGATATGAAAGACCTGCGTTCCATGGTGCAATTTGTTGGCGATAATGCGAAGCAGTTTCAGACGGAATACGGCAATATTTCCAGTGCCTCTATTGGTGCAATTCAGCGTGGATTGTTAACGCTTGAACAGCAAGGGGCAGAGTCTTTCTTTGGCGAGCCAATGTTGGATATTTTCGATCTGATTAAGACTGATGCATCCGGTCAAGGCATCGTGAATATTCTGGCAGCGGATAAACTCTATAACCAGCCAAAATTGTACGCAATTTTCTTATTGTGGCTGCTGTCAGAGCTTTTTGAGCATTTGCCTGAAGTTGGCGATATGGATAAGCCGAAAGTGGTCTTTTTCTTTGATGAGGCCCATCTGTTATTTAGTGATGCTCCGGCGGCGCTGCTACAGAAAATTGAGCAAGTTGTTCGCCTGATCCGTTCTAAGGGCGTGGGCGTCTATTTTGTGACTCAAAATCCGCTGGATATTCCTGATAGCGTACTCGGCCAACTGGGTAACCGCGTTCAACATGCCCTTCGTGCTTTTACTCCACGGGATCAAAAAGCAGTCAAAGCCGCGGCAGAAACAATGAGAGCCAATCCGGCATTTAGCGCTGAGCAGGCAATTACCGAGCTGGGCGTTGGTGAAGCATTAATTTCTTTTCTTGATGAGAAAGGCCGCCCGAATGTGGTTGAGCGTGGATTTGTTATTGCTCCCTGTTCGCGAATGGGGGCATTGACTGACGATGAACGCAATAACTTGGTGAACCATTCTCCACTTTACGGTCGCTATGAAGATATGATCGATCGTGAATCAGCTTACGAAAAACTTTTGGCGGGTGCATCTTCCGCGGCAGAAAATGAGCCAGCAGGCTCGCCTCGTTCACCTGCCGGCAAGCAAGCGGAGAGTAACGACGGCGGATTGTTTGGCGGCTTGAGTGACATTCTGTTCGGCACAACCGGACCGAGGGGCGGGAAAAAAGATGGCATCGTTCAGACTGCGGCCAAATCCATGACTCGCCAATTGGGCAATCAGATTGTTCGTGGCATTCTAGGTAGCATTTTAGGTGGCAGGAAGAAATAACAAATTCTGGCTGTGCAGATCAAAGAAAGCGGCTGATAAATGCCGCTTTTTTTATCCGAAAGCTGGATGATTACTCGTTCGGTTCAAACCAGTCTGTATTACGGCTTGAAATTGTCGTCAGGGTTGAAACCATTTCGATCAGATGCTGGTGGATAGCATTTTCAGCCTCATCGGGGTCGTGCTTTTCTAATGCGTGATAGATTTTATAGTGCTGCTCAATCAGGCTTTCTGGCGGAGATACATCAGCAAGGCTCATAAAACGAACCCGGTCCATTGTTGCTTTAATGCTTTCGATGGTTTCCCATGCCATTGGGCAGTCAATAATTTGGGTAAAGGTTCTGTGGAACTCGTCATCCAACTCTAGAAATTCTTTAGTGCGCTTATTGCTTGCGGCCAGTTCTTGGCGGTGTAAGTTATGTTTTAATTGCAGCAAGTGTTCCGGCGTAATCGCTAATGCGACCCGGCGAATAATCGCAGATTCTACCGCCTCACGAATAAAGCGCCCGTCAGCGACGCGTTTGGCTGATATCTTCATAACGAAGGTACCGCGCTGAGGCAATATCTGGACTAGTCCTGTTTCCGAGAGCTTAATAAAGGCTTCTCTGACCGGCTGTCTTGATACGTTAAACCTTGTTGAAATTTCTTTTTCTGACAACAAAGTCCCCGGACGGATCGTACAATCAACGATTTCCTGTCTTAGCAGTCGGTATATTTGCTGATTAACCGGTTCATTGGTAGTGAATGGGTAGACAATGGTCATTAGACTTATTTATGCCTTTATTGTTATTAGCAATATTTTTGCATTATAGAGGTATTTGTTCGAGGTTTCGCTAACTTAATTCCATATGAATATCACTATCTGATAAATTTAATTGCTGATCGGCACCTTTAATTCATGCTTTTGATATTGATAATGCCCTTAAAAAATTGAAGGCACCCGCAGGTGCCTTATTAGATATTTCATATAAAATGATTAAATAATCATGACGATTTAAATACGTTGTGCCAATTTAGCCACGGATTCGCGGGCGCCTAATTTAAGTAAATTCTGATAGGCATTAGTCACTTCACTAACGAATCGTTGATTTATAGGTAAATCTTTACCAAATACCACTTCCAGAGATAATAATGCTTTAACTCTCAGCTCCCCTTGCGGGCTTTCGCCAACCAGCGTTTGTATTTGATTCAGCAGGGGATCGCTGACTTCAATGGCCTGGCCTTGTTCATCAATGCCGCCGACATAGCGCATCCATGCTGCAATACCTAAAGCTAAACAGTCAAAGTTGCTGTTATGCGTTAAATGGTAGCGGACGGAATCCAACATACGTTGTGGTAATTTTTGCGTACCGTCCATGGCAATCTGCCATGTCCGATGCTTCAGCGCGGTGTTGCGGTAGCGGCGAATCAGCGAGTCAGCGTAAGCCGCTAGATCGACCCCCTTGGTTCTTAGGGTCGGAGCTTGTTCATTAAGCATCAGGTGGCGGGCTGTGGCGACATAGTTGTCATCCTGCATACAGTCATTAATATGCTGGTAACCGGCCAGATAGCCCAGATAGGCTAAGAAAGAGTGACTGCCATTGAGCATGCGCAGTTTCATTTCTTCGAACGGTAATACATCCTGTACCAATTCAGCGCCCACTTTTTCCCACTCCGGGCGGCCGTTAACGAAGTTATCTTCAATAACCCACTGACGGAAAGGCTCACAGGCAACGCCCGCCGGATCTTCTATGCCTCCAAGCTGTTGTGTGACTTTTGCTAAGGTTTCCGCTGTGACGGCAGGGACGATACGATCAACCATGGTTGACGGGAAACTGACATGGTCTTCAATCCATTTCGCTAAATCGGCGTCTTGCAGCTTGGCTAAACCTAAAATTACGTTGCGGGTAACGTGGCCGTTTTCCGGCATATTGTCGCATGACATAACGCTAAATGCGGGTAGCTGACGCTTACGTCGTAAACGAAGTGCCTCAACAATAACCCCGGGCGCTGATTTCGGCGCCTGCGGATGAGCAATATCATGTTGAATCAGCGGGTGATCTTCGATTAGCGTTCCGGTTGCCGGCTGGTAGCAATAGCCTTTCTCGGTGATGGTAATCGAAACAATAGCAATTTCAGGTTCAGACATGGCCTGCAGAACCCTGTCGATGCCGTCTGTTTCGCCATGAATTGCCTGACAAACGACACCAACTACGCGCCCGGACCAGCCTTCAGATGCCATTTCAGCAACCGAATAGAGGCAATCCTGAGCATTAAGATCTGAAATTTGCTGCTCGCCGCCAATCAGGTTAATTTCACAAAATCCCCAATCGCTGCCGAACCGGGAAGCCAACTGGTCAGCATACACCGCCTGATGGGCCCGGTGGAAAGCGCCAAATCCCAAATGAGCAATGCGCGGTTTAATCTTGGTTCTGTCATAAGACGGAACAACAATGTTGTCAGGAAGATTTAATAACGCTTTACTTGACAATTTCCTTGGATGTTTAATTACAACGCTTTTCATAAAACCCTCCTGTAATTTGTGGGCCTTTCGCTATATCACTGGCTAAGTGGTTTGATGTAGCGAAAGGTTTATATATCGATGCCATTAACCTGTTATTTTAATATTACGATTTTTCCCACGAGTGGAGCTCTTTTCCGATTTTTTGTGGTGCACTTTCAGGCATCAGCATCAGGCCAATAACAGAAATAACCCCTAAAATGATTACATAGCTGGCCAGTCCGTAGTAATGTCCCCCGGTCATTTGTAGAATCTTGATGGCAACCAGACCGAGTACACCGCTACCAATTAGGGAGCCCGTTTGCCAAATCAGGGCAATCCCGCTACAACGGATATGTGTTGGAAATAGTTCAGGGAAGTATGAAGCTTGTGGGGCATAGCACATGCTATGGCCAAATGTCAGAACTATAATCATGACTAACTGTGTTAACCAGAATATATCTTGGTTGATAGCCATAAAGAATGGAATGATCATGATGACTTGCAGTATGGCTCCGGTGATATAGATAGGTTTCCGCCCAAACTTATCGGATAAGTGCCCCATGACTGGAATGATCATGACCTCAAGGATGATGGCAATAATCATTGTTTCCATCAGCATAGTTTCATTGAGTTGGTTGGCTTTAGCGTAGGCCAGAACTATAACGGTAAACATCGCAAAGGTGCAGGCTTCAATCAATTTTGCACAAACGCCTTTTGCAACGATACCCGGGAAATCTCGTATAACCTCAATAACTGGACGGGATTCTGCGGCCTTTGTTTCACGAATTTGTTCAAAAACGGGTGACTCATCAATGCGTAGACGAATAAATAGCCCAACGATGACTAACAGTAGGCTTAGTAAGAATGGAATTCGCCATCCCCAATCCATCATTTGCTCAGGTGATAGCGTTGCATTTAGTGCGGCAAATAGTGCCAGCGGCAACAGGAAGCCGACAGGTGCTCCGATTTGTACCCAACTGGCATAGAAGCCGCGACGTTTAGGTTGTGAATATTCAGCTGTCATCAGGACTGCACCAGCCTGTTCACCTCCTACCCCAAAGCCTTGCAAAATACGAATCAGGATCAGCAGGATTGGTGCCCATATGCCAATTTTTTCGTAGGTTGGTAACAAGCCAATACAGAACGTGCCTAAACCAACGATGAGAATAGTAATAACTAATGCTTTTTTACGACCAACTTTGTCACCGATATGACCAAAAACGATGCCGCCTAATGGCCTGGCTAAGAAACCAACGGCATAGGTAGCAAATGCCGCAAGGGTGCTAATTAATGGATCTGAACTTGGGAAAAATAGATGACCAAAAAACAGTACAGCAGCTGTACCGTAGGCAAAGAAATCATAATATTCAGCCGCTGTACCAATGGCTGAGGCTGTGGCAACACGTTTAATAATTGGAGTGTTATTTTCGGATTCAGAAAGATTAGCCATCTTTAACGCCTTATTTTTATCTCGTTGTTTTGGCTGAATGAGGCAATATGCTTCATTCAGGTTATATGATAGGGCTCAGAGTCGAATGATTACCAGTTCCAAAGCGTGCCATCTTCCAGACGAGCTACAGGAAGATAGGCGGGTTCATACGGATATTTCGCAGCCAGTTTCTCGTCAAAGTCGATGCCCAGGCCCGGTTTATCGCTTGGGTGCATATAGCCATCGTCGAAGGTCCAGTTATGTGGGAATACCTCCAACATTTTTTCTGAATAACCCATATATTCCTGAACGCCAAAGTTAGGAACCCAAAGGTCAAAGTGCAGCGCCGCCGCGTGGCAAATGGGAGAAAGATCCGAAGGGCCATGAGAACCGGTGCGAACCTGATACATTGCGGCAAAATCAGCAATGCGGCGCATATGGGTAATGCCACCCGCGTGAGTAATAGTGGTGCGGATATAGTCAATTAGCTGCTCTTCAATCAGCTGTTTACAGTCCCAAATGCTATTGAAAACCTCACCAACGGCAATTGGCGTCACGGTGTGCTGACGAATTAAGCGAAAGCATTCCTGATTTTCTGCCGGCGTTGGATCTTCCATCCAGAACAGACGATAGTCTTCAATGCTTTTACCGAAACGGGCTGCTTCTATCGGCGTTAAGCGGTGATGCATGTCATGTAGCAGATGTTCGTCGAAGCCAAATTTATTACGTACGGCATCAAACAGTTTTGGCGTGAAGTCTAAATATTTTTCAGTTGACCAAAGTTGTTCTTCCGGATGATGACCCTTAGTGGCCGGTTCATAGGCCAGATTCTTACCTTTGCTTAATCCGTAAGTGGTCTTCATACCCGGAACACCGCACTGCACGCGAATCGCTTTAAAGCCCATCTCTTTGTGTTTTGCGTAATCTTCCAGTACTTCGTCAATGCTACGACCGGTGGTATGGCAATAAACCATGACGCCGGTGCGGGAGGCTCCACCTAACAGCTGATAAACCGGCATATTGGCGGCTTTACCTTTGATATCCCACAGGGCCATGTCAATAGCTGATATCGCAGACATAGTGACCGGGCCGCGGCGCCAGTAGGCACCCTTATAGAAGAACTGCCAAATATCTTCTATCTGATGGGCGTCGCGGCCAATCAACTGCGGGCAAAGATGGTCTTTTAGATAGGAGGCAACCGACAACTCGCGCCCGTTTAACGTTGCGTCGCCAACGCCATATAAGCCTTCATCGGTGGTAATTTTGACGGTAACAAAGTTACGTCCCGGACAAGTCACAAATACTTCGGCCTTTACGATTTTCATAATTCATCCATCCTGATGGGTCATTTTTGAATCTAGTGAGATGAGAAAGTTGGCTCAAGATACTTCTAGTGTGACTACCATACAAGTATGTTCGATATAAATATGATGTGAAGATCTTAAATTTGTGATTTGCATCACTCGGAGTAATAGACGATTTTATCGCCAGAAAAGAAGGTGGGCAGGTATTGGTTTGGTTAATAATTCAAAATAAATTATTACTAATAAACTGAATTTAAATGATTAAAAATAATTAATTTGATTTTTTATTTGAATAAATTGATTTTATATTCATTTTTGATAATGTTGTGACATTGACGAAAAAATAATAAGGCTGAATGATATGAGTGGCTCTGCTCCAGTGACCCGTGAGACGTTTGATAGTGTTATGTTGCCTGTTTATGCTCCAGCGACTTTTGTGCCGGTAAAAGGCCAAGGAAGTCGAGTCTGGGACCAGCAGGGAAATGAATTTATAGATTTCTCCGGTGGTATTGCGGTCACGGCCTTAGGTCATTGCCATCCGGCGCTGGTCGCAGCCTTAAAAACTCAGGGCGAGGCAATCTGGCATACCAGTAATTTGTTCACCAATGAGCCCGCGTTGCGCCTGGCCAAAAAGCTGATTGATGCCACTTTTGCTGAACGAGTCTTTTTTGCCAATTCCGGCGCTGAAGCTAATGAAGCCGCCTTCAAGCTAGCCCGTCGTTATGCTATTCAACGCCATAGTCCTTATAAAACTAAAATTATAGCCTTCCATAATGCTTTTCATGGTCGTACGCTATTTACCGTTTCGGTCGGTGGTCAGCCCAAGTATTCAGATGGATTTGGCCCTAAACCGGCAGATATCATCCACGTTCCTTTCAATGATTTAGCCGCAGTAAAAGCGGTAATAGATGATCATACCTGTGCGGTAGTACTTGAACCGGTTCAAGGTGAAGGTGGAATTACCGCGGTTGATGCTGATTTTTTACGCGGGGTGCGGGAACTGTGTGATAAGCATCAGGCTCTGTTAGTGTTTGATGAGGTTCAGTCAGGTATGGGCCGGACGGGAACGCTGTTTACCTATATGCAATATGGCATAACGCCGGATATTTTAACCTCTGCTAAAGCGCTCGGCGGCGGTTTCCCTATCAGCGCCATGCTGACCACCAATGAGATTGCTAGCGTGATGGAGCCGGGTGTGCACGGGACAACATACGGTGGAAATCCGTTAGCCTGTGCCGTAGCTGAAGCTGCCTTTGATGTGATTAATACTTCGGCGGTTTTATCCGGCGTGCAGCAACGTCATCAGTATATTGTTTCCCGCTTGGAAGAGATCAATCATCAGTATCATGCGTTTTCTGAAGTTCGCGGGTTGGGGTTATTAATAGGCGCTCAGCTACAGCCGAAATATCAGGGTAAAGCCAGAGACTTTCTTGCAGCATCCGTTGAGCAGGGGTTAATGGTTTTGAATGCCGGCCCGGATGTGATTCGCTTTGCCCCGTCACTGGTGATTACTTCCGAAGAACTGGAGTCAGGAATGGCTAAGTTTGAGAAGGCGGTTAAGGCAATTGTTGAAGCGCAAGGCTAATACCGCCGTTGAGTTCTAATGCCGCCATTTCGCTTACCGGCAATATGGCGGCCACCTCTTTAATTATTATCGCGTAACTTGCGCTTTAACCAAATTCCATGATGCGGGCGCTGCTGCCATGCCAGTGACGATATGGTATGCATTGCTTTAAGATGTGATAGCACTCGTTCGATATGTCTTTCCATCAGGGTTTCGGGTAATTCATTCGCGGGCTCAATGATCTGCATCATACTGGTATCGCTGCTCGGGCCATCATATTCCAGCCGCTGTTGGCAGATCTGAATGGCAATTTCACAGGAGTTTAGATACGCCTTTGACAGCTCCGGCACCAAAACATACTGATCCCGTGCGATAACGGTCATGCCATTGAGGTGCTCTACCAAAAACTGGCTATGGGTAATCCACAGCCGCATATCGGTAAGATAGCGCGAGTTAAATCCCGGTTCCTGCATCGCCTGATTAAGTGAAGTAAACAGCGCATTGTGAGCCTGATTCACTTTCATTCGAGTATATGAAAGCTCCGGTGCGTTATCCGTCATATCGAACATCATACGTAGGTGCTGTTGATAGCTTTCCAGTGCGTCGTGTGCATTTTTTCGCAGCAGGCCACTTTGCCACTGGGGCCACAGCCAGATAGTGCTGGCAAAGACTAAAATACAACCAATTACAGTATCAATCAGACGCGGTACCAGAATATCCATGCCGCTGAGAGCAATGATTTGTAAGGTATATACCGCTGTAATGGTGAATCCGATGACGGCGATACCATAATTTTTTCGCACAATGAGATAGGAGCAGAGAGTAATCACCAGCATTAAAAGCAGCATGGTGTTTTGTGGATAGTGAAGCTGAAGAATACCTGCGCCGGCAATGATGCCAAACATGGTGCCCAATGCACGGTGCTGAATTCTGATTCGTGTCGCATTATAGCCATTCTGGCTGACCAGCATGATGGTCAGAAGTATCCAGTAGGGTTTAGGTAAATCAAGAACGGTACCAATTCCGCTGCCTACCGCCAGCGTAATTCCCAGTCGAGCTGAATTTCTCAGTGCAACAGATTTTAGTGAACAATAGCTTTTAAGGGCGCGCCAGAATGGCAGTATATTTTGGCCCTGCATCAGGCTGCGGGTGTACAGCGGACATTGGGAGCTCAATAAGTGGGCGATGCGGCTAAAATGGTAGTAGCAAAAAGCCCCTACCGGATTGTCCGGATGCTGGTGAGCAATTTTTGCCAGGGCCGAGAGTTCATTATCCATATTAAACGCAGTTGGCCGCTGATGGTAAAGGATGTTGTCGGCCAAAACCCTTAGCCGCTGGCTGATAATTTTAGCGTTAAAACGGATAACCGCTTCGGCATGACTCTCTTCCACCAGCTTTTGAACTTCATCCGGCTGATGGAGGCTGACGGTAATATGTTCCTGCAGATCTAATGCCACCTGAAATGCCTGCATTAAACGTTTATGCCGCGGGTGCTTTAGATCGGTAATCATATAGATCTGCTGGTATACCAACGTAATGGTATCCATCACCTGCTGTTGCCGTTTCAGCAACGGCGGCAGTGCGGTTTCAGGATTGGTGTGCTGGGTTAGCAGGCTATATTTATCTTCAAAGTAGTCGGCTAACTCACGGTATAGCTGGCTCAGCGCTTCTCTCATTGGCTGTTCTTGCCATAGCCTGAACCAGACGTAGGTAAATAAACCATACCAAACGGTACCGATAATATAGATTGCAGGAGCATACCATTGGGGATAAACACCAACCAGACTAAGGGTAAATATTGCGGCAACCATGGCTGCGGGCAGCATTCTGCCATGCAATGGACTAATTTCAGCGGTGACACCAAATAGCAGGGCTAAAATCAATAAACAGGCGGGTAAAGGTACTGACCAGAAGAGCAGTTGTTGAAGCAATAAGCTGCTGACGGTAAATAGTAAACCACCGATAGCCAGCCGTTTGAAAAAACGTTTATGGGGAGTATCGAGACCGCCAATATTACAGCAGGCGGGAACCAGTGAGAGTAAGAAACCTAAGCGTAGTTCACCTAAAGACCAGGCTAAAGCAATAGGTAAACACAGAACTAGCGTTTGGCGCAGAGCGTAATTAACTTCAGGATGGTAAATAACACGTCGCCACATACGCTTCCCGGAGAGGATAAACGGGTACGCTATCTAGGCTGTACCCGTTTTTGCTTGATAATTAACGTGTTCCGTAAACGACTATGGTCTTCCCATGTGCCGAGATCAGATTCTGATCTTCCAGCATTTTTAATATACGTCCTACGGTTTCACGGGAACAACCAACGATTTGTCCAATTTCCTGACGGGTAATTTTGATTTGCATTCCGTCCGGGTGAGTCATTGCATCAGGTTGTTTCGCAAGGTTGAGTAAAGTTTGTGCGATACGGCCCGTTACGTCAAGGAAAGCTAAACTACCGACTTTTTCTGATGTAACTTGCAAACGGCTGGCCATCTGAGCGGATAACCGCATTAAAATGTCCGGATTAACTTGAATCAGTTGGCGAAACTTCTTATATGAAATTTCAGCAACTTCACAGGCAGTTTTTGCTCTTACCCAGGCACTGCGCTCCTGACCTTCTTCAAAAAGGCCTAATTCACCAATGAAATCCCCCTGATTAAGATAGGAGAGGATCATTTCTTTGCCTTCTTCATCCTTAATCAGAACGGCTACGGCACCTTTTACAATATAGTAAAGAGTCTCTGCTTTTTCACCCTGGTGAATAAGCGTACTCTTGGATGGGTATTTATGGATATGGCAATGAGATAAAAACCATTCGAGAGTAGGGTCTGTTTGTGGTTTGCCGAGAACCATTTGTTGTTATCCTCTTTGTAATCACTGCTTAAAACAGCAAAGTCATTCGCTCGCCGAAACCTAGCCCGCTCCTGAACATAATAGTTTGCTCAGTGAGCGTCGTTATCTTAGACGATGCATATTAGAATAAGAGGTATTTACCTGTTTTGCATCGTTTAGGCATAACTTATTTTATGTACTTGTTCTGCTATATGGTTGTAACACAGGTTAGGCAAAGAGTCTCGTATTGTCTTACCGAAATGAGGGTTAAACGATTCAACTCGAGATTATTTGCTCATTTTAACTGCTATCTGTTATTCCAGAATCCTTCCTTCCAGCAGTTGTTGTATTAACGGTGTAATTATAAGCTCCATGGCTAATCCGACTTTTCCTCCCGGAATAACCAGCGTATTGATTTGGGAGATATATGAACCATGGAGCATGGCCAGTAAATACGGGAAATCGATGCCGGTTAATCCTCTGAAATGAATCACCACCAGGCTTTCATCCATCGTCGGGATGCTTTTTGCAGAGAAAGGATCGGATGTATCGACGGTCGGTACCCGCTGGAAGTTAATATGAGTACGGGAAAATTGCGGTGTAATGTAGTTGATGTAGTCATCCATTGAGCGAACAACTGAATCAATCACCGCTTCTCGTGAGTGTTCTCTCTCAACGGTATCTCTGATGAGTTTTTGTATCCATTCCAGATTCACAATAGGGACTACGCCGACCAGCAGGTCTACATGCTGTACGACATTATGCTGTGCGGTAACAATTCCGCCGTGCAGCCCTTCATAGAAAAGAAGGTCGGTAGACTCAGGTAATGGCTGCCAAGGTGTAAACGTGCCCGGCACTTGATTATAGGGTACGGCTTCATCATAGGTATGCAGATATTTACGGGTGCGCCCGGTACCTGTTTTTCCATATTCGAGGAAGCTATTTTCTAACTGGGCGAAGTCATTGGCCTCCGGACCAAAATAACTGATATGGCGGCCTTGCTCCCGGGCTTTTCGGATTTCTGCATCCATTTCCGGGCGGGTATAACGATGGTAGGCATCACCTTCGATTCTGGCTGCGTTGAGATTCAGCAATTGAAATATTTTACGAAAGGCCTGACTGGTTGTGGTGGTACCGGCACCACTCGATCCGGTAACCGCGATAATTGGGTGTTTTGCTGACATTTGCCTGATTCCTTGATTTTCATTGTTATCGGTAGAGCAGTGCCCGGCAGGGATGGCGAGATGAATCCCATATTGTTACTTAAAAATCATATGGTTGTTCAGAGGCTTCTTCATCACCTTCGTTAAACTGACTTTTAGGCATAATATTAATCGTTTCATGCAATTCAGACCAGACGAGAACGATATCGCCATTTTTCAACTGCCGCTTGATATCATCTACTTTTTGGTCCAGGGACTTTTCGTATTCGCCGTAGTCTGTCCCTTCACGCAGAACAAAAGATTCAATCACGCTGTCTAGAGTTTCTGCAGGAATATCACGCCACGGAATAATCATAGTGTTTTCTCCAGATAAGGTTTGAGCCACTCGGGGATCCGCTGTTCCAGCCACATTTGAGGTTTGCTCCATGTGCCGCCGACAAACCCAACGTGTCCGCCGTGTGCGGTCAACTGATACTCAATATTATCGGGAAGGGACTCTTTGGCCGGAATCACTTCTGCAGCCATAAAGGGATCGTCTTTGGCATGAATAATTAATAGCGGAATGCTTATTTTGGGTAGCAGCGGTAAGGCGCTACATTGCTGGTAATAGTCCGATGAGTCTTTGAATCCGTGCAGCGGTGCAGTGATGGCATCATCAAATTCACGCAGTGAATGAATGTGTTTTAGGGCTAAACCAGGCAGCGGCAGTATTTCGGGATAACGGCTGAGTTTACGTTTGGTACTTTGCTTTAGCTGCCCGACTAAATAACGGTTATAAATCCGGGAAAATCCTTGCTCCAACTGTTGAGAACAGGGGGCTAACATTAGAGGCGCTGAGACAATTACCGCCGCCTGTAGTGGTACCTGATGTCCTTCTTCTGCCAGATAGCAGCCTAGCATATTCCCGCCCAGTGAATATCCGACGGCAGCGGTAGGGGATTGGCCTAAGTTTTCTTGCAGCCAGTTTAAAAAGAAGCGTGTATCGCTGGTTTCACCCGAATGATAAGCTCGCGGGCTTCTGTTTGGCTCACCGCTACAGCCGCGAAAATGCATAACCACACAGAGCCAGCCAAGGTCTTTACATGTATCTAATAAGCCATGAGCATAAGGGCTATAAAAACTGCCCTCTAGCCCATGAAACACCACCAGCCGCGGTTTATGACGGGCTTGCTGGGGATCTTCGCTCCACGCGAGATCGATAAAGTCGCCATCCGGTAACTCTAAACGTTGCCAGACCGGCTGTTGTTTTATTTTTCGTCGAAATAATCGCGGAAGTAAAGTTTGTATATGCGGGTTAGCCGCTCCCCGCATTGGCTGAAATTGTGCATCCATAACTAAATAAAATTCACTCTAGGGGACTTGTGCGATCAATATCACACTGCTAGCTTGAATGGAATGAATAAACACACCACAAAAGCGAAGGGTTACGCAAAATGGAGTTAGGCTGGTTTCTTTCAATGTTAATGTTTTTATGGATTGCAGCAGTGACGCCCGGCCCGAATAATATGTTACTGACTTCATCGACGGCGAACTTCGGGTTTATCAGAACTTTGCCGCTAATGCTGGGTATTATGATCGGAATGCAGTTATTGCTGTTGCTGGTGGCTGCGGGCGTTGGCAGTATTATTATTGCCTATCCTCAATTGCATTTAGCCCTCAAGATTTTAGGCAGTTTATATTTGGTCTGGCTGGCATGGAAGATTGCGACTTCCCGTTATGAAAAGTTGGAAACAGATAAAGGCACTATCAAGCCGGTGCGGTTATATCAAGGGTTACTGTTGCAGGCTTTAAATCCAAAAGCATGGTTGATGGGAATTGGCTCTATTGCCAGCTACAGTTTAGCCGGCAGCAATTATAGCGCATCAGTCATCGCCATCAGTATTGCAATGTGTTCAGTAAATATTGTGGCTGGTGTTATCTGGATGGGTTTTGGTACCGCTATTAGCCGTTTACTACAAAGCCGTAAGTCATGGGCCATTTTTAATTTCACCATGGGCGTGCTGACGGCTGGCTGTGTGTTTTTTATCTGGATTTAGGTTAGAACAGGGCGCAGTCGCCTTATTGTGATTGATAAAGGCGCCGGGTGGCGCCTTTAATCTTGGTTAGCTAATGTCCTGATTAAACACCGCTGTCATTTCTTCAAGCTGTTCCTGAAGCTCTAACCACGTCATTTCCTTCTCTTCCTGTGCTGACTTAACCGCTATTTGCTGTTGCAATAGCTGGGTTAATTCTGCTTTTTTAGCCATGTCATAGATGGCACTGTCAGAGAGGGATTGCTCAATGTCATTGAGCTGTTTACTCAGTTTTTCCAGTTCAGCATCCAGTTTGTCGATCTTTTTACGGATAGGCTGGGTTTGAGTTCTGAAATCAGCTTCGCGGCGCTTTTGGTCTTTACGTGCCTGAGCACTGTTGGTGGAGGTTTCTTTACTTCCCTCTTCCGGCTGCGATTCTAAACGCTGCAGGTTGGCCAGCCATTGTTGGTAATCATCGAGATCGCCGTCAAAAGGCTCTACTTTTTTATCATGAACCAGATATAAGTCATCGGTGGTTGAACGTAATAAATGACGGTCATGTGAAACGACAACCAGAGCTCCCTCAAAGTCTATCAGTGCTTCAGTTAATGCCTGACGCATATCGAGGTCGAGGTGGTTAGTTGGTTCATCGAGCAGCAGTAGGTTTGGTCGCTGCCAGACAACCAATGCTAATACCAAACGGGCTTTTTCGCCGCCGGAGAAGCGTTCTGTATTTTCAGTCACTTTATCGCCGCGAAAACCAAATCCGCCAAGATAATCCCGCAGCTGTTGCTCATACTCATTTGGTGCTAAACGGCTGAGATGCTGTAGCGGGGTCTCATCAGCCCTTAGGGTTTCAAGCTGGTGTTGAGCGAAATAGCCTAACTTAATTCCTTTAGCTAAACCTATTTCACCTTGCTGTGGCGCAAGAGTACCGGCCAGTAGTTTGATCAGGGTTGATTTACCTGCCCCGTTACGGCCAAGCAGACCAATTCTCGAGCCGGGAACCAGATTAAGTTTTATCGATTCCAGAATGGTTTTGTCGTTGTATCCGGCGCTGACTTTTTCCATCCGTAATAGCGGATTGGGCAGGCTCTCCGGTTTACGGAAGCTAAAACTAAACGGGTTATCAACATGCGCCGGCGCAATAAGTTCCATGCGCTCTAGCATTTTGATTCGGCTTTGGGCCTGTTTTGCCTTAGTGGCTTGCGCTTTAAACCGGTCAATATAGCTTTGTAAGTGAGCAACTTTTTCTTGCTGTGACTGGAACATTGCCTGTTGTTGCGACAGTTTAGTCGCCCGCTGGCGCTCAAATGATGAGTAGTTTCCGGTGTACTCATTCATCTGCTGTTGTTCAATATGCAGGATTTTATCCACGATTGGATCGAGGAAGTCACGATCGTGAGAAATTAGAATCAATGTTCCGGTGTAGCTTTTTAGCCACTTTTCCAGCCAGATAACGGCATCTAAATCTAAGTGGTTAGTCGGCTCATCCAGTAACAGTAGGTCTGAGCGACAAAGCAGCGCTTGAGCAAGGTTTAAACGCATTCGCCAGCCGCCCGAGAAAGCGCTGACGGGCTGTTGCAACTGTTCCTGTGAAAATCCTAGGCCATGTAATAAACTTGATGCTCTCGGGTAGATAGTCCAGGCCTGAATAGCATCTAGCTGGCCGTGAACGACGGCAATTTCGTGGCCATCATTTTTCAGATTAGCCTCGGCCAGGGCTTTTTCTAGCCTGCGATACTCTCTGTCACCGTCAATAACATATTCAACAGCCGGAATTTCTAATGCTGGTGTTTCTTGATTGACCCACGACATAGCCCAATTACTAGGGAATGTGACGTTTCCGCCGTCGGCCGAAAGCTCGCCTTTTAGCAAGGAAAGTAAGGTTGATTTGCCACAGCCATTTTTTCCTACCAGACCGACTTTTTGTCCGGGGTTAATCGTTGCCGTTGCGTTATCGAGTAAGACATTTACACCGCGTCGGATTTGCAATGAAGAAAATACAATCATAAGGCCACGTATCAGGTTATCAGTCACTGGGTTATTAATCGGAAAGGCGACGGGCCAAAGATTGGCTTCGATTTACTGTCACAAACCGTTTGTTGAGAATCATTTTTTTGTGCTGTTTAGCTTCAGATAAATAAATCAGGCTTTTAAATAAAAGCCTATTATTTCAATGCTATTATTTATTAGCTTACCCATAATTTAGCTAAACCTAGCGGGTGCGACGATGATATGTCATCGTGGTTTTTACCGCCGGCAATTTATAAGTCATGCATGGTAGCGGAAAATGTTAATGATGACGATGTTTAGGGGACGCAAAAATGTCGCAATTATCTAAGGCTCTTATATTGTACGCTCATCCGGAGCCTAAGCGTTCGGTCGCTAACCGGGCATTATTAAAGATTGCCAGAAATCTGGACAACGTCACCGTTCGTGATTTATATGCCTATTACCCTGATTTCTTTATAAATGTTCATCGGGAACATCAGTTGCTCAGAGAGCATAATATTATTGTGTTCCAGTTTCCTATTCACACTTATAGCTGCCCGGCCCTGATGAAAGAGTGGATTGACCGGGTGCTAAATCTGCAATTTACCGGCAGCCTTGGTGCCAGTGAGCTGAGCGGGAAATTATTTAGGTTAGTGGTTACCGCCGGCGCCACTGAGGCGAGCTATCAGTCGGGTGGTGTGGTTGGCTATTCTCTGGACGATATTTTACTGCCGTTCAAAATTATGGCTAATGCCTGCGGAATGGTGTGGGTTCCTCCGTTGATTCTTTATCGTGCCCGACGTATTGAAGGGGACGAATTACAGCAGCATGCTCTTGAGTTTGCTCAGTGGCTTAATTTATCACTGGCTGAGGAACGTACATAATGGAAACGTCACCGCAATTGATCGCCGTTTTGCTGTTCCTGTTTGTTGCTGTGCTGATGGTGCCTCTGGCGCGTAAATTGGGGATCGGTGCAGTTTTAGGTTATTTAATTGCAGGTATTGCCATTGGCCCTTGGGGATTTCGCCTGATTGATGATGTGGATGAGATTCTCCATTTTTCAGAAATGGGCGTGGTATTACTGCTATTTGTTATTGGTCTGGAACTTAATCCGGCTAAATTATGGAAGATGAGAAAGCCTATCTTTGGGCTTGGCACCGCCCAAGTTTTACTGACGACCGGCATTTTATGTGGGTTGCTGTATTGGGCCGGGTTTGGTCTTTCTGCCGCGATTATTGCTGCACTGGGTCTCTCTATGTCATCAACGGCCATGGCTTTGCAACTGATGAAAGAGAAGGGAATGCAGGGTAATGAGGGCGGGCAGGCAGGTTTTGCCGTTTTATTATTTCAAGATATGGCGGTTGTTCCGGCTTTGGCTTTAGTCCCCATTTTAGCCGGTAAAGGTAATGCTGATGCTGACTGGTTTACCATTCTGAGTAAAGTTTTGGGTCTGGCAATATTAGTTCTGGGATGTCGTTATCTGTTAAAGCCTCTGTTTCGCTATGTCGCTGCGTCCGGGATTCGTGAGGTATTTACCGCCACCGCGCTGTTGGTGGTTTTGGGGGCAGCAGTCTTGATGCAGGAAATCGGATTCTCTATGGCGCTGGGTACGTTCCTTGCGGGCGTCCTTTTGGCAGAAAGTGAGTATCAACATGAATTAGAAGTCGCAATAGAACCTTTTAAAGGGCTGTTGTTGGGGCTGTTTTTTATTTCTGTTGGTATGGTGCTAAACCTCGGGGTTTTTTACTCTCACCTCTTACAGGTACTGGCCAGCGTTTTTATCCTGCTGATGGTCAAAGGCGTTGTATTGTATGTTTTGGCTCATTACTTCGGCATTAAACGTTCCGAACGGTTACAGTTCTCCGCGGTATTAAGTCAGGGGGGCGAATTTGCTTTCGTTCTGTTTGCCGCAGCTCAAGCGCAAAAAATATTTGATGTAAACCAAATAGCGATGCTGCTGGTTGTGGTGACAATATCGATGATGACAACGCCTTTACTGATGCAAATGGTCGATAAAATTCTGGCAAGACGTTATAACCCTTCTGAAGAGAGTGACGAAAAGGCCGATGTAGAAGACGATGAGCCGCAGGTTATTATTGTTGGCTTCGGGCGCTTTGGTCAGGTCGTTGGCCGATTATTAATGGCCAACGAAATTCGCCTGACAGTATTAGAACGTGATGTTAGTCAGGTCGGCATACTGAGGAGCTACGGATACAAAGTTTACTATGGCGATGCGACGGAATTAGAGTTACTACGGGCTGCCGGTGCGGAGAAAGCAAAAGCCATTGTTATTGCCAGTGATTTGGCCGAAGAGACAATGACGATTGTGCGCCTATGTCAGCAATATTTTCCTAACCTGTCTATTCTTGCCCGGGCCAGAGGGCGTGTCGAAGCTCATGAGCTCCTCAATGCCGGCGTAGAGCTATTAGCCAGAGAGACTTTTGCCAGCGCCTTAGATCTCAGTCGTAAAACACTCATTAATTTAGGTATGCACCCTCATCAGGCTTATCGAGCTCAGCAGCACTTTAAGCGACTGGATGAAAATATGCTGCGTGAACTGGTGCCGAATCGTCAAAGTGACGTTCAACAGATATCTCGAGTTGCCGAGGCGCGCCGAGAGCTGGAGAATCTTTTCCAGCGTGAAATGCAGCATGAGAGCAAGCTGTCTGATGGTTGGGATCTTGATGAAGAAGCTCAAGATAATAAGAATGACACCTTGAATTAGTGACAAAAAATATTGGCTAATGTAAATGAATATTCGACATTCATCATACTTAGTAATATAAAATTGCCTAAATTTTTATCTCAGTGAGTACAGCACCGTTGATTTCAGCTACAATCAGCGGAAATTTAGTATCAACGGTTAGGAGTAATCATGAAAGTAGCAAAAGACCTAGTGGTCAGCCTGGCATACCAGGTTCGTACAGAAGACGGTGTATTAGTTGATGAGTCTCCGGTGAGTGCACCGTTGGATTATCTGCATGGACATGGCTCGCTGATTGCTGGCTTAGAAAAAGCATTAGAAGAACATAGCGTTGGCGATCGTTTTGATGTTTTTGTTCCTGCAAATGAAGCATACGGCAATTATGATGACGTGCTGGTTCAGCGCGTACCAAAAGATGTATTTATGGGCGTTGAAGAACTTCAGGTTGGTATGCGCTTTTTAGCTGATACCGATCAGGGTCCGGTTCCTGTTGAAATTACAGAAGTTGAAGATGACCACGTGGTGGTTGACGGAAACCATATGCTGGCCGGTCAAAACCTGAATTTCAACGTTGAAGTTGTTGCGATCCGTGAAGCTACCGAAGAAGAATTAGCTCATGGTCACGTACATGGTGAACACGATCACGGCGAAGGCGGCGGTTGCTGCGGCGGCGGTGGTCACGATCACGGTGAAGGTGGCGGTTGCTGTGGTGGCGGTGGTCACGGGCACGATCACGATCATGGACATGACCACGATCATCAACATGGCGCTGGCGGCTGTGGTGGAAAAGGTAACGGCGGCTGCGGCTGTAGTCACTAATTCCCGATTGATAAATTTAAAAATGGCGGCTATAAAAGCCGCCATTTTTTTTGGTTTTCAGCGGGCAATATGAATTAGTAATGGGGTGGAGGAACTTCTTCTGACTGTGAGGCAATCATCGACGGTTGTGATGCTTTGAGTTTATCAGTCAGTAATCGCAGCTGCTCTCGGAGTTTAGTTATCTCCCACTGGTGTTGGATTATGGTCTGATTCAGGTCCTCGATAGTCACTTCTTGAAAGGCCTGTCTACTCTCCAATAATTCGAAGCGTTGTAGTAGTTCGTCAGTGTCCATCTTTTGCATCTTGTCTCCGGTGAATATTAATGAATCTCATGCGGTGAATATGATATTAATATGCGCATTAATTGAGTGTACTTGCCATAGTTAGTAATGGCAGGGGAAATGAATACGAATTTTCTTATTCTACAATGAAACACAAGGAACTTATTGATGTCTTTTTTAGCTAAGCGGTTATGCACCGTCGGAGTATTGTTGTTAACGCTTCCGATCTTCAGTGCATCGGCAAATCAGTCAACTGATGATAAACAAGCGCCTGTAGCCGTTTCTGCTCAACCTGAGGCTGTTCCAGTTTTAGTCTCAGCAGAACAAGAAACTAAAGCTTCAGAAGAAAAAACCACCGCGGTGGCACCCGCGCCGGAGCCGGAATTATCACCGGTACCAGAATCAGCGCCCGAACCGGTAGTTGTGGAAGAATCTGTTGCTAAAGAGCCAACGCAGGCTCCGGGCACTGCTGAGGTCGTTAAGACTGATACAGAAGTTAACGTCAGTGAGCCCACTCCTGTGGCTGCTGCTCCGCTAACAGCTCCTGCGACTAAACAATTAGAAACATCAGCTTTGGCACCGGTTAAGTTTACGCTGGATAGTGAAGAGCAGAAGCGAGCTTATGCCAGCGGAGTGACATTAGCCCGATATCTGCAAGAGAATATGGCCCAGCAACAAAAGTTGCATATCACGTTAGATCCTCAAATTGTGCTTGCCGGTATTGTCGACACCTTTAAAAGTGACATAAAAATGGATGAGGCAACTATCCAGAAGACAATGGCGGTGTTTGATGAACAAGTTAATGTGCTAAATAAAGCGAAATTTGAGCAAGAGTCCCGTCGTGAGCTGGATATTGGTGCGGCTTATCAGGCTGATTTTGCAAAAGAGGACGGCGTAAAGAAAAGTAAAACCGGATTACTCTATCAGATCGTCACTAAAGGCAGCGGCGCAGCGATTAAAGATACCGACATGGTTGAAATTGAGTTGGTCGGTACATTAGCTAGCGGTAAAGTGTTTGAAAAAACAACCAGTCCGATCGCTTTAAAAGTCAGTGATGTTATTCCTGCATTACGTAGCGGAATTAAGCTGGCGGGAAAAGGCGGTGAGGTGAAGTTAGTGGTTCCTCCTGAGCAAGGATACGGGGTTAAAGGGGCCCAGCCCGGAATACCACCAAATGCGACGTTGATTTTTAATATTAAAGTGCTGCAGGCTGGCGCAAGTAAATCTAAGTAATTCCTGATGCATGGGCGGTGTCTTAAGTGTAACTTACTGCGATGTTCGCTCATGTTCTTTCTTCAGTAGTATAGATTTTTGCTGTTTGTCGGCTAATATAATTACTATCTTGACGAACCAATGTTATTTTTGTTGTCGAATATGAATCGGTTACATAAAGAGCTTTTACCTAAAGACTAGGTCTAAATTTTTATTACAGAACGTTTTCCTATCACTGGAGAAGTAGATGAAATCATTATTTAAAGTAACGCTGCTAGCAACCACTATGGCTCTGGCAACCGGCGCTATGGCTGAAGATGCAAAGCCTAAAACTGATGCTCCAGTAGCACCTGCCGCTGCAGCATCTACCGTTAAGTTTGACAATGAAGATCAGAAAGCCGCTTATGCGTTAGGTGCTTCATTAGGTGGTTATATGCATAACTCACTGAAAGAGCAAGATAAGCTGGGCGTAGTGTTAGATCGTACTCAGATTCAGGCTGGCTTTACCGATGCTTTTGATAGCAAAAGCAAGCTAAGCGATGCTGAAATTGAGCAAACACTGCAAGCATTCGAAGCTCGAATTAAAGAGCAAGCTGCGGCTAAAGCTGCTGCTGAAGCTAAAGTAAACGAAGAGAAGGGTGCCGAGTATCGTACCAAGTTTGCGAAAGAGTCAGGCGTTAAGAAAACTGAATCAGGCCTGCTGTACAAAGTTGATGCTGCCGGTACTGGTAACGCACCAAAAGACAGCGACAGCGTTGTTGTAAACTACAAAGGTTCTTTGATTGATGGTACCGAGTTTGATAACTCGTATACTCGTGGTCAACCAGCAACTTTCCGTCTGGATAGCGTCATTCCTGGCTGGACCGAAGGTCTGAAACACGTTAAGAAAGGCGGGAAAATTAAATTAGTTATCCCATCAAGCTTAGCTTATGGCGATAATGCCGTTCCGGGGATTCCTGTTGGCTCTACGCTGGTGTTTGATGTTGAAATTTTAGATATCAAACCAGAAGCAAAAGGTCCAGAACCTAAATAAGCTTTCTGACTGAATGCTAAAAACCGCAAGAGAAATCCTGCGGTTTTTTTATTACCTGAGTTATTGTGGTATTTGTTAGACTAGAGCGACTTACTGAAACAGAGTCTCCAGGTTTCTTTTCTGTCTGAGGACGAACATAGACTAAATTATTGGAGAGAAGGCAATGCCAAGTTCGCAGTTATCGAGCGAGTATGAAGCTCTGGATGAGAAACCCTTTACGGCTGAAGACCACGATATTCTTAAATCGTATGAGTCCGTGGTTGATGGGTTAGCCATGCTAATTGGTTCGCATTGCGAGATAGTCCTACACTCCCTTGAAGATTTAAAATGTTCAGCCGTGCGTATTGCTAACGGTGAACATACCGGCCGTAAAATAGGTTCTCCAATTACCGATATGGCTTTGCGCATGCTGCACGCGATGTCCCATGATGACAGCAGTGTTTCTAAAGCCTATTTCACGCGGGCTAAAAGCGGTTCATTGATGAAGTCGCTGACTATTGCTATTCGTAATAAAGATCGTCGGGTTATTGGCCTGCTGTGCATCAATATGAATCTTGATGTTCCTTTCTCGCAGATCATGCAGACATTTTTACCGCCAGAAACCAATGAAGCGCATTCCAATGTAAACTTCGCTTCATCGGTTGATGACTTAGTTGCGCAAACTCTAGAGTTTAGTATTGAAGAAGTTAATGCCGATCGTAACGTATCTAATAATGCCAAGAATCGCCAGATAGTCCTTAACCTGTACGAAAAGGGTATTTTTGATATTAAGGATTCAATTAATCAGGTGGCAGATCGTCTGAATATTTCTAAACATACGGTTTATCTTTATATTCGCCAGTTTAAAAACGGTGATTTTTCGGGAAATGAACGTTGAAATTGCGTTATGTATTGCTGGTCACCGGTCCCGCATACGGCACTCAGCAGGCAACCAGTGCCTATCAATTTTCTCAGGCATTAGTCGACAGCGGACACCAAATCGACAGTATTTTCTTCTATCGGGAAGGTATCAGCAACGCTAACCAATTAGTTTCACCGGCAGGCGATGAATTTGATTTGGTCAGAGCATGGCAAGCGTTGGCGCAGCAGCAAGGTACAGTTTTAAATGTATGCGTTGCAGCAGCGTTGAGGCGGGGTGTTATTGATGCTCAGGAGGCTGAATTACGTCAGACGCTGGTTGCGGCGAATTTACAATCAGGATTTGTCTTGAGCGGGCTCGGTACATTGGCTGAAGCCATGCTAACCAGCGATCGTGTTATTCAGTTTTAGGTTGCCGATGATGAAAAAGATTGCGTTTGTCTTTACCCATGCACCACATGGCTCTTCTGGGGGGCGGGAAGGCCTGGATGCCGTTTTGGCAACCTCAGCATTAACGGAAGAGATTGGGCTATTTTTTATCTCTGACGGGGTTTTTCAGCTGCTATCCCAGCAGAAACCGGAAACGATTTTATCACGTAATTACATTGCGACTTTTGGTGTTCTGGCTTTATATGACATCAATAACTGTTTTATCTGCTCTGAGTCACTCTCCGCCAGAGGGCTTGATGATGATGTTGATCTGGTACTGGATGCGGCTCATTTAAACCGTCAACAAATGCAGCAATCCCTGTCGGCTTACGATGTAATCCTCACATTTTAAGGAGTGGCCGTGCTACATACTGTTTCTCACTCTTTGTTTCATCTTGATATAGAGGCTTTATTACGACATCTCGGGCCGAATGACTGCGTATTATTGTTTCAGGATGGGGTAACCTCGGCTGTCTCTGGCAGTCAGCATTTTTCCGTGCTGATGAGCAGCGGAGTTCCTGTTTATGCTTTACAGGAAGATGTCATCGCCAGAGGATTGCTGACTATGGTTGCTGATGACATTAAACTAGTTGATTATAAAGGCTTTGTTGCGTTGACGGTTGCCTATCCACAGCAGATGGCCTGGTAGTTTTCTATTCCTGCTAAAGTAACACCTGATCTATTGGCGACTCGGCAAGATATAATTCAACAAATCACGCTTTTATTCGGCCAGTAACCATATTATCCAACGATATTTAGAGAAATAAGAAATATATGGTCCTGTTAGTCATCTATAGCTGTATATTTCTTGACACTTCACTGCTTCAGCCATAAAATTTTGCGTCCCTCAGTATACCTATATGCTAAGGGATCGATTTATCACGTGTTTACGAAGTAAAACCCAGGAGCTTTTTTTAATGGCAACAATTAATCAGCTGGTACGCAAACCGCGCTCAATGAAGGTTGCAAAAAGCAACGTTCCTGCGCTGGAAGCTTGCCCGCAGAAACGTGGCGTATGTACTCGCGTATATACTACCACCCCTAAAAAACCAAACTCTGCTTTACGTAAAGTTTGTCGTGTACGCTTAACTAACGGTTTTGAAGTTTCTTCATATATCGGTGGTGAAGGCCATAACCTACAGGAACACTCCGTGATCCTGATCCGTGGTGGTCGTGTTAAAGACTTGCCTGGTGTGCGCTATCATACCGTTCGCGGCGCGCTGGACTGCTCAGGTGTTAAAGACCGTAAGCAATCCCGCTCCAAGTATGGCGTGAAGAAGCCGAAGGCTTAATGGTTACCCGTTAAGTAAGGCCAAACATTTTTAACTTAATGTCAAAATAAACTCTTAGAGTTTTGGACAATCCTGAATTAACAACGGAGTATTTCCATGCCACGTCGTCGCGTCATTGGTCAACGTAAAATTCTGCCGGATCCTAAGTTCGGATCAGACTTACTGGCCAAATTTGTAAATATTTTAATGGTAGATGGTAAAAAATCTACCGCCGAAGCTATCGTCTATAATGCGTTAGAGACCTTAGCTCAGCGTTCTGGAAAAGGACACCTGGAAGCTTTTGAAACTGCTCTGGACAACGTAAGACCAACTGTTGAAGTTAAGTCTCGTCGTGTAGGTGGTTCTACTTATCAGGTGCCGGTTGAAGTTCGTCCGGTTCGCCGTAATGCGCTTGCCATGCGCTGGATAGTAGAAGCCGCCCGTAAACGCGGTGATAAATCCATGGCTTTACGCCTAGCGAATGAACTGTCTGATGCTGCAGAAAACAAAGGCACTGCAGTGAAAAAACGTGAAGACGTTCACCGTATGGCTGAAGCTAACAAGGCGTTCGCCCACTACCGTTGGTAATCCCTTTTCGGTAGTCATGCTAACCATGCGGGCGCTTTTTAAGTTGACCCGCATGGGTTATCTGAAGAACGACCTAGTAATAGAGGAATAAAATGGCTCGTACAACCCCCATTGAGCGTTATCGTAATATCGGTATCAGTGCTCACATTGATGCCGGTAAAACAACTACTACCGAACGTATCTTATTCTATACCGGTGTAAATCATAAAATCGGTGAGACTCACGAAGGTTCAGCAACAATGGACTGGATGGAGCAAGAACAAGAACGTGGTATTACCATTACCTCTGCAGCAACAACTGCATTCTGGTCTGGTATGGCGAAGCAGTTTGATGCTCACCGCGTAAATATCATCGACACCCCAGGACACGTTGACTTCACCATCGAAGTAGAACGTTCAATGCGCGTGTTGGATGGTGCCGTAATGGTTTATTGTGCTGTTGGCGGCGTTCAGCCACAGTCAGAAACAGTATGGCGTCAGGCTAATAAATATCATGTACCGCGTATCGCGTTCGTTAATAAAATGGACCGTATGGGTGCAAACTTCCTGCGTGTTGTCGAGCAGTTGAAGACGCGTTTAGCCGCTAATGCTGTTCCAATTCAGCTGCCTATCGGTGCTGAAGAGAAATTTACCGGCATTGTTGACTTGCTGAAAATGAAAGCAATCAACTGGAGCGAAGAAGATCAGGGCGTTTCATTTACTTATGAAGACGTTCCTGCTGACATGCTGGAAGAAGCTAAAAAATGGCAGCAGTTTGCTTTTGAATCTGCAGCTGAAGCATCAGAAGAGCTGATGGATAAGTATTTAGGCGGCGAAGAGCTGACTGAAGAAGAAGTTACTGAAGCTCTGCGTAAGCGCGTACTTAACAACGAAATCATTCTGGTTACTTGTGGTTCTGCGTTTAAAAATAAAGGCGTTCAGGCGATGCTGGATGCGGTAATTGAGTATTTACCTGCACCAACAGACGTTAAAGCTATTAACGGTACATTAGATGATGCAGCAAGTACTCCTGCTGTTCGTCATGCTGATGATAAAGAGCCGTTCTCTGCTCTGGCCTTTAAAATTGCTACCGACCCGTTTGTAGGTAACTTGACGTTCTTCCGCGTATATTCTGGTGTTATTAACTCCGGTGATACCGTACTGAACCCAATTAAAGGTAAGCGTGAGCGTTTTGGTCGTATCGTACAGATGCATGCTAATAAGCGTGAAGAGATCAAAGAAGTTCGTGCTGGTGATATCGCTGCTGCAATCGGTCTGAAAGATGTGACCACTGGTGACACTCTGTGTGACCAAGCGAATCCAATTATTCTTGAGCGCATGGAATTCCCAGAGCCAGTTATCTCTGTGGCAATTGAACCAAAAACCAAAGCTGACCAAGAAAAAATGGGTATCGCTCTGGGCCGTTTGGCTCAAGAAGATCCATCTTTCCGCGTATCAAGTGATGAAGAATCAGGCCAAACCATTATTGCTGGTATGGGTGAACTACACTTAGACGTTCTTGTTGACCGTATGCGTCGTGAATTCAACGTTGAAGCTAACGTGGGTAAACCACAGGTTGCTTATCGTGAAACAATCCGCGCTTCTGTTGAGCAAGAAGGTAAGCACGCTAAACAGTCTGGTGGTCGTGGTCAGTTCGGTCACGTATGGCTACGTATCGAGCCTCTGACATCTGGTGGCAAAGGTTACGAGTTCGTGAACGAAATCTCTGGTGGTGTAATTCCTAAAGAATTCATCCCAGCGGTTGATAAAGGTGTTCAGGAGCAGCTGAAAGGCGGTGTTCTGGCCGGTTATCCGATCGTTGACGTTAAAGTTTCATTATTCGACGGTTCTTTCCATGACGTCGACTCCTCGGAACTCGCGTTTAAAATCGCTGGATCAATGGCATTTAAAGAAGGCTTCATGAAGGCAAAACCAGTTCTGCTGGAACCAATCATGAAAGTTGAAATTGAAACGCCAGAAGATTACATGGGTGACGTGATCGGTGACTTAAACCGTCGCCGTGGTATGATTGAAGGTATGGACGACTTAGCCACAGGTAAGATCGTGCGTGCCCAGGTACCATTGTCAGAAATGTTTGGTTATGCTACAGACCTGCGTTCACAAACACAGGGTCGTGCTTCTTACTCTATGGAGTTCTTGAAGTACAACGAAGCGCCAAACAACGTTGCTACAGCAATCATTGAAGCTCGTAAGGCTAGATAAGCCTCGGGTAAAACTTATATCCCAGTCCCCCTCGTATAGAGGGGGATAGAGTAAAGGAAGATAATCGTGTCTAAAGAAAAATTTGAACGTACAAAACCGCACGTTAACGTTGGTACTATCGGCCACGTTGACCACGGTAAAACAACTCTGACTGCTGCTATCACCAGCGTTTTAGCTAAAACTTATGGCGGTAACGCTCGTGCATTCGATCAAATCGATAATGCACCAGAAGAAAAAGCACGTGGTATCACCATCAACACTTCTCACGTTGAGTATGATACTCCTGCTCGCCACTACGCACACGTAGACTGCCCAGGACACGCCGACTATGTGAAAAACATGATCACCGGTGCTGCTCAAATGGACGGCGCGATCTTAGTTGTTGCGGCAACTGATGGTCCTATGCCACAGACTCGTGAGCACATCCTGTTAGGTCGTCAGGTTGGCGTTCCTTA
>NZ_ATYS01000090.1 GCF_000427805.1 Budvicia aquatica DSM 5075 = ATCC 35567 | reverse complement strand
CGGTACGCAGGACCGCCTGGTACTGGGGGGCTTTAGCGGTACCTTTGCCAATACTGTAAGCGGTAACGGTATCTTGCAGGTTGCTGATAGTGCGAGCGTTACCCTGACCGCGAGTCACGGGTTAGGCAGTACGGTGACGGTCGATATCGCCGATGCCACGCTGACGCTGGCCGATATCGCGTTATTCAACCATGCGCTGACCGGTAACGGCACGCTGAATGTGGCGAAGAACGACGCCAGTACGGCATTTGATTTCGGCTCTGCGGTGGGCAGTGGGTTCAGCGGCATTGTGAATTTACAAAACACCACCTTTAATCTCGGCGGTTTAAATACTTCCGTATTGGCTAACTCCACTCTGAAATTATCCAATAGTAGTTTTGCTTCGGTTGCTGACGGCGTGCAGAATATCGGTGCACTTTCGATGAACGGCGGTACTATCCTGTTTAATAATCTTGTCGATAATTCAGGCGTCATTAGTTCTGAAGGAACTATCGCTGCCGATAATATCAACACCATCGGCGGTGGCACTGTTCGGGTTAACTTGCCCGCTAATGTGACACCAAGTCTGGATGGTTTGTCAGTGATGGAATTAGACGAAGGTGAAATCATTGTTACGTTGGCAACCGGTACGGCAACCGGTACGGGACAAGAACTAACTTTAACTGATAATAACGGCGATCCTATAAGCTCTGTTTTTTATCAGAATATCTATAATACTGGCGGCAGCGCTCCGGCTGCACTTGGCTCATTCAACTACGGAATGACGACCGGTAACAATTACGACGGCCTGTATGTTAATTATGGATTGAAAGCGTTGGAATTGTTGAGTACTGGTAATGATGCCCTGATCCTGACAGCGACATTGGCGAATAACGGCAAGCAGTCAAATGATCTCTCGGCGCAAATTACCGGCAGTGGCGATCTGGCCTTTGTTTCTGCTAATGATGGTAGTACGGTATCACTATCGAATTCGACTAACACTTACACTGGTGCAACGTGGGTACGTTCGGGCAATTTACGTCTGGATGCTGACGGGGTGCTGGGGCAAACTTCTCTGTTGGCTATGAGCAATCAGACCAATGTCGATCTCAATGGGACTCAGCAGCGCATTGGCGGGTTAACTACGGCAACCGGCAGCTTGCTGAATTTCAACGATGGAAAATTGTCTGTTACTGGTGGCGGTCAGGTTGACGGGGGACTGGTCGGTAGCGGCGAACTTGCGCTGACCGCAGGAACACTGAGTATTACTCAGGGTAATGGCGGTTTTACCGGTAGGACTAATATTGCCAGCGGAGCGACGGCTCATCTTTATCATACGCAGGCCTTGGGCGGCGGTATGATTAACAATAACGGCACTCTGAATTTGGATAGTAGCACCGGGATATTGTCGAATACCCTGACCGGTAGTCACGGCAATGTGTTACTGACAAATAGTAGTAATATTCAGTTGGCAGGTAACAATAGTGGCTATGCGGGCTTATTTAGCACTGATGTAGGAACTGTTCTGACCGCATATAATGCCCAGCATCTGGGGGATAGCAGTGTTGTCAACAGAGGCAAGTTGGTGTTGGATACCGCGTCGGTGTGGAGTTTAACCAATAACATTAGTGGCAATGGCATGCTGGTTAAGCGTGGCAGTGGATCTGTGATTATTGAGGGCAATATTGTCAATGCGGGTCTGACGACGATTGAAGAGGGTTTGTTACAGTTAGGCAGTTCAGCAGCAACATCAACACTTTCGCTAGGCGAATCTCCATCATCCCAAGCACTGGTTATTACTCTGGCATCAAATGTTGTTAATCTGGCCAGTGATGTATTAATTACAGCAAATGGCTCCCTCGGCGGTTATGGGCAAGTCACCGGGAATGTGGAAAACCGTGGTGCTTTGATCATGCCGAATGCATTACTCGGTGGTGATTTTGGCACCTTTACCATTCACGGTAACTATACCGGAGACAATGGTACGGTAGTCTTCAATACTATCCTGGCTGGAGACTCATCAGCAACGGATCGACTCATGATTACCGGTGATACTACGGGCCAGAGTTATGTTAAGGTAAATAATATTGGTGGTACAGGTGCTCGTACTTCTGAAGGCATCAAAATTATCAATGTCGGTGGTAATTCAAGTGGGAAATTTACCCTTAATGGACGTGCGGTTGCTGGCGCTTATGAGTACTTCCTGTATCAAGGGGGCGTGAATTCGCCAACCGATGGTGATTGGTATCTGCGAACAAAAGCTGATGATCGTCGTCCGGAACCTGCGAGTTATACCGCAAATCTGGCTGCAGCTAATACAATGTTTGTCAGCAGTTTGGCCGATCGTATGGGTGAAACCCTGTATACGGATGTCTTTACCGGTGAAGAGAAAACCACCAGCTTATGGTTACGCAATAAAGGTAGCCATAATCGTTCCCGTGACGATAGCGGTGAGTTAAAAACTCAGGATAACCGCTACGTTATGCAATTAGGGGGGGATGTGGTGCAATGGAGCAATAACTCTCAAGATTTATGGCGCATCGGTATGATGGCTGGTTATGCTAATAGTAGTAGCTCGACTGTTGCACAAGGTAGCGGTTATCGTTCTACCGGCTCAGTAGATGGTTACAGTGTAGGTATGTACGGCACATGGTTTGCTGATAGTAAAGATAATATAGGTGCTTATGTTGATTCATGGTTGCAATATAGCTGGTTTAACAATCAGGTTAATGGACAAGATTTAGCAGCTGAAAAATACGATTCAAAAGGGTTCACTACTTCAGTTGAAAGTGGTTATACCTTCAAAATAGGTGAAAGCGCTAGCGGTAGTTATTTTATTCAGCCAAAAGCCCAGATCATCTGGATGGGCGTAAAGGCTGACTCTCATAAAGAAACCAATGGTACGGTTGTCACTAGTGACGGTAATGACAATATTCAGACTCGTCTGGGTCTGAAGTCCTTTATCAGCACACAACGGGGCGTAGATGAAGTCAAAGGGCCAACATTTAAGCCTTTTGTTGAGGCCAGTTGGATTCATAATACTAAAGATTTCGGTACTACATTAGATGGCATGACCGTAAAGCAAGCGGGTGCGGCAAATGTGGCTGAAGTGAAAGTGGGCGTTGAAGGTCAGATGAATAAGAAATTAGACATCTGGGGAAATATCGGCCAACAAGTGGGTAATCAAGGTTACAGTGATACTAGTGTGATGTTAGGGATTAAATATAACTTCTAACCGGTAGTGTATATCCATGGGCGAGTCTCACGAAAAATGCTTGAGTTTCTGCTATCGGACGTGCTGCTGAGCATACTAATAGCTGATTCACCGGGAGCCGCCACGGTAAATGGCGGGTCTCGGTAGTAGCTCAAGCACGATTATTTGTGATAATGCCAACAGCAACAGTTTGCCAGCTCCTTCCTAAATGATTATGAGCGGTTACATGTGAAATATGTAACCACTCATTTGTTTTGTATTGACTTAATGGGTTGTGGTTAATTTATTTTCAATATCATTACCTGTTTTTTTTGTAAAAAAATCATGAAAATCAAATGATAAACGGTATCTGTTGGTTTGATATATTGCAAGTCATCAGCGTATTATCATTATATTCCCCCAAACTAATTCGATTTTATTTACTGATTGGGTCTGACCCTATTTTATCGATACGCTGATAAGCCAGTATTATTTCTTTATGTAACTTCCCTTTACTCCTGACTACATTATTTAATTTAAATTAAATAAATAACTTTATTGAATTTATTGATATTTAATTCTGTTTTTTATGACATTGGCGATATTTGATTTTTTTAAAATAATCTACTTGTATGATTGCTGATATGACTTTCGTCGAGGCGTGGCGAACGTGAATTCCTAGAATCGTTCAGCCGATAGATTAGCAGCCTAAGCACGTGTTATTGACCGTTTAAAAATAGGACTGCCGTGATTTTAGCAAGGAGGTTTGAAATGTTAGGTAGTTGTAAGGTACATCGAGCTTACCCTGATTGTGAAAAATTGATACATACCCCAAGTATGGCAAAGCCTGTAGCGGTATTCGATGCTACTTCTGTCGTGTTTGTGAGAAGAGCTTTTTGGTTAAATTTATCGGTGTTGCTTACTGAGAGCATCAGCTTTTTTGCAACAGTACAGTAACGATTAGCAAGAGGTTGTATGATGAGAATGATCGTTTTGGATATATTGATGGGTGGTGTTGTGGTATTAGCGATAGTCATTATGGTACCGATGCCGTGGTTACTGGCACCATCACGCTATTATGCTATCTCGGAGAATAAGGTTATTGGTTGTGATGTAACCGCTCAAAAGATGTTAAGCGAGCCTTCCGACTCGCTGAGCTCATTAACGGTATTGTGGCTGACGCCGCAGCAACTTGGGGGGCTTTGTAACCATCACGGTTCGCATCAGGCAGAGGCCGTATTTCCGAGATAACTAGTACTGTAATAACGGGGGTGTTGAGCGCTGGAAGCCGCTTTGTCCGTAAAGGAGCACGATTTATCCCTTATAGTTATGACGTTGCAATAGTATTGAATGAGAAAATTCAAGATAGATTAATTAGAGCAAGGTGTTTTCCATTTTTATTTCTGTAACAGAGACTCAGGTTATCTGACTCGTGAGCACTTAAGCCGTTTTTGCAGTGGTATGATATTTAAGTGCCTGATTATTGCTGGCTAAATAATATAACGGAGGCACATTGAATTACCACGATACCGTTGAATGAAAAGACCCGTCATCGAGAATATTTCATCATTCTGCCCAGTATCTTTAGCGTGGCTCATCATATCGATGTGTAGGTTTATAGGCTGGGTGCGCCTTATGGTTTGATTCTTTTGAGTTTACTTGCAGTTATCCTTGATGCGCGGCTGATTTCGGCACTGGTAGTCACTGGCGATTCAGTGCCAGCATACTATTTCTTCTTTAATAAGGTTGGCGAATACGTAGTGTGAGAGGGCTCTTAGCTACAATCCAACAGTGGGAAGCCGGTGACGAATGGTTGAAGCAAGTAAACGGCACCTTATTACCTCATCGATTTTTATTGTCAATAACTCGGTACTCCAGTGAAAAAGCTGATAACCAAAGTCGGCCGGTGAATGATTGAACTGCTGACGTAACCGTTCACCAATATGCTAGCGAACAGTGTTTCCACGCCCTTCCGACCATCAATTTAGGCCTTTCAGAACGCAAAGGGTGAATCAATTAATCTTGCGTCATTAGCAATGAACGCACGCAGCAACGTGCTTTGGCTACATAATTCATATTATTTCCACGGTGAGCATCAACACAGGAGGCCCTGAAAGTATGGTTCTTGCGATGTGTTCTATGTATGGTTTTTGGCATCAGACATCTTTTGGCGTCGGGTATCATTGCTATGAGCGGCATAGCTTAGTCCGGCTGTGGTTATATAGGATATTTAGCCGTTGATAGCAATAAGTGGATAATATTTCTAAGCAAGAGGGTAGATATTAGTACTGACATGCTTGTTAATCTGTAACATTTGTATTGTATCCTTATGTATTCTTTTTTATCTCAAACTTTAACGTTGATTTATTTAGAATTAAAAAATAATTAAATTGTTTTTTTTGGGGTTTAATTCTATTTATTGTGTGATTGCTAATATTTGATTATTGTTACAACCATATGCTCGTATGATTATTCAGAATATTTTTCACAGAACCAATCATATCTGTAATCGGATATGCAGCGTTAAAAAGTATGAAATGGGAAAAGTAAAGCGGAGTTAAAATGCTGTTACTGTCAGATGTGTAAGGCTAACTCCATTTATAAGGCTAATGAAGCGTAAATAGTTTGATAGATAGTACCTGCTTAGATGATGAAAATAGTATTTCGTAAAGTGCGAATAAAAATTAATTATGGTATTCCCAGCTATGAATCATTGACATCATCGGCCGGTAGATGTGTTGTTTATGATACATATAGGGCTAATTAAAGGAGCGATAAGACGTTGTATAAGAATAAACCGGATTGCCCGAATTGCAACAACGTTGCCTACGTTCGTAGACATGGTACTGCTGTCACTGGTGTGCAGCGTTATCTGTGTTGCGAGTGTAAATTAACTTTTCAGACTAAATATATTTACTTTGCTCAACAGAGGGCTGTGAAAGATATAAGTACGGAGCAAAATACATAATTGGATGGTGACATGATTAACTATATGCATTCCTCATTTTAATATATGTAATGAATATTTGGTGTGTTTGAATTTAGCATATTTAGATTTTTTGCAGTTAAACATATTAACTGAATCAACTTTATTTATCATAGATTTTATAACAATAGTGGCTAATTAATCAGGCAATACAGGGAATAAATGTAAATGAGAGAAATTAAATTTTTGACTGAGCGTGAGTTTTCTACGCTAAATCAAAGTACGGCATTATTAACGACTGTATTTACACTATCTCTCATTGTGTTGCCGCAATCGGTTCAAGCCGCATGTACCAATGTAGGAATGGGCGCCTACCTTTGCGAAAATGCTAATGCCTCAGGTATTGCTATTGACGGTATGGACATTAGCGTTGAAACGGGGGCAGGTTTTAGTACGAATGAACCCGGAACAACCGATTCAGCGTTAACTCTTACAGGTTCCGGTTCAATTAGTTATATCGATCTCAATGCCTCAACTCTGAACACTGAGGGGGCGTATTCTTTAAAAACCCTGAATGATACTTCCGCTAGCGGGCTATCGACGACAACCATAATTAAGACTAATGGTACGATTAATAACGGTGTTTCGATCGAAAGTGAGAGCGGTGCGGATTCGACGATTTTAGTCAATATTTTTGGAGATTTATCCGGGGGAACTAACAGTAATCCAGCCGTTCATTTTAACGCCTCTGCGGTGGGAGATAGTGCAATTACCCTGAACATTGGCGCCATTACAAGCTATTCAGGTATCCAGAGCAATAATTATTCACAAAACGGTATGGTAAATACCTATATGAATCTGGCCGGTGATATCAACGTCGATTCTGCCGCTATCTCTATTAATAACTACGGATATAACGGTTCTAGTATTGTTAATTTTAATTCAAAAAATATTACTGCTGAGTCCTATGGCCTCGATATCTATAATAACAATGGCGATGGGGATACACTAACCCATATTGAGGTCGATGGTGATATTCGTACCCGAACCGGTACTGCGGTCAATCTAAGTGGGTATGCAAACCAAGGTACTTCAAGCCTCAAATTTCGAGCCAATAATATCATTAGTGGTTCCTCTGGCTTGAACATTAATAATTATACCCAGCATGGTGAGGTACTAACGGATATTGCACTAACCGGGGATATCACGGCCACTTCAGGGAGCGGCATGACGTTCAGTGCTTACTCAAATGAAGGTAATGCCAATACGTCGATCGCGTTGAACAATGTAATGACCTATGGTACAGGGCTCTATTTAAACACCAATGCTTATATGGGGAATGTGTTGTTCAATCTTGATATGTCGGGAGATATTAAGTCAGAAAATGACGCTGGAATGAACGTGAGCAGCTATGCCTATCAAGGCGACGCCAATACGTTTATCAAATTGAACAACGTGACTGCCTTATACGGTGGTCTTAATTTAAACACCAGTGCTACGATGGGAAATGAGCTGTTCAATCTTGACGTATCGGGAGATATTAACTCAGGAATTAGTACCGGAGTGACCATGTACAGTAGCGCCAGCCAAGGTAATGCCACGACGTCGATCAGGTTGAACAACGTAACCGCCTTTTATAATGGGCTCGACTTATATACAAATAGTCAGATGGGGAATACGTTATTCAATCTTGACGTATCGGGAAATATTGAGTCGGAAAATGGCGCTGGAATTAATCTATATGGTGGTGCCTCTGAAGGTAATTCCTCTTTAAGCGTTAAGGCTAACAATATTAGCGCCGGCTATCGGGGGCTTTACATCAATAATTATAGCTATCCGGGTCAAACTTTGACCGCTGTAACGGTGACCGGTGATATTATCGCCAATATGGACGAGGGGGTCGTTATCGAAACCACCGCGTATTCAGGCGATGCGACAGCCATCATCAATGTCAATAATGTGAGGTCGACTGTCAAAGGGGTACGTATGGACACGTATGCCGAGACCGGCCTNTCAACAACTGACCTGACTGTCGTCGGCCAGATTAGCGGTGCGGAAGGGATTGACCTGGAAGGAAATGCCGATAATGGCAGTNCAATTATCATCGCGGATGTTAATCAGGTCGCTACCGATAATAACGCTGTCCATATATCGAGCTACCTCTTTAGCGGAGATACTGGCCTGTCCACTATCGATGCNATTACCCGTGGTGCGATTGTATCGCAGCAGGGTTATGGTATTCGNATCGAGACCAACACGGCAGAGACCTATCTGNCCGTGGCGGGTTTAGTTCATGGCGGTGATGGNTCGGCCGTNGGCCTGTATAGACTGGATNATNNACAAAAATCAGCCACGCTGGAACTGCAACCCGGCTATGTGCTTGAAGGGACTACGCAGGCACTGGTTAACGAATCGAATTATTTCGACCCGAATACGGCCACGCTGGACCTGCCGAACAGCCATCTGGTACTGGGCGGAGCGGGCCAGGCCGAGTT
>NZ_ATYS01000089.1 GCF_000427805.1 Budvicia aquatica DSM 5075 = ATCC 35567 | reverse complement strand
CACGTTCACCGGTTGGCGCGAGACACTCTTCTTTTAATACGCCTTCTAGCTTAAAGCGGGGGTTTTTAACAAAGCAAAATAGCATGCGTCTATTCTTCGCTAAAATACGGGCGGACATCTTGTGTAAATCACGATACAGGTAGAAATGGTCAAGCAGGGCATCGATCGTTGCCCAGAGTACGGCTTTACCTGAGTAATTTTTTTCGCCAATGCCGGTAGTGATATGACCGACCTTGTGGTTCAGATTGATATCGATGGTATAAAAGCCAATTAACGCGTTGTTACTTTTATCAACAATACCGAGGAAGAAATTACGATGATTATCGAACTGGGCGATATAGTCTGCCAACTGCTGTGCGGAGAAATTGATTGGCGGAAGATTCAGGCCTTCCATCATATCTTCGCTATTCATCCACTGTAAAAACGTGTCTGAAACATCTGACGGCGCTAAGCTACGGACAAGATAACCGTTGGTTTCAATATAGACGGGGACCCCGGCCAGATGAAAGGAACGCTGAGTCATAAACATCGCCTAATCATTGTTAATATCTCCGATACACTGAGTGTAAACCAATAAATGAATGGATGAGTCGTGACATCAAACCCGGCAAATACCGGGTTTGAGTCATCTCAAACAATATCACCGTGGTCACGGTTAAAAATGCCAGTTAAAGTAGGCCTTAGTACCGTGGTCGGTAGAGTTATCGCCGATTTGTCCGTTATACATGACACCCACGGTCGTCTCTTGGGTCAGGTTGACGTCGATACCGGCCTCAAGAATGGCGACATCGTTACTGAGCTGAGTCCCCTCGATATTAAAGCGGCTATAGCCAGCGAAGTTCAAATTGGCATCCGGCGTGACTTCGTTATAGGCGTGGCGCCATCCGACGGTTCCCCACAGCTTAGCCGTTTGACCCCCTTCTAGCGTAAATCGCTGAGTAAAGCGGTTGCCGATAGTGGTAAAGAACATATCAGTCGTATCAGAAGCACCGCTTAAACGGGCAATTCCGCCACTCTCATTAAAGCTTTGCGTATAGCTTTGTACGTAGGCACCATCAACAAAGGGTTCGATTGTGATAGTTGACGTTAGCGGGATGAGGTAACGCGTTTCGGCAAACAGTTGAGATGTTCTGGCACCGTAATCCGCCGTCAAACGGTCCTGTAGGCCCGGAATATTGATTGACCGGTCCGTTGAGTACTGATGCCAGGTTTGCCCCAGACCGGTATGCAACGACAGGTTATCCCATTGACCTTTAACATAGGCACCAACGTGATAATCATCACGTTCGGCACTGGCCCGGCGTTGCTGATTATCAATATTTGCCCGGCTGTAACCGGTCATCACGCCGGCAGTCCAGGTTGGGTTAATCTGTTGGTCGACACCAATGAACACGCCACCGGTGTGGCGTTTTAAATCGGCAACGTTATGGTTTCCATTAAAACGTCCCCATGAGCCATAGGTATGCGCCCAGGCTCCGCCTTCAGAGCCTGATTCTTCACGTAGGCGATTGTTTACCGCTTCGCGTAAGAAACGACTGTCTTCCAGTAGGGCACTTTTTGCTGAAGCATGAATTTCACCGGAAAGTTGCTTAAATGACTGACGGGCTGTTTCAACGGAAGGCTGAGAAACGATGATGTCGTGAATATCACCGTTGCCCGGGTTATTGGTGTTACCGTCGATATTCGAGCCAAGGTTACATTCATTACTGCTCATNCCCNGCTGGCAAAGANTCNCTTCATTGCGCACNACCACAAGGTAAACATTCTGTGGGTCGTATTCGTAATNAATATTGACGAACGGCATGGCGACTAGCTTATCAAATTGGCCNGTCACGCTACCGGTAGCAGACAGGACGTGCCAACGGCTGTCGGGGATATACAGTGTAAAATCACCGTCCTGCTGCGTGGTGACACCACCGCCATATAGGTAGGCGTTACCGTTAACCTGNAATAGGTCAGAGACGTAAGGATTNTCTAACGCGCTGTCGGTCGTCATATTNACCNTATAGTGAGACCCTGACTGCATGGTCAGGTCGCCATTAATGGTCAACGTTTGCGGTGACGTAGAGAATACCGCGCCGGGTGAAATATTACCGCCGTTATATATCGTCGTTGTTCCGACAATACCGGTACCGGCAAGGGTGCCACGTTCAGCAATGCTCATTGAGCCGCCCAGCACGTTGCTGACGACCAGCGTTCCGCCAGTTATCTCGGTTTTGCCGCTGAACAGGCTGCGGTCAGTATCAAACTCAGTAATACCGTTAACCTGTTTGATAGTTCCTTTACCTTCTGCGCTGCTGACCAGGTCGGTAGTAAAGGTATAGTTGCCGCTCAGGTCGGTATGGTTAAAGACAATAGCCCCCTCGCCGGCACCAAACATGATTTGATTTGCGTCAATGCGACCTACTCTCTGTGGTGCATGACCTTCAGCGCCACCGATATTAAGGGTTCCCACGCCATTGACCTGATTTCCCAGATACAAATCACCCAGAATGCTGTTATCAAATAGCGGTTCATGGACGTAGTAGCCCGAATCCTGACGCTGATAGAAGTAGCCGGTACTGCCCAGCGAGACGACGCCGCCGTTGGCGATTGTCAGACTACCTGTCCCACTTTCACCAATAGAAAGATGACCCACTTCATTGACTTCAGATGTAACATAAGTGTGGCCGGATGCCTTCCAGAGACTATTTTCTCCAGATACCAACACCGAACCGTTGCCATTATCAACGCCAATATATGCGCTAATATTAGACTCTCCCGTGTTGGATGCCATGGTCGACAGGCTTGCCCCATCTAAAACAGAGATAGTGCCGAGACTACCGGCATTCACGCCGACTTCTAACCCTTGACTGAACACCGCCTGACTCTGGATGGTTTCGCCATTTTTCACCACGCTTCCGGCGATATTAAGGGTACCGTTGCCTTGACGTTCACCAATAACAGCATCGATTAATCTTTCACCATAAGCGTTCGTGGAGACCATCATCTTACCGCCACCGAGGATGTTAATGGTGCCTGTACTGGCGATGCCACTGTCGGTACCTTGCCCTAGCGTGAATGAGCGATGATCGTCACTATATCCCATGGAGCTAGATTCAATACTGCTCCCGTCAACCTGAAGGACGCCTTTGCCACCGTCAGTGCCTACATGCAGTTCCCTGACCATAAAGGCAGACGAATTCATCGTATGTTCGCTGGCACTTTTTCCTGTTCCAGTCAGGGAAACCAGACCGTCACTGTTCAGGCCAGAACCAATATTGAGCTTTTGCAATTGTATTTTTGGTGTAAAAGTGTATTCGTCAGGATCCTCAGTATGGGATACATCAAAAATGTAATTATGGTACTCAACAACACCTTTTCCGCCATGGCTGCCCACGTCCATCGAACCACCGATATAGGTGTTGGAGTGGTAATTTACAGGTATACTGAGAATGTTTAATGATGCGCTATTGTCTGAGCCTTCACCGACAAATAAGGTGTGGTTATAGTCGCCATCAAGGCTGGGGGAATAATAGTCAATGGTGGCCAGCGAGAGTTCAACCGTCTGATGGCCCGTGCCATAAATGTACAGGTCATCATTCAAGGTGGGCGTGGTATTGTTGGACCAGTTGTTTTCATCAAAAAACTGGTTGCTTCCGCTGGCATTATTCCAATAGACATCAGTGGCCTGAACAACCGGTGCGGTGCTGACTACTGACAGTATGCTTAAAAGGATCAGATTCTTTCTAAATATCCGTATATTAGATTTTTTCATGTTTTCCATAACTTTTTTATGTTGAATTTAAGTATGACGATGACTTAGTCCATGTCGGCGCTTATTTTATATTAATTCGTGTTTAAAAAATATGAAGTGATACCCAAGTTAAATCAAAATGCCGGATTTAGCACCTGAAATTTATCGTTTAAGCGTGATATTAAGGCACTCGCTATTTGCGGTGGTTTTACCTCAAAGAAGTTTTAAATATCGTCTTTAACCATCTGCTTTGACAGATAATATCGGTTTTTCTTATTGGCTCATTCATCACTTTCCATAACCATTCTATCGGGTTTAAATTGGGACTGTAGGACGGGCGATAATGAAGCTCGATGTTCAGGACAAACGCCACATCTTTGACACGCTGACAAAGACGAACGCAGCAGCCTCGGGCAATTAAAGTGCAGCACGATATTAAGTCGGTTCAGTTACATGGCAGGGATGACCATTCTACGCCATACTCGACATGCTTAGTGCCTCATTCACATTGAGGTGCCTGATTCTCGTTGGCTCAATAATAAAAAAGAGGCGCATTGAATGACCGCGACACCGTTGAATGAAAAAACCCGCCATCGAGAGTATTCGATTATTCTGCCCATTCTCGCGCTGGTCATCTTATCGCAGTGGGGGAATACGACAAATTTGGCACTCGTGAGCCTGATTAATCTGTTTTCTTTAGTGGCAATCTTAGCCAGTGCCTTTAGTGTGGTTCGGCATGCCGACGTGTTGGCTCATCGACTGGGTGAGCCCTATGGCTCACTGATATTGAGTTTATCTGTGGTTATCCTTGAGGTCAGCCTGATTTCGGCGCTGATGGCCACCGGCGATTCAGACCCGGCACTAATGCGCGATACATTGTATTCAATCATCATGATTGTTACCGCAGGTCTGGTCGGTTTTTCCTTGCTGCTGGGAGGACGCAAGTTCTCCACTCAGTATGTGAATCTGGTGGGGATTAAACAATATCTGATGGCCATTTTTCCGCTGGCGGTGATTGTCCTGGTGTTCCCGGGGGCGCTGCCTGGCAACAATTTTAGTGGTGGGCAGGCCTTATTGGTCGCCATTATTTCTGCTGCGATGTATGGCGTATTTTTGGTGATACAGACGAAGACCCACCAAAAGTTGTTTGTCTATGAGTATGAAGATGACGACGGTGTTCCCCATCACGGCAAACCGTCATCGCACACCAATCGCTGGCATGCGACAGGGTTAGTCGTACATCTGATAGCGGTCATCGCGGTGACCAAGTTTAATGGCCAGCCTCTGGAGGTGTTATTGATTCAGGTCAATGCCCCTGCGCAATTCACCGGCTTTCTGGTGGCGTTGCTGATCCTGTCGCCGGAGGGATTGGGGGCATTACGCGCGGTGCTGGATAATCAGGTGCAACGGGCAATGAATCTCTTTTTTGGTTCCGTGCTGGCGACGATTTCACTGACGGTGCCCGCGGTGGTGTTGATTGCATCGTTGACCGAACGCGCGTTGATATTTGGTTTACCATTATCTCACGCGATAGTCTTGACGGCGGGTCTTCTGCTGTGCCATCTCTCGTTTTCTAGTGGGAAGACCAATGTATTGAACGGGATGGCGCATCTGGCTGTTTTTGCCGCGTACTTAATGACCATTTTTTCATGATGGCTGTAACAACTTCGCTGAATATGGGATGCGCTTGATGGGTCAGCCTCATTGTCGATGGTCTGCAGGCCGTCTCTCGTAGAGTACTCATACTCTGTTGTCCCTACGCCATAACAGGATCATTCGATGTCTATTTCGTCCTCAGCCCAAATCGGCCATCACTGTCTGATTGAATCCGGTGCGATGATTGGTGCGCATGTGCGTATCGGCCCTTTCTGTACGATTGCGGCCGGTGTTGATATCGGGGACGGAACGGTGGTGGGGTCTCATTCGGTGATTAATGGTCTGACACGGCTGGGTCGTGACAATATGATTGGGCCGTACTCGTCCATCGGCGAGGTGAATCAGGACTTGAAATATGCTAACGAAGCGACCGGTGTGGTGATTGGCGACAGAAACCGCATCGGAAAACATGCCACTATCCATCGAGGTACCCTTCAGGGCAATGGTCATACCGTCATTGGCCACGATAACCATTTTTTGAATGACGTTCATATCGGTCATGATTGCCTGATAGGTGATGCCACGGTCATGGGTGACCATAGCGGGCTGGCTGGGCATGTCAACATTGATGAGGGGGCACAGCTCGGTTTGATGTGCGCAGTACATCAGTTTTGCATTGTGGGCGCTCATGCACAGATAGCAGATCAGTCTTGCGTCGTTCAGGATGTTCCGCCGTTTGTTTGCGCCATTGGAAACCGCGCCTTTCCCTTCGGTTTTAACCGTCTGTCGCCGGTTTTCTTAGCCGCGAACATTCATCAACAACAGGTTATCCGGACCCTGTACGACAGGATGTATCACCAAGGCATCCCCGTAGAGGAGGTGAAAAAGGCGGCAAGACAGCTGGCGAGCGAATATCCGTTAGTGGCTTTTTTTCACGCCTTCTTTTCACGTTCAACGCGGGGCATTATTCGCTGAGTGACGCTAGGCTCATCGATGTTTATCCCGCGTGTAGCGCAGGGTTGATATTCTGCGTCGATGTCACTGATATTTGACGATATCAATATCATTAATTTTTGTGTAGTGCTGTTAGTCAGCGCACTAACGTGACCCGCGCTTTGTTAAGCGAGATTGTCGTTACCTGGGTATTGAAATGCCATTCGGCGAGGCTTGCCACAAAGGCCTGAGCATCACCGACTATCTGGAATGAAATGGGCGCTATCAACACACCCAACTCAGTAAACGCGTCGGTCAGAGCCTGTTTAGCGACATAGAACACCGGGCCTGTAACCGAGTCAGCCTGTTGTTCTGGCTCGCTGTTGGACGGGTCTAGCAAGATATTTTCCCATCCCTGCGTATTCAATTGCCTGATGGCTTCTGCTAGTCGGTATAAATCACTGTGTGTGGTTTTATCACCGGTGAATGAAGACCAAAGGAATATCAGGTCCTTTTTTAACCGGGCTTTCTCTCCTTGTTGGCGACCTTTGTCCAGCAGCAACTGNATGTCCACCGCTAATCTGCGGGTAAAGCGTTTCTGCTTTTGGGCCGTGGCCAGCCATCGAATTAAAAACAGGTGCTCTGTGAGCGGCGATGTCACTATGCCATCTTGCATTGCAGTACGTAGTGCGACTAAAGCACAAAAGGCGAAGTGGGCTAAGTCTTGTGTGGTCGGGGCATGGGGTGTGGTCATGGGTATCAAGCAGTCGATAAAATGGAGACCGATGGTACCTAAGCACGCGAGCCGTGACAATGTTTTCTCTTTTAATCCATGGGGCCATGGCATAACGTGCTATTTTTTGGTTAATTCTCTTTTATTGTCATCTTTCCCCCTTTATTCCCCTGCTAATACAGTCTTCTCCAGTGATAACACGAGATTGATCTGCGCGGACGATCGGTTTGTGAGAATTCATAGTTACAAACGATCAATCCATTATCGCGTATCCGGTAACATCCTTTGCACTGAATGGGTTGATGTTCATCAATGTGAAGGTTAAGTGAGAGGTAAAGGAAAATGGCGTATCGGCATGATAGTGATTTAGTTTTTTTATCCCAAGTCAGTACAGCGGATTTAGATGATCTGGTGTGCTGTTTAACCCATGATAAAAAGGGCCAGTCTCGCTGGACCGAAACGTTAACCGGTTCAAAAAAATATAAAGCGTACCATCCTGACCATGCGAAATATTGGGACGATATTGCGTCAGAAATTCAATGTTTTGGTGCAAATTCACTGACGACCCTTCTTCGACAAGGTAAAGGGGTACTCTACCGCGAGATTTTGTGTGATGTCTGCGACAAGCTCAAGGTCAATTACAACAAAAAATCCGCAGTGGAAAAGATAGAAAGCAACTTACTGATGAAAATACTCAATGACGCCATAGAGAAGATGTCAGCCGATGAGATTAGGCAATTGGGGACTGAACTTGGGATCCAGAATGCGTCCACGTTAACCCCTCAAATGTTATCGGCCTCCTTTCAGGCCATCTTCAAAGCCGGTGGGTTTAAATCTTATCAATTAACCATCATTGTTGTGAATGCGGTGCTCAAAGCGTTATTTGGTCGAGGACTTCCCTTTGTCGTGTCCGGTCCATTAATGAAATATATGGCTATTCTGACAGGGCCTATCGGCTGGGCGCTCACGTCCGCGTGGACAGCCGTGAGTATTGCTGGACCGGCTTATCGCGTCACCATCCCGATCGTTATCCAAATTGCGTTTTTGAGGCAAAAATTAGCCTTGGGTATGGTGGAAAACCTTGATGTCAATAAGGAAGACCTCGACATGGGGTATTTCGTGCGTGCCGACTTGTAGTGTCCGGTTAATGGGACCGCTTTCTATACGACCTGCTATTGGCAGGTCTTTTTACTATCTACATCAAGACGATCACTATTCGAATCAGGGCCGCCCTCACATGAGTGACGAGTAACGGCACCGCAACGTAAAATTTTACTATTACAACCATCTTTATGTATCGGCTATCGACAGGCCTGATGTCATCGCCCGTCACTGTCGATCGATAACCCTTATCGTCATGCCTTCGCACCCGATTATCCACTTTCTCTCTTATCTTAAACGACCCTGATGGCGTTATTCGACGCCTTATCCCCGAAAGCCCAGGGTGACCTGTTTGATTCTATCGTTGTGAGACTATTATGACATCATCATTCATTACGGATGTGCCGGCATCAGTGTGCCCGCAAGTTTGCCACCTGTATGCTTTCAGGCATGACACGGCCCGACAGAACCGTCTTATTGACCCAGTAGCATTAAGTCAACTATTGGGATTAAAAACAGAGGCTCAACGCCGACTCAATCAATATACGGATGCGGCCATCCGTTTAGAACCTGACGTGAACCGATTACGCCGTTGGGCGAAGGTTGGGCT
>NZ_KE386591.1:5739-13158 GCF_000427805.1 Budvicia aquatica DSM 5075 = ATCC 35567 | reverse complement strand
GCCACGGTAGGTGCTCGACCTTCAATTTGCCCTGTAGGTTCACTCAATTTCGCCTGCACGACCACACTCATCAACGGCATCAGCCAAATTAGGCAACGAAAGGCTGAGCCGCTCATCATTCTTAATATCATCCGACTTAAAACGCGCCATCCAGTCCAAGTCCAAGTATAATTACTCAATGTAAAACCCTCAGGGTCAATATATCGCCGATTTCACACAACCAACAATGATTGAGATCTCCGTTTATCGTATGCTGACGACTCCCTGAGTGCCGTTTGTGATTTCTGGGGAGTGCGCCTATGCCACTAAAACTACAGCGGCATAGAACACGCCACGTTAAAACTCACACTCGGAATGTTATTGCCCAACGCACCGGCGAATAAGTTGAAGTCATAGCGACTGGTGCCATTCATTTCGATAGCCCAGTAACTGCTGCTAACCCAACCGTGACCGTAGATTCCCATTTCGCCCCACTCAGGCCATAACTTTCCGTCACTCGTGCGCGTTCCCGCGACCCAGTAAGCCCCGTTAGTCACCGTCTCGTATCCCGGTGTCGCGTACCCGCCGCCCAATCCGCTACAGTAATTGTCCGCCGTTGGTGCATTCATCTGAGTCGCGCCCCCGTTGACAAACCACCTATCTAAGGTAAAGCTAAAATCCCTCGGGGCTTCAACACCACTCCGGTCTGTCATCGTAATCGTCGCGGTTTTATTGGCTGATGTCGGGGTTCCGATAAACTCAACATTCCCCGCAGTGTCTACGGCCACCCAAGGCTGGTCGCTACTGTAGGTGTAATCACCATTTTCAGTGGCATCGATACCGTTCATCCACAGTTGGAATGTCGCCCCCACAAATCCCGTTTTCGGAAACCCACTACTCAGCGCAAACTGATGTCCGTTAACCTGCAATGTCGGCAACACCGGGATACTGACCTTCACCTGAAACACGCCTGTATTAAAGAGCGTTGGTGTGCCCAGCGTCAGTGGCATGCCCGTGCTCGATGTGATGGTCACCGGCACCATGGCGCTCACCTCGGCAATATCCCCGTCCACCAAATACGTCGAAAAAGGCTGAGCACGCTGGGCGGGTGTCAGTGGCGTTCCATTGGATTTCGTCCAGACCCACGTAACCGCTGGGGACAACGTCAGGCTCGGATTGGCAGGCGTATCGCCGTCGGCATCCGCAAACACCAGTCCCGTCGTCAGCGGTGCCAACGTAAATTGGTCTGGCGTCGTCGTTCTGCCCAGTACGGCGGGAAGGGTACTTGTCAGCGGCGTGGTGCCATCGGGCATCAGAATCGATACCGTTCCCGTCGCTGTTGGTGCGCTGCCCGTGATAACGCCTGTAGAACCACTCAGGACAGCATAGGCTGTGCTTGATATCATTACGCCCGGCAGAGCCAGAAGCAAACCCATCGACCAAGCACGTGCCGACAGCGCTTTGCGTCGTCCGAACCCGGTCTTATTAACGTGGCTGATTATCCCTAACATCAAATACCCTTACAATAAAAGACCGGCCTACAGTGTTGTCACACATAACGTATAATACAATGTGCTTGACGGTGATAGGTTAAGGCTGCCATAGGTCATTCCCACACTGTAGCGCTTACCACTCAGGGCCATGTCTTTAGTCCAGTAATAATCCCCGCTCCACTGACTACCATAGTTCGGCATGCTCCCCCATTCGCCCCATAGACTGCCCGCCCCCCGCGTCGCCCCACTGCCGATATCACTGGTCACACCTTGTCGAGTCGGGACTTGAGCCCCTTGAGTGCTGCACCAAGCGTCACTGGTACTCCCGTCTGACTTGGTGAGCCCATTGGACATAAACCACCGGGCCAGCGAGAAGGTGTAGGTGATGGCTGGGCCGCCCGCCGTGGGTGTCGCCGTGATAGTCACCGTTCGAGTGGCCGTTGTCGGTGTGGCCGTCAACGTCACCTGACCGCCCAGTACGCTGACCCAAGGCTGGTTACTCGCCCAGGTATAACGGTCGTTGGTCTGCGTATCCACGCCATTCATCCACAACGTGAAGGTGGCCCCAGTAAAACCAGTGGTCGGAAAAGCCGAGTCGATAGCAAACGAGGTCCCATTCACTCGGACCACTGGACGTGCAGGCACGTTGACCCGGTAAGTTTGGGTGAAGGGCTGCGTCCCCGAGGTCGGCACTCCGGTGACCGAGGTGGTTATCACTGGCACCGTCAAGACCACCGATAGCGTCTTACCGGCAAAATCCGTTTGAAACGGTTGGTTAAGTTGCGAGGCCGTCAAGGGGACGCTGTCCAATGACCACGACAGTGAGCCGCGGGGCACATCAACCACCGCCGACAAGCTCAAGTCACCATCGACATCCGTTAAGCTTAACTCGGTGGTATCAGCCGATATGCCAAACTGAGACGGCGTTTGTGAGAGGCTCACCGTCGCATTGTCCTCAATATCCCCGACAGGTCCGCTCAGCAGCAACCCGCCGGCGGCCGTGGGTGCACGCCCTTGGATATGGCCTGTCGGGCCACTCAGTGTCGCTTGCGTCGGAAAGCTGACCAGAAACAGGGCGGTAATGAACGTCAGCGTTGACAGCACCGGTCTATTCGTCATGATGTTCATTTATCTTCACCTCAGCCCATTTTCCCGAGCAGTCGGTACCCAGCGCATGAGGCCTATCGCGAGTGGGTGAAAATACGTAACAACACCCGCATAGTGCCCGAACGTCACTACCTGACCCATTCCATCCAGTCAGCCACCAGATAGAACACGCTACCCAATACGATGAAACCAACATAATAAGCCGAATCCTGCATCATTTCGTTCCTCATTTTACCTGCTCTGCCTCCGGACACCAACGCATTCCGATTAACCACGACGGTAACGGGCAATACTGTCCATCACCAGTACGGTACCGATACCCAGCATCCCACCGAGCAATACCCCCAGTACAAGTATCAGCGCTTTCTTAGGCCGGTCCTTTTTCACGTGCTCGCCCGGCGTAAGCTGATAACGATACACCTGTGCGGTCACCTGCTGTTGCAGTAACGGCGCCAGTAGACTCAGTTCCCGACTGATATCATGATACCGAACGGGGTACACTATCGGACTCTCCGTCAGGCTGTTGATTTCCGCACTCAAAAAGTTCTCACCCAGCATGTANNNGTGNACCGAATTNGCCAGNTCAATCTTGGTNNCACCGTTGCTGGCTGAATTAGCGTAATANTCCNTAATCCCNGCCCGCTGAGCCGTACTGCGTGANCGGGTCAGNTTGGCNAACTGGTTCGTTCTGTCNGCTTGCANNCTAAANTCNATATCCTGCTGTTCCTTTTGACGCGCCAATATCATGGCCTGAAGATTGTTTTGAAATTCAGCNTCATCTTGNGCAATCACCTGGNCATTNATGCGGTCAACGTAATCGCTCAGTAACGCCAGCGCGGTCTGGGGATTATCCGCCGACGCCGACAGCATAAAGTAAGGGAGGGTTTTCTTTTCATCCGGCGGGGACGTCACCAGTCCCTTGTCAGCCATCTCCGTTAGCCAAACACGTTTCGCCTGCGAGTCCATCGATTCAGTCTGTTGCTTAACGTAAGTCGTCTCGGATAGGTAAGTCAGCTTCTCATTGGGGCTGGACACCATCTCGGTGAACCGGTTGAATAAATGGTTGGCTATTGCCTGTGGGTCGGCGTTAATGCCACTCACCCGGGCAAAGGCCCGTCTTAATGTCAGGTAATCGTCCATCTGGGCCATTCTTGGCGGGGAGACATAGGCTTTGACCGTCCACTGTTCTTTAGCGGTAAAGGCATAGATGCCGGCCATCAGGGTGGTGACCAGCGTCACCATCAGAATCAGCCCCTTTTTGTCCCAGAGCCGAAGGAGCAATTCAAACAGGTCTATCTCATCGTTATCGTACGCATAACGAGGCCCAGCCTGACTGGCGGTATAACCTGATGGGGCGTTTAATTGTTTTTGACTTATTTCACTCATCGTCATACCTCATCTGATGCCATAACACGGGTTCTTGTTGTTGTGATACTGCAGGATGGGCAGTGAGGACAGGTATCGGGCAATCTCGTGCAGGCTTGACCGGGGCCGGGAATGACGCCAGCCATAGCGCCGTGATGGAGGCAGGCGGCGGTTCGCTGAGTACGGAGACCGGGGCGCAACGAAGGGGGCCACCCGCATCTCGGGCGGAGGATAACCATGGCATGGGGACCATCACCGCTATCGCCAGCAAGGTCACCGCACTGACCACAATATCCAAACTGGTCACTCTCATGACACACGCTCCCTGTTGTTACCTTGCCTCGTCGATTAGCTTCCGACACGGTCATTCCCATCCGTTTGATAAGCCGGGTAAATGTACCGGCCCTGAAACGTTCCTCGGCAACTGAGGCACATGTAACGCGGTAAGCCACTGCGGGCTTTACCGTGTTTGCGGATTTGCGTTGCTGTATCGCAATGCGGACACGCCGGGCGTTGCCCTCGATTGAGTAATGTCATCATCATCGTCATCTAAAATCTCCGAGACCGGACCTGAGTCGTGAGCGGTCTATCGTTGTCACGACCACAGGCAGGGCGTATTGTCGGCATCCACGGGCACCTTATGCCTCGGTCACTGACTGGGCCTGACAACTCGTCTGATAAACGTATTTACCCTGAAACGTGCGACCACAGTCACAACAGCGGTAACGCTGAAAGCCACAGCGCGATGTTCCNTGTTTGCGCACCTGNGTGGTGTCATCGCAATACGGGCAAACGGGTGGGGGTTTTCGGTATATGAACATCGTCAAACTCCTTATTCAGGGGATAGTGCCCCCGGTAAAAATTGATAACTCAGTAAAATTAGGTTGTCCCACAATCAACGCCACTATTTCGGTGATGCGGTAACTCTGTGCGCACATTCACTCATTGTGGTACTTCACCGTTTCCTTGGCGTTTTTTAGGGAGATGGGGGTCGAGGCCAGGGATTTCTGATTAGGTGATGGCACTGACCGGCCCGCATAGCCAAGACCCTGTCTCGCCTCATGACTGCAATATCTCGCCCGTGACCCCGCCCACAGTCGGTTTTCAGGCAACCGGGCAACATCCTCGGCCATCGCCCAATACTGAGACGCGCCTCTCCAATCACCGGACTGCTCTTTTAACGCGGCAATCTCTGCCAGGTCGGTATAGTGACGGACTGGCTCAGGGTTCAAACGTTGTGACATAACGACACCTTCAAAAGACATAAATAAAAACGGCAGGGGATTACCCCAAAAATCAAACTAGACACCCAATCGCTGACGTTAACGCTGAAAAACAGGGTGTTGACGTGAAGAACATTTCGAACCAGACTGATTTAGTGATGTGTCAGGTCAAAAACCAACCACCCATCAACCATTAACCCCTCGAGTTGCATGTCGGAATTGTTTTCCCACACCCTGCTTGAGTCCGCCTTCACCTGGCTCTGTCAAACCCGTAAGCACTTCCCCGCGAATGCCGATGTCTGGCACCTTCGATTTCACTGGCAGGCTGAAAAGCAGCGCCTCTACCAGCAACTGAATGCCGGGACTTATCAACTCTCACCACTCCAGTTAGTCAAAACCGCCCAAGGGGACACCCGGGCACTCTGGTCTTCACCGGATGCGTTAGTGCTGAAATGCCTGACCTTACTACTGACCCCACAGCTGCCTGTGCATCCACGGTGCGAACACATCAAAGGTCATCAGGGAGGCAAGAAAAGCGTACAACGTCTCCATCAGGTGCTTCGCCAACCGAACTCTCGCTTTGTCTGCCGTACTGATATCAAGGGCTATTACGCCCGTATCAATAAGCAGACGCTTTATTCACAGGTGCAATCTCATGTTCACCATCCGATACTCCTTAACCTTGTCTGGCAGTTTTTGCACTACAGTGTCGAAGACGGGGCACTTTTCATACTCCCGAATTCGGCATTGCCCGCAGTTCCTCGCTCAGTCCACTCCTGGCGGCATTCCATCTCTACGAGGTGGATGCGCACTTTGCCAACCAACCGAATCTAGATTACTCGCGGTACATGGATGACTTTTTCATCATCACCAAAACCCGCTGGCAACTGCGCAGGGCAGTCAGAAAACTTAATCAGTACTTCAACCAATACGGGTTTCGGCAACATCCCGATAAAACCTTCATTGGCCCCACCCGCAAAGGCACTGACTGGATGGGATACTGGCTAACCGACCAGGGTGTCCAATCCGTCGCACCTAAGGCCCTTGCCAATCACCTGACCAAGCTTCGCCGGCTTTATGAGCAAACCCGACACCTGTCTGCCAAACAGCAGCAGGACAGGGTGGTGGGCTATGTCAAGCGCTGGTTGCGGTGGCTCGCCTGCGGTGGGTGCACTTCCGTGCAGTGTCACCCTAGCAGATGGGCACCGCCATAAGCATTAACTGATTTGATCAGATATTCATGTGGCAAAGCATCGGTACATAAGTAGTTATGAATGTGATCGTCCCACCGGCCTGACAATAATTTAAGTTTTGTTGATACCTCGCTGTTGTTCCTGTCCTAGTGCAATTACCTATCATGTTAAGGGGACTTGTTCTTGTTATACTGCTACTATTACTCGAAACCTCATGGTCCCTGTAGTCGGTGTCGCCGCTTGAGCTAAATATGCTGTCTGGTATGCGCATCGGTCCGTTTGACCCCGCGACCGAGCCCCACTCATTCCATATCCCGCCCCCCGCTACCGTACCCCTAGTGCCACTTACCATCACAACATTCAAATTCGACGGATTTTCTGGGGGCGGGCACATAGTATTGCCGTCATACATAGCGCTCCTGGCCGGCGCGCTGACCCTTCCCCACAATCTGGGGTGTACTACATGCTTATACTCTGTTGTCCCGTCGACCGCAGTTATAGATATTATTGCAGCCGTATATCCCGCTCCAGGATTTCTGTTCATTGAGACGATACCCGTTGTGCGTCCGACCGAGACCCAGTTAGAATCGCTCGTGAATATATATGCACTGTTGTTAGCCGTGGACGTCCCATTCATCCATATCTGGTAACTCGCGTTAGTATAACCGGTACGGGGGAATCCGCTGTTACCTGCAAACTGATACCCATTCACGTTTAACTTCACGCTGGCCGGTAGGGGTATTGGTGCCGCTGGCACGTTCAGGGTGTAGGTGCTGGTCAGTATCGGCGAATTGTTCATCCATGGACTCCCGGTCTGAGTGGTGGTCAGCACCTCAGCACCAACCTCCAGCGTCACCGCGCTGCCCGGGAAACTAGTGTACAGCGGGGTGGATAACTGCGCAGGTGCCAGTGGAGTACCATTGTGCTTCCACACATACGTGGCCGATGGCTGGTCAACCCATGACAAGAGCCCAGTGTCCCCATCCGCGTCGTGTTGGACCTGCGAAAGTAGGTTACCGGTGAGGGCAAACATATCGGGAGTTACCGTCTTGCTCACTG
>NZ_KE386591.1:0-3779 GCF_000427805.1 Budvicia aquatica DSM 5075 = ATCC 35567 | reverse complement strand
GTCTGATAAACGTATTTACCCTGAAACGTGCGACCACAGTCACAACAGCGGTAACGCTGAAAGCCACAGCGCGATGTTCCATGTTTGCGCACCTGGGTGGTGTCATCGCAATACGGGCAAACGGGTGGGGGTTTTCGGTATATGAACATCGTCAGACTCCTTATTCAGGGGATAGTGACCCCGGTAAACATTCGATAACTCGGTAACATTAGGTTGTCCCACAATCAACGCCATATCTCGGTGATGGGGATAAATCACCCCGGCCGTCAGCGCACACTTACTCATCATCCCTAACCGTTTCCCGGGCGTTTTTCGGGGAGATTAAGGTCGAGGTCAGGGATTTTAGGTCAGGTGATGACACTGACCGGCCCGCATAGCCAAGACCCTGCCCCGCCTCACGGCCACAATATCTCGCCCGAGACCTCGCCCAGAGGCGGTTCTCAGGCAACCGGGCAACATCCTCGGCCATCGCCCAATACTGAGACGCGCCTCTCCAATCACCGGATTTCTCTTTTAACGCGGCAATATGTGCCAGGTCGGTATAGTGACGGACTGGCTCAGGGTTCAAACGTTGTGACATAACGACACCTTCAACATAAATAAAAACGGTAGGGGATTAACCACCACACCAAATCAAACCAAACCAGACAACCCAATCGCTGATGCTGAAAAAAAACAGGGTGTTGACGTGAAGAACATGTCAAGCCAGACTGAATTAGCGATGTATCAAGTCGTCAATTAACCACCCATCAACCATTAACCCTCGAGTTGCATGTCGGAATTGTTTTCCCACACCCGGCTTGAGTCCGCCTTCATCTGGCTCTGCCAAACCCGTAAGCACTTCCCCGCGAATACCGATGTCTGGCACCTTCGATTTCATTGGCGGGTTGAAAAACAGCGCCTCTACCAGCAACTGAATGCCGGGATATATCAACTCTCACCACTCCAGTTAGTCAAAACCGCCCAAGGGGACACCCGGGCTCTCTGGTCTTCACCGGATGCGTTAGTGCTTAAATGCCTGACCCTGCTGTTGACGCCAGTCCTTCCCGTGCATCCACGGTGCGAACACATCAAAGGTCATCAAGGGGGCAAGAAAAGCGTACAACGTATCCACCAGGTGCTTCGCCAACCGAATGCTCATTTTGTCTGTCGTACTGATATCAAGGGCTATTACGCCCGTATCAATAAGCAGACCCTTTACTCACAGGCCCAATCTCATGTTCACCATCCGATACTCCTCAACCTTGTCTGGCAGTTTTTGCACTACAGTGTCGAAGACGGAGGCACTTTTCATACGCCCGAATTCGGCATTGCTCGTAGCTCAGTCGGCTCTTGGCGGCATTCCACCTGTAAGAGGTGGATGCTCACTTTGCCAACTAACCGAATCTGGACTACTCACGCTATATGGATGACTTTTTCATCATCGCTAAAACCCGCTGGCATCTGCGCAGGGCAGTCCGAAAACTTAATCAGTACTTCGACCAATTCGGTTTTCGGCAACACCCGGATAAAACCTTCATCGGCCCCACCCGCAAAGGCACCGACTGGATGGGATACTGGTTAACCGACAAGGGCATCCAATCCGTGGCTCCCAGAGCCCTCGCCAATCACCTGACCAAGCTACGCCGGCTTTATGAGCAAACCCGCCAGCTTTCCGCTGAAATGCAGGCCGCGCGGGTGGTGGGGTATATTGTGCGGTGGCGGATGTGGGTCACGGTTGCCTCCAGAGCGATGTGCCCACCAGTCTCAGGCGACTGCCCGCGGAGCATGCCCGAATCGGAACTCCACTCAATTATATGTAAACCGCACAGCGCATGCTGTACCTGTCTTGGGATCCTAAATTGATATACACCGCTCCAACCTTACCTCCTTGCGTTATATACACCGCGTTTCCACTTTTCGTTGGCTCTTGATCGTCAGCTCCGCTGTTGGCTATTGCGAACATGAATTGACCGTTGATAGAAGCGAACGGTGTTGTTCCTACGGTACTCCCCCACTCCTCCCATCCTGCAAATGAAAAGTTCCCACTTACATTGAGCCCAGCCGTGCGCCTGGTCATCTGCGCGTTCTGACCGGGCCAACCGATGCTCTTATCGACTCCGACTGATTTCAATCCGATTGCTCGGCACGCGGACACATAACTGGTCGGTGTAGAATTCACCACCCCTTCCCACAGCTTTATCTTCATCTTGTATTCGTAAGTCGTCCCGCTCGACTGACTGACAGTTATTGTCGCTTCTCCTTGTCCGGCAGGTGGCTTCGCGGTGAAAACGACGACCCCTAGTGCGCTCACGGTCACCCAACTGGCGCTACTGCTATAAGTATACGAAGCGTTCGAGGATGCAGAGGTACCGTTCATCCAAATTTGATAAGATGCGTTGGTGTATGCTGTCGATGGGAATCCGCTGTTACCCGCAAACTGATACCCATTCACGTTAAACTTCACGCTGGCCGGTAGGGGTATTGGAGCTGTCGGTACCTTCACAGTATAAGCTGTCACAAAGGGTACTTGTCCCGCCGTGGTGGGTAGGCCTGAGGTGCTGGTCGTGGTCACCGGGGCATGCACTTCCAGCGTCACAGTGCTGCCTGGGAAATTGGTCACCAACGGGGCGGCCAGTTGTGCCGCGGTTAGTGGCGTTCCGTTGCTCTGTTTCCACACTAGCGTGGCGCTCGGCATGTCCGGGGTCATCGTCAGCCCCGTATCTCCATCCGCGTCGTACGGGGTAATCCCCGTTGTGACTGACGAGACTGTAAACTGACTCGGTGTAGCCGTCTGGCTCACAATGACGTTGTCGGTCACCACCGTCGTCCCGTCCGGCATCACGGCGTATAAGTCACCCACGGCTGTTGGTGCTCTGCCGTGGATTATCCCTGTCGGGTCACTCAGGACCACCGCCCCGACCGGAACGACGGAGCCAACAAGTATGACCGAGATAAGTACGGCCAGCACGGTGCGAGGTGTTCCTGTGGTGTCTTGCGTCATATGTCCCTCTCTACCACATTACGTGGCACGCCTATTTTGAATGTGAAGATGATGATGTTGTTCAACTGCTTAACAATCACTACCGAGTGACCCGCCAGAGTGGATGGCCGGGTAGTAACTGTATTTTGCTCAATGCTGGGTTAAAAACGGGCAGGAAAACCCTGCCCGTGGTCCTGATTGACACTAACCCGATGGAGACTGGGTTTAGTAGTCGACCGCCAGACTGAAGCCCTGCACGCCGTCCGCAGANCCCGTCAGCNNTGTACCCGCTNCGTTCGCCGGAATGGTGTAGCTTCCNGCNCCCTGGATACTCGCTGCCGGTGCGTTCACGCCGTCTGTCGCACTGGTACCCAACAGATGCCAGTTGTACGAGNNCGGCGTCAAGTCGNNCGNNCCNANNGNNGCGCTGTCCCACAACTTGAACACGTAAGTGTCGCCAACNTTCAGCGGGGTTCCACTGTTTGCCGGGTCAAGCAAGTTGGTGCCAAAGCCCGAATCGGTACTCGCATAAATACCCGGGGTCACGTTGCTGCCTGGTGCAACCGGACCTGGAGGGGTAACCGTCGGGTTATTAGGTCCCGTCACACCGGTATCACCCACAGTCAATNTCTGACCAAAAATCGGGTCACCCGANGCAGAGTATTCCTGTATGACCACCTTTATCGCACTGGCATACGCCGCAGAGGCCGGAATGGTCAACACGCTGGTTCCGTTGCCGCCAATCGCCGCAGCCGTATTGACAACGCCAGTAGAAATCTGCGTATCAACACCACCACGGACCTCATACCAGGTCACG
>NZ_ATYS01000086.1 GCF_000427805.1 Budvicia aquatica DSM 5075 = ATCC 35567 | reverse complement strand
CCCCGCCACACAGACCAATTCCGATCCCCCCCATCCGTATACCAAAAAATATTGAACCCAAAACAACCATAATCTCTAACCAAACCATAACCGCTCCAATAGACAATCACTTGTCACTTATTATTAATATCAAAAATGATGAATCTGCACCGCACCATAGAGAGCTGTGTACATCATGACTTCTTTTATTTTTTATTTTTTATTTTTTATTACAATAATAAATCCGTTTTCCCAACTCGTTTTTCATACCAGCGAATACCGGCACGAACTAATGAAGCGGTGGAGTCAATAAATTTTTCTGGATGTTGTTTTATCTCTTTAGCTAAAATAACTGGCACCTCGGTACAACCTAAAACAATGACTTCAGCCCCGCGTTGAAATAATGTTGCGACCTGTTCAGCCATCAATGATTCAGCCTGTGCAATATTGCCTGCCTTTAGGCGATAAATACTTTCCATCACTTTGTCCTGACCCGGCTGGTCAGGGTTGATGCATTTAAAGCCCAGCCCTTCGATATTCTTCTGATAGAGCCCCATGGCCAGAGTGGCATTGGTTGCCAAAAGCCCGATATGAGTCTTACCTGACGCTTTAGCCTCGCCCATGGTGGTCTCAATGATGCTGAGCATTTCGACATGACACGCCTTTTTAAGCTCCGAATACCAGTAATGAGCGGTATTACAGGGAATAACAATACATTCAGCCCCGGCGACCTCTAAGCGGTGAAGGTAATCTTCCATTAGCGGCAGTGGAGAATTCCCATTATGTAGCAATGCCTGCGTCCGGTCAGGAATATCAGGAATAGACGATATCATTAACGGAATATGTTCCTGATCGCTGCCTGCGGCGGTAAAGCTGACAAACTTATTAAATATATCAACCGTTGCGGCAGGACCCATTCCCCCTAATACACCGATTAAACCTTTCACAATGACATCCTCTTATTGCTATTTATAATGAACAATGTGTTTGGCTATATTTAAATAACCATTCTTATCACATCAGCTTCATGAAAATTAACGTTTCTATTTATTTTATCGATACTTATTAACGTTTATTCTGCCGTTAATTCTTTCATCGATATTTATCAGGTGTCATTTGAGAAGAGAAATGCAAGTATGTATGGCGTGATGCAAAATCTGCATTAACCAAACTCACATATTGATAATTAAAGTTGGAATAATAGTACGATTGGTCGGGGCATATTGTGACGACAGGGCTTTAATATCAGGGCGTAGCTGGAAATAGCGTCACTCATCGGGAACTCGATTCAATGACCTGTCGAATGTTGGTTGTCGGCTACCTATGCAAAATTCAAATAGCAGATACCTAAATTGATACGAGTTAAAGTAGCGCTCACGTACCGAGTTATATCTTGACGCAACTCGTTTTCTGAGACTTCTCACATTTAACTCAATCAATCTTCAATCCGCTGAATACCCATTCAAAATAGGCCTATAGTCACCCTAGGTGGCATTGCGATGAACAGCCAACCTTCGTATTTTCTAAGTGCTTACGCAGCTTCTAGACGCGGTCCTGTGCGCATTTTAAGCTGTTGTTAACACTGTCGTAGCGGAGTATGAAACTGAGCACGTGCAACATCGATACCACTCAGAAAAAGTCTCACTGTTTTTGATAGTTAAAGCAGCCAGCAATACCAACACAATGGCCGGTACTGAAGTCAGTCAGCGACTGATACCGGCCATCAGTGACACCTAACACCCTGAAGCCAAGCTTGTGTGATTAACGCAGCCAGATTCAAATCTTGCTCACAATAGTCACGCAAAAAATGCGTAGGTTGACATTAGGAACGAATGGACTAAAAAATAGAACGGATGATGTCATCGAGCAGCTCGTTTTCTGCGTCGACCAGTAAGAGCAATCTGGCTATGGGCTCCACACTGACAAGTCAGGCAGTATTTTTCACCATAGTACGCATGACCGCAGCCGCTACAGTGCCAATGAGCCCGTTGTACCAACGGGAGTACTTTCGGTAGGAAAACTCTCAAGGCTTCAACAGTGGCAACCTCTTCAACGGCCACATTGACGTAAGGGCAGTGTTCGCGCCCATGCTCCGATAAACTGGTATCGGTATGCTCAAACCAAGGCCTTCTATGTTGTGTTTTCCGGTGGAAAACTAATGACCTATTACAGAGGTGACGGCGATATTCACCGTCAGGGTCGCGCTGAGCGGTTAACCCCAAAATGAGATGCCCTTGGGCGTTACTTGAAGCAAATGATTTTGCATGTTCCTTTTCGTTGGATAGCAAGCAACCGTAATCCATCCCTTAAGGGCAGATGCAGGTACCCATTTTCATGTGAAGTCATTTGAAAGCTTATAGTAAGTAAGAAAAGAGGAATACGTCACTTACTGGACGACTGAATACGTAAATGTGATCCGTTATTCCTTCATGAGATAAATCTGTGTGGTAAGAAAATACTCAGCGTTGACTGCATCCGAAATTGCGTTCACCATCATTGCTGATTTTACTTCGCTCTTTAGCCAGATAACTCACCCGAGTCACTAATTGTTCATATACGCTATCTGTACCTAACGTTTTAGCATTGAGGTAATAACAGGGATTCTCTGGAAAGTAAGGTAATGAGTGATATCGTTTATCTTTGAGGCCTAATGCACTGAGCCAGGCCTGAGTAATCAATCCAGCTAGATTCCCTTCCTGTGAACGATAGTCTCCTAGGAAAGCATAGGTATCTTTATTGAACAAGAGCAACACATGGTAATGCTTCTTACCGACTTGGTTAAACTCTCTAGCCCAAACATACCTCAACGTACAGGGGTGTACTCGTTTCCCCTCCCGTTGCTTTTTATTTAAGTCTGCCACTACCTTGGCTTTCAGTGATTCCGTAAAGCGAGAGATAACAGCCGCATCGGTTGCGGCTATGACTTCGGTGTCAGGTAGTCTCAAATCAACACGTAAGGCGAAAGTCCGAGGGTGTTCTGACAGTGCTCGATGCAGGGTGGCTTCAATCTGCTTTAAGTAATGTAGATTATATTTTTCAGCATGGTATGCCATAGTTTGCTCGATATATTAATTGGGTTAGTGCGGTAAGAACGTAGATATGTGTAATATCGTGTTTGATAGTGGTGAGTTGTATTCTCTATTGTTCAGTTGTCATCATCCCCTCTATAAAGACGGTGGCTATGTGTAATATATTTAGTAGGTAGGTGTTATCACCTGTAACATTGATAAATGATGATGAATCTCCGCATTATTTAGATGAGAGCACTGATATTAGGTAGTGATAATAACTAGGTACATAGTGGAAGATCACTATATTATTGCGCACTGAATTATAACATTGGAAATATAATTCAGTATTACAGTATTACAGTATTACAGTATTACAGTATTACAGTATTACAGTATTACAGTATTACAGTATTACAGTATTACAGTATTACAGTATTACAGTATTACAGTATTACAGTATTACAGTATTACAGTATTATATTAAACAAACCGACATTCACTGATGATATATTACCACCTTAATCAACCAAAATTAATAACCATGACACCATATATAACAAACCCTCTTCACCATACCTAAAATAACATCGCATAACTCGAGTGAAATTCACTCTGGAATTATAAAGTCGATAACAATAAAAATAAATATTAAAATAACCAATCATTCAACTCATCTTAATCTGAATATAATTGTCAATACCAATTGAATTCTGACCCACCCTGCCAAAGTAAAACTGGGTCTTCCGCAACTTGGGTGGACCAGTTTAAGCCAGGGGACTCATTACTCGCCGCCGCAGTAGCTCGAACCCAGCCCGACCATACATCTGCCGCTTTAGCATTTTCAGGCGATTTACATGGCCCTCAACAACGCCGTTACTCCACCGGCTGCTTATAGCTTCGTGTATTGCTGCTGCATCAGCCTCCATCCCGACAGCCACACGCTTCAGGTCAACAAGTCCGCTCTTACTTACGTCAGCTAACCACTGATTTAACTGTGATTTATCCTTCATTTTCAGCATTCGGTAGAAGTCGAGTGATAGCTGTTGTGCCATTTTCAGTTGCGGTTCTTTCTGGCACATTGACTCGATGAACCGGGACGCATAGTTTTCTTCTCCTCTGATCATTCGCCAGGGCATCAACCAGCGGCTGACCCGGGACGCTGAGGGGAGCCGCCCCGGAGCGATAACCGGACCGTTAACTTGTTTACGCCATTTAGCTACAGCATCCCTGACGGTCGTTTCACTGCCAGTAAAGCCAGTTGCGACCATCTCTCGCCACAACTGCCTGGCATTGTGGTTACCGTTTTTCCGTTGCTCTTCCAGCCACTCATGCCACGGGTCAAGTAACCCAGGTCTTGGTGGTTTGGTTGATATTTCAGGGAACGCTTTCGACTGTATCCAACGGCGAACCGTCACCCGAGATAGCCCAGTGATACGTGATATTTCTCTGATCCCACATCCTTTTTTGTGAAGAGCGTCGACCTCAGCCCAGCGTTGATACCGTTTGTCACGCCGCTGTTGTTTTATCCGTTCAGGAAGCCGTAGCGTTGAGGCAGTTACCGGAGAAGCTTCAGTAATCTGTTTTTTGGGAGACAACTCAGTGGCAACCAACCGTATCAATGGCATGTGTCTGTACATCATGCGCTCCAGTGCATCACCGATATTCTTCAGCAGATGCCAGCGGTCGGCCACCTGTCTTGCCTGCGGTGCTCCATCGCGTGCAGCTAATGCATAGATACCGCCACGATCGCGTGAGACGACCTGTATCTCAGGATATTTTTTAAACCATGCAACCAGAGTACGTTGCTCCCTACCAGGCAGCAGTACCAAGGGGCGATGTGTGTCGAGATTAACGATCAGCGTGCCGTACCTGTGGCCCCGATGCCATGCCCATTCGTCGATACCGACATGCCGGATCCGGTTCTCTGCCTGCTCAGGAGCCTGAACCACTCTGCGCAGCAGAGTATCTGCACTGATCCTCATCCCTGACGCTGTTGCAGCCCGTCTCCCAGCCTCTCCGCCTGCGATTAACCCCAGTTGGCGCTGCAGATTTTGCAGTAACGTCGAAGACTGCTGTTGTGGGCCAGCAAAGGGAGTCAGCGACTCAGCAAAGATTTTGCGTGAACAGGACGGGTTACGACAGTACCAGTGCCGAACGGCAAAGATTAGCCAGAGAGCCTGACCTGAGCATGGAAGATGCTGTATCCGGCGTCGGCGACAGCTGTGTACAGAGCGACTGTGCTTAAGGCATTCAGGACATTGAGCTGTTTTACGCGCAGCCCGGAGATGGATAGTTATCCCATCAGAACTAATAACTTGTTGGCTGGATTGCCATCCACAAGGTAGCTGTAAAAGTGTCTTAAGTGAGGGCATAGTGTTATCCATAACTTAAAACAGTTTAGATCCTTGTTAACTAAAAAGTTTCATTAATTTTCTTCCACCCAAGTTGCGGAAGACCCATTTTTACATCGGTACTAACATATAATATTGAGTTGACTTATACGGTGTGAGTGTTAGTTACCCCTCATGCTCAATCAAAGATAGATTATCGTTCCCTTCTCTGGACTCCTTAATTCGTTGGAGTAACCAAGCTTCTACTTCGCTTTTTAACCAGCGAGAAGAACGTCCCATTTTGATTTGTTTCGGGAACCGCCCCTCACTGATGAGTTTATAAAACCATTTATCACTCAGTCCAGTAAAGTGGGTAATAAAAACCATATCAACAAATTGGTCTTGAAATAAATCCAGCGTAGTCGTGTTCATCGCAACATCCTCATTTTATCTTATCCGTCGTACGGAGGGGCGGTGATTGCATTCATCATCCCTTCCTCCTCAGATGAACAGGAAGTGACGTAAAAAATAGTTGAGATTGAATTGACTGAAGAACATGGGTGATATCCGAGAACAAATAACCTATCGGCTTACTGCAATATTGAACACAGCGGCATAATGTAGAAACAAAGTGAATTAGCTCAGACGCGCATCGCTATGTGAAGTGAACGATTTATAGGGGTATAGGGATAAGGTAACAATCCTCTATGCTGCAGTTTAGTGGCAAATGTATCATCACGTTGACATTCGTATTTTAACGGGCAGGTTAAGTTCTCGGATGTTATAGATAACGACTATGTTGTTTATATGCCCGCATGTTGAACAGCATTGGTATGAATCAATCCCTTCATTTTTCTGTTTGTTATTACTCAAAAAAATAGGGTATAGTGTTTTTTATTAATTTAACCCAACCAATGGCCATCATATTGAGACTGTTTACACATGATGTTGGACATGGTGAGTGTGCATATTTAACAAAATGTCTCGGTTCTCTATCGCCAGTGTTGAGCCATTAACCTAAATGTTCTTTATCGCCATTATCTCTTTACCCACCCAAATAGAGTAAAAACACTCAGTATATAGTCAGTAAAAAATCAGTTATCTATCAGTTAATTATCAGCATAAAATCAGTGTTTTCTCAGTTCTCGGTCACGTTTCTCATTGCTCAATCATGCTAATATTTTGTTTTAGTTGCTCCATGAAGGAGCAAATCTATAGGTGAGAAAGGGGGTGGGAAAATGCCAAATTATCATGAAGTACGAGAAGAAATTTTTTCTCTTAATCGATTAGCTCGTCATCAAAAGAAAGATTCATTGCATGTTTATAATAGGTTTATGACAAAAAAAGAATATCGTAAATTAATTTACACGCAGTTATTTATAATGTGCGCTATGGATGATGAGTTAATAAGAGCCAAGAGTGCTGAGTTACACGAGGCTTATATTGATGAATGTATTCCACTTGATTATTTTAGATGTTTAAAGGAAAACCCCAGAGGTTCTTGGTTTGCTTTTCTTTATATATTCGAAAACGCCATACCCTTTCAGTTCATCACTTGTGAAAAAAACAATTTTAATACTCAATGCAATTTCATAGACGATAACTACTCCCTCCCATCCCATGAAAGCAGTGATCTATATATAATGGGTGATATGGATAATAAAAACCCATTTATAACCATAGATTACAATATACTTTCCATTCCTGAAGGCGTACGTGATTTAATGGATAAAGCCACAAGGGAACTGTCAAAACCATATCAAGATGAAAAAAAACCGTTTAATCAGAATGATAATCTCCGTGAGTTGATAGCCTCTTTTGAGGAACTAGTTAACGTTCCAATGCCCGCTGAACCTCCTATTTTAAAAAATGAGAGTGACATTAAAAAACCACCTAAAATATCCATTTCAGATTTCGAATTTAACTTTTGTGCGGATATTGATAAATATAATCCAAATCCGATTAATGATCATGAAAGACTTAATACAGTCATACGCTACATTGACAGTTCCTCAGTAAGCCTTGAATATAAAATAAAGTATGTAGATGAATTGTATAAAAAATGGCTAGACCAATATAATGATTTTCTGCGTGCTTTCGAATGGATTGACCATAAAGATGAACAGCAGTGCGTCTATCTCTGGGAGTATTTAAAGGGAAAAGGCAGGATAGCCGGCTATTTAAAGCCTTACCACAATGCTATGCGTTGTGACATGATGATTGCCAGCATTGATGTATGGTATACACCTCCAGAAGAAAAACTTGAATTTATACAGAAAATGAAACACGCGTGGCAGCAATCAAAATCCAATAAGAGCAAAAAATAGTTATACATCTAAAAATTAGCGCACAATGCCCATTAACATTGGCACAGGGATCCCCGCTGAGTAAAGAAAAAATAAGCCGGACCAGCTAAGTTCTCTGGTTCGACTTATTGATACACTAAGCAAATATAGCCAGTAATATCCATGCCAGAATAGGGTCTACAAATACCGATAACCAAAAGCCGGCCTTAAATGATTTCCCCTTACCTTTGGCATAGAATCCAACCAGAATTGACCCGACTAACCACAAAATGAGAAGAAGACCCATCAGTATTAATCTCTCTCTGTACGAGGTAATGTGGATATAACCGTTCCTGCTAAAGCCCCGCCTGACAAGGCCCCTGTAACCGTAATGACTGCAGTTCCTCCAACCATACCAGCACCACCTGCCGCTAAACTTCCGCCACCCAGTGCCGCTAATCCGGCTGAGCTTGCAGCTGCACCGGATAATGTTCCTCCGCCAACGCCTAATCCTGCTGCGCTGGCTGCCGCACCGATAGTCGGTGCCACAGATAGCGCTGCGCCTCCTGTCGCTAAGGCGGCGATACCCATCATCATCGCTTTGCCTGGATTTTCTATCACAGAGCTTTTTACTACATTAGCTGTATCACAAACCGTTTCGAGAGTGCCAAAGGTCACATCCAGTACACCATCAAAAGTGCTATCCCAAAGGTCGCCTAATAGTCCCATTTATCTATCCTCCTGGATTAGTATCAAAATTTAACTTGGTTATTATTGAATTTCTCAGTCATAAAACATACCGTTCAAAAAACACTCAATACCTTTAATTATCAGTATATTCAGATTGTTACTTTATTTTCACTTACATTCGTAAAAACATATTAATAGATTAAAGTGATCAATACAATTATATTGATCAGTATAAACGATCAATATGAATATAAAGAATGTTCCCAAACCTCGGTCGGAGTGGCGGGTATGGAATAGCTGTTGAAGTCGGAAAACAGTGGGGCGAATAGTGGTGGAAATTGGCTCGACAAAACAGACCAATGATAAAACGTCACTTAGAAATAATGTCAGATAGATATTATCCCCCTGAACCCTACCACTCCTGCAACAAACCTTCGGGCTTACTGTTGCCTTATTCTCTTTGAGGAAAATGACATGAATAAATACGATGGCCTGAATGCCATCAGTAAACCCCTCTCTCGACTACCGACTTATCTCTCTGAGCGAGTACTTGAGCAAATCCGTTCTCTCACGGATTACGAACCGGTCATCGGCATTATGGGTAAAACCGGTGTCGGAAAGTCGAGTTTATGCAACGCCCTG
>NZ_ATYS01000085.1 GCF_000427805.1 Budvicia aquatica DSM 5075 = ATCC 35567 | reverse complement strand
CTGGCGGCACTAGCGCGGTGGTCCCACCTGACCCCATGCCGAACTCAGAAGTGAAACGCCGTAGCGCCGATGGTAGTGTGGGGTCTCCCCATGCGAGAGTAGGGAACTGCCAGGCTTTAATTAAAAGTNATAACCCTCAGCGTAAGCTGGGGGTTTTTGCTTTTATGGAATATGGAAAATNCCTANTCGAGTATGGGAACGTACCGCNGGTGCGTAACATGCGACCAAATCGTCGGGAACGATTTGGAACAGCGCTTGCGCTGGCCCCGGAGGGGCGAGTATCAGGATGATACGAGTATTGTAGGGAACTGCCAGCCTTTTTGTTTTGTCTGAAGNTTGTCGGTAAGCGTCTCGACAGAGTAGGACAAATGTGTCGGGAACACATTTGAACGTCGCTTGCGACGGCCCGAAGGGCGGCGGGCAGGAAGCNCGGCGTAAACTGCCAGGCTTTAATTAAAAGTGATAACCCTCAGCGTAAGCTGGGGGTTTTTGCTTTTATGGTATGTGGAAATCCCTATTCGAGCATGGGAACGTACCGAAGGTGCGTAACATACGACCAAATCGTCGGGAACGATTTGGAACAGCGCTTGCGCTGGCCCTGAAAGGGCGAGTATCAGGATAATACGAGTATTGTAGGGAACTGCCAGCCTTTTTGTTTTGTCTGTAGCTTGTCGGTAAGCGTCTCGACAGAGTAGGACGACGATGTTGGGAACACATTGGGCAACGTATCGCATCTATGTCTATATCGCGTCAATAAAAAAGCCCTGATGGCTATCAGGGCATATAAATCAAGAACATGGTACTTGAGAGAATTATTCCTCTCTGACGTTCCATTGCTTAGCTAACTGAGATTTTGTCTCTCCCTGTAGCCAAGTATTAATACTTTCAAGCAGCTTTGTATTGTCTTTTTTGACCATATACACTTTGTGGCTCTCGGTTCCGGAGAACGGTTTATCTGTTGCCATACACAACACATTTGGTTCTTTATTCTGGTAGTAATCACCTTCAATCAGGTCAGTAATCATGACGTCAGCGGTTTTATCTCGCAGAGCCTGTAGGTTATCGAAGTTATCTTTAACCCGAATAATTTGTGCCTGCTTGATATGCCCGTCAACAAAACTTTGATTTGTGCCACCCGGATTAACTACCAGCTTAACGCTAGGACGATCTATCTGGGATAAGTCAGGCAGTTCTTTAGCAACCGCGCAGCTAGCCAGTGCAATCTTTCCATTGGCTACGATAGGTTTACTTAGTCCGAATTCAGCTTCCCGCTTGGCGGTTGCAGTTACTCCACCCATCGCTACGTCAAAGTTATCTGCCGCTAAATCAGCGGAAAGGGTTGGCCAACTGGTCTTAACAAAATCGACCTTCAAGTTTAGGTCTTTACCTAACGCCTTGGCCATATCAATATCATATCCGGCTAACTTACCCTCAGCATCAATAAATGCTAACGGAGCATAGTCTCCTGGCACACCCACCTTCAGCGTACCTGATTGTTGGATGGCTTCCATACTACGAGCCTGAACGTTCATACAGCTAAGAATAAGAGCGGTACCTAACAGAACTTTAAATTTCATTGTTGTAATCCTTATTTGTGTTATTCATTCCGTTAATAAACATTAATTAAACTGATAACTCCAGTGAAAAAAGACGCGAGGCTCTTTTTATTGATGAGGCCATTTCAGCTGAATATTCTATCTATTAGGCGTAGGCGTAACATATTATAAATGCTTGATGATATGAGAATGGGATACAGCAGAAATTAAAAGGCCCTCAAAATTGAAGGCCTGTTGTTACCAGATGAAGTTACAGAATACGACTGATCAGCTTATCGATGCGGATACGTCTTAGCCTACGGATAAGTTTACGGATCTTCACCGGATAGAATTGGATACTTTGCAATTGCTGATAATGACTAACAACAAAAGTATGTGTCCTGATGCATTCTAATTCACGCTGGCGAGCATCTTTTAGTTCGCCTTTAGGATCATGAATTAGGATCGCATTTTCCAGATCAAGGTGCCAGGCTCGTGGATTCAGATTGTTACCTGTAATCAACTGCCAGTTATTATCAACCCAAATTCCTTTGAGGTGGTAAGTATTGTCTTCATCCTTCCAAAGGCGAATAGTCAGTAGCTCTTGGTCAATATAACGCTGTAAACGCGTAACGAAACGGCGAAGATTGATTTCGTAGAGATAAGGTAAGGCGCCAATGATTTTAAATGGCTGGTCTTCAGGAATATAGAAATCATTGGCCGTTTTGTCGCCTACGATAATTTCAACTTGTTTACCCTGACGAAGGAGTGAAACGATATTTTTCACCAGTTGAGCCGGCAAGTTGAAATAGGGGGTACAGATGGTTAGTTTTTCTTCGGTAGCATTCATCAACCAGTTAATGGTTTTATTCAGCGGACTGTGGCGGCCTAAGCCGACAAGTGGAGTCACTGCTAACTGGTCGTTCCCTACATTGCCTTGAAACTCGTAGCCCTTAGTTCTCAAGCCTTGTCTGAACTTTTTGATTTCATTTTTAAGTTCAGGGCTTTTCGGGCGATCTTTACAGTTTAAGCGGTGCACGGCTTCAGATGTAAGTACCGATTGCTTGGCATAGCCCGCCATGCTGTCAGCTAATGCAGGATTGGTGATGAGTTGATAGCGGTCGTATCTATATTTATCATGTTGATGAAGATAGACGTCATTTACGCTGGCACCGGTGTAGGCAACCGTATTATCGATAATACTGCCTTTTAAATGTAGTACGCCTAAAGCTTCACGCGTGTTAACAGGGACACCGTAGATTGGAATTTCAATTCCGGGATGCTGTTGGGCCATTTTACAATACCAATCTGCATTAGTATTTTCTTTGGCATCCCCAATTCTTCCCCGCTGTGCACGATGCCAGTCTACTAATATAGCCACTTCTAATTCTGGGCGACGTATTTTAGCCTGATAAACGGCAGATAGGATATCTATACCCGCATCATCATGTTCTAAATAGAGCGCAATCAGATATATGCGATGCTCTGCATGGTTAATCAAGTCAAGTAAAGTAGAGCGATAATCACCAGGCGTTGATAATATTTTAATATCATCAATTGGCTGAGATATTTTAGGCAATTGTGCAAGGTGTTGTTGAGATTTCTTACGTTTAAATGATGACAACATCACAGTGCATTCTTCTCTTGTTGGGTTATGGTGACTGACCATAACGTGTATATAGTTAACAGTCGAATCGGATAATACTACCACCACTTAATGCTAATGTGACCAAAAAACAGCGCTTATATTATAAAACTGTCGTAGATATAACAGATTTTAACCAAGTGCGTATTTATCGCATTGAATTATATGAATATAAAAAATAATTAGATTTTGCTTACCTGTTTTTCTCTGAAAAATTAATAAAGGCATCTAACGTTCTGTTGGCTTTTCCTGCCAGATAACGCTGCTTAAAGTTAATAAAGTGATTATTTAATTGTTCTGCTGCGGGTTGGTCGTTAACTTGAGATAGTAGCCTGATCGCCACTTCTACAGTACATAGCTGCTCTTTATTACTGGCTTCTCTCAGAAGGTAGTCTGAGCTCTTATCCGCGTCGATTGCCAGAACCGGAAGATTATCCAGATAGGGGCTTTTTCGAAACATCTTTCTCGCTTCCGCCCAGGTACCGTCAAGCATAATAAATAACGGGCGCTTTTGAGGCTGTCTCTCCACCTGTTTCGTTACTCTTGCCGGATGTGAATACGAAGCAGGGAAGATCACATAAGGTTGATAGCCCGGATCGGATAATAACGCTAATAGCTGTGGGTCAATATCCGTTCTGGACCAAAGGAAGGCCTTGGTATCTGGCAGAATATCTGCAATTAACCTACCGGTATTACTTGGTTTTAGCGGTTCAGTATCATACATCAGTAAACAAAAGCAGCTATTGGCAGCCATGGTGGAAATCGAAGAACATAGGCAATGAGTTACTGGTAGCAGGCAGCGTTCGCAACGTACCACTCGGGAACCCCGGGCTTTATAATTGCGGGTTGATAAGGCTAAGCGTGCTTCACGAAGATTTAATACGACATTATTTGAGAGGGGCGTGAATTCAATTTCTGTCGCCATTTTATGCGTGCCTGAATAGTTTTTGCAGAATAACAATACTCATCTATAGAAGCGGTATTGAGTAAGGCCTCAAAAATTGAGGGGGGCATAATACGTTAAAACCATCACATACACCTGTTTTTATATGTTTATCATGCAGGTGGTTAATTTAATGAGCTGTATTATAACGAATTAATTATTATGGTCAATGTTCATGACGTCCCACGATTTCCCACGAAAAATCACTACTGCCTACATTTTATTGTAGGCTTAAATGTAGGTTTAAAATAACCTATGGTATAATGTCATCAACATACTGGCGCTGCTATAAGCCATTATTGGTGACTAGTTGTGTCGTTGAAATGATCAAAAAAGTAGTATAACAGGAGTTATTGTTATGACCGATAAGCAGGTCAGTAAATCATTGTCTACTAAAGCCATTGAGGCAATGAAGCCTAGAGATAATGACAAGGCAGATTCTGGGGAAAATCGGGGATTACGGATAACCTGTGGTGCAACTGGGGTTAAGACTTTCTTTTATCGTTACACAAGCCCCTTGACTCATAAACTTACACAAATAAAGATCGGCCATTTCCCCAACATTACATTGGCACAAGCCAGAGCTAAGTTACATGAGTTAAAACAGATCAAGAATGAAGGCCGATGTCCTTCCACTGAAATCAAAGCTGCGAAGCAAACTAAAATTGAGAAAGACGCAAGAGATCAGCGGTCTTTATTAACCGTCGAAGGTTTGATTGAACTCTATTTAACGCAACGAATTGAAGATCGTAGAGGTACTGATGGTCAAATTATTGCGGGAGCTCGAAAAAAAGCAGGACAAGTCGCTACTCGTAGAATGTTAACAAAAGACTTTGTTGAAAAAGTGGGAGACCGCCCAGCAAAAGACATCACGAGAAAAGATGTGATTGATGCGGTTATGACAGTAATAGAGCGGGGTTCTAACGTGCTGGCAGGGATCCTGCTTCGAGAATTGTGTTCTGCCTATGAGTTTGCCCTTGGGTTAGGACGACTAGAGGAAAACTTTGTCAATCCCGCATTATTAGCCAAGTATAGTATGAAGCAAACTCGGATCAAACTGACGCCACAACCGGGTAAACGGGTTCTCTCCGAAAAAGAATTATCACTATTTTTACGGTGGTTACCACAATCAAAATATCCAGTGAATATTAAGCGCGTTCTCTATTTAACGTTATTGACCGGATGCCGTACAGGCGAAGTCTGCAATATGGCTTGGGAAAATGTAGACTTCGTTAAAGGGACGAGCCATCTTGAAGAAACTAAAACGGGAACTGACCGCCATGTTCAACTTTCAAGGCAGGCAATAGAGTTTCTTAAAACGTTCCATGAGCCATCAGATCGTTACCTATTTACTGCCCGGGCCAAGATAGCCAACCGGCCCATTTCTCAAACCTTCCTGAATACAAGCGCCGATCGGTTACGTGAACGTGGCCATATGATTGATATTCCGCACTGGACGCCGCATGACCTACGCCGAACCGTCCGTACTGGGTTATCTCGCCTTGGATGCCCCAGTGAAGTCGCAGAGGCTGTTTTAGGCCACTCACGCAAAGGTATCGAGGGCACCTACGACCTCCATAGCTACGAGGCAGAATGTAAAGTCTGGCTGCAAAAATGGGCCGATTATCTTGACAGTCTGATAGCAGAGTCTAACAATAACTTGAGCCCAGCGGCTCTAACTCATCAGTGATAATATTCCATCATGAAACGAAAAACACCCACGCCCCACGATTCGTTGTTCAAGCAGTTTTTATCTCATGCAGAAACGGCACGTGATTTTTTGCAAATACATTTACCACATTCGCTGCTAGAGATGTGCGACCTCAACAGTCTCAAATTGGAATCGAGCAGCTTTATCGAACCGAACATGCGGGCGCACGTCTCGGATATGCTCTATTCTGTGAAAACAACACAGGGGGCGGGATATGTATATTGCCTAATCGAGCATCAAAGTACGCCCGACAAGTTGATGGCTTTTCGCCTGATGCGTTACAGTATTTCAGCCATGCAGCAACACATTGACCAAGGACATGATACCCTACCGCTTGTTATTCCAATCCTGTTTTATCACGGTCAGATACAGCCTTACCCCTTTAGTCTGAGTTGGCTTGACAGCTTTGTGTTACCGGAACGAGCAAAAGATCTGTATGCCGGAAAATTTCCGTTGGTCGACCTGACCGTATTACCTGATACGGAAATCTTGACTCACAAACGTATTGCCCTGCTTGAAATTATTTTGAAACATGCTCGTCAGCGAGATATGGCAGAATTGTTAGGAGAACTGGTATATCTCTTGTCACTGGATTATTATACCGATGAACAGTTGAGAACTGCGCTCAATTATCTGATTCAGGTGGGCAACACCGCTGATCCTGATGGTTTTATTCGGGAACTGGCAGAACAATCACCCCAACATGAGGATGTATTGATGACTATCGCACAGCAACTAGAGCAACGAGGCCTAGAAAAAGGGCGTCAAGAAGGCCTTGAGAAAGGTTTGGAAAAAGGACGTCAAGAAGGCGAGAAGGAAGCCGCATTAAAAATTGCACAGAGTATGCTTGATAGCGGTTATGATAACGAAATAGTGAAAAAAATGACAGGGTTAAGCCTTGACGAGCTGACGCAGATCCAACAATAAGTCTATCATGAGTCGGTAGTAGGCAACTACGCCGACACGTTGGATCATTGGCCGCTTGTCTTCACGTTAAGTCACTGGACGGTGAAATCACGTTGACGGTATAGATCGGTTCTGCATGAAGACGTATCGGTCGTATTTTCAGGGAAGGGAAGCAACGTAGGTCGCCGAGCTTCGGGCCATTCAGGTCAGTGGCTTCGCCATTCATCAATTAAGTTCTGTCATGCAAAATACCCCGTGAACGCCGTTAAGGCCATCGTAAGCCATCGCGCCACTGGCGTTATTCCACGCAGGGTAACTCCCTTGACCGCCAGGACCGAGAACAACACCGTTAAGCGAAGTCACACTATCAGTGGCATCCGCCCACGCAAAACCATTCGCTGTCGGCGTTATCCCGCTCGACGGGTACGCGGCTGACGTAAGGGCACCCCAATTATCCCACAACGCCATTCTGGTTGCCGAACGTCCGGGTGAATAGGCACTATCCAGTTCCGTCGGCAGCGAACTTGACACCTCCGTATAATAGGCCAGCCGGTACCCGCCACCCAAGGCATTGCACGTCGTCCGTGCATCATCTAATGTCGCGCCAGTGGTGTTAATCCCCGTGGTTCTCATCCACAATTTGGGCGTAAAACGGTAATCAATCGGTTCTCGCGCATTGGCGCTGTCAGTAATCGTGATGATTGCCACATTATCCCCCGGTGCTGGCGCAGAAAGCAGCATCACGTGGCCCATCCCATTCACCGTAAACCAAGTCTTACCCAGCTTATTTGAATAGGTGTATGTGCTGTTTATCGACGTATCGACCCCATTCATCAAAAATTCGAACTCGGCACCATTAAACCCGGTGCCCGGAAATGATGCCGCCTCTGGCATGTCGAAACCATTCACTCTCACGACCAGTGGGGCATCAACCCTGAAGGTGTACGTTTGGGAGTCCATCGGTCCGGTGGTTGCCATGTTGGGTGAACCCGTCGTTGATGAGACGATAACCGGTGAAACGATTTTCGCCGTAATGACCCCGCCGGGTGCAATACTCCCCAGCGACTGCCCAAGCTGTAACGGGGTTAATGGCGTACCATTTGCCGTAAAGAGATAATCGGCTTGAAGAGAGTCTATCTGCGTACTTAGCCCACTGTCATCATCGTCATCCTCAGGAAGGTCCAATAACTCCGTCGTGCCAATAAAATGGTGGGGCACAAACCCGGCAGACATCAACGCATGATTGACGATGAGCTCATTGTCCGGCGTTCGCAGCACTAACATGCCCGGCGTGATTGTGGGTGCCCGCCCCATAATGGTGCCGGTAGAGGAACTCATTACCGCCTGCGCGCCGGCACCATACAGCACCGACGTCAGGACGCCCAAAGCCCACGATACACGGAGTGCGGTGGGTGTTATTGTCAATTTCATGTTGCTACCTCTCGCCACTCACCTTGAGTCATACGTATCGCACGAGATGGTCATGGCGACATGAGTGGTTTCCCTTCCCTGACAATACTTTAACCGACGACCCGGCACACTGGCATAATCAGTCTCGACCGGCAAGGCACGTGCCCGGCAATATGACCCTCTGAATGTCAGGGTATCGTCTGGTCAGCGCTAAGGCAACCTTGACGTGTTTCCTGTGGTTCGTGGGCGAAAGAACCAACACAGCGATAATGTCGAACTCACCTATCTCACCCATTCCATCCAATCAGCAACCAGATAGAAAATACCACCAAAAATGGCGAGGACAATATACGGTTTTATCTCTGGCATGGTTATCTCCTTAATTATGTTACGCTTGCTCGCGTCAGATGCCCCATCATCAGTCAGGGTGGTGAATTTAACCTCGACGATAACGAGCAATACTGTCCGTCACCAGTACGGTGGCAATACCGAGCATCCCGCCGAGCAAGACCCCCAATACCAGTACCAGCGCCTTTTTAGGCCGGTCCTTTTTCACGTGCTCCCCCGGCGTGAGCTGATAACGATACACCTGTGCGGTCACCTGCTGTTGCAATAACGGCGCCAGCAAACTCAGTTCCCGAC
>NZ_ATYS01000084.1 GCF_000427805.1 Budvicia aquatica DSM 5075 = ATCC 35567 | reverse complement strand
CGGTTAGATTATATCCCGGCGAGCTTTGTCGTTAACCGTTATATCCGTCCACAATACAGCTGTGATTGCTGCCAAACGGTGGTCTCTGCTTCTATGNCTNCAACAATCATTCCCAAGGGATTACCTGAGGTTGGATTGGTCACGCAGGTTGTTGCCAGTAAATACCGTGACTATCAGCCGCTCTATCGCCAAAGTCACATCTTTGCCCGTGATGGTGTTGAGATCCCCGTCAGTACGCTGGCCGGATGGGTTGGTGCTGCCGGAGTGGCCCTGGCGCCACTGGCAGAGCTGCTCCGTCTGGACCTGCTGAAAAGAACCGTGGTGCACGCCGATGAAACGCCGCTGCTGATACTGGATGCGAAACAGGGCGGTAAAGCATGCAAAGGGTACCTGTGGGCCTATGTTAGCGGTGAAAAAACAGGTTCAGGTATTGTCTGCTTTGACAGCCAACCAGGTCGGGCAGCCAAATATCCTGAAGCGTACTTAAGTGGCTGGAACGGTAGCTTGGTGAGCGATGGGTATGCCGCTTATCATCCCCTGAATAATGGCGGCGAGGTGGTCAATGTGGCCTGTTGGGCTCATGCCCGCAGGGGTTTTGCTGACCTTTTTAAAGCGAATCATGACCCTCGAGCAGAAATGGCGCTGAAGATGATAAGCCAGCTCTATAAATTGGAAAAAAAGATCCGGCACCGAGGGATAGATAAAATCCGGCAGTGGCGACAACGGTACTCGAAACCGAGACTGGATGCATTATGGACATGGCTGGAGCGACAGGTTGAGCCTGTGCGTCGAGTTCAGCGTTACACAAAGCGATTAAGTATGCACTGAATCACAAAACCGAACTTTGTCGGTTCCTAGATGACGGTGGATTACCCCTAGACAATAATCGATGTGAGCGAGCAATCCGTCCGGTGGTAATGGGAAGGTCAAACTGGCTGTGTGTGTCACGAAGGAGAACTGATGGCGACAATATGAAAATTGCAGCATAAGTTATCCATGCTCTGAGGTGGGTGGAGGTGGGCCCTCCGGTCAGGGTTTGCAGGAACACTGACCAAACGACCCGGTGCTGCTTCATTCTAAGGAATGTGGTGGTGAGCGACTCGGGAAAAGGCAGAGATCTACTGTCACGTGGGGTTCGGGAAGCTGAACGAAAGTAAACTGTCCGATGAAGCATCGAAATCTCAGATGATGTCAAAACGGGGCCGTATAGCCGTCCCCTGATAAGCGCGGAAGTTACCTGCTTACTGACTGCGTGGCATCCGGTGTGAAGGCAGCAGGAGCCAGAGCCAGACCATCTCAGGGAACGTGAGAACCTGTTTCCGGCACGCATTGGGAAACAGGGGCGGACCCATTCGTAGTAGTGATGAAAGATCTGTAATGGGTCTGGAGCGAAGGGATGGGGATCACATTCATTGCAAAAGACACAACCCGTCAGGGGATGACGTAATTGATGCAACGAAAATCATTCGAAATACCAAAAGCACTGGTCTGGGCATCGTATCTGGATGTGCGTCGTAATCGGGGAGCTCCCGGATGCGACGGGCAGACTTTGAAAATGTTCGACCAGCAACGTGATGGCAATCTATACAGGATCTGGAACCGGTTGTGCTCGGGAACATGGTTTCCGCCACCGGTGCTGGAAAAACGGATCCCGAAGTCGAATGGCAAGGAGCGCATTCTGGGGATCCCGACAGTAGCCGATCGCATTGCTCAAGGAGCGATAAAACGTTTCATGGAAGAAAAGCTTGACCCGATTTTCCATGCTGATTCTTATGGTTACCGACCAGGTAAATCAGCTCACGATGCTCTGAAACAATGTGCCACCCGGTGCTGGCGTTATAGCTGGATATTGGAAGTGGACATCAGTGCGTTTTTCGACCATGTCAGACACGATCTGGTGCTCAAAGCACTGGAACACCACGGGATGCCCAAATGGGTCATCCTGTACTGTCGACGCTGGATGGAAGCGCCAATGCAGAGTTGTGAAAATGGAGAGTTAATAGATCGAACGCGAGGCACTCCGCAGGGCGGGGTCATTAGTCCGCTACTTGCTAACTTGTTCCTTCATTATGCATTTGATTTGTGGATGGAAAGAGAATATCGGGGTGTACCGTTTGAGAGGTACGCAGATGATATTGTCGTCCATTGTTCACGAATGAGTGATGCAACAAGGTTGAAGAGCAGGTTATCGGAGCGCTTCTCGGAGGTCGGGTTGGCCCTGAATGCAGGGAAAACGAATATCGCCTACATCGACACGTTTAAAAGGAGAAACGTCGCAACGAGCTTCACCTTTCTCGGATATGACTTTAAAGTGCGAACGCTGAAGAATTTCAAAGGCGAATTGTACAGAAAATGCATGCCGGGCGCGTCGAATGCAGCAATGCGCAAAATAACAGAAACGATCAAGAAGTGGCGTATACATCGCTCAACAGTTGAGAGTTTGCTGGATTTTGCGAGGCGCTACAATGCGATAGTGAGAGGCTGGATCGAGTACTACGGAAAGTTCTGGTACAGAAACTTCAGCTATCGACTGTGGAGCGCAATGCAGTCACGTTTGCTTAAGTGGATGCAGGCTAAATACAGACTTTCAAACCGGAAGGCTCAGCGAAAGCTGATGCTGGTGAAGAAGCAGAAACGCCGGCGCGAGTGCCGCAATGTGTGTGTCGTCTTTGTAACGTAACAGTACGGTGAGACGGGCGCCATCAGGGGTGTTACCTTTCCCAGAAAACACCTTCACCGACTAACGGGTTCTGTGTGATGCAAAACCGATCTCTTACGTCAATGTGAGTTCGCCGCAACGTTACGACCAAATTCGTCTCAGTATTGATTATTCACACATTGTAATCTTGATAGCTAATCCGCCGCGTGAAGTTTCTCGGTACTTGGGATTGAGGTCTTTGCCTGTTTCATACATCGTCTCAATGACATTATCTAAAGATACATACGGTGCAGTGGTGCGTTGTAGAGCCATCCGTGCCGCGTTAATTGCTTGTACTGCAGCAATCGCATTACGTTCAATACAGGGAACTTGTACCTGTCCTGCAACTGGATCGCAGGTCAAACCAAGATTATGCTCCATACCAATCTCTGCCGCGCTGCAAACCTGTGCGGGGTTTCCACCCATCAGCTCAGCCAATCCAGATGCAGCCATCGAACAAGCCACACCAACTTCCCCCTGGCAACCAACTTCAGCACCGGAAATTGAGGCATTTGCTTTATACAAGATACCAATGACACCCGAGGCCATAAAGTAGCGAATAATCAAAACAGAAGTCAGGGGTTGAATAAAACGTCCGTAATAAGCAAGCACTGCAGGAATAATACCACAAGCCCCATTAGTGGGTGCTGTGACAACTCTTCCTCCTGCGGCATTCTCTTCACTTACCGCCAAAGCAAACAGATTAACCCAGTCAATAACACCCATTGGGTCAACCGATAATGTATCAGAAGAGGTTAGTATCCGTTGTAGAGAAGGAGCACGACGAGTAACGCGTAAAGGCCCTGGAAGAATGCCCTCTGTGTTAAGCCCTTTCTGCATGCAATCTGTCATAGTTCGCCATATCTGCATGAAATACTGTTCAATTTCAGCCTTTGTATGCCAAGCTAACTCATTTTGTAACACTAAACCAGAGAGTGACATACCGCTACGTTGGCATTGCTCCATTAGTTCAGCCGCTGATTTAAATGGGTAAGGCACAGTCTGGCTATCTGCACTCTCCTGACCAAAATGAGCTTCATCAACAATAAAGCCTCCGCCAATCGAATAATACGTCTGGCTATAAACCTCTCGATCGTTTGCGTATGCATGGATACGCAAACCGTTTTCATGTAGTGGCAGATTATCTAAATGAAAAATCATACCGCCGTTACGAAGAAAATCGACTTCATGGACAGATTGAGCCAATGGTAACTTTTGAGTTTCATTCACACGCATGATAAAACCAGCAATGGCATCGGTGTCTACCGTCTCAGGAAGATAACCAGCCAGCCCCATAATAATAGCAATATCGGTATGGTGGCCTTTACCTGTTAAAGATAATGAACCGTATACCTCAACCACAATACGGATAACAGAACTCAGTAAGCCTTTACTACACAAGTCATCAGTGAATTGTTTTCCTGCTTTCATTGGTCCAACTGTGTGTGAACTGGATGGTCCAATACCGACTTTGAAAATATCAAAAACGCTAATCATATATAACCTCTGGGTCGGTCGTCGCGAATATCAGATACCAATAATCCACTGAATGGCATGCGGGATAAAATAAGGATAAAAAAGATACTCAATGAGTAAAGTAACGTTTGTCTTATTCAGGCAGAACAGTTGTTCTGCCTGAATGTGATCAACTAGCGTATTAATAAGTCATGAATCAAACCAACGTGTAGCGAAACCCCAATCTGCATAGCTCGTTCATCTAACTTGAATTTTGGGTTATGCACACCATGAGTTGCACCAATTTCCTCATTACCTGAGCCAATCATAATAAAACAACCAGGGATCTTCTCCTGATAAGAGGAGAAATCTTCGCTGTTAAACATTGGTGATGCTACTTCGATTAATGTATTTGCACCCAAAGTATCACTGATTACACGACGAGATATCAGGCAGGCATCTTCATGGTTATAACCAATGGTATACCCAGTTGTCCACGTTAACTCATATTCAGCACCATGAGCAGAGGTGATTCCTGTCAGTATTTGCTCAACCAACAGTGGTACCTTCTGACGAATGTCTTTATTATGGGTGCGTAATGTACCTGCCAGACGTGCACTATCGGGGATCACATTATAACTATCGCCAGCTTGAAAAGTAGCAACTGTCAGAACCGGTACTGATAGCGGATCCAATTTTCGGGCTACAATCTGCTGTAATGCCGTGACTACCTCCGAGCCAATTGTTACTGGATCAATACACAAGTGAGGCATTGAACCATGACCACCACATCCTTTAATGACAATATCAAAGTTATCACTTGAAGCACTGAATACGCCCGGTTTTAACATGACCTTGCCCGTTGGGTAATTAGGTAATACATGCAACCCAAAAATCATTGTTACGCCGTCCAGAACACCTTTTTCAACCAGTTCTTTGGCGCCACCTGGGGGAACTTCCTCCGCATGCTGGAAAATGAATACCACTTCTCCCCGAATTTCAGACTGTAGTTGACATAATACCTTCGCTGCGCCCAACAGCATTGCTGCGTGGGCATCATGGCCACAAGCATGCATTACGCCCGACTTAGTTGAGCTGAAAGGTTCGCCGCTGTCCTCCTGAATAGGCAAGGCATCAATATCAGCCCGCAAGGCATAGGTCTTACCTGGATGAGCGCCAACCAATCTTGCCACTACGCTATTGGGCGTTAAACGCTGTAATTGCAGCGGACCAAATCCGGTCAGTTGTTTATAAATATAGTCAGCAGTTGGCGTTTCCTGAAAAGTCAGGTCCGGATTGGCATGTATGTAACGCCGCCAACCGATTACATCGTCTTTAATACCATCAATAAGTGACTGTAATGAGTCGTTCATATTAATATCTCCAATAATGAATAATAGGGTCGGCTAAACGTTGGCGGTTACCGGTTTCTTTTTCAACGGTAATGCAACTAATGCTGATAACAACATCCCCGAAGAGAGGAATGCAAATGCCATGGCAAAATCACCAGACATGGTGTTATTGCTTGAACTGACTAAATAACCAATGATAATCGGTGAAATAAATCCGCCTAAGGTACCTCCTGTATTGATTAACCCCATTGCTGAGCCAATCACATTTTGTGGCAACCTTTTCATTGGTAATGTAAAAGAAGTAACAAAAGACATCATCAAAAAGATATATGCAATAAATAGAAACACTATAGCCAATACAATGTTGGGGCTGAAGTAGACCATCCAGATGCAAAATGCTGCAATGAGTGAGCTGATACAAATCACTAGATGTTCCCGATCCTGCATATATCGGCCAACAAACCAACCCGAAGCTAATGATGATAGCCACTGTGATAATCCACCAATAGACAGAATATATGCGGCCCACTCAAGATCCAGACCTCGAGACTGCATAAGATATTTAGGTAACCACGCCATTAACCCATATGCTGGAATGTTGACTCCAAAGACGGCAATAAATAACAGAATAATTACTGGGTTTTTCAGTAAGGCTAAATAGGGAGATTTACTGTCCTGTTTTGTAAAAACTGTTTTTTCCGGGTTAGGCACTAACAACCAGATTAATATCGCAATTGAAAAAGCAATGATGCCTAACCATGAAAATGAACCGCGCCAGCCTATGGTATTTAATAAATATCCGACGGCGATCGGTCCAACAATCATTGCCACACCAGAAGACGAAAGCAGTACAGATTGGGCAAATGTGCGTTCCTCAACTACAAAATTGGAAGATACTGCTTTTGCACAGGAACACGGATAGCCAGAATGACCAATACCAGAGAGAAAACGAAAAGATAACAATAGGCCAAACGAAAAACCTATGGCTCCAAAACAGATAGCGAAAGACCCCAAAAGAGTGAGGGATAAAATCAGCACTTTCTTATAACCAATACGATCATTTAACCAACCGGCGGGAATTTGAAACATTGAATAGGACAGGAAAAAGACGCCGGTAATATAGCCGAACTCTTTCGGTGTTAATGAAAACTCTTGCTCAATCTTGATCATTGCCAATCCAATAACTGTTTTATCAATGAAAACAATCAAGTAACCTAAAAATAATAGGATAATCATCAAATATTTTTTTTCTATTTTCATACCCTGAATCCCTTACGGTTGTTGTTAAAATGATAACAATTACTTATCTCATTTCTGTCTATTTCTTACTCAATAATGATTAATGCGATAGCTACTAGAATAATTAACTGGGGTGTATGTGCTCTAACAGCAAACAAAAAGGATAAAACAATGTATTCCTTTAGTGGGTTTGCTTTGTTTTGCGAAATGCATTACAAAAACAAAGGGAAGTGCACATACACGGGTCAATATTGGCTAATCATATATCCCCTCGGTTTTTGACGGGGGATAATATATTCATTGTGGTGATAACAAAAACGGATAGGGATTGATAATGAAATATCTACCCAAACTGCATCAGTTAAAAGTATTTCAGGAAGTCATACACTACGGCAGCATTCGAGCAGCCGCGAGGGCAATGAATCAATCCCAGCCAGCACTGACCCGAAATATTCGTGAATTAGAGCAATTGCTGGGTACCGCCCTCATGACTCGAGGAACTCGTGGAGTTGAACTTACCGAACCGGGCAGGATGTTTGCAGTACGAATGCAATTGATTATGGAAGAGCTACAGCGTGCTACTGACGAAATAAAACAAGTCAATCAACAGACACAGAGTAATCTTAGCATTGGCTTCTCATCATTGATTGCTCTAAGTATATTTCCGCAAACTGCGGAACAGTTTAAAAAACACCATCCGAAAACGACGCTAAGAATTAAAGAAGCGCAACTATCTGCACTGTTGCCTGCGCTATGGGAAGGACGGCTTGATTTTGCCATTGGTACAATCTCATCAGAAGTCCCGCTCAGTGATTTTATTGAAGAGCCTCTGTTCAAGGCTAGGTTCGGCATAATTTGTCGTAAAGGACACCCGCGAATGAACTGTTCGTCATTAGAACAATTGTACGATGCCAAATGGTATCTTCCTGAAACTGACATGGGGTACTACAAACAGATTAATTTTATTTTTGACTCACTATATCGAGAACGTAAGCAGTGCGTTGTTCTCAGCGATTCGCTTGTTTGTGGTTTGAACATGGTCTTGCGTTCTGATTACTTAACTGTCATCGCATTGGGTATGGTTGACGCACTAGGATTAAAGCAGCAACTCAGCATACTGCCGATTAGTGAGAGCTTCCCTCTGGCAACATACAGCTTGGTTTACTCAAGAAAAACCCCACTAACTCTAACTGCTCGTAAAATGATCGAGATCATACGCTGGAATTGCCAAAAATATAACTGGTATGGTTGATGGTAAGCGAAATCCAGTAGGGTTATTGCGGATTTCAATGATTTCGGATAGTACCGAGCACTCTTCTTACGTTGCCTATTTCTTACTTTTGTTTTTAACTTGTCTGATCTGGGCATTACGGCCAAGGTACTTCCCGATTGGATACGTGACGCAGATTTACTTAGGTTTTAAGCAGTCTGTAAACTTATTATGTTATATGGAACTGGCACTACCAGTGCTGGGTCAGGTGATTTCTTTGGCGACAACTCACTGGCGACAAGACGTATTAGAGGCATATGTCTGTACATCATCCGTTCGAGCGCATCGCCAATGTTTTTCAGCAAGTGTCAGCGATCTGCCACCTGTCTGGCCTGAGGAGCACCTTCACGTGCTGTTGTTGCATAGATACCGCCGCGATCGCGCGAGACAACCTGTATTTCCGGATATTTTCTGAACCAGGCAGCCAGCGTACGCGGATCGCGGCCGGGAAGCAGGACGAGGGGTCGGTGAGTATCAAGATTGACTATTAACGTGCCGTAATTTCCCTCGCGCCAAAACTGACGCCACTTGAACAATAAGTTGTCGTTTATCCCGTGTTCACGTGCCAACTGGGCTACTGATATGTCTGGTTTGTACGAGAGTTCGACCATTTTAATTTTGAACTGAACGGGATAGTTGGTGTGTAATGAGATGGCCCCCACCACCCTGTGAGCGGTATGCTGGCAGGGTGTTTCTTTATGGAGAAGACCATCATGCAAAATGTCACGCTTATTGGTATCGATCTCGGTAAACATTCTTTCCACATTCACTGCCAGGATAAGTCCGGTAAGATGCTTCTGCGCAAAAAATTCACGCGCACTAAGTTAATGCAGTTTCTGGCAACATGTCCGTCCTCGGTTGTTGTTATGGAAGCCTGTGCCGGTGCACACTTTATGGCTCG
>NZ_ATYS01000083.1 GCF_000427805.1 Budvicia aquatica DSM 5075 = ATCC 35567 | reverse complement strand
TTTCCTGATCCAATCAGCATAAGCAGCCCACCCAAATTTGGGGTGGGCTGACTTTTTATTTATCCAGAGAGTCATTCCCCCGGATTGAATAATAGGGTGTATTTCCAGTTCACTTTATTCGAAACAATAACTCTTAATGATGACTCTCAGTAAGGAAGTAATGACATAAAGAGGTCAATTATTTCATATCATTATGTCGTTACATCAATACGTTAAAGCCAACCCAAAAGCCGTTTAGTTAAAAGCAAACGGATATCGACATAGAATGAATAACCCAAGTGGGTCAAAGCAATGCCATCGAGATATCAATGAGCAACCAAGTCATTATTCACCGATACGAAAGCATTGCTGTTAATAGCATATTATACACATTCGAAAACAAAATAATAAGCTAAGTTAATTATAATTACATATTGATATTATATCAATCATCCCCACAAAATATGACATCATTAGACTCTACCATCACGGCATTTTAAAAAATGACACCGCTCTTTTCATTGAATTAATATCCCCTTGGTAAATAAGCGTAAATTATTAGCGTTAACGTTTATTTCATTTTTACCCTCATCAACATCCAAACGTTTCGCACCAACCCCCTCAGAGATTGGCTGTTGTATTTTTGGGCGTTAAGTCAGTGTATTGAATTATTTTTGCCATCAAGGATGCAGTAAGACCCTATCGCTTATCGCCTCGTTCATGCGCTACATCAAAATCGTATACCCTTCTTTTACGTGTTCGACGAATAATCCTTTAAGGTGATAGTCTTCTGCTGATTCGACCTGCGTCATGATTGCCATTTTGACACCCCAAACGTCAAGGTATCGAGTGGTGTTTATGTCTGTCATGGTCAATTAACGTCCTGATATTGTCGTTACATCCCAGGTTCTCAGAACTGACTACCTCACCCATTCCATCCAGTCGGCAATCAAATAGAATACGCTACCCAATAGGATGAAAGCCGCATAATAACCGGCATCCTGCATCATTCCGCCCCTCATTTTACCTGTTCTGCCTAGGGATTTAGCTATCAGCACTGGCAAAACCAGCCACATTTCAATTCAAGATAATTGCATTAGCGCATGACTATTTCTTAAATTTCAAAGAAAACAGTGCATTCTTGCCAACATCCATATACTTCCCAGCTAAATCCTCTGTGCTGTTAAAGGTGGCAATCACCAATTTTCCACTAATCGTCGTGAGCAGCATGATATTCTTAATCGTTCCCTCGGCAGTCGGTGTATTCATCGTCAAGAGGTAAGCCTTACGCCCGTCAATATCTTTCGCTTCCAGGGTAGGGTTGAATGGCGCGAATTGTTTTTTCATCATATTGGCGACTTCCCCAAGCTTACCATCAGGTAGGGTATTTTTGGTTGCACTGAAGGCAAGTGAGACTTTGCCCTCTTCAACAAAGTAGGCTTCCTGCGGTGCATTGGGTTGAGGATATTTAGCCGCCAACATGTCTTTAGGCATCAAAGTAAATTCCGTTGGTATCTCAATATAAGCCGTACCACCAAATATCTTTGTGCCCGTGGGTTCTGGCTCAGAGCACCCGGCGAGGGAAAGAACCATGGCGAACACTAGGAAAATAGTTTTATTTAACATAAGAAATGCTCCAAAATTTTAAAATAAAAATAAAAATAAAAATAAAAATAAAAATAAAAAAGTCCACCTAAAGCATTGACTTCGGTAATCAGTCACTACTCACCAACCCCATCGATAAAAAATAGACCTTCTGAGTCGGCGTGGATGACTTACCCGCCCACCCGTTCAGATGAGACGTGCGACAAAATAGTGAATACGATATATTCATTTTTCTATGACATATTTTCCCCTCAGTCGTATTTCTCCCATCAAATGCCCCATACCGGCACCACCTTTAACCTCGACGATAACGGGCAATACTATCTCCCACCATTACCGTACTAATACCCAGCATCCCGCCGAGCAACACCCCTAATACCAGTATCAGCGCTTTCTTCGGTCGGTCCTTTTTCATATGTTCACCCGGCGTGAGTTGATAACGATAAACCTGTGCAGTGACCTGCTGCTGCAGTAACGGCGCCAACAGACTCAGTTCCCGACTGATATCATGATACCGAACGGGGTAGACGATGGGGCTCTCCATCAGACTGTTTATCTCCGCACTCAAAAAGTTCTCACCCAGCATGTATTTGTGTACCGAGTTTGCCAGCTCAATCTTGGTGGCACCGTTGCTGGCTGAATTAGCGTAATAATCCTTAATCCCCGCTCGTTGAGCCGTACTGCGTGACCGGGTCAGGTTGGCCAACTGATTCGCCCTGTCAGCTTGCAGGCTAAAGTCGATATCCTGCTGTTCCTTTTGACGCGCCAATATCATGGCCTGAAGGTTGTTTTGAAATTCAGCGTCATCTTGCGCAATCACCTGTTGATTGATGCGCTCAACGTAATCGGTCAACAGGGCCAGCGCGGTCTGGGGATTATCCGCCGACACCGACAGCATAAAGTAAGGTAGAGTTTTCCTTTCATCCGGCGGGGACGTCACCAGCCCCTTGTCCGTCATCTCCGTTAACCAAAGGCGCTTAGCATGTGGCTCCATCGATTCAGTCTGTTGCTTGACGTAGGCCGTCTCGGATAAGTAACTCAGCTTCTCAGTGGGGCTGGACACCATGTCGGTAAACCGGCTGAAGAGATGATTGGCTATCGCCTGTGGGTCGGCGTTAATGCCGCTCACCCGAGAAAACGCCCGCCTTAATGTCAGGTAATCTTCAATCTGGGCCATTTGGGGTGGGGAGACATAGGCTTTAACCGTCCACTGTTCTTTGGCGGTAAAGGCATAGATGCCGGCTATCAGCGTGGTGACTAACGTCACCATCAGAATCAGCCCCTTTTTGTCCCAGAGTCGAAGGAGCAATTCAAACAGGTCTATCTCATTGTTCGGGTTCGCATAACGAGGCCAGTCCTCATGGGGGGCATGACCTGATGGTGCATTTAACGTTTTTTGACTTATCTCACTCATCGTAATACCTCATCTGATGCCATGACGGTTCGTCCGTTACGGGGTCTTGTTGTTGTTGTAATAATGCCGCGTGAGCTCTGGGGACAGGTTTCGGGCAATCTCGTACAGGCTTCACAGAGAATGACGCCAACATACTCCGTCATGGAGACAGTCCCCCGACAGTCGTAGCAATAGTCCGCAGAGAGGGGAGAAAGTAGCGCAACGAAGGCTCCCCGGCACTGAACGTGACCACCATCCTCTCTGGAGGGGGATAATAACCACGGCATTGGAATCATTACCGCTATCGCCAGCAAGGTCACCGCACTTACTACAATATCTAAACCGGTCACTCTCATGACACACGCTCCCTGTTGTTACCCCGCTCCGTCGATTACCCTCCAACCGGAGCATTCCCATCCGTTTGATAAGCGGCGTAAATGTACCGACCCTGAAACGTTCCTCGGCAACCGAGGCACATGTAACGTGGCAGGCCACTGCGGGCTTTGCCGTGTTTGCGGATCTGCGTCACTGTATCGCAATGCGGACACGCCGGGCGTTGCCGTTGTTTGAGTAATTTCATCATCATCAAAAATCTCCATGGCCGAATTTAGGCGATGAGCGGTCTATCCTTGCCCTGTAACTCGGGCAGGGATATTGTCGTCACACACCGTTAAACACGTTATGCCTCGGTCGCTGACAGGGCTTGGCGACACGTTTGATAAACGTACTTATCCTGAAAAGTGCGCCGGCACTCACTGCAGAAGTAACGCTGAAAGCCACTGCGCGATGTTCCATGCTTGCGCACCTGCGTGGCGTCATGGCAATAAGGGCAAGCGGGTGGCGCTTTTTGGTATATCAACATTGTCAAACTCCTTATTCAGGGGATAGTGACCCCGGTAAACATTCGATAACTCGGTAACATTAGGTTGTCCCACAACCCATGCCGTATTAGGGTGCTAGGGATAAATCACCTCGCGCCGTCAGCGCACACTTACTCATCATCCTTAACCGTTCCCCGGGCGTTTTTCGGGGAGATTAAGGTCGAGGTCAGGGATTTTAGGTCAGGTGATGACACTGACCTGCCTGCATAGCCAAGACCCTGCCCCGCCTCACGACCACAATATCTCGCCCGAGACCTCGCCCAGAGGCGATTTTCAGGCAATCGGGCAACATTCTCGGCCATCGACCAATACCTGAATCAGTACTTCCAGCAGTATGGATTTCGCCCACTCCTGGATAAAACCTTCATCGGCCCCCCCGGAAAGGCACCTAGTTGACTCACTAGGGGATCCAGTCTGTTACCCCCAGAGCCTTTGCCAATCACCTGACAAAAATCAGCCAGCTTTATGAGCAAGCCCGGCAATTGCCTGCCAAAATTCATCAAGCTCGGTTGGCGAACTATGTCAGGCGCTAGTGGCTGGAGCTAGGTATGTTCCTAATGCATTGGCATGATGCCCATTCCTTAGCATCAATAGGTATGCATAGCACTGATGCCTCTACCTGGGGGCCAGCTAATCAAAGTGGTGTACGATTGTTCGGCCTGGAACTAAGCATTTGTTAAACTAAATGCTTTTTACGCAAGACACCGTCTGCCAAGGATGAGAGGGGTTGTTGTCGCTAGCCGAGTTTTTGTTGTCAGGTGACCACACACTTTTATACGTGCCAGCAGAAAAGTTTACGCTGGCGAAATTTGTGCCTGTTGTTGACAGCGAGTCGGTCACGGTTCTGGTCCACGTTATATAATCGATGTTTGATATGTACGCTGATATATTCCCCCACTCAGACCAAAGCGGACCGGGTGCCGTACGGGACACGGGCTGTTCCGATTGACCATTTGTCACTCTTGGTCTTCCGTTTAATAAATCGTAGTACGTGGGGAGGCGGTATCCACTGCCCAAGCTTGTACAGTAGTCTATAGCTTTACCCTGGGTCATGGATGCGCCTATGCGGAACGTGTGCCATTTTTGCAACGTATTAGTCGATATTGTCCTTATTGTGCCAGATATTCTATTTCGAATTTGGATTGTGTATGACCAGTCCGATGAGGGTGGAGTTCCGGTATATGTAACTAATCCGTTATTGTCCACAGTAATCCATGACACTGGAGGGGAGACTGTCCACGTGTAGTTACTATTATTAGTGTCAGCCCCCGCAAGAATTTGATATTTTGCTCCAATAAACCCCGTAGTAGGGAATCCTTGATTTGCGTTAAATGTTACACCGTTAACTCTGTACAACCATGTGATCGGCGGGACTTTCACACTATAAACTGCTGTACCGCTCACGGGTCCACTGCCACTTCTTGGTATGCCGGTAATAGAACTCACCGTAGTCGGTGCAACCGCGCTGACTGTGAGCGTCTCGCCTTCCCATCCAGGAGAGAATGGCTGATTCAATTGACCTGAACTGAGAATTGTCGCACCATGCTTCCACGACAAGGCCACCCCTGCGGTGTTCACTGTCCAACTTAATCCCGTATCGCCATCAAGGTCCGTAACCGTCAAACCACTGTAATTTGTGCTAGCAGTAAATTGGCTTGGTTTGGCGTTCTCATTGACCACTTGATTATTTGTCACGACCGTTGTACCGCCGGGGTTTAATATTTGTATGTCCCCAGTTACCGTTGGTAACCTTCCATGTATCCGCCCGCTGGTCGGGTTGCTCATATTGGCAACCGCGGGCAGGGCACTTACCCCCAAAGCCAACGCTAGCATCACCCCGTTAAGCCGAACGTCTCTTGAGCTAAAAAAAAATAACCGCGTCGATATGGTATTCATTCGTCGATGCCCTTCCTTCACATTGAGCTGCCAAAAACTCAGTAAAAATCAGTACAGACCCTGACTCAGCCTCCGCGACTGGCAGAGGTTCAGTCAGGACGGCTCATTCACCTTGCCAACCATGCTGGCTTAACCGCCTTATCCATCCATCACGCTGTGCTTAAAATGGGCAGGAAAACCCTGCCCGTGATGGTGATTGACGCTAACCTGATGGAGACTGGTTTTAGTAGTCGACCGCCAGACTGAAGCCCTGCGCACCGTCTGCAGAACCCGTTAACGGCGTACCGTCTGCCGCCGAGTTCACTGGAATGGTGAAGTTGCTGCCACTTACGCTGGTGGTAAAGTCTCCCGTGATGTTGTCCGTCGCACTGGTGCCCACTAAGTGCCAGGTGTAACCCGGTACCGTCGCCGTCAGGTCAGTCGTACCTACTGCCGCGCTGTCCCACAGTTTGAACACGTAAGTCTGACCAACAGCCAGGTTCGTCGCCGAACCAATCAGGTTGTTAGCAAACGCCACGTCCGTGCTCAGGTAAATACCCGGCGTCACGTTGCTACCCGGAACCACTGGACCCACTGGTGGGTTCGGACCGGTACCGCCACCACCATTACTGACGTCAGCAATGTTAATGGTCGTACCGCTTATCGGGTCACCCGATGCCGAGTATTCCTGCACCTCAACACGTATCGCCGTCGCTCCAATCGCCGCCGCCGGAACCGTCAGCACACTGGTACCTGTACCGCCAATCGTGGCGGCCGGTGTATTGACAATCCCACCCACAATCGCTGTATCAACCCCACCCTTGGTGTAGTACCACGTCACGTGGGCGGTAGAATCATCCGCATCCCCATCAGTATCACCGTATGAATACGTCATGGTGATAGTGTCACCAGAGGTCATAACGCCCGCCGTTTGAGCGACATGCGAGAAGTCAACCGCATTCACGGCACTGTTCGATAGCGCACTCAGTACCGGCGCAGCACCCTGAATGGTCCCGGTCGGAGAGGTCATCACCGCATACGCACTGCTCATGGTGTAGCCAGCCAGCGCTAACGCCAGGACTAGCTTCTTTAAGGTAAATGTATTGTTTTTTTTCATTTCACTTCTTCCTTGGTTTAATGTATTCATTGATTTTATTGATTTCATTGATATAGTTCATAACGCGCAAGACCTGACGGTTTTGGCGTTTCATTCATCGCCTATCTCGGTATGGCGGGTTAGACTCTCGGCCTACCCCACCATCAATAAGACAGGTCGGGGACTTAGTTAAAATCGACTTTCAAGTTAAAGCCCTGGTCGCCCGGTGTCGCACCGGAGTTCGACACACTGTTCACCGGAATGGTGTAAGTGTCCGAAGTCGCACCGGCAATACTGTGGTTACTCAGTGTCGCCACCGCACTGGTGCCGTTCGCCGTGGAGTTTGTGCCGTCCAACTTCCACTGAATGCTGGCAGGGACAACCTGAGTTTCACCGACATCCCAGACACCATTACTGTTCGCGTCATTCCAGGCACGGAAGACGTAGGTCTTACCCACTAACGGATTGGTGGCTGTCCGTGCGTAATCAACTGCACCACTACCCGCGGCTGGCGAAGCCGATTGCAAGAAGATACCGCCCGTAATATTGCCCCCAATCACTACCGGGCCTGGTGGGGTCACACCCGTACCCCCACCGCCGCCGCCGCCCGGACCGGTACTCAGACTGGTATCCGTCACCGTAATCGTATTGCCGCTAATCGGGTCACCCGTGGCAGAATATTCTTGGACCGTCACCTTAATGGCCGTCGCACCTAAGGCACCAATCGGGAGCGTAATGGTCGAGGTCCCCTGACCGCCTGAATTCGGTGCCGGTACGTTAGTCGCCGTTATCGGCACATCCGCGCCTCCACCCAGCGGGGCATAACTCCAGCTCACCGTGGTCAAGGAGTTATCCGCGTCACCATCAAGGTCGGTGTAGTTATAGGTCATGACCACCGTGTCACCGGTGGACAGTTGTCCCGGCGTGGCATAGGTACCGCTAAAGTCAACCGCCTGCGGTGCATTGTTAGACGGGGCACTCAAGACAGGGACGCGACCCTGAACTGAACTGGTTGACGGCGTACTGGCCGCCCACACGGAGCCCGACGTCATACCCGCCAACGCCAGCGCCAGTACCACCTGCTTGACTCTAAAATTCATTGTCATCATTCATTCCTTCTTATTACTGCCTGGCACTGGGCCATATAAACCGGGATTTCCCCGCATTGGTATTTATCAACACACATGCCGTCAATCAAACCGCCTGCTCTAACGTGACTGACCATCAACCTCATCGAGGGGCGCTATGTCGTGACGCACCTGTCAGGGTCAATACGCTTATCGCCTTACGGCACGTACGTCACCTTCAACCCAAAGCCCTGGTCACCACACGTCACACCGCTGTTACTGCTGGCATTGGTCCGAGGCGTAAACTGATATCCCCGCACCCCGGTATCAAAACTGTTCAGCGTTATCGCACATCCCGCCGTATTGGGGCCATCTAACTCCCACTGCACGTTCGCTGCCGGGATACTGGTCGTGATATCCACGTTGGCTGCATCAAATAACTTCACGGTATACGTCACACCAATCAGCGGGCTGTTACCTGTCGTCAATAAATCCTGTCCCGCCGGGTCTTGTATCTCCGCTCTGACCACCAGATTGGTATTGGTTGCACTGGTGAATGTCACGGTCTGTGGATTACTCATCCCGTAAATGCCTAAGTCCGCCCGCACAATGAACGACCCGCTGAGCGTACTGACCAACTCTTCAACGTAGTAGTTAATCCCTGTGCGCACATCCACCGGCGCCCGAAGAACCTGAATACACGGTAAAGGCTGACTGGCCGCATCCAGCGGGCACGACCCGCCAGCCGCCACCACCGGCACAACAGCCCCGGTCACCGCATCCGTCACCTTCCAGACTGGGGTGACCAGCGGGTCATTCACCGCCTGACTCTGATGGTCTTCTAGGTGAGCTGATAACTTAATCACATCCGTTGGCAAGCCCGTTGCCGGCACGCTGGCCGCACTTTCTAACGCCAGTAAGCCCTGACGCTGCTGACCGACGACAATATCCACCGGGTTAGAGGTCTGTTGACGGCCTTTTTCATCCGCTAACGTCACCGATAACTGATAATGGTTAATATCCCCCGGACCTGAACGCCATGCCGGCAAGGTGATTTGCCAACCTTGTGGATTATTGACGCCTCCGGTAGGCAGTATGGCCAAGGGCACCGTATCGCCATTCCAGGTCACACGGGTAATGCGGTACTTGTTCTTAACCAGCGGTTGCATCAGATGAGTATCGCCCTCCAGCAGCGTGGTGGGGACAGCGGCTAAGTCCACTTCCAGTAAGCCGGACTTTTCTTTGTACTCCAGAACGATGTC
>NZ_ATYS01000082.1 GCF_000427805.1 Budvicia aquatica DSM 5075 = ATCC 35567 | reverse complement strand
TACAGTGGCCTTTTTTAGGATTTCCTTCTGCTGCTTGAGTTCTTCATTTTCAGCACGAAGGCGGCGTAATTCAGCTTCAAGTTCGCTGCGAGGTCTTTCACCCAGACATTCGGTTTGCCGTGACTGTTCGTAATCGATGACCCAGCGACTTATATTTTGGTCGGCGACGTTCAGTTGTCGGGCGACTTCGACACATGAAAATCCCTGCTCACAGACAAGTTTGGCTGCTTCAATCTTGAATTCTTTGCTGTACTTTTTACGTGTTATCCGGGCCATAGGCACCTCCTGTTCAAGGATTATATCCTCTTAAGTCAGTGTCACCGATTATTAGACCAGATCAGTAATGATAACAATCAGTCTTCCGCTCTATAATCTTCTCCCCTTTGAATGACGTTCCCCCGCGTCTGTCCTCACGGCGGGGATTAATGAGATGGCTCCCCCCCCTGTAATTTGTGCAGCCACGAACCCACTTGCGTTAATACTGCCCCAAGAGGCGGCGCTGGATTATCTGCTAAAGCATGCGCGAATGTGTCATCCTAATGAGGTACTGACTTACCGCATCGCCCGGTATGAGTGATTAGAAGAGCTGGCCTGCTTTACTTATGCTGGACAGACCTACTATCAGTTAGTGCTGGTTGGTGGTCTGCCGGACCGCCTAGAAGCCATCGTCAGGCAGTAAGTCCGTATGACTATAAACTAAGAACGAGACCGTCGTCTTGAGCCCCATAGCGACTGACGGGCACTTTGCATAAACTCCCCCTTGAGTATCCCGCTATCATCAGCGCCACCCCACCAATAACATCCACATCATCGGTCAAGCAACGGTCTCATTGTCCTGAGCGTTAAATCCATCATGACTGTCCATCGTCTGGCACCCCGATTTTCACGTACCTTGCCAGGGGTTGAGGTCAATGTCCTGACCAACACAACGACTAAAATTGCTACCGACAACGCAAAATTGGCAAAGACCGTCAGGTCCACCGCAAACCCGATTGACGAAAACAATAGCCTGAAATAGGGTGGCGTAAGCAGAATTCACAATAGTATAAAAACACGGGTGACCTGTGTACATGGAACTACCCAGTCGCCGCCTGATTTTAACCCTGACCGAGCTCCCTCCTGCATATAGCGCGTTGCAAAATAGCCGGCTTCCTTTAAAAAGGATACGTATGAACCACATCTCGGCAAAGATTATCTCTTTTTATACAAACTCAATGCGCTCTCTAGTGCGATGGGCAACTCATCAACAAAACGGTACACTTGACTCATCGAGAACACAGCACTGCATTGCACTGTGTCCGTTATTGCGTCGGTTTGTCTATCTCACTGGCCCCGCTTGTTGTCTTCTTTTTCTCACTACGGCTGTTGAAAAAAACGCTGTCGCGGCATTGGTTATCTACACGGGCGACGTTGGTGTTCTGCAAACCAATCCCGTCTGGCTTTCGATATCGCATCCCACCATGCTATTCCCTGGCACGACCCTCTTCCCGTTAGCATCCGGGAACAGCGTGAGTGTGAATATTGGTGCCGGCGGTACCTCGCCGAGTTTTATTTTCGGCGGCCTCAGTCAGGAAGGGTCATCGCAAAACAACACCGTGGCAGTTAACGCGTCCAGCACAACGAATTCTGCCATCACTGGCGGCCATGTACAGGCAGGGGTAGGGGAGGCTTCCGGTAACACCGTCACATTGCAAAGTGGCAGTACGGTGAGAAACGGAATTTATGGCGGGCAAAGCTTTGCGGGGATGGCTACCGGTAACCACGTGATAGTTGAGAGCGGCGCCACTGCTGGTCAGATAATTTGGGGCGGAGCAAGCGATACTGGCGATGTGACCAACAATACGGTGACCGTGACCAGAGCCAGCGTTGTTTATAGCATTTTTGGTGGACTGACCTACAACGCAGGCACGATAAGCGGTAATAAAGTCATTCTGACTGACAGCAATATCACTCAGGGGGCTCTCGACCTTTACGGTGGGCTGGCCAACAAGGATGGGGATGTGCGTCAAAACTCAGTCGTCATCAGCGGCAACAGTACCATTAACGCCAGTGATGGCGGATATCGTTCCGTATTAGGCGGACAAAGTGCAACCGGGTGGGTTGATGGCAATACTGTCCTGCTCAGCGGACAAGTGACCGCCAAACACATCATCGGCGGAAATGTCGGCAAAGAGAGCGGCGCCACGGTTACCGTGAGCGGAAGCGCGCAAAAAAACAGCGTTACGCTGAAAGCGGAGCAGGGATATTCCCCGGTCGTGAGCAGTGTCATCGGTGCGCAAGTCACGGAGGGGCCAGGCGATGCGGTTGAAAACGTTGCTATTGTCGAAGGTGGCACCATCTCGGGGAATGTTATCGGTGGTAGCGTTAGCGGCACGGGAAACGCGTACAAAAATCAGGCGTCGATAAGCGGTACGGCAACGGCAGCTTCGCTCTACGCCGGCTATAGTGCAATAAATGGAGGCTATGTAAGCCAGAATCACGCCAGCCTTGGCGAAAGCGCTTCCCTGACCGGCAGTCTCTACGGCGGCTACAGTGTCAGCGGTTACGCACAGGCAAACCAGGTGCTGATGACGGGGGGGGCAGTCAACGGCTGGGTTTATGGCGGCCGTAGTGGTTCAAATTATGCCCATGGGAACACCGTCACAGTGACCGGCGGGAAGGTGACCGGGATTATCGGGGGTTATGCTATCGATGCAACGAACGGTAAAGCTAGCAGTAATCATGTCAACGTCAAGAATGCAGAGACGACGGGCAGTATTTATGGCAGTTGGAGCGCGCTGGCGACAAGCCATAATACGGTCACTGTTGACGGCACCGCCCTTATCGGCAGTGGGCCGGCGGGGGGCACCGTCTACGGCGGATACAGCACAGCTGGGGCGGCCAGCGAGAATGTCGTCATTATCAAAGACGGCACTATCAAAGGTAATGCCAGTACCAGTCTCTATGGCGGGTTTGCAAACGGGGGCGAGGCCTCTGAAAATCAGGTGTACATCGAGGGAGGAACGCTTGACAAGACTATCTACGCTGGTTACGGCAAGGATGATGTCACCGGCAATAGCATTACAGTCACGGGAGGTAAGATGGCAACACTGGTTGGGGGGTTATCCGTGAATGGTGACGCGACGGGAAACCGCATTAGCCTCAGCGGCGGCGAGGTGACCGGTAATATTTTTGCTGGGTACACTGCCAGTGGCAACGCTACCAGCAACACCATTACCCTCTCGGGCAACCCCAACCTCATAATGGCGACACTCGTGGGCGGGAATAACATCGCCGGGAGCGGAGATATCTTCACGGGAAACACACTGATAATCAATGCCCCAACGGCCCCCCTCAGGGTCAACGGTATTCAAAACTTCCAGAATTACCAATTTGTGCTGCCTGACGGTCTAACGACGGGTAGCGTTCTTGTACAATCAACGAATGCGGTGAACCTGACGGGTAGCACGGTGCAGAGTTTGGGGATTGCCTCCGGCGGTTTTCTTTTGTCCCAAGGTCACTACGTCACCTTGATCGACAATGTCTCAACCCCGCCAGAAAACAACGGGGCCTCACTGATCGCCAATGTGGGTGTCATGACCTACAACTTCAATCTCGCCTTAAACGGTAACGCGCTGGACATCACTCTGGGTTCGGTCATCGATACGACACCGCCGCCGTCCGTTATCCCCACCCCGCCGACCAATACGCCCCCCCCGCTCCATCCCAGCCGGCCCGTTGAGCCCACCCCACCGGTTAGAGTGAATCCGAAGACCAAAGCTTTCACCGAAGCTCAGGTAGCCGGTTTGAGCATCCTCACACATGCCGCTGACCTAGCTGCCGGCACGGGAACCCAAAGCCTGCTTGAGAATATCCATGACGCCGAAAACTGTACGACCTTGACGCGATGCCAGAACATCGGCTTTGGCGTGGTCAGTGGTACCAGCACCCGTACTGATACCGGTTCGCATATCAAGGTCAACGGTTTTTCTCTACTCGTTGGGGCCGGAAGACGTCAAGATACCCGTGCTGGAGAACTCACCCTTGGCGGTTTCTTTGAAACGGGTCAAGGCACGATCAACACCTATAACAGCTTCAATGCCCTTCCCGAGGTAAAAGGCAGTGGCGATACCCGCTATACTGGTGTGGGGGTCCTTGCCCATCACGCCAGCACCGAAAACTTCTACACAGAGGGTTCAGCACGCATTGGGCGGATCAATACCGACTTTAACAGTCCCGATTTTACCGACGACCTTGGACGGCGTGCTCAGTACGACATGAGTGCCACCTACACCGGTTTGCACGCCGGTATGGGTAAGCTTATTGACCTGAACAACAAAAGCCAGTTCGATGTTTACAGCCAATACTTCTGGACCCATCAGGGCAGCGAACACGTTGAAGTTTTTGCGGACAATATCGATTTTGAGTCGATGAACTCGCATCGGTTACGGGTTGGCGGGCGTTACAACCATTCAGTGACAAAAGCGGCCACACTCTATGTGGGCACCGCTTTGGAGCGTGAGTTTGAAGGTAAGGCCCGCGCTTCGGTTTACGGCTATGCGATAGAAGCCCCCGAACTCAAAGGCAACAGTGGCATTCAGGAATTGGGCGTCAATTTTCGCCCAACGATACGTCAGCCCCTTACGCTCAATCTCGGCGTTCAGGGTTACGTTGGCCAACGCGAAGGGGTCACCGGGAACCTTCATCTGAAGTACGCGTTTTAGGTGGTATTGATATTTTTGGTTACGAATATGTTCATCCGCAAACGACGGATTTCGGATAACGTTAAACCTAAACCGGACGTTCACACTCTCAATCAATAAGCGTATTCAGGTCACGTGGAAACTGTCTGCCTCATTCTAGAGAGAAAAAGTGAATAACCCTGCCCGGAAAGATGATAATCGGAGTCAGCGCTCAACGCTGACTAGCGATAAATTAGGCCTGTCAATATTCGATACAAAAGGATTGTCGTGAGGGTAAAATTTCACTTTACGATGACAGGACGCTAAACCAATACGCGAACAGTGACGATTTATTTGGGCAGGACCGGTTTAATCTAAGCAACAAAAAAGACCGACCAATAGTAGGTCGAATAGGAAAGGATGTTTCATTAAGCGAGAGGTCTCGCATCAAGCTGACTTAACGCACTGCATCGCGAATTGTGCGCCATCCTCTAAAAAGGGGGCCAGGGAGAGCGCATTAATGCGTAACAATTCCACCTGACCGTATTTATCCTCTAATTTCTCATCGATACAGTCAAATCCGAATAAACTCACCTTTAAGTTTGGTGTTGTCATCGGAGCAACCTACCTTGTCGATAAAGAAAAAACCTCGTTATCCTGTCTGTTTAATGAATCATTGTGTTCCATGATACTGCCAATACGACCGTCCCACAGACGGGCACTGCCGATGAACGTCATCACTCCGCGCCTTGGGATATTACCGGATACGGGATAACCCATTGATCGTTCGTCACTATAGATTTTTGAAACTTCGATCGTTCACATAGACCAATCTCGCGTTATTACTGGAGAAGACTGAATTAGCAGGAGAATAAAGGGGGTAAGATGACAATAAAAGAGGATTAATCAAAAAATAGTCCATTTCGCTCATGGCCATATCATTGATGACCGATGGGCTAAACCCTGCGGGCTTAGAACGTTCTGATTTTCATTCACCGACGATAAGTCAACACACAGCGATCTGTTTAGGTTGGTGAGGGCCATCAGGCAATTGAATACGCTGGGATGGGAAAATATCTTGCTAGATCGGTCCAACAATGAGCCTGAGCAACTGACTGACCCCGCCGTAAGCCCGACACTAAACAGGTGCTAACCGACGCATTTACTGAGCAGGCTGTTGATAACGCCCATTTCATTTCAGATAGTCGGTGATACTCAGGCGTTTGTGGCAAGGCTAGCCGAATGGCATTTCAATACCAAGGTCACGAAAAGCTCGCCCCACAAAGCGCAAGTTACATTAGTGAGTTGGCCAATAGCCCCGAACAAAAACGGGCTATAATGATGGTGTAAAAACCGTCGGCCATCATCCTGGATGAAAACAGAACATGAATTCCGATCTATAAGTGGGTAGCATTATGCTTGAGTAAGTTGCTGGTAACCTATAACAAGAAGAAAGGGAATATCTCTAATTTATAGTGTTCGCAGTTATAACACTATTAATCATTGTCTTATTTCACATACTGCCAAACCGAGGCAGGTACTTTATCATACAGTTTGCCCATGGTTAACTCGGCCAATCGGTGATCGGACGCAGAGTTAAAATCTTCCATATCTTGCTCANTGAGTGAATATCTATTCTTATCGATAATGCGTTCGAGAGTTTCAATTGATGTACAACGGCGTAAACACATCAGCCAATCCTGCTTGTTCATAGGGGACACCTCCAAAATAANGGGAATAAATTGCGACTACGAAGCCCAATACATATATCAGGCCATCGCTCTCTAAAGATCACCGATTAACCTCATCAACCTCATCAACCTCGGCGCCAATAGCGATTTAGCAAACTAACCCGACTTCGATTTTGCTCAATAATCCTGAGTTATCAGGTTAAATCCCAGAATAACTCGGAGTAAATTCTTGCTGGAAAAATGACTCTGTTTCTCAAAATACGGTATCAAACTTCGTGTTAATAAATAAAGAGACACATCTCTATTTAACTCATGCTTTCAATAATAATGATTCTGACAATCAATGTATTTACGTCGCTGAGAGATTTTNTCGTGATTNAATCGGGTGCTTAGNTATCACTATAATAGGCTGCTAACAATATCATAATAGCTATCTAAAAGGCATCGTTAAATACTGATAACGCCAAAGACTAATAAACATAGCTGACTTAATCAATTAAAAATGAAACTTACTGAAAAAAGAGACTATTTGATAACATTTGTTTATCTCTTTCTTTATATGCTTTATAGATGAAGTCCAATTGAAACGTTTTGTTGCAGGTAGTGCAAAAATAGCGGGGGTAGCCTGACCGACCTTTACCGTGCTTCCTAATTGCTTCTGACTTTTTACAAAAACGGCATAATACCTGATTTTTAGACATTGATATCCCCATGAGATTAAAGTCATTTATTAATGCCATCCCTATAAAAAGGTTAACTAGTTTTTTCACTTAAATATTTGGCAGCAGATATATTATTTAGCCTTTATATTTTGCTCAGTCACAGTACGGTTAGAACCAAATCGCCTTACCCAAATTAATTATTAGCAATCAATGATTCAGGTCGTTAATACGTACAGGCACCGAGATGAATATGGGGCGCAGAAAATTTTATCGATAATATCGGTGTGAGACTTCCGCGTGGCAAACTTAACCTTCTTACTGAGCCTGCTATTATCAATCAAAACCCACGTAGTCAGACCGGTCCACACTCTGAAGTCAATCGTTACCGAGATGGCTCAACTGCTCACTGATTTATCGTTAGTGGCGATAGTGTTGGCTTTAGTATCGTCAATATTAGGTGCATTTCAAAACAGCACGATTTACCATGAGGACAATTATACCGGGAAATTATTTTTTTAAAGTCAAATAGTGATAATGCTTTAAAAAATAGAATTAAATGCCTTAATACTTAATGACATTATTTTTTTATTTTATAAAATGCAACAAGTGGTATTAGAAATGATAAAGCATACGATTGATGATGTGAGTTCACCCGTGCATCGACAAGAACGGACCACCTCGAATTGAGAAATCTGACCTGTTATTGTTAACTACTGTATGGCCCTCCAGATGATGAGCCAGTTTTCTTATCATGAGAAAATACCTTACATAACGTATGGCATTAACAAAAGATAAACCAATAAAGTCAATGACTGAGTTGCAAGTCTGTTATATTGCACTTTCAGAAAGAATGATAATGACATATAACAGTAGTAACTTAATTAACCCGTTAATCACTAATGAATATGAAAACATGTGATTAATGTCGAAAATATTGATGTGCATCAAAAACACTCCGATAGATTAATTATACTTTTCCGACATGTCAGTCATTAGAGCATTAAATTAAATCGATATTGACTCAAGAGACTTGATTAAATCGGTTATTAGTAATGATATGCCTTTCATTAATAATCAGTTTGTAAGTATGATTGTTCTTATATATAAATTCACGTAATAAGATTGTTATAATGTTTTGGTCAAGTATCGAATTTCAATAATTTAAATGATGGTTATCTTAAGGGGCTTATCATCATCCTCAGAACGATAAAAAATAGCGTAACTGTCCATCACTATGAATAAAAGGTCATCCAATGAGCACTGTATATAGGTATGAAATTGTCAGAATCAATGCCTCACCGACGATGAGCGCGAACTACCTTCATACGTTCGTCAATCCTGTTTTCGTGGGTGACAAGGTTAATCCAAATACCCAGGATTCGGAACGCCTGACCGTCATTGCCGTTGAACATTACCAAGAATCTTCTGTTCTTTATTGCGAGTAACGCCCACAGAAACCGTCAGTTAACTCAATGCCCTTTCATGATTAGGGCTGATAAATCATAGCGCTAGGCATTATGTAGTGGCAGAGTAAATTTGGCCACCTGAATAGAGGTGATAATATCACGTCAGAACACAAACAGGTGTCGTTATGAGCAGACGCGACAGATATCATTTCAGCGCAGAGTTCAGGTTCAAAGCTGTCTCGTTAATTAGGCTCAACCGATGGGTTGAGCCAGCAGTCACAATTACTTGAAATATGCCGCAATGGTGGCAATCGAAGCTAAAAAGGCAGTAATGGAGGCTAAAACAACAGTCACAGCTACAATGGCTTTCCACCAAGTCTTGAACCATACCTTCCAAGCCGATTCTTTAGGTTTGGCCAATAGTTGGGTCAGGAACTCTCGCCCTCTCAAGGTTATCTTTGGATCAAGATACTCCTTACCATCATCGGCACGAGAGGCAATGGCTGTTACCATCCCAGAAGAATATAACTCTTCAAAGATGTTGATATCCATATCTGACGATTCATTTATAAAATCACCCAATGAGCTGTTTGCCAATGCTTGCAGGATAGCTTTGTGTTTTTCCATCGTATTACCTTTAACCTACTGTATGTAATTTCATGTTATCACAATTCATATGCCACTCGATGTGACCGTCCGGATGCAGCATTACCCGATTTTCAAGCTCGCCACCACCTGCCAGATACTTCGGGTGGATATGGTGAACACGCCAGCCTATTGCCGTTGCGATTAGCTAGTGACAGAACGGACAACGCTTCTCCTGCCTGAGCCAGAGTGCCAGCAACGCCTTCCTACCCAGCATGGTTTCCTTTCATTGGCGCTCAATCGGCGCTGCTCTAAGTAGAATTCCCATTCAGGTAGATAAGGATTTGTTTCCACCGTTACGGTATGGACATCAGTCTTGGCGGCGTGCGCAGTATCTGGCTTATCAATAGCCTATCAGGTTAATGGCGGTACGTTTAAACGGTAACAAAACGTCTATCGTTTTAACTTGGAACCGCGTTTAGCTCTATATCACCTACGTGTATGTCCCCCATGAGAAACGTATTTCTGTAGGAATATGTTTTTATTAATGAAAT
>NZ_ATYS01000081.1 GCF_000427805.1 Budvicia aquatica DSM 5075 = ATCC 35567 | reverse complement strand
CGCCCGCTAATCCTGAATGAATACCTGCCGATGGTGAAATTGTTTTGCACCCAAAACCCGCAGGGCGTGATTAACGGGTTTATCGGCCTGTCTGATGATTATAATAAAGACAACTCATGACAATTGGCGTCAAAATATCAATTAACTTTATAATAAATAACAAATATTATAAATAAACCCACGCCAACAAAAGACAGTCTCCGACACCAACCGCCAATATATTCATGTCCATTACTATGTCCATATTGTATCATTCGCAATGATAATCAAAAGTCAATGGACACGGTCTGGTTAATATTATGGCAATTTCAGATAGTTACCTTAGATCTAACCTTGGAAAATCGAGAGATAAGATTGAAGAAAAGTCAGACCGTGACGGCTTATGGGTTCGCCTATCGGTTAAAGGTGCTGTCACTTTCTTTTACCGATATAGGTATTGCGGTAAACAAGAGAAAATGACAATAGGTAGCTATCCCGCCGTTAGCCTGAAAGTTGCGAGAGACGAGGTTATAAAATGGGCTGGTGTACTGGCTGCCGGAAATAATCCAAAGACGCGTCGTGATTTGGATAGGGAGCAAATATCTAGTCAGCTATCGTTTGAGTCCGTGTTCAGAGAATGGCATTCGATGGTTTGCGCTCCTAAGGTAGGTTCTACCCAGATCATGCGGTCATTCGAAATTCACGTTTTCCCTAAGATTGGCAAATACCCAGCCGCTGAACTTACCGTACATAACTGGCTTCCTTTATTGGATAATCTATCGAAGCATTACAGTGAAATAACTAAACGCGTTATTAGCAATTCAAAGCAATGTTACTCATGGGCCCAAAAGAGGCGGGTTGTTTCTCATAATCCGCTAATTGAACTTTCTGGACGTGATTTTGGTATACAGAAAGGGGTGGGGGAACGCGTTCTCGATCATCCGGAAATAGCCCTATTTTGGAGTGCATGCAATCACTCTAGATTGACCTCTAGGAATAAAACGCTATTAAAATTATGCTTATTTTATGGGTGCCGCATCGCAGAGCTACGGTTAGCGAAAAAAGGTGATTTTGATTTAAAGTTAGGTGTCTGGACCGTGCCGGCAGAAAACCATAAAACTGGAATGAAAACAAAAAAACCATTAATCAGGCCGATCATTCCTGAAATACACCCCCTTTTGGAAGAGGCTATTAATTTTTCGTGTGGTGATTATATCTTTTCGAGTAGGGAGGTCCCTTTAGCGCAAGGGTTCCACTTAACATTACCAGGCAGTGTTAGTTCATATATATATAAAACCTATAAAATTACTGTTCCTCACTTTTCGATTCATGATCTACGAAGAACCGCCCGAACAAACCTATCGGAACTTACCGCCCCTCACATAGCTGAAATGATGCTGGGGCATAAGTTGCCGGGGGTCTGGGCGGTATATGATAAATACAATTACTTGGATGAAATGAAAGAGGCCTATTCACGTTGGTGGGAGAGGATACAGTCTATTGTGAGCAATCCTGAGTACGTAAAGTAAAAGCCTCGGATACGAGGCTCTTGCTGCGACTCATGCACGTTTTACTATACGGCCCCGTATGTCTCGCGCTGCATTTGATAAAGAGGAAATTGCCGTTCGTTTTAGCAAAGTTTCCTGATGCTGCCATTCAATCACTTTATACCGGTACCACTTATTTTCCGCTCCTATATCGGAGTAGTCAGGCTCAGGGAAGGGGTTAACCTCCTTTTTCCGCCTCCGGTCTAATGTGCGNAGCGATATACCAAGGTGCGCACATACCTGAGCAGAACTCATCCACGCTAAATCGTCAGTCATTGGTAATCCTCCGGTACCGGTGCCGCGGAATAAGCAGTCTTCATTTCTTTATAAAGCTCTTCACCTTGCTTNTTGTCATATAATTGGGTCCAGTAACTCCAATTATTANCTACCGCCGCCCACTCTTTACCAAAATCACGCATTTGGCTAAGGCTAGGCTCCAATTCAGGAACGGCGCGAATAAGGCGGACGCAGCGGCCAAAATCGGCGGGATCTAGCGGGTAGCGATTTTCAGTGATAAATTGCCCGGATAGGACAGATGCCATGAATTTACTACTCAACCCTGTGTCATCACTCGTAAGCCACGCTGAAAGCCCCATGCGATTAGAAGCCTTAACGATCGGCTTGCTTAATTCGTTACAGATTGAATTAGCGGCGGCTATGGCAGCATTTACATATCGAGCCTCAGCCGGTAATCCCGGAACCTGTCTGGATAATTCCTTCATGATTGCAGCGACTAATTGCATTTGATTAATCATTGTTAATCACCTCCGGCGCTGCTGGCAATTCCATCCAGTGAGTTGGTTCACACGCTATCACCGAGCCGCCCTCTGTTGTCGCATAACTGAATCCAGTATCGGAAAATCGATAGGCAACCATCTGCTCACCACTATCTAAGCAATAAATTTGCACATCAGTGTCTAGTTCTGGCAGGTGATCAGCAACGCTAATCCACCCAGTCGCTACCGGTTGACCTAATGCAGGTGATTCATAAAGCGGTTCTGGCGTTCCGATAAATCCCGGCTTAAGCGCTTCCTCTTTCGTTGAGAACAGACATCCGGCTATCTCCCAGTAAACTGGATTACCCTCTGCTTCTCTATATTCCAACACTTCACGAGCGATAAATACGCCTTCCTCTTGGCTTTGACGAACTGAGCCGAACGCTATTTTTTCTAATCTTTCTTTGCTGAGTTTATTTGTCATGATTGTTTTCCTTCAATTTATTTAGCTGCACAACTACGCTGTAAGCCTTGCGGTTAGAGGGAGTCTGTGTGCTTACCCCTTAATCGACTGCCGCTGCCTTTCGCTGGCTTTTCTTTTTTGGCTTCTTAACTGGCTCCAGCTTTATTTCAGAAACTTTAGGTCTGGCTGGTGGTTGCTCATACATGCCGAGCCGCATTCTGCGTCGTGCGTTCATGCTCCACACGTTATATGCAGTCCAGTCGCAGCCATCATCAATAATTAGGGTGCTACGGATTATCACATCGTCAATATCAATCATGNCGTCTTCGTCGGTNGCTATATCAGTCATGATTAACCACCTGNANNTCNTTATTTAAAGGGTTCTCGATAGCATCNGTTACNGCGGCTAACATGGTTTCAATCATTACCGTTGCACCCAGTGGAGTTAATTTTCCAGCATCTTTATTTAGCATTTGGCTATATAAGTTGACGACTCGNCCTCTACCTTCCACTAATCCATGTTCAGAACAGCTTAGATTTTCAATAAACTTGATGAGAATAAAGCAGATGCTTTTTTCAGTAATATCTACACGGACGATTTTCTTTTTTGTTACAACAACATCAGACCATTTTCCACCATAATGGCGCATGCAATAATCAATATACAGGCGAGCTATTCGAATCCGATCTCTTGCTATTTGATTCAATTTTTCAGACATAAGTAATAATCCTTTTATCGGATTTAGGCTGAGTTTGTCCCCAGCCTGAAAGCTGTAATAAATTTAATTAGTGAAATTTATTTAATTAATAAGGCTTGGTAATAATAAACTCGCTATAAGCCTGTTTTAATTTAGTGTGCTTTTCTTCCCACTTTTCTATTTCACGTTTTTTATTTAACAGTAAACGAATGCGTCTAACCGCGCGTTTATGACATCGCCAATATTCCGGTAATACTTCACCTCGCCTATGGGCAATATAACCATCCATTTGAACTCGTTCATCAGGTAGGTGTGACGGCTTTTTAATTAAGTCAAATGCCGCCTGAGTCATTATGTGGGCCAGCTTATTAATGGCCGTGTTGCGGGAGAAGCATTTATGTTGGCGACCGTGGCGATTAATAACATAAGCTAAAATAGGTTTATGTTCGAATGCCGTAGTAATACCTGAATACCTAAAATCTGCTGGTAACATGATTATTTCTCCCATCCGATCGCTTGAAATAGTCCCATTTTAGGATGGTACCAACGTGTACCGCGTGGCTCTGCTTCTGACATCATACGATGAAAAGCATTCATGAACGGATCAAACTCAACGATAGCACGGCGGGATAATAGGCCATCCGGAGTCATAAATTCATGCGTGTCAGTCGGAATGCGGTAAGCGTTAACCAGATTTCGGCATTTGGTATCAGTCATCCCGCTTTTGGCTACCACTTGGCGATATCCAACATAACCAGATCGCATATTGCCTTTTTTGATGTTCTCAACTGCCTCTGCTACCGTCTCAATTTCACCTTCAACGTGATTCAGGCGGCGTTCCTGCTCTACATTGGACAGTGCCATAGCAGCGATCATTTCCATTTCTGACATTGGTTTGGATTGGTGTCCATAGCTACCAGTTTCACGGATTGACGGAAGGACCTCTTCACATACCCAATCTTGAACCCGTTCAGCGGATGGGAGCTGGCTTTTCAGGATTAGCCGGTATACGTCAGATTCAGGGGCTAATTGTATACCGCGCGGTAGGTTACCTAATCCCATTTCTAACGAATCGTTATAATTAAGTGTAATCAATGATTTGCAGTGGTCATTTAGTGCTTTTGACGGGTTTGTATAACCTAAAGCCTTTGCTAATTCTACGGCAAAAAATACCGGTTTACCTTGGTACAGCATGCCGTTTAGAGATATACCCAACTCGTGCGATTTAAATGTCATTAATTGGTTTTTCATATTCCCACTCCGATATTGTTGTATTTTTTAATGCTTCAGATAACAGCCGCTTTTCTCGTTCTTTCGCTTTGCGTTCGCGGTTCTCTATTTGCCACTGCTCAAACCGCTGATGTAACGTATGGCGCAAAGTGTTTAGCTCAATCCGTGATGTAGCCCACGCCTGATTAACTGGCCTTTGGGCGTATCTGGTGGCTTTTTCCCAATAAACCGCTGCTGTTTCATATCTGCCTTTTTGCTCTTCAATAACGGCAGATTGGGCGAATATGGAATAATTAGTCGTTGTCAAAAATCCCCCTAATGCATTGTTGGCTGAACAGGCAAACCGTTATCTTGAATTTGCTTGATAAAACCGTCATACAGTATTGTCAGCCCTTCAAGCCCCATTGCGGATATTTGAAAAATGCCATTGTTGATATCAAGCATTTCCTTATAAAACTGAATGGATAATGACATTCCGGTTTCAGTACCGTATTTACCGATTGCTGGCCCTTCGACATTGATAGCAAGGGAGGTTCGCGTAGGGCCCGGGTAGATGCACATAGCTCCATACTCTCCTGAATAGATGATTGCCATATCAATTCCGCCTTCCTCATTCTCAACANCTACCGTTCCGTTTGCTTTCCACTGCTCGTTGATAAATACGGTAGAGACTAACCATCGCCAGCCAATAAGTTGCTGTTCAACTGTTGGTATAAAGTGGTTCTTTACCTCAGCATCTTTTAACGCCGCTAATATNCGTAAACCAGNAGACAGATGTTTATCAAAGCCACCATGGTCTAAGCGGGTTATAGCGTCGGAGAAACCGATTACCTCCGCTTCTTCATACAACCCTTGAGGGTTTAGCTTTAATATCCGGATGCCGCGCTTTGTAGCTTCAACGTGATGGNCGCTGGCAGATGGTTGTTTGGTGGTATCACGCATTTCTAGCTGTCTCCATTTCACTGAACCATTTTTCGATCTTTACTGCCTTTCTCCATGCTGCGCGAAGAGTGCGGTAAATCTCACAATCAGCATCCGCACCGGCAACCTGAGTCATGACCGATAACATTCCCGACAATTCCTCTAACTCTTCCGCCATGAGGCTGGGGTTATGCTTATTCATCTTTTTCCGCTTCCTTTTCCAGCCATGAAGAAATCTTGCAGGCCAAATCCCACGCGAGACCGATAGTGGAATGAACCTCCACCCCCCCCAATTGCTTGGGTTCGCGCTCATGTAATATGCATAACAGCGACTGCAGGTTATCGGCTGTAATGGAGATTCCGTCGATACTGGTGTTATTTTTCATGGTTAGCTCTCAGCATCAGGGCGTTATCAGCACAAGTAGAATTCAGGTTAAGTGCCTTCAATATTTCAGCGGTGACCATCAGCGAATAACCCAGCTTTTGTAAGTCGTTTTTTGCCTCACTATACTCAGGATTATTGGCGGCCCAATAAGCCAGATTACCCATAACAGAAATACCATCCAATAGCGCGTCAGAAGCCTCGCTCTGTGTGGCTGAAATAGCCATCAAAGCACCGCCATCCAATGACGAAAGGTTATTGATGGTGAGTTGGTCTAATAGGCTCATGCGGACACCCCTGCACGTAATGACTCGGTTATTTCTGTACTCATGTCGTGAGCGATTGATATCAACTGGCTTAAGTGTGGTGGAACATCATTTTCGCCAGCCACTTCCAGAATTGTGTATATCAGGCTATCTAGTTGAGCTGATTTGTAAGATGCAAGGTCTAAGGGTATCGGTTTACGCATGGCTTACCTCCGCACTCTGCTTATCGCATTGCTTAACAATTTCCATAAATGCCGCTACTGTTAAGACATATTCGTTTTCAGCTAGTGGATGATGGCAAATTACATTGCCGTTTCTAACGTTGACCAGAATACGTCCGGTGAAGTCTTCGGGAATGTGAATCTCATCCATGACGTACCGCCTCCCCAGAAAGGTTTATCAGGCATTCGGTTACTGAGTCGGAATACTCAGAAAACATACCAATGAGTAATTCAATCTCACATCCTGGAAGCTCTAACCATGAATGATACATAGCCCGAGCAATGGCGCTGGCTTGCTGCGATTTTTGAAGGATGTCATTCAGTTGTTTAATCTCTTGCTTGGTCATGACTCACCCCGCCATCTACTTTACCTAAAGCTTCTAGGGTGATTTGACTGAGTACAACGAACATTGAACCAATATTCCCTACTGCCTCATCAGAGATGGAATCAAGTTCGATAACTTGTAGTATCTCACCCAGCGCCCCTATTCCATGCTGTATTGATTCAATACGGGTAATTGCCTCAAGAACGGTAACGTTATGCATGGCTCACCCCCCGAACAGGCAGGCGAGCAGCAAAGGATAAGATGTAGTGAGGAGCCAGAATTTTACGGGCTTCTTTTTCGGTGTGAGCTTCAACAGATTGGCGACAAGGTACAGATTTCAAATCCGAACGTTTGATAGCCAAAAAGCGCCATAGGAATTTAGCATTCGGTGCAGTTTTGACCATTTCGGCAGTTGTGGTAATATTTACACTGGTCATATAGACCTCCGTTTGTTGTGACCTGCGGCCCTGACATCTATTGGCGTGGTATGTCGGGGCTATTTTTTGCAATAATCAAATAATACCTAGGGTTTAATTTAAGTCAATTGGTTTATTTTATTTTTTTGGTTGTTTTGTACAGCTTGCGCCGACTTCTTGATTTTTGCCTAATTCCGGTTTTGTATATGCCCAGTAATTAGGGGTAGTGTGTGGGGTATCGCTATGAAATAAATGTCACGATGCACGGTATATGGGATTACTAAAGGGTTAGTGTTTTATCGGTTAAAATTAAATACTGGTTATTTTGAGCGGTATAGCAAAAGAGAATATGAGCACCACTAATGCTGAGTAATTTTAATGTAGCATTAGTCTAACTTTTAAACTAAAGGGCATTGAATTGAAAAGGGTTATTTTCTTTGTAAGTTTACTGGTGGCTTCAGTTGCATTTGCTGAGACCAGAACGGGACCAACAACAGCAGAAGAAGCGTTAAAGCCAAACTTATGGACTATTCTCACAGATAAAAATCCATTGGATGATGGTGATGAGATTACTGGAATATTATCATCGACTGATTTCTCTTCTGGTGGGGTAGCCATAAAATGCAGCGGTGGTAAAACAGAGCTTATGCTGTTAATAAAAAAAGGCATAGTCACGGGAGAGGGATCTAAAAATGTAATTGTACGAATCGATAGTAGTACAGCAGTTGAACAAAAGTGGAATTTAAGTCCTGATGGTCATCGTCTTTTTTCTGCGGAACCAATCGAGTTCATCAAAAGCTTGCAAGGAAAGAAAAAATTAACTGTTGGTTATACCCCTGATAAAATGGATCAACAAACAATGGTATTTGATATCTCTGAGATTGAAAATATAACAAAATTAGTTAGTAAAGCCTGTAAGTGGTAATAGAATACCCCCAGTAACTGAATTGAGGGTTAGTATAAAGTGTTGAAAGTTTTTGATAATATCACTTTTTGATTCCCACCAACACACAAAAACCCTACCAGCCAGCCATGTCGCTTATATGCTTAGGACTGGCTACCACGCCATTACTGACCAGTTAATTACCCGACCTATTATCTTCACCGTATCAATATCAGCAGTCTCATCAGGGAATTCGGATGAGTTATAGCTACGGATTATCAGCTTACCGCCGGGCTGACGGTAAAGTAGCTTCACTCTGAATAGCTCATCTTGTTCGATGACATAAATCCCACCATCTACAATTTTTGTATGGTTTCTATCAATGGTGACTGTTGAGCCATTCGGTATCACGGGAGCCATGCTGTCCCCGCTTACTGGGAATGCGGCCGCATACTTTGCCTCGGCGCCATAGCGCCTTAGCGTCGCCTTAGAGAACCTCAATTTAAAGCCATTATAGTCCTCATTGACGCAGCGTCCATTGCCCGCAGCTAGCTCAATGCTTTTGTAAAACGGTATCTCAACCTCATCATTTTCAAGTGGATCTGAGCTATCCCATGTAATTATGGGTATTTCCACAAGCTCAGACATAGGAACGCCGTCACGTTGTTTGATGCTGGTTTCACGCATTTCACCAACACCCTCAGCAAGCCACTCTGGACGAATATTTAAAGCTTTTGCTATCGGTAGCAAAAACGCTGTCCTGAGGGTTCTTCCTGTCACTATCTTTTGTATGGTTGCTTGAGAAACACCTATTTTTTCAGCTAAAGAACTTTGTGTTATTCCAACTTCAGCCATTGCGATCCTCAGGCGTTGCGCCAAAGTCAAACTCATCTACGTAATCCTCCGATATTAATTTACTTAAATTACAACCTTGGTACTTAAGTGTCAATGACTGTTTCACTTGCAAAATAAAACCCAAGAGTTTAAATTAAAACCAAATAACTAAGGAGTATTTATGTTTCACACAAAAACACCCATTGAAGAGGCTGTGTACATTGCCGGAGGGCAAACCGCCCTAGCAAAAAAAGTTGGCGTTACCCAGGGTGCTGTCTGGAAGTGGGTTCGGGGCCTTAAAAAGATCTCACCCGTTAACGCAGTTGCTATTTCTAACGCGGTTGGTGGTGTCGTTAAGCCATATGAGCTGCGTCCAGACATTCCATCGGTTTTCCCTCACCCTGACACCCAACCATGCACAACAAAGCATACCTAGTCGCGCAGATGCCATCTGTGTTTAGTCCGGAGGATGCGATCTGGATTCAAGACATGCTTATGAAGCTCA
>NZ_ATYS01000080.1 GCF_000427805.1 Budvicia aquatica DSM 5075 = ATCC 35567 | reverse complement strand
CTTGAACTTGACCGTAATCCCTTGGTTATTAGGTCGTACTTCTTAGTTATTGAACCAAAATCACAATATTAATAGCAGGCACTGTCGCGAATCATTCTACCCTTAACCAAGCGCTAATTGGTGAGCTAAAACCTGGATGATTCGCTNCGCTCACCCTATGGGCCATTCGCGATGCGAATGTTTGCTTCGCCTACGGCTCGCGTTCCCGTTTTCACGGGGATGACGAGAGGGGGAAACTTCTTCGTTATTTCGTTGGAAAACCGGAAAACGGGGGAAATAGAAAACCTTCCCCCAACACCAAATCAGAAACTAAAACGATACCCGCCGTTAATCTGACTCTGTCTAAACTGACTGCCGCTAACCTGCTCCAGGTCTAAATAAAGATTATGCTGTTTGCCAATACCTACGCTGGCACCAACACCATTTGCCCACCAGTCACCTTTGAAAGAGTGAGCTTCTTTATTACCGTTTAAACGATAGTCAGCATCACCGTTAAACTCGTGAACATAGCTGCTCTTAAGGTAAAAGTTAACCGGGGTAGCGCCTTCTGTCACTTCATATCCGATCAGCCCGCCGGCGCGGCCCAAAGTAGAGGTATAGCTGGATAAATCCACTTTTAAACCGTTGGAGTTCTTGAAATGACTACTGTCCTGCCATGCAACGGTTAACTGGCTTTGAGGCTCGATATAGAACCCGCTGTTTTCAGGCGTAAAATGAAAACGCTTACCGGCTTCAACCGACAGTGATATACCGTTAGATGATGCACTGCCATCAACCCCATTACCGGCGGTATCTTTTACGTTAATTTCGTTACGCATGCGGTTATATTTCAACAAGGTATCTATGTACAAACCACTGTTATCCAAATAACCGGCATACAGGCCGACATGACGATTTCTCATATCGCCGTCACCGTTCTGATAATCTTGATTAGAATTGCTTTGACCCAGAGCTGCGCCCAGATACATCATGCCGCTGGCAGACTGCCACTGCTTATCCGCACCTAGCTGCACGCCGTTATAAGTCATATCGAATCCGCTTAACTTGCCGCGGCCAAATGACGTAAAGTTACCATAATAGCCGCGTAGCCAGAGGTTACCGTCAATGCCGTCGGTGCGTAATTGCCCCATCCGCTGCATCAAAGTCTGGGTTTCCGCATAGTTCATCAGGTAACCGACGTTTAAACTATTGGCTGAAGCATTGGCCGTTGAGGTAATCGGCGGATTAGGTTTATTGGTTCCCGGGTCCGGCGTTGGGTCGGGAGTTGGGTCCGGATCCGGCGTTGGCTCGGGTTCAGGGTCGGGCTTAGGAGGAACTGTGCCCGATGCATAGAGCTGCCAGTCATTACCCGTCTGCTGCAGATCGTACAAATAGCCCCCCAGTTCAACCTTGTTGGTCAGCGCAAAATTACCGCCACCGTCAGCGGTTTCAATAATGGTCAGTACTTCTGTTCCGTTAGTGGCTTCACTGCCGTTATTCAAGACGCTAACCTGATGATTACCTGTCGTTGTTCCGCTAACTGAGAGCAGATCGCCGGCGCCTTCAACAATACTGCTGCGCATAGCAAAGTGACCGTCGCCGCTTAGATGGGTAACCCGTAAAGTTCCGTTAGGGGTTGTGGTGCCGGTGAACGCAACGGTGGAACCCTTGGTCAGCTGCAAATTATTCACTACGGAATCAGCCGTCATATTCCACCGGCTGTTTTCCATCGCTAAGTTAAGCAGCCCTGCGCTACTCTGATTGGTCATACCGGTCAACGCTGAACCGCTGGTCATGGTTAAATCAATCAACCCATTGTTTTGAGCCTGTAAGTCCCCGTTGATCTGCATCAGCCCGTTTCCTTTAATCCAGGAAGTGGAACTATCAGCAATCATCGCCATGCGATCGGTCTCAATATTAACGCTGCCGGCCAGATTAATCTGGCCGCCGCCATTGGCCACCATCGCATAAGAGTTTTGAGCGAGCAGCGAAGTATCCGTGGCATTAATGACGCCACTGGCTGCCGCCCAAAATCCATAGGTGCTGCCCAGAGCGCTAGCGTCGACCCGATTAAGATTCACTACGGTACCCGCTTGCTGAGCGCTCACCGCCTGACCCCATGAAATAATTTTAGTGTCGTTAATATTCACGGTTGGCGCATCTTTTGAAAGGCTCAGCTTGGATGCTTTTACACCACCGGTTTTTTCAGAGATCAGGGTACTGCCGCCGCCGATGGTCATTGTGCCGCTACCAATCTCCAATGCATTGGCCGAGTCACCTTTGGTATGTACCGTTAAGGCATCTGCATCAAACTTCATGCCTGACGAACCGATATACCAGATACCATGAGCGTTGTTGCCGGTTGTCGTTATCGATGAATGGCTGCCAAGATTAACCCTATTGGTACCGGTATTAAGATTCAAACCATAAGCATACTGACCGGTGGTTGAAATAGTCAGCCCGTTTGCAGTCAGGTCTGAGCCCTGCACTGCTCCGCCGAGGGAAATCCCCGAAGAGTCATTACCGGTTGTTGAAATATAGCTGTTATTGCCTAAATTAATATTGGCCTTGCCGCCGTTTACGCGAATACCGTAGGCGTTTGTTGATTCAATCACCAAGCCATTAGCCTTAAGCACGGTATTACCGTTGGTCGCAATTGCGGCGGATGAATTATCGTTATCGGTTTGACTCACGGTGACAATTTTACCGCCATTGCCAAGCTCAACCGTAGTACCTGCAGCTGAGGTAGCGGTCGTTAAAATGCTGGTCGTATTATTGAAGCCACCCGTTGTGACTACCTGTAAGTTATCGGCCAGTAATGAACCACCGGAGGCCACGGTAACCGAGGTCGCTAAGCCTGTAGAAGACGTGGTGTTTATGACACTGTCAGCACCCAGATTCAAAACGCCATTAGTGCCGCCAACAATACCGTAGGTCGAATTAACGCCCTGAGTATTGATAGTCAGATTTGAACCTGAAACATGAATATTATCGGATGCTCGCACGCCGTATGCATGATAGTCACCGGAAACATTAATTGATGACCCGGTCCCCAATGCGTGAGAAGGACTGGCGCTTCTGACCAGATTAATACCAATGACCGGCGTATCATTATTAGCCGGTGCACCGTTAACCGTAACGCCAATCTTACCGCTGCCTAATTGCAGCCCAGTGGTATCGGAACTGCCGGAAATAATACCGTGAATATCGGTGGTCTTAATGCTGTCATTGGCATTGATGGTCTGATTAGCTAAATCAACGGTATGGGTATATTCGGCGGCATAAGTCAGCGGTGAAAATATAATCGTTCCCGCGACAACAATCGAACGGGAAATAAATTGATGACGTAAAAAACAGGATAGTGCGTTAACGTTCACTGAGTTGTTCCTTAACTGTTTTTCTGAAAAAATAAAGCGGCGAGCGTGAATTTTTAATTCATAAAATAGAATGTAAAATGGTCTATTTAAAATTATTACTTAATATTCTTGTCCGTCATAAAAATATAGCGACTAATTATCTCTACATTGATTCCTAGCTGATTAGCAATATCTGAATGACTGAGGCCTTCATTTAACCGGGCCTGAATTAAGGGGTAAATATCAACTTCATTGCCCGGGTAAATATAGCGGGTCTGAAAGGTCCGGCCACAGGCACTGCAACGGTAGCGGGGAATACCTGCCCGGGATTTCCCGTGCTTTCGCACACTCCCCTGTTTTTCACAATAGTGGCAACAAAGCTTTATATCCATAGTAGACGCCTCTGTTTTATCGCTATTTATTGTCGTCGCTAACGGGTAGATAATAGTTACCCTGCCTAATGTAATAATTAAAATACTTACACTTATCGCGATAAAAATTAATTAATCTTATGCAGAGACCTATTTTATTTACCGATATCAATCAGGTATCGGTAAATAAAGAGGTCAGTCTATTTATCTAATAGTAATTAACCGTATAGGTAATCGCGCCGTTAGCTTTTCCAGCTTTAGGTTTACTTCCATAGCGATAATATCTGGCTTTTAGTGGAACAATATAGTTAGCGCCATCGCTGGTAGTTAATGTTATACCCAATCTTTTCTGGTTGTATGTATAAGGAGGGCTAAGAATAACAGTACTGCCATCATTTATTGCCATTTGAATACCAAAGCCTTCTGCTGCGCCTGCCCCACCTTCAATATTAGCAACAGTAAGATTATAGTTACCATAAACGCTGGCAAACGCCATATCTAATGTGTTCTCGCTCCTTCTGTTATCACCCGTTAGATTGCCATTTTCATCGTGGTAATAGCTCGATGCGCTAAAAGCATAGCCATGAAAAGGCGGGCAGTTTTTAAGCGTAATATTGAAGTCCTTCCACTCCGAAACGCTTCCAGTTTTAGGAAAATCAGCCAGTTGATGTGAACCCAAATCGACATCGACATCTTCAACCTGACAGGTTTTTGTCACAAAATTAATGGCACCGCTAAAACGGATAGTCATAAATTTTGTTTCTGAAGCCACTGGAGAGATAAGGCCTACCGAAAACTGAAAAACTGGAAAAGATGAAGCCAGTACTTGCTGGTTTCCCGGGGCTATCGGCCCTGTCTTAACTAATTTAACATAAAATGTTCCTTCCCCAGTATAGGCTGAAGCGCTTACCGAAGACGACGGCGAATCAAGAACATACAACGCGCTATCTACCTTAGCAGGAAATTGACTATTTTCTGAGGGGGTGTGGGATATACGTTCTCTGAACGTCATACCGATACCGGGAACATTGGTCGGAAAAACAGAGGTAGAACCGATTAGCACCGGAGGACCATACGGCGTAGAGATAGCCTGTACCCGATAAAAGCCCTGAACTGTCGTTGCCGGGTCATTCCAGGCTCTGCTACATTTCCACCCATACCCTGAATTCCAGGTCGTCGTGTATGTTTGCGCATGTATGGGAAATGTGAGTCCAGCTGCAAAATCCTCGCCCACGGTTGCAATACCAGGCCCCATAATGGAAATATCAATATCCCGATAATAGGTTGGATCTTTCATTCCACAGGTGATGGCCGCCTGAGCCTCAAAGGTTACCAAAACCAGCGCACCCAGCACTAACCGGCCCAATACACCGATATAACCTTTGCTACGCGATACTAAATTAGCTGCTAATTTCATTGTTGCTGATCCACTTATCGACTAAATAATCTTTATCGGTTGTTATATTCTTTAACCGACGGTTCACCGTATTGACGCTAATCCTCAGATGCCGGCCTATTTTCTGCGAACTCCAGCCATTTTGAGCAAGCTCCCCGATTTGACGACTAAGATTGTGGTCATGAGCACGATAGTAATAGCGGGCCTGAAACGTTTTATTACAGCGGCGACACAAATAGCGCTGTAGGCCAATTTTGCTGGTCCCGTGCTTTCTGATAGCATCTTTTTGATGGCAGTGTGGGCATTCAGGATTGAGCCGTATCATCCCCTTCTCCTACTGGCAGACTGAATTAAATTTGATGATGTTATCCTGCTCAGGATTAGCGTCCTTCGGCATCAGATAACTGAGGATGCATTGCTGGTCTATCGCCTCACCCCAAACGACTTTTAGTTGACCTTCCATTGATGACACCCGGGCAAATAGCCGCCCCCCCTGCCCGACCACGCCAATATGGCGATCGTTCTCGTCATACACATCGGCACCAAAGGGTAGGGATTGACCATTAGTCTGTGGTGCACTGATTAATACCGGATAGCCGATGGTTGTGTCATAGGTGATTTTGACCACCGCCCCGCTGTACGGCGCGACCTTCTGGCTGGTCAGGTTCAGCTCAACGTTGTTAGACAGCCCTTTAGGACTAATTTCGACATCATTCATCTGATAGGCAGTAAGGTAAGGCACCACCGCATAACCAAAGCTATCAATCCGGATACCCGGAGAACTCACCATCTTCGCGCCTTTGGCCCCTTTTGCTTCAACCAACGCATAGGTATCACCGCTATACGGGGTTAAGGTCAGGCCGCCGCTATGGGCAACCATGGCACCGCTTAAGCCGGCTGAATAGGTTTCATAGCCTTTGCCCGTGCCCGCCAGCCCGGAGATAGTGGCGTAAGGGCTACGCATCGATCCGTTCACCACCAGGCTGCTGCTGGTGCTACCGTCAGAGCCACCCTGGCGGTTATTACCGGCGGTCAGGTTGTAGCTGTACTGGCGATCCTCTCCGGCGCTACCGCCGGCAAAAACCTGCTCACTCATGGTATTACCCGGGCCGCGGTTAACCGTGATCCCCATCTGGTTAAAACCAAACAGATTATCCAAAGGTATGGTCATATTCAGCATGTAGGTATTTTGCCCGTTACCAAAAGCATCTTGACTGCGGGTCATACTCAGGCCATAGCTGATACTTTTGAAACGGTTGTTATAGCCAAACTGATATTGACGATCGGTGGTATTGTCATTCCAATAGGCCTGCTGCCAGGCACTAATATAGAACTGACCATAGCCCTGCGGTAAGGTTTGGGCAGCGCTGACCGAGAGGCGATTCTTCGCCCGGCGTATAATGTTTTTGTTATGCCCATATTGAATGGTTTCACGCGTGGTCATACCGGTCATATAGTCCATATAGCCATCGGTAGAGAAACGATAGGCCGCTATCGATAAGTTACTGCCGGTAGATTCAATATTTTGACTATATTTGAGCTGATAGCTCTGACCCGACATTGAGCCCTGATCGATGCCCGCGGCTTCACCCAGCTTGGTTTTGGCCTGGGTGACATCGAGGGAAAAGGCACCGATAGGGGTACCAATAGAGGTTCCCCCCTGAACCGCCTGATAGTTTTCATTGCCCTGCACCCCGCCATATAGGGTTAAGCCGTTATTAATGCCCCGACGGTAAGTTCCCTCAATCAGCACCGGTTCGCTTTTTAAACTGGTTGAGCGCAACTTACCGTACGTCAGGCTGTAGTGATGCGTGCCCGGGCGTAACAGGTTACTGGTCGAGGCATAAGGCACCTGAAAATTCTGTCGGCCACCATTGGCCTCTTCAATAGAGACATCGAGGTTACCGCCGTAACCGGTCGGATAGAGGTCAGTAATTTCAAACGGCCCCGGCGCAACATTCTTCTCATAAATCACATTACCTGACTGGCGGATAACCACTTTGGCCGCCGTTCTGGCCGTGCCGCGCACCACGGGTGCATAGCCGCGTAACGCGTTAGGCAACATTTGCTCTTCGTTGGCAATTTGTATCCCGCGAAATGAAAGCGTATCAAACAGTTCACCTTTAGTATTGGCATCCCCGGCCAGCAAACGGCTCTGAATAGCGACAATATCGCGCTGAACATAGGTATTAATATTGTTGTAATCACTGCCGCTATCATGCGGCTTGGTGTAGATACCGTTATGGCGAAAGTACCAGCCTTTTAGGTTAAAGCCGCCATTCAGGTTTGCGTATAAGTTGTCATAGTCCTGATTGCCATAATGGGTACGGCTGGCATTGGCGTTATAGCCCAGGGTTGCTGCTGTGACCCCCTGATCCCACTGTTCTGGGTTAACATAGCCGCGCGGCCGGTTAATCAGGTATACCTGAGGCAGGTTCAGATTGAGGATCTGATCGTTGGTGTCAAAGTCGATGCTGTTTTCAGGTAACAGCTGGTTCAGCGCCAGGCACTCCCCTTCTTTCACGCCCTTAATCTGTCGCTGAGCCTGGTCGCTGAGCTTCTCAAGGTTAATATCCAGCGCAGCCAGCGTGCTGGGTTTAATGCAAATATCAACTTTCGATACGGCTTTACCCTCGACAAGACGATCTTTGATTATCACCTCATCCCGGCCAACGCGTTTGCCGTTAACCACCAGCTCTGCCCGATATGAACCCACCGGAGTGAGATCCTGATTGTAGCGGCTCAGGTCAATACGCTGCTGGCTACCCGGACTCATAAAATACGGGTTAAACTCAAAGGCATCATTATTGTCATCGGCGGCAGCCCCTCCGGCCAGCGCCAGCAAAACAGCGGCGGTCAGCGGAGAAAGCGAACGGTTAAACGCAGGCATGTGAATTCCTTTCACTTAAGACATCATGAAATCGTCAGGAAGTTGTGACTTCCATGGTTACTCTTATGGTTTTCCTATGGCGCTACTGGCTGAGGTGTTGGCCAAATACCGCCATAATCATTGATATAGGATGGGTAAATGGTGCTGAGAGAACTTTTCATCGGGAAAAACTGAGTACTGCCGGGAGCGACCATGCCACCTTCAGCAATAATTTTTTTGCCCTCTTTATCAGAGGCAATATTGGCCAATGACACATAGTATGGAGTTGGGTTTTTAGCTTCCACTCCGCCACTAACCCTGCGCCAGGTTACTGATTCACCGGCAATATTAGCGTCACCCGGTAAAGCCTTCGGGCGATAGAAAATTTTTATACGTGAACGGAATGCCATTTGTAGCTGATTCGCCTGCTCTTTAGCCCGCGGTGGTACTTCCAATACGCTAAGCCAGAACACGGACTCTTTATCCTTGGGTAAGCCTTCACCGATATACATCAGGCGTAACGTCTGGCCTTTTCCTGCATTAACCCGGTTAACCGGCGGCGTAATAGTAAAAGGGGCTTTGGTGGTTTCCGGCGAGGCTTCGGCATCACCGTCATCGACCCAGCTTTGAATCAGAACCGGTTTATCCCCTTTATTTTCCACTTTAACCATCACTTCCCGCTCACCTTCCGGATAGATAACCCGAGTACCGGTGATCACAATGCCGGCTAAAGCCGGGGCAGTCAGCGTCAGGGCAAAAATCAGTGCAGCGACTTGACCAAATATTTTATTATTCTTCATGGAGTTATCTTCCCTGATGCAGGGGTGGCTTACGCCACACCCTGAAAAGCTTAGCGGTATAGCGATTAGAAATAGTTAATAGTGAAATTAACTGCGCTGGCAACCAGACCCGGAGTTGCAGCACCCGTTGCATAATACTCAACGGCATACGGTAGGGTTGCAGAACCGGAGCTCAGATCGTAAGTGGTTGAGCCAGACTGGCTTGGGTTACCCACCTGAATAGGTAAACCGGTAGGCGCATCAATCAGTTGCAGTTGAACGTTAGTGGCAGCGGTTGCGCCACTCAGGGTATTCAACAGACGATAGTTAACGGGATCGACGGTTGCACCGTTTTCAAAGAACGCAGCTGCTTTGGTGACTGATGCAGTACCGGTACAGTTAGATAAACCAATATTAAAACCGGTACGCTTAGCCGTTGCACCTGAGGCAGACAATTGAGATTTATCAACCGCTTCCAGTACTACGGTAGCCGGGCTCGCGTTACCATCGATAGTAATATCACAAGTTTTGTCAATAACTTCACCGGTGAAATTAACGGTACCGTTAGAAGCAGCCTGTACCGCAGTAGAACCTAGTGCAGCAACAATAGCGGCGGATAAAAATACGTTCTTCAGTTTCATAAAAACTCCATTTTTTGATAAAGACATTATTCTCTCTTCTCCTGTTTACTCGATGAGATAAGGGTGGAAGAGAAATCCCTTATCTCAATTTTAAAGCAACAAAAACCCGGTCGAAATATGGAGAACCATAACGACAATAAAGAAAAACGCTAAAAACTTAATACCTAAAATGTATTTTTAAATATAATTTCATCCGTTTTCGTTACAAGTGAAATTAAATTCACATTAAACAGGCTTGATATTGTGATCTTAATTTATCACACCAAAAATAACATGTAAACGATCTTAAAGATCGAAAGAATATGATTAATCAGAATATTGAATAGGTTGCCAATTAATTATCAGAATTAAAATTTTTTACGATTTATGATTTTACTGGCTGTTTTTGATAGATAATATCGACATTGTGATTAAATTTAATATGTTTTATCGGATTAAATAAAATACCAAGATTTTATGATCGAAGTAAATCCATTATTAATTAAGGAAAAAATTCATCATCTATGAATAAATTACCCAAATATGATTAATAAAAGATCAATTCAACTAAATAAATCACTCGATTAAAATCAATTATTCGCAAATAAGTTGAAAAAATAATTAAATATATTAATGAAAAAGTTTCGTTATCATTCCATTTTAAATAATAGCGCGTGATTCTAAGAGTGAGTACAGCGAATTATCCGGATTTTAGCTAACCTGTTAGCACTTAGCCTAAGGAGTAGAGCCCATGTTTTAATCGGATAATGAAGGAGATAGCGAGGTAATTCGTTACGCTTACCCTGCCACAGTCAGAAGAAAGAAAGGTAGCACCGAAGCCCGACATACGCCAAAACCGTCACACCGTTGAAAAACGGGATACAGCCCTTAAGCCTTTTCCACGGTCGTCATCCCCGTGAAAACGGGGATCCAGCACTTGAACTTGACCGTAATCCCTTGGTTATTAGGTCGTACTTCTTAGTTATTGAACCAAAATCACAATATTAATAGCAGGCACTGTCGCGAATCAT
>NZ_ATYS01000010.1 GCF_000427805.1 Budvicia aquatica DSM 5075 = ATCC 35567 | reverse complement strand
TCAGGCTCAGGCTCAGGCTCAGGCTCAGGCTCAGGCTCAGGCTCAGGCTCAGGCTCAGGCTCAGGCTCAGGCTCAGGCTCAGGCTCAGGCTCAGGGGTAATTTCTACCGGAATTATGGGGTTAACGGGCGGTTCTGGAATGATGACTGGTTCAGGTTCTTCTGGTCTTTGAGCGACCGGACGTTCGCTGATAATCCGGTTTTCCAGCAGCCAGTCGATAGCCCCTTCTTGCGTTTCAAAGCCAACACCGGAGATAAATTGCAGGTAGAGCTTGGCCCGGCTTAGTTGATCTTCTGTAATCAGATCCTGCAGGCGTAGCTGATTAAGCAATTCTGTTCTTTGGCTATCTGGCATCGTTGGCTGATTCCTTTCTTTGATTATTGTCCTTGGTGGTCTGAGGAAATATACCCTGTTTTGGTGGAGATGTTTATGGTTATGGCTGATGGGCAATGTAAGAACGGGGATGAAAACCGCCTCGGTCTGATGGTATCAATGCACTTTCCGCCGCTGGTGTCGACATTATGGGTAAATGGCTATTCTTACCGCGGGGTGATAAGGGTAGAATGACGGGCAGAGACAACCGGCGATAAATTTCGACACCCAAAAATGAGCTATTGCAATGAATGATAAAGTAAAACAAGACGACATTAATAAAGCACTTTGGGACGCCTGCGACACGTTCCGTGGCACCATCAGCGCGGATACTTATAAAGATTTTATCTTGACCATGCTGTTTTTGAAGTATATCTCCGACGTTTGGCAGGACCATTACGATACCTACGCCAAACAGCACGGCGACTCGCCGGAGTTGATTGAAGCGCTGATGAACAGCGAACGCTTCGTGCTGCCGCGAGATGCCAGTTACTACGCGATTTATGCCCGCCGTCATGAAGCCAAAAACGGCGAACGTATCGATCAGGCGCTGCACGCGATAGAAGAAGCCAACGGTACCAAGCTGAAAGATGCCGGTAAAAGCGTGTTCCAGGATATCTCTTTCAATACCGACAAGCTGGGCGAAGAAAAGCAGAAGAACGGTATTCTGCGTGAGCTGATTGAGCATTTTGACAAGCCGGAGCTCAACCTTAAGCCAAGCCGCGTTGGTACGCTGGACGTTATCGGTAATGCCTATGAGTATCTGATTAAGAAATTTGCGTCTAACGGCGGCCAGAAGGCCGGTGAGTTTTATACCCCGCCGGAAGTGTCGGACTTAATGTCTGAACTGCTCGACCCTCAGCCCGGCGATACTATTTGCGATCCGGCCTGCGGCTCGGCCTCGTTGTTGATCAAATGCGGTGCTCGGGTGCGCACCAATCATGATTCAAAAAGCTATGCGCTGTACGGTCAGGAGGCCATTGGCTCTACCTGGGCGCTGGCTAAAATGAACATGTTTCTGCACGGTGAAGACAACCACAAAATCGAGTGGGGCGATACTATCCGCAACCCGAAATTGCTGGATAAAAACGGTGATTTGATGCTGTTTGATATCGTGACCGCCAACCCGCCGTTTAGCCTGGATAAATGGGGCCATGATGATGCGGCAGCCGACAGGTTTGGTCGTTTCCACCGTGGTATTCCGCCGAAAACCAAGGGCGACTATGCGTTTATCTCGCATATGATCGAAACCCTGAAGCCCGCGTCCCGTGGAACAAAAGGCGGTCGCATGGGCGTGGTGGTGCCGCACGGCGTATTGTTCCGCGGTTCCAGCGAAGGCAAAATCCGCCAACGGCTGATTGAAGAGAACCTGCTCGATGCGGTTATCGGCCTGCCGGAAAAACTGTTTTATGGCACCGGTATTCCGGCGGCGATCCTGATATTTAAAAAAGACAAAATCGACAGCAACGTGCTGTTTATTGATGCCAGCCGGGAATATAAATCTGGTAAAAACCAGAACGAACTTAGTCCGGAAAATATCGCCAAAATCATCGCCACCTACCGCGAAGGCGGTAGCGTAGAGAAATACGCCTATATCGCCAGCCTGAAAGAGATTCAGGACAACGACTACAACCTGAATATCCCGCGCTATGTTGATACCTTTGAAGAAGAGGAACAGATTGATTTAGTAGCGGTGCGCGAACAGCGTCTGGCGTTAACCGCGCAGTTAGATGCGCTGGAAGTGGAAATGGCGGGGTATTTAAAGGAGCTAGGTTATGAGTAAGGTTCCGGCTGGGTGGGATATAAAACCATTAGAGGCTATCGCGAAAATCACTTCTGGCGGAACTCCAAGCAGGGCCAACTTAACTTTCTGGAATGGGAACATACCTTGGGTTACGACCGCTGAGGTGCATTTCAATGAAATTAAAGATACAAACGAAAAGATTACAAAAACAGGGCTCGATAATTCTTCAGCAAAAGTTTTTCCATCAGGTACCTTACTCATGGCTATGTATGGTCAAGGAAAAACTAGAGGACAAGTGGCTAAGCTTGGCATCGATGCATCAACAAACCAAGCATGCGCAGCTATTTTACTCTTAAAGGGATACAGCACAGATTATTATTATTTATATCTTGAGAGCCAATATGAAAATTTACGAGATATGAGTAACTCTGGTGGGCAAAAAAATCTTAGTGCAGGGTTGATCAAGTCCTTATTGGTACCGGTTCCCCCACTCTCAGAACAAACCAAAATCGCCCAAATTCTCTCAACCTGGGATAAGGCGATAGCCACTACTGAACAACTGATTAGCAACAGCCAGCAGCAGAAAAAAGCGCTAATGCAGAGTTTGTTGACGGGTAAGAAGCGGTTACCGGGGTTTGAGGGGGAATTAAGATTATATAGTTTTTCAGATGTTTCTAGGATTGATAAAGACAACCTTAATAACAAAACTCTTGGAAGTTTTTCCTTTAAATATATTTCTCTTTCTGATGTTAAAGTTGGCGTTATTGCGGAAAAATTGGAGTGTTTTACTTTCGAAAATGCCCCGAGTCGGGCAAGACGAATTATTAAAGAAGGCGACATTCTTTTAGCTACCGTTAGACCTAATTTGCAAGGATTTGCACGGATCGAAAAGCAACATGAGGATATGATCGCTTCTACGGGTTTTTCAGTTCTTTCACCAAAGGAATTATTTTGCTCTGATTACATCTATCACTATTTATTCAGTGATAGCCTTACTTCCCAGATAGATTCTTTAGTTGTTGGAAGTAACTATCCAGCGATAAATTCATCTGATGTTGCAAACCTTCAGATTCTTTGCCCTGATTATAATGAACAGATAAAAATTGCAGAGGTCTTGGATAATTGTGCCAATGTAATTGAAACCCTGCAAAAAAAACTGGCCTTTCTAAAACAGGAAAAAACCGCATTAATGCAGCAACTGCTGACCGGTAAACGCCGGGTGAAAGTGGAGGCGGCCTGATGGATGACAAGCGTGTGCCGCCAGCGCCTGAAGGTGAGTTTGTATTGTTTCAAAGCGCAGACGGTCGTTTGCAGATTGAATGCCGCTTTGAGTCGGATACGCTGTGGCTGTCTCAGGCGCTGATTGCTGATATTTATCAAAAAGATGTGCGCACCATTAATGAACATCTGATCAATATATTTAATGAGGGCGAACTTGAGCCCGCGGCAACTATCCGGAAATTCCGGATAGTTCGTTTAGAAGGCAGCAGAGAAGTCGCGCGACAGATTGATTATTACAACCTTGATGCCATTTTAGCCGTTGGCTACCGCGTGCGTTCAGCCCGCGGTACCCAGTTCCGCCAGTGGGCCACGCAAACCCTACAAGAATATGTGATTAAAGGCTTTGTGATGGATGACCAGCGGCTGAAAAACCCGCCGGTCGGGCAGTCCGTAGTGCCGGACTATTTCGACGAGATGCTGGAACGCATCCGCGATATTCGCGCCAGCGAACGCCGGGTCTATCTGCGCATTAAAGACATTTTTGCTATGGCGGCGGACTATCAGCCATCGGATAAAGAAACCACCCGCTTCTTCCAGTCCATCCAGAATAAACTACATTACGCCTGCACCGGCCTGACGGCGGCAGAAATCATTGCTCAGCGCGCAGATGCCGACCGGCCGGATATGGGGCTAACCAGCTTTAGATATGACAACGTACGTAAAACCGACATCACCATTGCCAAGAATTACCTGCGCGAAGATGAAATCGATCGGCTTAACCGCATTATCACCATGTGGCTGGATTACGCCGAAGACCAGACTAAACGCCGCCAGCAGATATTCTTAAACAGCTGGCAGGACAAGCTGACGCAGTTTCTTAACTTTAATGAGCTGGATATTTTACAGGGCGCAGGAAAAACCAGTAAAAAAGAGGCTGATGAAAAAGCCGGCCAGCAATATGAACGTTTTGCCGAGCAGCGCCGCCGCCTGAAAGAGGCTGAAGGGGCGACAGGCAATCTTGAGGCACTTTACGCTATCGTGCAGAAAAAGGACTAACCCATGCCGCAACCTGAGCTGCATACCCCGCCAAAGTTTGAAGAAGAGTACATTGCCAAATTACCCGCGCTGACGCTAATGACCAATATGGGCTGGTACTTTCTTTCGCCTCAACGGGCGATGCAAGCCCGTGATGGCAAACAGGAGCAGGTGGTATTGCGTGCAGAGTTGCGCCGGGTGCTGGAAACCCGCCGCTTCCATTACGCCGGTAAAGAGCATCCGCTGTCTGAAGCCTCTATCGAAAACATTATTGGTGAAGTGTGCAGCCCGGCGCTTAACGAGGGGCTGATTCAAGCCAATCAGCGGATGCACAACCATTTGCTGTACGGTATTACGGTCACCGAGTTTGTTGATGGTCGTAAAACCAGCCAAACCGTTGAGCTGGTCGACTGGAACAATATCACTAATAACAGTTTTCTGGTGACTGAAGAGTTTCGCGTTACCCGCACCGGCGGCATTGGTTCGTCGCATTATGATTGCCGCATACCGGATATCGTCGGCTTTGTGAACGGCATTCCGATGGTAGTGATCGAGGCCAAGCGGCCGGTCAGCCAGAGTAAAAAAGCCCCGACTCTCGAAGAAGGTATATCCCAAAACCTGCGTAATCAGATGAACGATGAAATTCCTCAGCTGTTTGTCTACGGCCAGATTTTGCTCTCGATTAACGGCAACGACGGGCGCTACGCCACCTGCGCCACCCAGCCAAAATTCTGGGGCGGCTGGCGCGAAGAAGATATCACCGATGCTGAAATGCTGGCGCTGAAGAATAAAAAGCTTAATGAACAGCAAATTTTCAGCCTGTTTAGCCACCGCAAACCGCAGGATTTAGCCTGGTATCAGAACCTGATCGCCGGTGGTCAATTAGCGGTTACCGGACAGGATAGGCTATTAATCAGCCTGTTATTACCCACGCGCTTAATGGATATGGTGCGCCTGTATACGCTGTTTGACAAAAAGGTTGGCCGGGTGATTGCGCGTTATCAGCAGGTATTTGGCATCAAGCGGCTGACCGATCGCATCAAACGACAGAATGCCAAAGGTGGTCGTGAAGGCGGCGTTATCTGGCATACTACCGGCTCGGGCAAATCGCTGACCATGGTGCTGTTTAGTAAAGCGCTGCTGCTGGATCAATCGCTGAAAGCCTGCCGTTTTATCATCGTGACCGACAGGGTGGATCTGCAAACTCAGCTTAGCAACAGCTTTGTGTCCGGCGGTGAACTGTCGGGTAAGAATGATTTCAAACTTGCCATGGCAACGTCGGGCGCGCGCTTGGCCGAGCAAATCGGTAAAGGCAAACAGCGGATTGTCTTCTCGCTGATCCAAAAATTTACCTCCGCCACTGAACTGCCGGAATGCTACAACGCCGACCCGAATATTGTGGTACTGATCGACGAAGGCCACCGCAGTCAGGGCGGTGAAAATCATACCCGTATGAAGCTGGCGCTGCCCAATGCCGCCTTTGTCGCCTTTACCGGTACACCGTTGTTGAAAGACGATAAAACCACCAACAAGTTTGGCCCGATCGTTCATGCCTACACCATGCAGCGCGCGGTGGAAGATAAAGCGGTCACACCGCTGCTGTACGAAGAGCGCAAGCCTGAGCTGAACGTCAATGAAAAGGCGGTGGATAGCTGGTTTGACCGTATTACTGAGGGGCTGAGCGAAGCACAGCGTGCCGACTTAAAGCGCAAATATTCCCGCAAAGGGGCGGTTCAAAGTTCTGACGATCGCATCCGGTTAATTGCGCTGGATATTGCCAATCATTTCAGCAAACACATTATTGACGGCCTGAAAGGCCAGCTGGCCTGTGACAGTAAGCTTTCTGCTATTAAGTACAAAAAGTACCTCGACGAAGCCGGGCTGTTTGAATCGGCGGTAGTCATGAGCCCGCCGGATACTCGTGAAGGTAATACCGGTATTGATGAATCAGCCCTGCCGGAAGTGTCTAAGTGGTGGAAGGATAACGTTGGCAGCCAGGATGAGCAGAAATATACCCGTCATCTGATTAACCGCTTTGATAAGGATAACCAGTTAAAGCTATTGATTGTGATCGACAAGTTGCTGACCGGCTTTGATGAGCCTAAAAATACCGTGCTGTACATCGATAAGTCACTGAAAGGGCACAACCTGATTCAGGCGATCGCCAGAGTTAACCGGCTGCATGATAAGAAGAAAGAGGGTTTGCTTATCGATTATCGTGGTGTGCTGTCCGAACTGGACACCACCATTGCTAAATATCAGGATCTGGCTTCACGCACTCAGGGCGGCTATGACATCAATGACATCGACGGCCTGTATAACCAGATGAGCACGGAATACAGGCAGTTGCCATTATTGTATAAAACCCTGTGGGCGATATTTGACGGCGTTACCAATACAAGTGATTCAGAACAGTTACGTCAGGTGCTGGTACCTAAAATGGAACTGCGCCACGGGGAGTTTGTTGATATTCACCTGAAAAAGCGTGAGGATTTTTACGAGGCGCTGAGTGCGTTTGCTGGCTGTTTGAAAGTCGCATTACAGTCCGCCACCTTCTTTGAAGATAGCGAATTCACTGACGTCAAACGCAATAATTATAAAGATACGGTCAGGCAGCTTTCTGTGTTGCGCCAGCAAATCAAAGAAGATGCCGGTGAAACGGTGGACTATGACCAATATGCCGAACAGGTAAAAAAACTGCTGGATAAGCACGTGGTCGGCGTTCAGGTCAAAGAGCCCGATGCCGTGTATGACGTTTCAAAAATGGGTAGGCAAAAACCCAAAACGCTGGATGCTTCCTGGTCAGAAGATAAAACCCGTAACGAAACTGATATTATCAAAACCCGCGTGACCAAAATGATTGAACAGGACCTGCATGACGATCCGTATGCGCGTGAACAGTTTTCGGCTCTGTTGCTGAAAACCATCGAAGAAGCGGAAAAACAGTTCGATCATCCTTCAAAGCAATACCTGCTGTATACCGAATTTATGCAGGACGTTGAAGACCGCCGGTTGCAGGACATTCCTGACGTTTTTGGTGGCAATAAGCATGCTCAGGCTTATTACGGGGTATTTAAAAAAGCCTTACCTCAGGTTTTTTCGCTTACGGATGAACAAGTCGAACAGAAATGGATAGCGTTGGCGTTTGAGATTGATACTGAGGTCGATCGCGCCGTGATGGAAAACTCGATTAATAGCCAGAATATCGAGGCGGCTATTCGTACTAGCCTGCTACCCACGTTGTTTCAGGCGTGTAAAGCGGTCGGTGCTGGGATCAATCAGGTGAATATGATTGTCGAAAGCGTGGTACAAATCACCCGCGTCGGTTTATCTGGCGTATAACGGAGAAATCATGAGCGTAAGAATAGTGATTCCCCGACCGCATAAGCATTCATCGAGTTTGTATTTTCACTATGGTGACGAGCGCATCTGTTTTGAAATCAATGCCCGGCGCAGTCAGAAAAGTAAGGTGCTGATCAAGGTACATCCGGATTGTCGGGTGCAGGTTGCCGCGCCTGAAAACAGTTCCGACGAAGACGTACTCGGTGCAGTGAAAAAGCGCGGGCGTTGGATTTGGCGACAGCTGCGCGAATTTCGTGCCCAGCAGGAGCACCTTACCCCGCGCCAATATATCAGCGGTGAAAGCCATTATTACCTTGGTAAACAGTACATGCTGAAGGTTCTGGTAGAACCGGAGGAAAAGCCACGGGTTAAAATGCTGCGCGGCAGGCTGGAAATTACCGTACGGGAGAAAAAACCGGAACGCATCCGCGTGCTGCTCAATGAGTGGTACAAAGACCGCGCTAAAGAGGTGTTTGCCAGAAGGCTAGAGGCTATGCTTGGGCAGGCGTTGTGGGTCAGTGAGCGGCCGCAATTACGTGTGCAAACCATGCAAACTCAATGGGGAAGCTGTTCACCGCAGGGGCGCATCACGCTGAATCCACACTTGGTTAAAGCGCCACGAGAAAGCATTGATTATGTGATTTTGCATGAGCTTTGCCACTTGGCAGAGCACAACCACAGCGCACAGTTCTACCGTCTGATGACACAGGTGATGCCGCATTGGGAGAAGATCAAAATCCACCTTGATGGCATGGCTGCCGAACTGCTTAATGGCAGTTCAGTGACATCATATTTTGACAGATAACCAATGCCGAATGCCTGTACTTTTGAATAGGGGAGTAACAAGCAAATGAAAAAACAAAATGCATTAATTAATGAACTCGCTTTATTGGATAGCGTGGTCTTAGCCGTATTTATTGCTTCAATCTATGGTAAAGACAAAATGCTGGACACAAAGATAGAGCGGCTTTTGCTAAAAAAAGATACCAGCGCCTTAATCAAATCACTTAAGAAAAATATAAAGTCTTTAAGTAAAGATAACTATTTCTACCGATATTACCAGACTATCGAGTTGGCGAGAGACGTTCGCCAACTGCTGGTGGAAATTGAGAACCACATTTTACCCACCTCTCCCGATCAGGCTTTTCAACTGGCCGATGATCTACTGGATACCGCAGAAAATAGCCTGGAACGGTGCGATGATTCTGATGGTTTGGTGGGCGACGTTTATCAGGATATCTGTTTATTATGGTTGAAAGCGGCGAGTCAGAGCTCGGTACCGGCTACCGGCTGGGTACCTGTGGTCAGATCGTTAGTCGATAATAATGATTATGGTGTGCTTGATCCTATATTACCTAATGCTCATCTGCTGCTTTCACCAGATGAATTACGCCAGTTGGCGGCGTATTACGAAAATGGATTGCGCGCATCATTAAAGAAGAAAGAGTGTGAATTTAGTGATACTCGTTGGTCTGTGAACCTACAGGGTGTAGCTGAAGCGTTAAAAGACCCGGAGATATATAAGCTGGCCACCTTGCTGGTAAGCCCTTTGCCGAACGTGATGCAAATAGAACGTATAGTTAATTTCTGCATTCGCTGTGGTGCTTACGATCAAGCGATGAAATGGTTGGAGGATGATTGGGGTTCTGTTGGTTGGAAAAAGCCAAATGCCATACGTTTATCACTATTAGCCGATTGTTATTTGGGGCTCAATCAGCCGGAAAAACGCCTAGACACATTAATTAAATTGATGAATGTGGAACCGACATACGAAAATTTCCAAATGTTAGTGCCTTTGGTTTCTGACGATCATATCGATAAGCTGCGCAAGCAATTAATTGCTTCAGTTTTGAATGAATCTGAGCTTTATGATCAATTAGATCCACTGCTTAAATTGAAGGAATATGCTAAAGCTCAAGCATTGGCAATAAAGGGCGCTGATGAAATAGCCGAGTGGCATTACACCCAGCTACTTTCATTGCTGGATAACACGCCTGAAGATGGCTGCATTGTTCGTATTATCCTGCTGCGTAGCTTAGCCGATGATATTTTAGACCAAGGTAGAAGCCCGGCTTATCACCATGCCGCTAGTTATTTGCAGCAGTTAGATAAGTTGGATGACAAAGTGGCTAGCTATGCTTCTCTCCCCTCTCACGCCGACTATATGGCGAAAATTCAAGTAAAACATAAGCGAAAATCGAGTTTTTGGCCAAAATACAACTCAGCGCAAGATTAACTGGCTGATTTTGTAGTTCTTCAGCCTCACCATCATGGTGAGTGATAGTGAGGCTGGTAATAACCGTTAATAAAGCAATATATTTCACTATGTAAAATAACATTGCCCTATTAAGTTAAAAACAACGCTTATTAGCATGAATATACAAAAATTCATAATGAAATAGTTTCATTTTCAAACTATTTCAAACATGATTTATGTCAATATTTCGCGATGAAAATAAACTTATTATCCCCACGCTTTAAACAACTGTGCAAGCTAACAGCATGACATGGCGTCACCAATACGTTGAGAAACATCCCTCAAATCACACAGGCATCAGTGGGCTTTAATCTTGTCAATAACTGGCATCCATTCAAAATAAAGGCGCACACCCAACATGAAGTCCAAAATAATTCTCGGTGCATTACTGATGACATCAATGACATCAATGGTAGCAAATGCTGCACTGACCGGTGCCGATCTGGCTGCAGCTAATGCTTATCTTGCCCGCTACCCTGAAATTTCGAGTAAAGCGCCCTGGATTAGAGATGCCATTCTCGGTGCCAATAGCCTTCAACAGGCAAACGATCAGTTGAAAGGAAATAGCTATTACAATGGCTCGGTGGTTGTGCCTGTTAATCAGATCTCTGTTCTGACATCGGTACCGGCATTAACGTTGACCGATTCGAGTGATGTAAATAATCCTGATAATAGTGTGCCCGTAAGCCTAACCCCTCATCTGGACGGCGAGCACGGCGATGTGGCAACGCTGCGTTATCAGGCTGAGCAGCGCCATTACGCTGATTTAGCGGCTAAGCGTGACCTTCGGGTGAAGAAAGAGGAATTTAATGATAGCCATACGACTGACCACGATAATAGTGTGCCCGTAAGCCTAACGCCTCATCTGGACGGCGAGCACGGCGATGTGGCAACGCTGCGTTATCAGGCTGAGCAGCGCCATTACGCTGATTTAGCGGCCAAGCGCGACCTTCGGGTGAAGAAAGAAGAATTTAATGATAGCCATACGACTGACCACGATAATAGTACGCCCGTAAGCACAACCCCTCATCTGGACGGCGAGCACGGCGATGTAGCAACGCTGCGTTATCAGGCTGAGCAGCGTCATTATGCTGATTTAGCCGCCAAGCGTAACTTTAAACAAAAGGCCACTGAATCCAATACGGTTAACGCTATTCAACGTACACAGGATGTAGTGAATAACAACGCCGATGCCTTAGTGGCGACCCAGTCGGTGGTTAGGCAAAACGCCAGAGTTTCTAGCAGCAATTCTCAGCGATTGAATAACGTTGAAAGCCACCAGAATCAGCAAGACAGAACAATCTCTGATAATAAGAAGCATGCGTCAGCGGGCATCAGTGCCGCATTTGCACAGGCTAATATTCCACAGGTGACGGAGTCTCAGCGCTTCTCTATGGGAGCCGGGGTTGGGACCTATAACGGTGAGCAGGCTTTGGCCGTCGGGGCTTCTTTCCATGCTTCGCAAAATACCATTGTGAAACTCACGGTATCTGATGATACCCAAAGTAACGTTGGCGCTGGTGCAGGCGTGGCCATCGGTTGGTAAGCCTTGGCTTAGGTAAGTGCAATCAGTATCGATAGTGACTAAGAATAGATGCCGATTATGCAGCCGAAATTTGTACTGAAATCAAATTAGACTACTTTGCCATCAATCTGAGGTGTCGATTGGCACCTCAGATTAAGTAATAACTATCGCTGTAGAATTAGTCGTTATAGTCGATAGTGAGGTGAATAGAGCGTCCATCTGAACACCGTCACGGTATGGCGATGCAGGGAATGGGGCAATGGCATTTTTGCAGGAAAATTTGAGATTCTGGAAATGGCTCGCAAAAAGCGAATGGTGCTAATGTTCCGAATAGCCTGCTATGAAGATGATTGGGGTGTGATGTCTCTCGCACCGTGAAGTATTCTCTGAATTCTAATGTCGTTAGTATTCACTGAGAACAAGATTAGATAACGGCCATATGGGCAGCATCTTATCCCTCTGCCTAGCTCGGGGCGTTGCCGGTACAGTGCTGGAGTTTCACCTATCAATAAGCATTGTTGGTAAAGTCCGTTTACGCAGCTCAAGGCTCGGACGGGATTATCATCCGCAATATAGTCTCCTATTTCTTCGAGGTCTTGTACTGCAAGCGGTGATAAGGTCAATACCATTCTTTTTATCCATTTTCTGTCTGCTTATGGTATTTCTGCTGAAGACGATCAAATACTGTTTCAGCCGGAATACTCTCTCCGCTGCCTATTCCAGCAGCGACGGCAGCTTGAAGTATCTCCAATTTTCGCGCTCGTTCTTGCTCTTCTAACTCGCGCAGCCCGGCTCGGATAACTTCACTGACGTTGTTATAGCGCCCACTTTTTATTTGTTCTTGGATAAAGTTTTCGAAATGAGGGCTGAGTGAGATACTGGTTGGCATAATGACGCTCTCTAATATGTTATCTATTACTAATTATTAGTATTTGTCTTTTTGCCATTATCGTCAAGTTAGACCGAAGAATCCGTGATATCGGTTTTTTTAACATCAAAGACGCTAACGGATAAACAGTATATTTACCCTGATAGCCGGTCAATTAGCGGATTGCCGTTGTGGTAGGAGAATTTGAGATTCTGGAAATGGCTCGCAAAAAGCGATCTCAATATTATCGGGATACCATGCTCAGATAGATCTGATAGCTTTCTGGTTCAAAGCAGCAAATGTTTACCTGCTGGATTTCAGGGTGTTCAGCCAGACTTTTCTTGATTACGTCTAATGCGATTTGAGCTGCTAACTCCTTTGGGAATTTGTAGATTCCGGTACTGATATTAGGAAAAGAGACGCTTTTAATACCGTATTGAGATATTAAATCAAAGCAGCTTTGATAGGTTTTTCTCAGTAATTCACATTCATGGTTATTACCGCCGCTCCAGAATGGGCCAACGGCATGTATCACGTAATCAGCCGGTAAATGACCAGCCTGGGTAATCACAGCATCACCGGTTTTACAGCCACCCTGACGGTTCTTTATTTTCCGACACTCATCCAGAATTTCAGGGCCACCGGCCCGATGGATTGCACCATCAACACCGCCGCCGCCCAGCAGCGATGAATTGGCCGCATTCACCATGGCTTCTACGGCTATTGTGGTGATATCACCCTGAATTAACTTGATTTTATGCATTATTTATCAATAGTTCTTTTTTCTTTTCAATGATAAACCGGCTTTTTGGATATCGGTATTCAGCATATCCAATGCAATAGCCAGATCTAATTTATCTGCTTTTTTTTCTATGCTTTTTTTGTAATTTAAAACAGATATCTCTGAAATATCACTAATACTTTCATCCGTTCGCGATAATTTGAAACTGACAACTAATTTACTGTTAACTATCAGTTTATAGATGTCTTCATCTTGTTCTTGTATCTGCGCCAATACATACACAGATTTTATTTCGTTATATCTTTTATTCAGAAAAGACACGATGGATGCTTTTTTATTGATAAACCTTTCGGAATACAATAACTCATTGCGTCGGTTAAGCTCGTTGCGGGAACCGATTAATTTCATTCAAATTTCCTTTTGGTCGTCGTGATTAAGTCGCTGTACAGTGATAATAAGTGACGTTATTTATCTTTAGTTCGCGCTTCGTTATTGCGGGCTGATTTTTCCCCGCTAGTTTAATCTAAGTGGGAAAATTATCCAGACTATAAACGGGCACTTCAGGCCATACTCTCAACTGTTTGAGCATTTTCTATCGCTGAATCAAATTACTGATTACGCCAAGAATAATAATCAGTCCAAAGCCGAATAGCAGTTTGCGGGTGAGCGTTTTTTTCTTATCTTCCGGCGACGGGCTTTGCCGAGAACTGTCCCTTATGTCACTTTGCAATCTTTCAGTTTCAGCTTTAATTGAGGAAGTCGTCGCCTGATGGTCGGGCTGAGGTGAAGCCATACCTTGCTCTACCAACCAGGCGAACAGGTGATAAGCGGTATTAAATTTGAGGTCTGGTCGGGCCATCAGGGTTTTACTTATGGAGCCAAACTGAGCCTGATTGATAAAGTCGGTATTAAGTAACTGGGTAAGCAACTCTTGCGTATGTCGCTGTTGTTGGGCAATTTTTGATTCAGGTTGCCGTGTTGACCTGTCTTCAATAGAGTCCTGTCGGGCGCCAATTATCTGATTTTTCAACAGCCATGATATTGCTGTTGCGTCGTCATAGAAGTCACTATCGCGATCGGATAACAGATAAAATTTAGCCTTATTAAACTCTTTTTCAGCGATAGCCTGCTGTTGAAGAAGGGCTAGCAGAATAGCCATTTTTTGTTCGGTAGATAATGACATAAAGCGATTGATAACTCCCTGTAGTAAAAAGACGGATTATCTTAAGTCTTATGGCGTTTTAAACTGATAAATACAGGGCACTCGGGCCATTGTCAGATAGGGAGATTCCCCATTAGCCTGCCAGAGTTCGATGTTTTCTACCAGGCTATCGCTGGCTATGGCCCAAGCGATGTCATCGTGGCGGCTGGTTAAGCCAAATAAACGGGGCTGAAAGTCTGCCGATAGCCATTTTTGCTGTGGATTAATACGAATCTGTTTCATCTGCCACACGCCCTTGGCTGCCAGCTTGAGCGTTGATTCTCTTAGCGTCCATAGCTGCCAGAACCTGTCTGTCTGCTGCGACTCAGGCTGGGCCATTAGCCACTGATACTCTTCAACACTAAAGCTATATTTAGCCAGCGCCATCAGTTTGTTACGCGGGCGGATATGTTCAACGTCTAAGCCTAACCGATGGCCATATGACAGGGCGACCATAATATATTCGCCGCTGTGGCTGATATTAAAATCGGGTAAGCCAGAGCCGGTAAATACCGGTCGGCCATTATCCGTTGTATCAATTTCCGGCAGTTCAGGGCAGTTGGCTTGATTAAATAGCAGCTCCGCTAATAGCCAGCGCCCGGCAAGAAACTGTTGCCGGCGCTTAGGGTTAAAGCCTTCTGCCTGAGCCCGCAACGCTGCCGGCAGCCGAGAAACATCCGGCGGCAACCACTCCTCTGACGGTAAGTGCAGCAGAGCAACAGCGATTTTTGGCAATGGCGTCATGACGATCGGTTCCTGAGTTTAATAATCAGCGAGGTGTTAATACTATCAGAGGCAAAATAATTAGGCTGGAGATACTGAGCCTCTGTTCCTTGCCTTTTCTCCGTAACGTAGTCGGGTTGGGGAATTATAAATAAAATTCAAGTAACACATAATGCACGCTGTGTTGGTGTATTGCCACCTAGAGCGATATATAGTCTGTCATCATTATAGAGCCACTACCTTATAAATCGTCTGATTTTTTAGGCGGGATTGCTATTTTGGTTTGTGGGGAGCGCTTGCCAGACCGAAGAACGACTTCTAGTACTCAGCATGGTTACAATATTGGTGGTTATTACTATTCATTTAAGTAATTAATGTTTTATATCAAATGGTTATATTTTTATTGTGTGATTTATTGAAAGTTCTTATTCTGCGAAACCTGCGAAACCTGCGAAACCTGCGAAACCTGCGAAACCTGCGAAACCTGCGAAACCTGCGAAACCTGCGAAACCTGCGAAACCTGCGAAATGCGACCATGGTATTGTGTACTGGTCGTTAGTAGAGCTCTTTGTCTCATTTTGATGAAATTGAAGATGTTGCTAGTTAAGCAACACTATTAAGAATCGCATTTTTAAAAATGATTTATAAACAATCTGGTGTGATAAATCTTGGGTTATTAGTAATATCTTGTTCTTGATAAGGATGATGAGCGATTTATTTTTTAAATTGAAATTATCTGTATAATGTTATTGCAATAAAAATAATTAATAGCAGGCTATCTATCATGGTTACTTATCTATTTAAATAGAATTATAGTCCCCCCCACTTTCTTATTTTGATAAAGGATTTCGCATGTTACGGATTAAAAGAAAAATTTTATTGGTTAGTGTTATTTTCTCTGCATTGGTGTTGTCTGGCTGCGGGGCAATGAATACAGCGATTAAAAAACGAAATTTGGATGTAAAAACACAGATGAGCCAGACTATTTGGCTAGAACCATCAAGTCAAAAAACAGTTTTCATTCAAGTTAAAAATACCTCAGATAGAGATATGAGTGGGTTGAAAGAGCGTATAGCTACGGATATATCTTCTAAGGGATATCAGGTTGTTAACGATCCGGATGCTGCTCATTATTGGATACAGGCTAATATTTTAAAAGCCGAAAAAATGGACCTGCGTGATTCTCAGAAGTTTTTAAATCAGGGTTATGAAGGGGCAATGATGGGAGCAGCTCTGGGGGCCGGGATAACTGCTTATAATTCCAGTTCTGGTGGGGCTATATTAGGTGTTGGACTCGTATCTGGTGTGATAGGGTTGGCTGCAGATGCAATGGTTGAAGATGTAAATTATACAATGATTACCGATGTCCAAATTTCTGAACGAACAAAAACATCTGTTACTACTGATAATATTGCCGTATTAAGGCAGGGAACGTCTGGTGCGAAAATTCAATCTAGTACAGAAAGTGGGAATCAAAATAAATATCAGACACGAGTGGTTTCAAATGCTAATAAAGTAAATTTAGTTTTTGAAGAAGCACAACCTATTCTTGAAGAACAATTGTCTAAGTCGATAGTGAATATTTTGTAGTATAAAAATGGAATATGCTCGGTGATGGTGTTTTTGCGTTCAGTAACCTGACAGCAGTATTATGAACAGATGCTATCGAATCTGTCGGTGAGATATCCCGCTGTCTGGCTCTGATGGCCAATGACGTTATAGGTTCTTTCGAACTCACCATGTGGGCTACAAATGCTGTGCGTCCGACAGGTTGCCCCCTGTGAGATTAACCCAGTTTATGCCACTAATAGACGGGGAGTATTATTCGGTGGACTGCATCATTGATGACGTTGTATCCATACTGTATTAAGCGTTAGCCTAGAGGAAAACTGCTGTTTTTTTCTTCCATTGTTAGCTAACCGATCAAATATTAGGGTATTATCTGGCGGTAATTTTATGGAATGTGGGAAGATAAACGGTATTTTTCCCGGTTAGTTAAAATGGAGAGCATAAATCTATGAGAAGTTTAAAAGCGCTATTTATCGGTGTTATTGCAGTGATGTTTATTGTTGGCTGTAGCGGAAACGTACCGGCCCGTAATAAAACGTCGGATATCAACGGTAGCTTTACCCCGGCACAGATTGAAAAAGCGATTGTTGATGCGGGCACCGGTCAGGGCTGGGAGATGAAGCAAGTACGTGATGGTGTTATTACCGGAAAACTGATCACTCGCCAAAGCTACGTTGATATTCGTATTCCTTACACTTCATCTAAATACACGATTGAATATGTTGGCAGTAAGAACTTAACTGTGAGCATGGATCGAGTCCCGAGTGACTATAATCGCTGGGTTGCTAATATAGATCGTGATATTCAGCAAAATCTGGCTCAGCAACAGGCTCTGTATCAATAATATTTGATCTGAATACTGATAACGTTGACGAACGGGGGCCTAATATTGCCCCCGTTGGTTTTTTTAAATAGTGTCGATACCGAAGTGCGGTATGGTTATGACGACGATCTTCTGCTAAAACAGGATGGAGGATTAAGTTATATCGATGGCAGACTCTCATCGCGTATCTACAATGATTACTTCACCTTATTTAATTAACCTCTATACCCGTCATACTTCAAGCTGCATCTTTGTTGGCTGCGTTTACTCACCCGACAAATCTGCTGTAAGTAGATTTGAACGCTGCTGGCAGCGGCCCCGAAGGGGTTAGGCCCATTAATGGGCCTAATAATCACTTACCTGAGTAAGCTCATCGGGACTCGCTTACTTGCCGTCGCGATGCAACTCGAATTATTTTGGCTATATCTCATATTTTTTTTGTATTTCTGTTTAATCCTCAGATCTGTTACTAATCTTTATGTGTTCTTATGATAAAAGTCTGACACAACATAATAATTAACATATTGATAAATAAATCTATTCTACGCAGGGGGATAGGATGACATTTTTGAGCACAACAATACGAAGAAGTACGCTGGCCTTGGGGCTTTCCGCGGTGATGGGATTCAGCGCCAATGCTTTCGCTGATAAAGACGCGGTTATTGCCGTCTATTCTACTTTCACAACCTTAGATCCTTATGATGCCAACGATACCCTTTCTCAAGCGGTGTCTAAATCGTTTTATCAGGGATTATTTGGTTTTGATGCCGATGCCAAACTGGTTAACGTCTTGGCCGATAGCTATACCGTTAGCGATGATGGGCTGATATATACCATTAAGCTCAAGAAAAATATTAAGTTTCACGATGGTACCGACTTTAATGCCGATGCGGTGAAAGTTAACTTTGATCGGGTCACCAACCCGGATAACCACCTCAAACGCTTTAATCTGTTTAATCGGATCGTTAAAACGGAAGTGATTGCGCCGGATGAAGTGAGACTTACGCTTAATCAGCCTTATTCAGCATTTGTTAACACGCTGGCTCACCCTTCAGCCGTCATGATTTCTCCGGCGGCAATTAAGCAATATGGCAAGGAGATCGGTTTCCATCCGGTGGGTACCGGTCCGTTTGAGTATGTGAACTGGAACCCGACAGATAGCCTGAAAGTGAAGAAGTTTGACGGTTACTGGAAAAAGGGCCTGCCAAAGGTCGATACCATTACCTGGCGACCGATTGTTGATAACAATACTCGGGCGGCGGTGATGCAAACCGGCGAAGCCCAGTTTGCTTATACTATTCCTTATGAGCAGGCCAAGCTGCTGGAGAATGATAAGAACCTGACGTTGGTCAGCGGTCCGTCGATTATTCAGCGTTATATCAGCTTTAATACTCAGCAAAAGCCATTTGATGATGTTCGGGTCAGACAGGCGATTAACTACGCGATTAATAAAGATGCGCTGATTAAGGTGGCTTTCTCCGGCTATGCGGTTCCGGCTGAAGGTGTTTTACCTAAGGGTATTGAGTTTTCACAGAGCTATGGTCAATGGCCCTACGATCCGGCTAAAGCCAAAGAGTTGCTGAAAGAGGCCGGTTACCCGGACGGCTTTGAAACCACGTTGTGGTCAGCATTTAACCATATTACGGCGCAAAAAGTGATTCAGTCTGTACAGCAGCAGCTAGGGCAGGTTGGAATTAAAGTTAACGTGCGAGCGCTGGAGGCCGGGCAACGGGTGGCATTAGTTGAAAGCGTGCCGGATGCTAAAAAAGCAGAAGTACGCATGTATTACGTGGGCTGGTCGGCATCGACAATGGAGCCGGATTTTGCCTTGACGCCGTTGGTATCGACTCAGGCATGGCCACCTAAGCAGTTCAATACCGCGTACTACAGTAATCCGCTGGTTGATGAGGATCTTAAAAAGGCGCTGCAAACTACCGACCGAGAAGCCAAAGCCAAAATCTATAAGGCCGTTCAGGATCAGGTTTGGGCCGATGCTCCTTGGGCATTTTTAGTGACTGAAAAAGTGCTGTATGTGCACAATAATAATCTGTCCGGCGTGAAGGTTATGCCTGATGGCTCCTTTAATTTTGAAGAGATCGATCTGGCTGATAAGAAGAAATAGCATCAGCGTATTAGTCATGGGTTAGTTTATGTGAGTGACGCCGTTGAGATAGGCGAAGTTCATCACATTTACTTATCAATCCCGACAAAAACCGGCATATTCACCCAATATGCCGGTTTTTTTGTTACTATTAACAACATTGCTACTTCAACAGATAAAATCAGGATGGTGTCGTGAAAAAAGCACTTGGCGTATTTTTTCCGCTGTATACCACAACGATGATCATGTTGTTAGGTTCAGGCCTTCTTACCACCTATATCTCTCTTCGTCTGGCTTCCGTTAACGTTAGCGGTGCTTTGATCGGTGCGATTACCGCAGCTAACTACATTGGCTTAGTTATCGGTGGTAAGATTGGTCATTTTTTAATCGCCCGGGTAGGCCATATTCGGGCTTATGTCTCCTGTGCCGGTATTATTACTGCCGCAGTGCTGATGCACGGATTAACCGAATTTATTCCCGTGTGGGTTGGTCTGAGGCTGATTATCGGCCTGTGTATGATGTGTCAGTACATGGTGCTCGAAAGCTGGTTTAACGATCAGGCTGAGCCTAATCAGCGTGGCGTGGTGTTTGGCTTTTATATGGCAGCGTCCTATCTTGGAATGGCGCTGGGCCAGATGGTACTGATGTTGCAGCCGGACTTAGGCCTAAGCTCGCTGCTGATTATTGCCCTGTGCTTTTCACTTTGCCTGGTGCCTATTGCCCTGACTACCCGCAGCCATGCTCAGCAAATCTCTCCGGCACCGATGGAGCTGAAGTTCTTTATTGGTTCGATTCCTAAGATTCTGGCTTCAACCTTAGTGGTTGGCATGGTGGTTGGGTCGTTCTATGGTTTGGCTCCGGTTTACTCCAGCCTGCAATCGCTTTCTACTCAGCAAACCGGTCTGTTTATGGCCGTTTCGATTTTTGCCGGGCTGGTAGCCCAGTTGCCGTTAAGCTGGCTGTCGGACAAATATAACCGTACGCTACTGATGCGTATTAATGCCCTGTTATTGGCGCTGGCGGCGCTGCCGCTGGCTATTTTGCCCCAGATTGAGTTTCACCTGTTACTCGGTATTGGTTTTGTGGTCGGCATGCTGCAATTTACCCTTTATCCGTTAGTGGTCGCTTTAGCCAATGATATGATTGAACCGGAGCGTCGGGTGTCATTAGCGGCCTGCTTATTGATGTCGTTTGGCGTTGGAGCCAGTATCGGCCCGCTGATTGTCGGCGCGCTGATGCAGCCGTTGGGCGGTAATATTCTGTATGCTTTCTTTGCGCTGTGCGGGGTGATGATGATGTCCCTGAGCCGTACGGTGAAGAAAGACGAAGAGCAGTTTGTGGACGATGCCCCGCTACCACATATTGCTATGCCGGATAGCCTAATGAGTTCACCGTTATCACCGGCCCTTAACCCAAGCTTTGATGAGCAAATGATTCAGGAAAGCATGCCGGCGCCGGAAGTTATCGAAGAACCTGAAATTGACGCCGCTGAGGCTGAAGTGACAGAATCAGAGCCTGATATCATTTTGCAACCTGATGAACCAGAACATCAGGTTATTGTTATCAGAGAGCCGGGAGAAAACAAACCCGGCAGCCAAGATGATGACGACGATGAAGGTAGTCTGGAAAAAGCCTATACCATGGTTTAGCCAATCAAAAGGTCAGCATTATGAGTCAGCCGATAGAGTTTGATACCGCCCGTTTGAGATTACGCCAGTGGCTACCGTCCGATCGTCAGCCATTTGCTAAGATGAGTGCTGACCCAAAGGTGATGGAGTTTTTTCCTGCCCTGATGGATCGACAAACCAGTGATACCATGGCCGATCGCTGTCAGGCCCTGATCGCAGAACGCGGCTGGGGGCTCTGGGTTGCAGAAAGAAAGGATGACGCCCAGTTTATTGGTTTTGTCGGGTTACATATTCCGACGGCGGACTTACCCTTTAATCCCTGCGTTGAGATTGGCTGGCGAATCGCCGCTGAGTTTTGGCGACAAGGTTATGCAACAGAAGCGGCTTTGGGTGCACTGGCGGTTGGTTTTGAACGGTTGGAACTGCCTGAGATTGTCTCTTTTACTGCCCTGATTAATCACCGCTCTCAGGCGGTTATGGAACGCTTAGGGATGCGACGTTCATCGGAACACTTTATTCATCCTGCGGTTGATGTGAATAGCCCTTTGGCTAAACATTGTCTGTATAAACTGTCGCGCGAACAGTGGATAAGAGCCTGTAACGCGAAGCGCAGCAATGGGGACGATGATCAAGGAAGCCTGGGGAAGGCTTACTCAATGGTTTAAACAGAACAATAATTCTTAGCCTGAAGGCAAACCATGATGCCCGATAGAAAAAGGTCCGTTAATCGAGTAACCGACTAACGGACGAAGCACTACAGGGTGTAAAGATACTCTCTTATTGATTCGGGCTAATCCGCGAGAGCGGTTAAATCGGTCACTTCGGCTTCCGGGCCGTTATGGCTTACGGAATCAATTCCTGCATCTCTGGACTGTTCGGTGGTATAGGTCTGGCTGGTGCCAATAATCTGACCGTTTGATGCTTTTAAGTTAAAAGAGAATTTACCGTTGGTGGTGACTTTCTTTTCAAAGTAGCGGTGTTCTTTGGCATGATTTTTAACCGACTTAATTCCATTAAGGCAATTAGCTTTGGTGGTATAGCCTTCACTGCCAAGAATTATCTGACCGTTTCCTGCTTTTAACCGAAAATAGAACTCACCGTTTTTACCATGAAAAATTTCAAATTTTGCACTCATATCGCTTACCCTAAAGTTAGTCAATATTACCGGTTAGTATGACGGGTCTTTATGTCTCTACCGGGCAGCCCGGTTTTCACTGGTTCTTATTAAGCATAGTTGATGGCGCTAAGTCTGGTAGGTGCTAGATGAAAAATTATTGGATGAAAATACCCGAGAATAACGGCTAATTTGCCCAACCAGAGTGAACCGACAGTTGGCTATTCCTTATTTGACTTGGATCCTCATCACATAACCCCGACCGAGCGGATAGGCAAATATTAAATTAATGTTAAGATTGATAGCAAACCTGTATGTTTGGTTGTTAAGTACATTAATCAGACGATTCGATAAAAATAAGCTGACTGGTGAACTTGCAGCCCGACTTGACGGGCTATCTGGCGGTTACAAACATATCTGGGAGCGATGCCTATGGCAGGCTATCGCTTTTGCTTCTCCCTGAAAAGGACACGATAAATGGACGAACAGTTAAAACAGAGTGCACTCGATTTTCATCAGTTTCCCGTACCGGGAAAAATTCAAGTTACCCCAACTAAGCCTTTAGCGACGCAGCGTGATTTGGCTTTAGCTTATTCTCCGGGCGTGGCGGCCCCTTGCCTGGAGATTGCTGCCGATCCGCTGGCTTCTTATAAATATACGGCTCGCGGTAATTTAGTGGCGGTAATTTCTAATGGAACGGCGGTATTAGGATTAGGCAATATTGGCGCGTTAGCCGGTAAGCCGGTGATGGAAGGTAAAGGGGTATTGTTTAAAAAGTTTGCCGGTATTGACGTATTTGATATTGAAGTGGATGAGACCGATCCGGACAAGCTGATCGATATTATTGCCTCGCTGGAACCGACGTTTGGCGGCATTAACTTAGAAGATATTAAAGCACCAGAATGTTTCTATATTGAAAAAGCGCTGCGTAAGCGTATGAAGATTCCGGTGTTCCACGATGACCAGCATGGAACTGCGATCATCTGCGCTGCTGCCGTACTGAACGGCCTGCGGGTAGTTGAAAAGCAAATGGAAGATGTTCGCCTGGTAGTATCCGGCGCAGGTGCGGCGGCAATCGCCTGCCTTAACCTGCTGGTTGCTCTTGGTATGAAGCATGAGAATATTGCTGTTTGTGACTCCCGTGGCGTTATTTATCAGGGCCGCGATGAAAACATGGAAGAGAATAAGGCGTTGTATGCCATTGTCGATAATGGCAAGCGTACCCTGGCCGAGGTGGTCTCTGATGCGGATATCTTCCTTGGCTGTTCTGGCCCGGGGGTTCTGACTCAGGATATGGTCAAAACCATGGCACCAAGTCCGCTGATTTTGGCGCTGGCTAACCCTGAACCTGAAATTTTACCGCCATTGGCTAAAGCGGTGCGTCCGGATGCGATCGTTTGTACCGGCCGTTCTGATTATCCAAATCAGGTCAATAACGTGCTGTGCTTCCCGTTCTTGTTCCGCGGCGCATTGGACGTGGGCGCGACGGTGATTAATGAAGAGATGAAACTGGCTGCCGTACGAGCGATTGCCGATCTGGCCTTGGCTGAACAGAGCGATGTGGTTTCTTCCGCCTATGGCGATCAGGAGCTTTCTTTTGGTCCTGACTATATTATTCCAAAGCCTTTTGACCCGCGTTTGATTGTGAAGATTGCCCCGGCGGTCGCTAAGGCGGCAATGGATTCCGGCGTAGCCAATCGCCCTATCGAAGATTTTGATGCCTACGTTGAGCACCTGACGGAATTCATCTACAAAACTAACCTGTTTATGAAGCCGATTTTCTCTCAGGCAAAAGCCCAGTCTAAACGGATTGTGTTTGCAGAAGGGGAAGAAGAGCGCGTATTACACGCCACTCAGGATATTGTTTCCCAAGGTCTGGCATTCCCGATTCTGATTGGCCGCCCGAGCGTGATCGAAATGCGCCTGAAAAAATTGGGTCTGCAACTGACCATCGGTAAAGATTTTGATGTGGTCAATAACGAATCAGACCCGCGTTTTAATGAGTACTGGAGCGAGTATTACCAGATCATGAAACGTAAAGGGATTTCCCGTGAAGCTGCCCGCCGGGCGGTGATCGGCAACCCTACGCTGATTGGCGCTATTATGGTCCAACGCGGTGAGGCGGATGGCCTGATTTGTGGCACTATCGGCAATTATCACGACCATTACAGCGTGGTAGAAGAGGTGTTTGGTTATCGTGATGGCGTCAACGTTGCCGCTGCGATGAATGCTCTTCTGTTGCCAAGTGGTAATACCTTTATCACTGATACCTATGTGAATGACGATCCTACGCCGGAACAGCTAACGGAAATTACCCTGATGGCGGCTGAAACCGTGCGTCGTTTTGGTATTGAGCCGAAGGTTGCCCTGTTGTCCCACTCAAGCTTTGGTACCTCTGATAGCCCGAGCGCTCGCAAGATGCGAGAAGTGCTTAAACTGGTTAAGCAGGCTGCGCCTGAGCTGGAAATTGACGGCGAAATGCACGGTGATGCAGCGCTGGTGGAAAGCATTCGCAATGACATCATGCCGGACAGTCCCCTGAAAGGTGCGGCTAATATTTTGATCATGCCGAATATGGAGTCTGCGCGTATCAGCTACAACCTGCTGCGTGTCTCTTCGTCTGAGGGTGTTACCGTCGGGCCCGTTCTGATGGGGGTTTCTAAACCGGTTCATATTCTGACTCCGGTTGCCTCGGTTCGCCGTATCGTTAATATGGTGGCACTGGCTGCGGCTGAGGCTCAGACTAAGGTTCTGTAGTTTTTAGAATGAATAGTAATAAAACGGCCCGCGATGGGCCGTTTTTATGTCTGCTAGCTTATTGAATAGTAAAATATTACTTAGTCGGCCTCACCGGCACATATCCCACATCTTCCACCAGCTTTTGCCCTTGCGGGCTGAGGAACCAATCCATTAGTTTTTGGGTATTAGGCGTGGGTTGACCGGCGGTGATCATGTAAACGTTAACGCTAAACGGATAGCTGCCGTTGCGGATATTTTCCGGCGTGGGCGCAATGCCGTTAACTGACAGCAACTGCAGTTGGTCGTTGTGATTCATCTGGCTGGCGTAGTAGCGGAACGAATAGCCCAGTGCGTTAGTGGTGTTTTGATAATTCGCTACCCGACGGATAAGCCCCCCCATACCCGCGGCTACTTCTGACTCCAACGGTTGACGCATTTTAGTCTCTTGCATGACCTTCGCCAGCATGGTGGTCTGGCTGCCTGAGCCTTCAGGGCGTTGATAGCCAATGATATCCCAATTTTCACCGCCGACTTCCTGCCAGTTATTGATTTGCCCGGCGTAGATTGCGCGTATCTGCTCGACAGACAGGTTTTTCACCGGGTTGTCTTTATTCGCGATAAAGACAAAGGCTTCCTGAGCTAACGGAACCATCGTCAGGGTTAAACCGTTTTCTGCGGCTAGCTTCTTTTGTTGTTCTGAAGGTTGGGCGGCAAAGATGAGATCGGTTTTGCCCGCGATCAGGGCTTTATAGGCTTCAGGAGTACGGCGGCTGGCAATATAAGGATCTACCGAGTTGTAGTCTAATCCTTGGTACAGTGCCTGTACTGCCGACGCATAGATGGGGTATGCGGCAGTGGCACCGTCCACCCGTGGCCATTCGTTGTCGATGTTGATAGTCGCCGGAGAGGAAAGTGCAGTGAGCCGGCTACCCTCTTTCTTAAACGGAGCGTAATCCCACAGGCTTATTGTTTCATTGACCGTCAGCGCTGAGTTTTCGGTAACTAAGTGAGTTTCACGCTGATACCCTTGGCAGGCGGTGAGGATTAGCAACGCTGAGCACAGGCCTAATACTGGTAACCGTCCGCGAGTCACGTTCATATTTTTTCCTAATTTTTTAGTACCGATAGCAAGGCCTAAGGCGAAACAGAGATAGCCAACTAGCGGCATCAGAATAGTTATCCAGAGTTGTCCGGTGAATATGGCAATAAGGCTGGTACCAAGAAAAGGGAATATCAGCAGCATGAAGTATTCAAATACCGAATGAGTAAAATCGCCTTTGCCGATAAACATCGCCAGACTCCAGAGGAGCAAGCAATAAATTAAAGGAATTAGGACTGGCAGATAGCGTGCAAAGAAGCTGGACGGTAAGTTGTTTTTCTTAGCCCAAAGATAGCCTATTGGAAGGGTAATTAATGAGGCAAGAGCGCTTGCCAGAAGTTCTGATAAAGATAGCTGAACGATTGTAAATACAGCAACCTGCATTAAAATTGGCAATCCGACGATCGCCATCAGTGAGGTTTCGATAATATATCGTTTGTTGCCGACCGGCTTTTCCTGACTACCCATGTTATTACTTCCCTGTTGGTCTCATTTTGAGATTAAGCTACCTTCTATAGTGATGATAAATGATAGCGTAACGTAACTAATTATGATGCGAAAAACTTTGAAACTGCGGTTATCTTCGAACTGACAAGGATACTTTAATTATGTCACTATAGTCCGAATAATAACCCCTTTCTGTCGTCCTGGCCGCTAAACTAATATGAGTAAGAAAACAAAAATGTCTATTTTTAAGTTTAAAGCCCTGTTTCTGGCGCTGGGAATACTATGCTCCGGTAGCGCATTGGCCGATATTGAGCGTGCAGAGATGGCGGCTGAATTTCAGCAGCAGTTTAAGGACCACTCTCTTTCACAGATAAAGACATTACTGCAACAACAGCTTGATGAGTTGGAAAAATTGCAGCGTTTTAGTTCCATCCGCTTTTCAACCGGCAAGCCAGCAGAAGGCAGCGAGCCTGAATATGTAGCCCAGTTTGATCCGCTTCCTGCCGATGTTTCTAATGTGAAGTATCAGGATTACTTTAATTCAATCGGGTTTGTTCAAAATATTGTCGGCAAGGTTTCCTATTTACAAACCAACTTTCGCAAGTATGACCTAGACCAGAAGGTTGGAAATGAGGACTTCTTTGATAGCGAGACACCAAAAATAAAATTTGATCGGGTCCATATCTTCAATAATTCACCCACTCTTCCGGTAACGGAAACTGAGGACGGTGAATTTAACGTTGATAGCGTACAGCGGATTTCAGCCATTGATGCCACCGCGACTTATTCCTTACCGGGCCAGGTTAAACGCTTTTACTTTAACCATGAGAGTAATGCCAGCCAAAATGATATAGCGCTGATGGCGATTAACGGTTCGGAAGTGACTCTGGCAATGCCGCGTGAGGTTTATGACAATATTCTTCGTGTTGAAGCCATGGATAAACAGGGGAAGGCGCTGCGATCTGCCGGGTCATCTTCGTATTCCAATGATGTTTACTATATTGATCAACTCCATGACTTTTTTAGTCAGGCGATTGAACAGGTCGATAACGGGAAAATTAATACTAAAGACCAGTTGTTAACCTTTTTCCTCGATAACTTCCCTTCAGAAGAAGCGGCAAGAAAGACGCACCCGCCTAAAACTATTGCCTCCTATCAGTTTAGCGGTGAGGCTATTGCCGTTACGGTATTTATCAAACCGGAGAATAAAGAATATCAGTATACCTTTAGCTTAAAGCCGTTGGAGGATCGGTATACTGATGGTCTGACGACCGGTACGGACAGCAGCGGAAAGAAATATGGTTTAATTGATGAACAGGGCGTTTGGATTATTGCGCCGCAATATAAACGTTTGGATGTCAGGCTCGGGGACTATTACTCGGCGGTGAAGGCTAACGAAGATTATAATAGTGAGCAGATTTATTTACTGAATCGGGCCGAGAAACGGTTGGAACGACAGCCTTTCCATATGATGAGTACCGAAATCGAACAGGATAAATTCGTTATTATTAATAAAGATCCTTCGAATAACTTTATTAAAGGGCTGTTAAATATCCATACCCATCAGATTTTGTTACCTTTGAAGTATCAAGGTATCTCTCTGGACGGACCTTTTTATATTGGTAGTAATTATGATGATAAAACCGATACTCGAAGCTATGTTGTTTATCGTCAGAGTGATAATAAGCTAATTTTAAGCGGCGTTTTTGATGATGTTGTCGTTGATGGCGATAATATTATTACCCGATATTCGGAGCGAACCACTAAGCCTAAGGCTGATGAAGATTATTACTCTCTAGAGAATGATAAAGTTTATCGCTACATCAATTATGATATTTATGATGCTGAAGGGACAAAACTTAATCCATCACCCTATAAGGAATTGTCTATTGATTCCGCCTTTGGTAAAGACGGTTTAATGGCGGTGACGGATAAAAAATCACAGCAATATTATATTGACCGCCAGGCTAAAAAAGTCGACTTCGACCTCAGTCGCTATAGCCAAATATACCCATTCTCTAATGGATTAGCCGCGGTAAACGGAGACGGTGGGAAATATGGCTATATTAATACGCAAGGCCAGTTGGTTATCCCTCTGATATATAAAAGTGCTAATTATTTTCAGGGTGGAACAGCATTGGTTGAGGTGGAAGACCAATACCAACTGATTACCCCTGATAATAAGGTAGTGGCGACCTTTGCCAATTCGCTAAGGACTTATACCTCAAGAAAAGACGGCCAAAAGGCCGACTATACCTTTGTTATTTATCAGCCAGAAGGGATGGATGATATTTATGAAACCTACGACCACAAAGGTGTATTGATTCCATAGGCTAATGCACCAGGTTAATATATTTCAGGCCACTTAATTTCAATATGAACGTTGTTAAAGTCCGGGTCATCATAATGGCCAGAATGTAAACAATACATATTATCGGGCAGGGAGTTCATTCTAATTTCCTGCCCTTGTTCAATCATCCCGCCGAATGCTTGAAATCCAATAAAGCGATTAAACATCTCGATAACAGCGCTGTGATAATGAGACGGGACGTTGTGAATGCTTAAATCGGGGCGGCCAAACTTTAATAGCCCGCGGGTATGGAACCAAAGCGTATTAGCGTCATCATTTTCGGCTGAAGTTAGTATGACTACGTGGGAGTTCGGCTGAGGAGTTGCCGGTTGGAAGATTTCAGCCATCCAGCGAGATTTTGACCACCAGCTAAGGCTGAGTGCATCAAAAATAGCCACGCCGCCGTTATCCAGCAGAAAGGTCAGTAGCCCGATAGTATTTCTAAAGTAATTCAGGTTTTCGCTGTTCTGAATATGGCCTTTGATAATAACGCAGTGCGTTTGGCGAGCGATTTCGGCAATCAGTCCGGCGTCATCTTCCAGCACCTGTAAATTAGCCGTGCGAAAGTTATCGATAACTTCAGGGTGGTTATCTGGTCCATAGGCTAAAATTTCGAGGCTATCAGGAATTCCGTCACAGAGGTATTTATTGCGGGAAATTGCAAAGTTATCTGCCGTTGCGCCAAATATGACGTAAAACAGAAATGGAGATTCGGTGCTTGCTTGATAATAAGGGCGAGCCCAGTCTGTTAACCCCGTCGATTTTTCTGTAGTCATTGTTCGCTATCCTTGTCTGTACGATATATTGCTTGGAGTGTAATGACTTTCAACAATAGACTCAATCAATCCGGCTTACAGGCTTATCACCTGTGCCGGATTGATTATTTTAGTTGGTTTATATCACTCAGATTTTGGCGGTGGCTAAGTATTTTTCCATCTCCGCTTGCGGTACCATTCCGCCGCCGGTTGCCCAGACTAAATGGGTGGAGTTGCTCATTTTCTCCGGGGTCAGGTCCATACGTTTTAGGTATTCTGCGTCGGCCATTACCCGTGAAGGGCCCGGCATACCGGCAAGAGCTGAAGGCTCCAGTTGAATACCTTCTTCCCGATTGAGTAGGCCTAACAGATCGTACATTTCCCGATCGCTGATAGTGTAATAACCATCCAGCAAGCGCTCCATGGCCCGACCAACAAAGCCGGAAGCTCGCCCTACCGCCAGGCCATCTGCCGCGGTGACGTTATCAATGCCGATATCCTGCACCGAGATATGATCGTGTAAGCTGGTATGAACGCCTAATAGCATACAAGGGGAGTGGGTTGGTTCAGCGAAAATACAGTGAACGTGGTCGCCGAAGGCCAGCTTCAGACCAAAGGCCACGCCGCCGGGGCCACCGCCTACGCCGCACGGCAGATAAACAAACAGCGGATGGTTTTCATCGACCACTACCTTCATTTCGCTAAACTGAGCTTTCAGGCGCTGACCGGCAACGGCATAGCCAAGAAACAGGGTCTGAGAGTTTTCATCATCAATAAAGAAGCAGTTTGGATCAGATTCAGCCTCTTTACGCCCCTGCTCTACGGCAACGCCATAATCTTGCTCATATTCAACTACCTTAACGCCGTGGGAGCGTAGCTTTTGTTTTTTCCACTCACGAGCATCGGCAGACATATGAACGCTGACGCTAAAGCCCAGCTTGGCGCTCATGATACCAATCGACATACCCAGATTACCGGTAGAACCGACGGCGATGCTGTATTGACCAAAGAAAGCTTTAAATTCTTCAGAGAACAGTTTGCTGTAGTCATCAGATTCAGTTAATAAGCCGGCCTGTATCGCCAGCTTTTCCGCGTGGGTAAGAACTTCATAAATTCCACCGCGCGCCTTTATGGAGCCGGAAATAGGCAAGTGACTGTCTTTCTTCAGTAAAATCTTACCGGTAATATCGATGCCATAACGCTGTTCCAGCGTTTTTTGCATGGCCGGAATCGCCACAACCTGAGACTCAATAATACCGTTCGTTACCTGCGTTTCCGGGAAGGCTTTACACAGGTAAGGCGCAAAGCGGTTAAGCCGCTGTTCAGCCTGTTTTACATCGCTGGCATTCAGACCGACATAAGGCAGACCGGCTTCCAAAGTAGTGACTGACGGATTAAACCAGCTAACTTCTTCTAAATCGATCAGCTGTTTCACTAAAGGATATTCGGCAATAAGCGTTTGAATGTCTGTATTTTTCATGTCGTTTCTCTTCTGACTAAATAATATAAGAAAGTAGGAATGTGCCACCCAGGGCGACCAGCGAGGCGATAAACGTCGCGGTGGTGTAGTATTTGAAGGTTTCATTCAGCGTTGCGCCGCAATACTGTTTGACCAGCCAGAATAACGAGTCAGTCACAATGGTACAGCCGATTGCGCCAGAGCCAATGGCTAAGGTGATGATTTCAGGACTAACGCCCGGATACATCGGCAGCATGGGTGAAACAATCGCCGTTGCCCCCATCATGGCGACGGTGGCTGAACCAACCGCCGCGTGCAGAATGATTGCAACCAGCCATGCCAGCAAAATCGGGTGCATATCCAGATTAGACAAAATCAGGGCCAGTACGTCGGCCAGGCCGCTGGCCTTTAGCACACCATTAAACGCACCGCCGGCACCGATAATCAGCAAAATATTGGCAATGGAGGCAAAGCAGTCTTCAGTTTTAGTTAGCAGGGTCGACATGCCCATGTTCTGGCGAATACCCAGTATGTAATAAGCCACAAAGGCGGCAATAAACATGGCGGTAATCGGGTTACCGATAAACTGTAAAATGGTGAACAGCGTGGTGCCTTTTTCCATATTCATCAGCTCTGCGCCGGTTTTAATCAGCATCAGGGCAATAGGCAGTAATACGGTAAACAGCGTTGCGCCCAGCGAGGGTAAATCTTCTTCTCTGCGAACTTTTAGATCGGAAAACTCTTCAGGTACGGGCTTAAAGGGTAGGCGGTTTCCGACCAGCTTAAGAAACAGCGGGCCACCGACCAGAGAGGCACCCAGCCCGATAATCAGACCATAGATAATCACTGAGCCAATATCCGCACCCAAAGCGTTAGTGACGTACAGCGCTGCCGGGTGGGGCGGAACGATACAGTGAACGGCCATTAATGCGGTACACAGAGGTATGGCCAGCTTAAGTAATGAGGTATTGGTCTTTTTAGCAATAGAGAAAGCCAGTGGAATAAGTAATACCACCCCGACTTCAACAAACAGGGTAATACCGCAAACCAGCCCGACCAGCACCATAATGACGTCTGGCGATAGCCAACGGCATTTTTGTAGCGTGATCCCGATGCGTTCTGCGGCCCCGGAGATTTCCATCATTTTGCCGAGAATGGTGCCTAAGCCGATGACTGCGGCCAGAAAACCAAGGGTACCGCCGATCCCGCCTTCCATGGCGTTAACCATGTCAACCGGGTTCATACCCATTAGTGAGCCGACATAAAAGCTGGCTAATAGCAGGGCTAAAAAGGGATGGAACTTAAGTTTAACGATGGTAAAGACGATCAGAATGATGCTTGTCAGTAAGGTACCGACTACCCAGAGTTGTGAGTCCATGTGCAACCTCATCGAATAGTAATTGTCTGTACTATTTGGCCGGAACCCCGCGTTGGTGACAAACGATAAAAATCGCACTTCACATGAGCTAAATTATATCAATTTAGTGATATTGCTCTAATTTAAGCAATAGGTTGAGATTTGAATCACATCAACTCATCTTTAAACTCGGTTAATGGCAATGTCAGGGTATGATATGGACGAACACTCATCAGGGATAAATCCGTATGTATACTGAAAACAACTACATTACAGCCAACTACATTGCCAAAAATAAATTACTCAATGGTTACCAGCTGTCTAAGTTACATACTTTTGAAGTGGCCGCCCGGCATTGCTCTTTTGCTATGGCTGCAGAGGAGTTATCCATTACGCCCAGCGCAGTCAGTCACCGGATTAATGGTCTGGAAGATGAGCTAGGGTTTAAGCTATTTCAGCGCTTTCACCGTAAGATTGAGCTTACTGCAGAAGGACAGCGGGTTTTCTGGGCGCTTAAGTCTTCGCTGGAATACCTTAATCAGGAAATCTTCGAAATTAAAAATCAGGAACTGACCGGCAGCTTAACGGTGTATTCCCGACCGTCGATTGCTCAGTGCTGGTTAGTACCGAAGCTGGCGACGTTCTCTGAACTGTATCCTTCAATCACCCTGAATATTCTGACCGGCAATGAAAATGTGAATTTTCGCGGCTATGGTATCGATCTGGCAATCTATTTTGATGATAAAACACCAGAAAAACTGTCCTGCCAGCATTTGATGAATGAGTCGATCGTGCCGGTATGTAGTCCTGAATATGCAAAAAAATTCGATTTATGCGGCCATCCTGAAAATTTAAAACTCTGTACTTTGCTGCACGATAAGCAGGCATGGGGCTATGATACCGATACCGATGAGTGGTCGATGTGGGCCCGGCATTTTGGCATTTCACTGGAGGAAACCAAGAGAGGAATGGGGTTTGACCGCTCCGACTTAGCCATTATTGCCGCCATTAATCACGGCGGGATCGCCATGGGGCGTAAAAAGTTGGTGACTAAACGACTGGAAAATAATGAGCTGGTCAGCCCGTTTCCTGAGATGGAAGTTCAGTGCGCGCAGCGCTATTACATTTCTACCCTCTCCAGCCGTGAGTGCCCGAAGATTAATGCATTTATTGAATGGTTGAAGTCAGAGGTTAATGAGTAAATCGAAAGCAGTTTGTGTCTTGGGTTTGTTAACCGCCTGAAATAGGGTGCCACTTTTATGGCACCCTGTCGGATTAGCTAAATTTTTCCGTTAGCCAGAGGCGGAATTTTATTCCCCAGGCGCTGGTCCACCCTGTCGTGCTGTGAACCATGTTGCCTTTATAAATGATGGCGAAGGTTGGCGTTACGCCAATTCCCCAATTATCGGAAATAATACCGTCCTCATCGTTGATGGTAGGGAGCGTGAAGCCTGCTTTTTCCAGCGCCGGGGCCAGCTGTGAATCCGCCCCCGATCGCAAAGCTACGGTAACGACTTGTACGTTGTCATTAGCCAGCCCGCGCACCATCGGCGTTGTCAGCTTACAAACGCCACACCAGGTTGCCCAGAAGTAGATCACGACCGGCCTATCCTGGCTTAGCTGCTGTAAGTCGATCGGCTGGCCGCTCAGCGTCATTTGTTGGCTGAAGTCCATATCCTCTGGCATTGTCGGTGCCCGCCACCAGTCAATCGCTCCGATAACCATCAGTGCAATAACGGAGAATAGAACCAGTTCCTTTAGCCATTTTTTTATCCGCATCAGGATTTACTCTGTTTGAGTGCTGCAACTACCGCAGCCTCTAAATCCTCATAGGGAACAAGCCCCATCAGCATGGTATCTCCGACCACAGTGACAGGGGTGCCGCCAACGCCAAGGGTTTCTGCCAGGCGGGTATTATTCTCCAACGATGCTTTTGCCTGCGCAGTTGCGGTCAGTTTAGGCATATTGATTTGGCTTAACACTTTCTGAATGCTGGCCTGATCGTGTCGGCCGTTTTTTGAAATTAAGCCCTGATGAAATGCTGCAAATTTTTCCGGCTGCGTTTGCCATAGGGTTAGCGCCAGCTCTGCAGAAGACTGAGAGCTATCTCCCAGATAGGGCAATGGCTTAATAATCAGATTCACATCAGCATGCTTAGCCATGGCTTTTTCCAGCGAGGCTTCAAACTGCTTACAGTACGGGCAGTTATAGTCAGTAAAATAGACCAGAGTGAGCGCTGCATTTTTAGGGCCGATCTTCGGGCTGTCAGCGCTGTTATAGAGCTTGGCCGCGTTATCTTTCAGCAGGTTCTTAAGTACGGAATCCTGTTTGGCCATCTCTTGCTTTTGTAGTTCGCCAATAGCTTCATCCAGAATCTGAGGCTGTGTAACCAAGGTTTCACGAATTAACTCGCGAATGCGCTGCTCCTGTTCTTGGGTAAATGGCGCAGAAACCGCGCTCAGGCTGGCAGTTGATAGTAATAAAGCGGTAATAATCAGATTAATTTTTTTCATAACGAGTGACCTTTTTTAGCCGATGACAAGGTATTCAGAACCTTCTCTTTAGTAAGAATAGGAGACATTATTTCTCCCTGCGTCAGTGCCGACCCGTAAATTTGATTGAACGGTACTGATACGCTGTTGCGACTTTTTAGAAAGCGGGTGATCTCTTCTGACGGTGTCGTCCAGTCTCCGCGCAGGGCAACGATATCGTCAGCACTGAGCGCTGATTGAACTTCAGGGCTAAGCAGAACGTTGTATTTGTTCACCTTACAGGTAATGCACCAGTCGGCGGTAACATCAACAAAGACTGTTTTACCTTCTGACAGGGCCTGAGTTATTGCTTGCTCACTCAACGGCTGCCAGTGAACCCGATCTTCTGTAAGTGACGTGCCATTCGTCGGGCTGAAGATTGACAAAGACCATACAATGGCGCTAATCGCTAAGCTAAATAACGCCGCCTGAATAAACCTGCGCGTCCCGAAGCGGATAGCCGTTGCCAGCAATAATCCGGCGATCAATGCGCCACCGATGATCAATGTATAAGTCTGGCCTAGATGGGTCGTAAGCAGGCTAATTAACCATAAGCTGGAGGCTAACATTAACCCCGCCATCACCAGACGAAGCCCGTTCATCCAACGGCCCGGCTTAGGTAATAAAAGTGCGGCAGAGGGGAATAGTGCAATCAGCAACCATGGCAGGCTCATGCCAATACCCAGAGCGGTAAAAATCAACCACATCACCGGCAATGACGATGCGAGTGCAAAAGCAACGGCCGTGCCTAAGAATGGCGCTGAACAGGGTGTTGCCAGTAAGGTAGCGAAAAGGCCCTGAAGGAAATGGCCGCTGTAACCGTTATTACCGGTGGTGGCTAAGCGGGTATTTACTTCGGAAGAGAGCCGGATAGTAAACAGGCCAAATAGGTTTGCGGTGAATAATCCGGTCACCACCACCATAAAGCCGATAAACCACGGGCTTTGGAACTGAATTCCCCAGCCCAGCGAGATCTGCAAGGCGCTGAGAACGGTCATCAGCAGCGCCAGTATCCAGAATGAGGTTAATATTCCCATCGCTGATGCCAGAAACTGCTTTTTCACCTCTGATTTTGACGTAGGTTGTGACTGCAAAAGGGTACTGATTTTAATGCCCAATACCGGTAATACACAGGGCATCAGGTTGAGTATCAGCCCGCCTGCCAGTGCCATCAGTAAAATGACCCATATAGACCCCGGGCTACTTTCTGAATCTGCTGTCGCGGAACCGGCAGAAATTTTCAGCGGAATTTCCTGAGCAATTCCCCGATCGCTAATCACCATGCCAATATTTTGATTAACCAGCTCGGGTACTTCGCCAGCCCAGTCCGGAGTCACTTTAATCTTTGCCAGCAGCGTTTCACCGTCGACGGTAATTTGGGGCTGATGAAATTCCGCACCCGGCAAAATGTCAGAAAATACCATTGGTGATGCCCAACCGCTTGGGCGAGTCGCTGTGACCTGTAGCAGCCCGTTGCTATATGTCGCACTGACATTCGCTGGTTCTATCATTCCAGATGCTATCGGTATTTGACCGCTGGCGCGGGCAAACGCGGCATCAAAGTTAGCATCCTGAACGCCCTGTAAATTCAACGAAAACGGAAAGTCGGTTAGCACACAGACATTGCTGCAGGATGACAGCGTTAATACTCCGGAGAGCTGCTGAGGAATCTGCCCTTTGAGAACAATCGGGAAAGACACCGAGTTTTTATAACCCTGAGTGCTGATACCCGCAACGTCGAACCATTGCGGAACCGGCCAGTTCCACTGGGTTTGTATATCGGGTGAGTTCCACTTGATTTCAGGGGCTAACCCGCCGGCACCCGGTGAACGCCAGTAGGTTTTCCAGTCAGGATCTAGTTTGACGTCCAGCAGTAACCTTACCTGACTGGCTGAGTCGGTTTGTTCGCTCCAAATCCGCACTTGAGCATGATGTTTGTCTGACTTTTTGAGCCAGCCGGAATCAGCAGCCGTAGCCGAAAATGAGAGTAATAACAGATTAAAGCAGACCAGTGCCGCTCTAAAAAAAGAGTACATCAATACCTCCAAAAATAAATATTAGCGAGATGCAGCAATTCCAACTCATGCTGCTTACGGCATAACCTATTTATTCGCGGAAATTACACAGCCGCAGATGGAGTCGCCGTTCATGGCACGATATTGGCGGTGAATGACGATAGGCAGGAGAAAGAAACTGAAGTAACGGAACCAGCAGAAATAGCAGAATAAATAATAGAGCGGGTTGGCTCTGTAGGTGATCCTGCAAATAAGAGAGTAGCTTCTGATTTTTAGTACAGCCGCTTTCGTCATCGCTGCCTGCGGCGGGCAGGCTGTCAGAAACTACGGCATCAACCGCTTTCAGGGCGATACTGGCCGAGACAACCGGTTGGTAGAACTTTAACAATGGCGCGGCGGCACGCTGCACTATACACATCAGCATAGTCAGGCAAACAAGAGTAATCAGCCAGTGGGCTAAAGGTTGTTTATTGCGCGGCATTGTCTTATCAGGCGGTGAGTTTGCCAAGAGTCTAACGTAACCTTACGCAAATGTGAATCATTGCGGATTGGGCACGAACTGAGATTAACATCACGTTTATACTTTTATATAGGAGAATTGTTTGTTTATTTTTTAACGTTGGTGATACCATTTTTCAATCAGGTTTAAACCAGAAGGATTAACCCAGAATGAATAACATCTCGACAGTTGAAGTGGCTAAAGAAAAATTAGACCAATGGTTATGCAACGGTACGGTTGCTCCCGGTGCCAAATTGCCTTCAGAAAGAGAGTTAGGCGACCTGCTGGGGGTCAAACGTATGACGCTGCGTCAGGCGCTGTTGAATCTGGAATCAGAATCAAAAATCTTTCGTAAAGACAGGCGAGGATGGTTTGTTGCTCAGCCGCGCTTCAACTATAACCCTAAATCATCAGCCAGCTTTAAATTAGCCGCGATTGAACAAAATCGGGTTCCGTCTTGGGGATTTATTGAAAAAAGCACGGTTGCTGATTATCCCGCTATCGTAGAGCCTTTATTTGGTGAAGAGCCGCATCACCCGCTCTATCGAATCACCGGCTGGGGGGCATTAGATAATCATAAAGTATTTTATCATGAAACCTTTATTAACCCAGCGGTAGCGCCGGGGTTTATTGATAAATTAGGCGATCTCTCTTTTTCTCAGCTGTGGGAAAATGAATATAAAAAGAAACTTAATATTCAGAAGCTGGCATTTCGTCCCACCAGAATATCCGGCGATGCCTGTAAAGTTATTGGTGGTTCTGCGGGGACGCCGATTATTTTAGTCGAAAAACATCGGGCGGATAATAATAAAAATATTGTTCAAATAGATATTGAATACTGGCGCTTTGAGTCAGTCGATTTTTTTATCAACCTGTAAGGAGTGAGTCATGATAAGGAGTGAGGCTGAAAAAATAATTCAGCGTATAGATCACCTGCCGCTTTATTTACATGCATATGCTTACCATCTAAATATGAGGGTAGAAAATATTCTGCCGTTAGACCTATTAGATATTGCCGCTGAGCAGAAACTATTCGGCGTGAAGATTCACGTATTAGATGGTGAGACTCGTTCATTGGGGCAATCAGACGATCGGAGTTTGGCACTATTTGGTCAAAAAGCAGCGCAGTTAGGGTTAGATATACATATTGAGACCAGCTCCTCTGAGCCAAAGCTGATTGATCAGGCTGTAGATATTGCGTTGAAAGTGAAGGCGTCATCAGTACGATTTTATCCTCGCTATGAAGGCAATCTACAGCAGGTGATAGCTAAAATTGATTCAGATATTCAATATATTAAAAACACTTACTCTGACTCAGGATTAACCTTCACCCTTGAACAACATGAAGACTTAAAAGGGGCTGAACTGGCTGATATTGTCTCTCGAAGTGGTATGGATACGCTGTCTATTTTGTTTGATTTTGCCAATATGATTAATGCAAATGAGCAGCCGCTGGTCGCCCTGAGTGATATGGCTCCTTGGGTTACTCAGGTACATATTAAAGATGCCCTTATTATTCCTGAAGGAAAAGGAACCGGGCATAAAGCCTGTGCTTCGGGAGCGGGTGATATGCCATTTAAACAGCTATTAACCCGGCTGATTTGCCTTGGGGATGAACGACCACAGGTAGTGGCTTACGGTTTGGAAGAAGAAGTGGATTATTATGCACCGGCGTTTCGTTTTGACGATGAAGGTGATAATCCTTGGATTCCCTGGCGCCAAATGAGTGAAACACCGCTACCAAAAGAGCAATTGGCTGAACGGCTAGTTCAGGAGCGAAACGATGCATTAAAACAGATTAGCTTTGTACGAAGTATGCTTGATGAAATAAAACAAGATGCTCTCCTATTAATTAAATGAAAATGAGTGAAACTAAATTAATGTATTTAAGAAAATAGAATATTTTTGTTAAATGTAGGTGTTAATTAAATTTTATTACAAGAATTAAACGGTATTGCTTTATTTTATATTAAGTGAGTGATTTTATTCGCTTATAACAAATACTCTTAGACATGAGTAGGTAACCCTATGCTAACTAAAAAAAAGTGGGCTATATTTAGCCTGCTAACGCTTTGTGGCGGTACAATATATAAATTACCTTCGTTGAAAGATGCATTTTATATTCCAATGCAGGAATTCTTCCATTTAACCAATGGCCAGATTGGTAATGCCATGTCGGTTAACTCGTTCGTGACAACCATAGGCTTCTTTTTATCTATTTACTTTGCCGATAAATTACCCAGAAAATATACCATGTCGTTTTCACTTATTGCGACCGGCTTACTGGGTATTTACTTATCAACTATGCCGGGCTACTGGGGTATTCTTTTAGTTTGGGCACTGTTTGGCGTAACCTGTGATATGTTGAACTGGCCGGTATTACTCAAATCTATCAGTATGTTAGGCGATAGCAGTCAGCAAGGACGCCTGTTTGGTTTCTTTGAGACCGGGCGGGGCGTTGTTGACACCGTGGTTGCATTCTCAGCGCTCGGGCTGTTTGCTTACTACGGTAGCGGGCTATTGGGCTTTAAAGCTGGTATCTGGTTTTATTCGGGGATTGCTATTCTGGTCGGCATCTTTATCCCTTTAGTATTAAATGATAGTGATGATAAACCGCTGGTAGCTCATGCAGACAAGCCAAAGAATGACAGCAATAAAATGTCGAGCATACTAAAGAATAAGACGGTATGGATGATTGCCTTCAACGTCTTCTTTGTTTATGCGGTCTATTGTGGTTTAACCTTCTTTATCCCGTTCCTGAAAAATATCTATGCGCTGCCGATTGCCTTAGTCGGGGCATACGGCATTATTAATCAATACTGCTTAAAGATGATCGGTGGGCCGATTGGCGGCCTGATTTCAGATAAAATACTCAAATCGCCAAGCAAATACTTATGCTATTCGTTTATCGTTAGCGTGGCGGTTTTAGTACTGCTGATTATTCTTCCCCATGAGCAGATGCCGGTTTATTTAGGGATGGTTTGCACATTAGGCTTTGGTGCTATCGTGTTTACTCAGAGAGCGGTATTCTTCGCTCCGATTGGTGAAGCTAAGATTGGTGAAGAATCGACAGGGGCTGCCATGGCGCTTGGTAGCTTTATTGGCTATGCTCCGGCGATGTTCTGCTTTAGCCTGTACGGTCATATTCTGGATTCTAATCCGGGGATGCTGGGGTATAAGATCGTCTTCGGGATTATGGCCTGCTTTGCTTTCTGTGGTGCCATTGTATCCGTAGCGTTAATTAAAAATATCAATAAAAGCAAAGAAACAAATCAAACATTATCGGCTAATGTTTAGCACTAACCATAAAAAAAGCGTACAGCATATTTATGCTGTACGCTTTTTTGTGGGCGGTTATTCTAAAAATAAAAGGTTTGGTTAATGACCAATTAATCGAAATATTGATTGTGGTATATGATGATATATCCAAGAATGCGACGAATACTACTATCTTTAAATTTTATAGTTGATGTTGAAAAAGATAATTTAAAGTGTACACCTGTAATATTGGTGATAACCATTGTTCGTGGGTAAAATAAAGGACCTTGTCCAGCAGAGGTTAATGCTCCAATAGCGGCTGATTACTGGGATGCTACTCAGGTGGAATGGATAGGTCGTTTGAGTTTGTTAGAGATAATAAAAATGATTGATGCCAAAATAAAGAAGAAACGTACAAGAAAAATTAATGATTTAATCAAATCTAGTGCAAGCAAGAACAAACCAACATGCCGTGTATTAGAGCTGTGTAAACAATATTGTAATGGTGATGTAAGTGAGGAATACTTTAGAAAAGAGTATTTCACACTTTTACCTGACTGGTCTGAACACCATTGGCATTTTCGTTATGGTCAATGGTGGGAATCATTATCTTATGATGAACAATATCACCTAACCAATAAACATGGTGCGTTAAGAGATATTCTTCTTGCTCTAATAGAAGAAAAAGTATTACCCGATCTTAGAGGTATTTCCAAACATCATGATCAATAATTAATTGTCAAAAGGAGCCAATTGGCTCCTTTTATCTTATTGCGGACTAGACATCATCCCATCTTTGCTGGATTTCATCTCACTTTCGACTAGATCCGACAAAGTGAGAAACTAGATATCCAAATTCGCCACGCGCAGGGCATTCTCTTCGATAAACGCACGACGAGGTTCAACTTCATCACCCATTAATGTGGTGAACAGCTGATCGGCAGCGATAGCATCTTTGATGGTGACCTGAAGCATACGGCGACCTTGCGGATCCATGGTGGTTTCCCAAAGTTGCTCAGGGTTCATCTCACCCAGCCCTTTATAGCGCTGGATAGTCAGGCCACGGCGCGACTCTTTAACCAGCCACTCGATGGCTTGTTCAAAGCTATCGATAGCCTGACGACGCTCACCGCGTTCGATATAGGCGCCGTCTTCAATCAGGCCGCGCAGTTGCTCACCAAGATGACAGATTTTACGGTATTCACCGCCCAGCACGAAGTCGATATTCAGGCTGTAGTCAGTATCAACGCCGTGAGTACGAATACGGATTGCCGGCTCAAAGATGGCACGTTCACTGTTTTCCTGAACCAGAGCAATATAGGTACTGCCATGCTGCTCTTGCTCATTCAGAGTATTAACCAGAGTTTCAATCCAGTGTTGTACTTTGGCTTTATCTTCCAGAGTTTCAGTGGTCAGGGCTGGCTGATAAACCAGTTCATTCAGCAGCGCTAATGGGGTACGACGTTCCATACGCTTAAGCATTTTCTGGACGCTGTAATATTCAGCGACTAAACGCTCCAGTGGTTCACCGGCCATAGCTGGTGCATCCGGGTTAACGTGCAGAGAAGCACCGTCCAGAGCGGTAACGATCTGGTACTGGTCCATTGCTTCATCATCTTTGATGTACTGCTCTTGCTTACCTTTTTTCACCTTATATAACGGCGGTTGGGCAATATAGATATAGCCGCGCTCGATAACTTCAGGCATTTGGCGGTAGAAGAAGGTCAGCAGCAGGGTACGGATGTGTGAACCATCCACGTCGGCATCCGTCATGATGATGATGCTGTGATAGCGTAACTTGTCCGGGTTATATTCATCACGGCCAATGCCGCAGCCCAGAGCAGTGATCAGCGTGGCGACTTCTTGTGAGGAGAGCATCTTATCGAAGCGTGCTTTCTCAACGTTCAGAATTTTACCTTTCAGCGGTAAAATAGCCTGATTTTTACGGTTACGGCCCTGCTTAGCAGAACCGCCCGCTGAGTCCCCTTCCACCAGGTACAGTTCAGACAGTGCCGGATCTCTTTCCTGGCAGTCCGCCAGTTTACCCGGCAGTCCGCCCAGGTCTAACGCGCCTTTACGGCGGGTCATTTCACGGGCTTTACGCGCCGCTTCACGGGCTCGGGCAGCATCGATAATTTTGCCCACCACGATTTTTGCATCGGTCGGGTTTTCTAACAGGTATTCAGACAGCTTTTCCGCCATGATTGATTCAACGGCAGATTTTACTTCTGAGGAAACCAGTTTGTCTTTAGTCTGAGAAGAGAACTTAGGATCCGGTACTTTAACCGAAACCACTGCAATCAGGCCTTCACGGGCATCATCACCGGTTGCACTGACTTTTGCTTTTTTGCTGTAGCCTTCTTTTTCCATATAGTTATTTAGCGTACGGGTCATGGCCGCACGGAAACCGGCTAAGTGAGTACCGCCGTCACGCTGTGGAATATTGTTGGTAAAGCAGTAGATATTTTCTTGGAAACCGTCGTTCCACTGCAGAGAGATCTCTACATTGATACCGTCTTTTTCACTCTGATGGGTAAAGTAGAACACAGACGGATGGATCGGCGTTTTGTTACGGTTCAGGTATTCAACGAACGCTTTAATACCACCATCATAGTGGAAGTGATCGGATTTACCGTCGCGCTCATCAAACAGCTTAATAGAAACACCGGAGTTCAGGAATGATAGCTCGCGTAAGCGTTTAGCTAAAATATCGTAGTGGAACTCTAGGTTAGTGGTGAAGGTGTCCGGGCTTGGCCAGAAACGGATCATGGTACCGGTTTTATCGGTATCTGCGATCACTTTCAGTGGCGCTTCAGGTACACCGCCACGATAAATTTGCTTATGGGTTTTGCCTTCACGATCGATAATCAATTCCAGCTTATCTGACAGGGCGTTAACCACGGAAACGCCTACGCCGTGCAGACCACCTGACACTTTGTATGAGTTATCGTCAAATTTACCGCCGGCGTGCAGTACGGTCATAATAACTTCTGCCGCTGAAACGCCTTCTTCTTCATGAATACCGGTAGGTATACCGCGGCCGTCATCCTGTACTGATACTGAGTTATCTTTATGAATGGTAATGACAATATCTTTACAGTGGCCAGCCAGCGCTTCATCAATGGCGTTATCGACAACCTCGAATACCATGTGGTGCAGACCGGTGCCATCGTCCGTGTCACCGATATACATGCCCGGGCGTTTGCGTACCGCATCCAGACCTTTTAATACCTTGATACTTGAGGAATCATATGTATTCGACATTAGCGTTTCTCGCTCACTATTAATCCTGTGGTTGATGCTCTATTTTGCCATGTTCTACAAAGAACATCTTGCCCTTTTCATCCACCATATCAGCAATTTGTTCAGCGCTGACAGCGCTGACAAAAACCTGAGCTCCGGTGGCTTTTAAACGTTCGGCCAGTAATCTGCGGCGATGAACGTCGAGCTCGGAAGCAAAATCATCGATAAGATAGAGGCAACGACGTCCGCTCTGGCGGGTTAGGAATTCTCCCTGAGCCAGACGTAGTGCACACATCAATAATTTGAGCTGGCCGCGTGACAGCAGATCTTCAACCGGCGTTCCCTCTGCACGAATGCGGAAGTCTGCTTTATGTGGCCCCTGAGATGTATAAGTCAGGGCCCGATCTCGTTCAAACTGTCGCTCAAGAAGTTCACCATAATCGCTCTCTTTATCCCAACCGCGTTGGAAGGAGAAGGACAGGTTGAACTCCGGTAAAAACTCAGCACAGGTTGCGGTAATATCCTGTGCTATTGCGTCAGCATAAGCTGCCCTCCATTCACTGATTCGTATCGCCAGTGGGATTAATTCCTGATCCCAAGGCCGAATCTGTGAATAACGGCTGGTTTGCCGCAGAGCGGCATTACGCTGCTTGAGCAATCGACGAAGATTACTCCAGCCATGAAAAAAATGGGGTTCACTATGAAAACAGCCCCAGTCTAAAAATGCCCGACGGTACTTAGGCCCCCCGTTAAGTAGGGTGAAACCCTCAGGCGTGATTAGCTGAATCGGAAGCAGTTGGGCTAATTCAGAGACTTTATGGTCATCGCTGCCGTCAATTCGTACTTTCGTATCGCCGAGGCGGCTTTTTTGTAGCCCAACCGACAATTCTCGTTCACCGCTGGCTATTCTACCATGTAACACGAATTCTTGCTGCTCATGACGCACAACTCGGTTAGTTTGCAGGCTGCGAAAGGCGCGACCATGACCGAGCGTATAAACTGCTTCCAGTACGCTAGTCTTGCCGCTACCGTTAGGGCCGACAAAAAAATTAAAGCCGGCGGACGGTGCGAGATCCGCCGTTTCGATATTGCGGAAATCGTTTATCAGTAAACGGGTAAGAGCCATTCAGTAGTGCTGCCAGCCCCGCTTATAAACGCATTGGCATAACAACATAGGCCGCGCTTGGGTTTGCGCTGTCTTCAATCTGTACGCTAGATACAGAATCGGTCAGCAGCAGACGAACTGTTTCACACTTCAGTGCGTTAAGTACGTCAAGCACATAGCTTACGTTGAAACCTATTTCCAGATCGGTACCGCCGTAGGTGACGTCCAGAATCTCTTCCGCTTCTTCCTGCTCCGGGTTATTGGCCGTAATCTTCAACTGATTATGGTTTAAATAGAGGCGAACTCCGCGGAACTTCTCGTTCGACAAAATTGCCGCACGGGAGAATGCCTGCTTAAGTTCGTCGCATCCGGCTTCCAGCGTTTTGTCGGGGTTCTTCGGCAATACGCGGCGATAGTCAGGGAAACGGCCGTCAACCAGCTTGGAGGTAAAAATAAAGTCGCCGACGTGGGCGCGAATATTATTACTACCAATTTGCAGCTGTAGGTCGCCATTGTTGCCATCGAGCAGGCGGACCAGCTCAAGTACCCCTTTACGCGGAACAATAACGTCGTGCGGCGGTAATTTTTGGCCAACGGACATGGAACAGACTGCCAAACGGTGGCCATCAGTAGCGACAGTGCGCAACTCTTCCCCTTCGGTTTCAAACATCATCCCGTTAAGGTAGTAACGTACGTCCTGATGTGCCATGGAGAACTGGGTTGCTTCGATCAGTCGCTTCAGCGTTGCCTGAGGCAAGGTGAACTCAACTTCACTTTTCCAGTCATCCAGGTTTGGATAGTCGGCAGCAGGCAGCGTTGATAGTGAGAAACGGCTGCGGCCTGAACGAACCAATACGCGATCGTTTTCCAGTGCGATGCTGATTTCTGCACCATCGGGTAACCCGCGGCAGATATCGAGAAACTTACGTGCTGGTACGGTAATTGCGCCCGGTTCGTGAGGCTGGTTAAGCGTAATACGCGCGACCATCTCCATTTCCAGATCGGTACCGGTGAGCAACAAATAACCTTCTGTTACTTGAATCAGAAGGTTGCCGAGAATGGGCAGTGTAGGGCGACCACCCAAAGGGCTACTGACTTGCTGCAGCGGCTTTAATAAATGTTCACGGTCAATGATAAATTTCATAAGCTTTATGAGGATAATGTTCTGATTAAGTTAGAGAAATCTTCTTTGATATCGTGGCTTTCCTCTCGTAACTGTTCAATTTTACGACAGGCATGCAGCACGGTTGTATGGTCTCTTCCACCAAACGCATCACCAATTTCCGGTAAGCTGTGATTGGTTAACTCTTTTGCCAGCGCCATAGCCATCTGACGCGGGCGTGCAACGGAACGAGAGCGGCGTTTAGACAGCAGGTCCGCAATCTTAATTTTATAATATTCCGCGACGGTTTTCTGGATGTTATCAATAGTAACCAGCTTTTCTTGCAGCGCCAATAAGTCACGCAGTGCTTCGCGGACAAAATCAATGGTAATGGCGCGCCCGGTAAAGTTGGCATTTGCTATCACGCGGTTGAGTGCACCTTCTAACTCTCGCACATTAGAGCGCAGGCGTTTAGCAATAAAGAAAGCCACTTCGGCCGGTAAGCGGATGTCGTTCTCGTCCGCTTTTTTCATTAGGATCGCCACTCGGGTTTCTAATTCCGGTGGTTCGATCGCCACCGTCAGTCCCCAACCGAAGCGGGATTTCAGGCGGTCTTCTACACCATTGATCTCTTTTGGATAGCGGTCAGAGGTAAGAATAATTTGTTGGTTACCTTCTAACAGCGCATTAAAGGTATGAAAAAATTCTTCCTGTGAGCGCTCTTTATTGGCAAAGAATTGAATATCATCAATTAACAGGGCATCAACCGAGCGATAATAACGCTTAAATTCTTCAATGGCGTTATTTTGCAGGGCCTTAACCATGTCTTGAACGAAACGCTCAGAGTGCATATACACCACTTTAGCGTTAGGCTTGCGTTCAATGATGCCATTGCCAACAGCGTGCAATAAGTGGGTTTTACCTAAACCGGTGCCACCATATAAGAACAGTGGGTTATAGGCACCGCCGGGATTATCCGCAACCTGTCGAGCGGCAGCCCGTGCCAGTTGGTTTGATTTACCTTCAACAAAGTTATCAAACTGATGCTTAGGGTTCACCCCTGAACGATAAGAAAGTTCAGGCTGCGCCGATTGGTTTTCCCAACTTGGGCGCACAGCCGCTGGTCGTACCGATGCCGGGCGAGCCTGACTGTTATTATCGGACGTTTTTACCTGTGTATGGGCGCGAATCTGCGGCTTAGTTCCAACTTCAAAGCGCAGTTGAGGAACGTCAGAACCACAGAAATCATTTAATAACGCATTGATATTATTTATATATTTATCGCGGACCCAATCAAGCACAAATCGATTAGGCGCGTATAGGGCGAGTGTATTGTCACTCAGTTCCGCCTGCAACGGACGAATCCACATACTAAATTCTGTGGCAGGTAATTCATCTTGCAGTCGGGCAAGGCACTGCTGCCAAAGAGAAAGTGACACGGCGAACTCCACTCGAACAAGAACAATAAAAAAGTAAGGGAGATAGATATAATTTTTTTCGTATCCCGTACCGCGTACTACGTTTTTTTAAGGTTTGGCGCCAGGAATGCATGTTCCGATAGATTCATTTGTTTTATATCGGCGTCCTGCCGTATCGATCCGCAATGTTGGGATCGTAATCAGCGCCAGTAGATAATAGCGCAAAGCGCTAAATAGATCTCCCTTTCCATGCGGAAGATCGTAATTTTATCCACAGGCAAAGCGGAGTTTACCTGAATAAGTCGGTAAAGTGTGCGCTTAGATCAACAAAGTATAGATAAATTTGGCAAATTTTTGTGTGTAAATTTTTCAGCCAGCGTTGGTATCAGCCTGTTAGCAATCAAAGCGTTGCTATTGTGGATAATTCTAAGCGTTGGGGATAATTTATTAAGTCGCGGGTTGATCTTAGGAAAGGATCGGAAGAACTTAAAGGATCGTCTCAGGATCCTTGCGCTTTTTTAGGGAGTCCGTATAATTCTCAGCCCTACTTGTGGCGCTTCTCGCTCTTTAGTATTTTTGTTTCTTTCTATATAGACATAGTTAAGTAAAGTTTTAACGATTGTTTATAGCAGAAAACGCGGAAAAACTAGGGTTCGTAGTGGTAACTACGAGTTTTTGAGCAGAGATAAGCGTTCGGAATTGACTCGGGGCTGTACAATTATTACAATCCCGCCTCTTTGTATATTGCGATTGAGGCGTCGGTCGTTTTCACGTCGAGTAGCCAAACGCGCTTACTAATTAGTAATAATCAAGATTTAGGTAGAGATCGCCATGAAACGCACTTTTCAACCGTCAGTATTAAAACGTAATCGTAGCCACGGCTTTCGTGCACGTATGGCCACTAAAAACGGCCGCCAGGTTTTAGCACGTCGTCGTGCTAAAGGCCGCACTCGTTTATCTGCTTCAAGTTAATCGAGTTAACCATCTGTGTGGTTAAGCTTAAGCTAGCATTCCCCAGGGAGTTACGTTTGTTAACTCCCAGTACTTTCACATTTGTCTTCCAACAGCCTCAACGGGCCGGTGTTCCTCAAATTACCATTCTTGGCCGATCAAATACGTTGGGTCATCCTCGTATTGGTCTTACTGTTGCAAAGAAATTCGTTAAGCGAGCTCATGAACGTAATCGAATTAAACGCCTAACCCGCGAAAGTTTTCGTTTACACCAGCATGATTTACCTTCGATGGATTTTGTTGTAATTGCCAAAAAGGGTATCGCCGATCTGGATAATCATACGCTGACGGAAGCATTGGATAAGTTATGGCGTCGTCATTGTCGGCTGGCTCCCGTATCTTGATTATGTTGATACGCGGTTATCAACTGGTAATCAGTCCGTTACTCGGACCACATTGCCGGTTCCGTCCAACCTGTTCTCAATACGGAATTGAGGCATTGCGCAGGTTTGGTATGGTGAAAGGTAGTTGGTTGACAATCAAACGCGTATTAAAATGCCATCCTTTACACGAGGGTGGTGATGATCCAGTTCCGCCCAACAACAATAATACTGACCATAATAGAGAACATTAACAATGGATTCTCAACGCAATCTTCTTCTTATCGCTCTGCTGTTCGTTTCATTTATGATTTGGCAGGCTTGGGAAACAGATAACGCTCCACAACCAGCTCCACAAACTACGCAACAAACTACCGGTGCGGGTTCTACAGCGACTGGTTCAACCGGCTCAACCCAAGCTGAACTCGCTGCGGGTGAAGGCGGTTTGATTACAGTTAAAACTGACGTTCTTTCTATGGTTATCAACACCCGTGGTGGTGATATTCAAGAAGCAGACCTGTTGGCTTACCCTGACACGTTAGGATCAAACCAACCGTTTAGGCTGTTAGAAAATACCGCCGGCTTCTCTTATCAGGCACTTAGTGGTCTGGTCGGTAAGAATGGCCCGGATAACCCGGCTAACGGTGCACGCCCGCTTTATGAGTCTAAGCAAGATGCTTATGAGCTGGCAGACGGTCAGAATGAACTGGTTATTCCATTAACCTATACCGACAAAAGCGGCGTTCAGTACACCAAGACTTTTGTACTTAAGCGCGGCGAGTATGTGATCGATGTGGATTACACGGTGAATAACACCAGTGCTCAGCCCGTTGACTTAGTGCTGTTTGGTCAATTGAAACAAAGTACTAAACTGCCAAAATCTCGTGATACCGGCAGCAGTAACTTTGCTCTGCATACTTATCGTGGCGCAGCTTACTCATCTGATGACAACAAATATAAGAAATATAGCTTTGATGACATTACCGATGAGAACCTGAAGATCGATACCAAAGGTGGCTGGGTAGCCATGCTTCAGCAGTACTTTGCTACTGCATGGGTGCCGAATAAAGATAGCCAAAGTACCTTCTTCACGACTGAAGGCGACGGCCAGTCAGCGATTAGCTTTAGAAATGCCCCTGTTATTATTCAACCGGGTGAAACTAAAGAGTTAGGCGCACAGCTTTGGGTTGGTCCTGAAATTCAGAACCAAATGGCAGCAGTGGCACCGCATCTGGACTTAACCGTAGACTATGGTTGGTTATGGTTTATCTCTCAGCCACTGTTTAAGTTACTGAAGTTTATTCATAGCTTTGTCGGTAACTGGGGCTTCTCGATTATTATCATTACCTTTATTGTGCGCGGAATTATGTATCCGTTGACCAAAGCACAATATACCTCAATGGCCAAGATGAAGCTGTTACAGCCGAAGCTACAGGCTATGCGTGAGCGTATTGGTGATGATAAGCAGCGCATGAGTCAGGAAATGATGGCGCTGTACAAAGAAGAAAAAGTTAACCCGCTGGGTGGCTGCTTCCCGTTAATTATTCAGATGCCAATCTTCCTGGCACTGTATTACATGTTAATGGGATCGGTAGAACTGCGTCATGCGCCGTTTGCCCTGTGGATCCATGACTTATCTGCACAAGATCCGTACTATATTCTGCCGCTGTTAATGGGTGGAACAATGTTCATGATCCAGAAGATGTCACCAACGCCGGTGACAGATCCTATGCAGCAGAAGATCATGACCTTTATGCCTGTAATCTTTACCGTGTTCTTCCTGTGGTTCCCGTCAGGTCTGGTTCTGTATTATATCGTGAGTAACTTAGTTACCATTATTCAGCAGAAACTTATCTACCGTGGATTAGAGAAGAAAGGCTTACACAGCCGCGATAAGAAAGAAAAGAAAGAGAAAAAACTCTCTTAATTCGTACGGTAAGCTACTGCAATAAGCTCGATAAAAGGCGGTCATTATGACCGCCTTTTTTATATAATGATGCCAATGTCTATAGCCAACATCATTCACTTTGACCTGAGAATATAATCATGATGACAACTGATACCATCGTAGCCCAAGCAACGCCACCGGGACGCGGCGGCGTCGGTATACTTCGTGTTTCTGGTAAGCAGGCATCTGAGGTTGCTCGACAGGTGCTGGGTAAGCTGCCTAAACCTCGCTATGCCGACTATCTACCCTTCCTTGATGGCGACGGCACTATTCTCGATCAGGGAATTGCGCTCTATTTTCCCGGACCAAACTCATTTACGGGTGAAGACGTACTCGAACTTCAGGGGCACGGCGGGCCGGTTATTCTCGATTTATTGCTAAAACGCATTTTGTCTTTATCAGATATTCGTATTGCCCGCCCGGGGGAGTTTTCTGAGCGTGCTTTTTTGAATGACAAACTCGATCTGGCACAGGCCGAAGCGATAGCCGATCTTATTGATGCCAGCTCCGAGCAGGCTGCCCGTTCGGCGATTAACTCACTGCAGGGCGTATTCTCTAACCGTGTTCATCAATTAGTGGAAGCACTCACTCACCTGCGCATTTATGTGGAAGCTGCTATCGATTTTCCGGATGAAGAAATTGATTTTCTGTCAGACGGAAAGATTGAAGGCCAACTGAATACAGTGATGGCGGAGTTGGATGGTGTCAGGCAGGAAGCGCGTCAGGGTAGCCTGCTGCGCGAAGGTATGAAGGTGGTGATTGCCGGTCGCCCTAATGCGGGTAAGTCCAGCCTGCTTAATGCACTGGCGGGTCGTGAAGCCGCTATTGTAACGGATATTGCCGGCACCACTCGTGATGTGCTGCGTGAACATATCCATATCGACGGTATGCCGTTACATATTATTGATACCGCAGGCCTGCGTGAAGCCGGTGATGAAGTTGAGCGTATTGGTATTGAGCGGGCATGGAACGAGATAGAGCAGGCCGATCGGGTGCTGTTTATGGTTGACGGTACCACTACTGACGCCACCGAACCTGAACAAATTTGGCCCGAGTTTATGGCCCGCCTGTCGGCCTCATTGCCGATAACCGTGGTGCGTAATAAAGCCGATCTGACCGGCGAAACCCTAGGGATTAGTGAAGTAAATGGTCACTCACTGATTCGCCTCTCCGCCCGTACCGGTGAAGGTGTGCAGGCGCTGCGGGATCATCTTAAAGAATCAATGGGGTTCACCAGTAATACCGAAGGCGGATTCCTGGCCCGTCGCCGGCACTTAGAGGCGCTGGAAAAGGCGGCTGAGCATTTAGAGCAAGGTATGGATCAGTTAGTGGGTGCTCGCGCCGGAGAATTGCTGGCAGAAGAATTAAGGCAGGCACAGCTGGCACTGAGTGAAATTACCGGTGAGTTCACTTCAGACGATCTGTTGGGGCGGATTTTCTCGAGTTTCTGTATCGGTAAGTAAAATAAGTGAAGCCCAACAATGTTCAGTTTATTAGTGCGGTTTATCAGTAAGGAAATAGAGACGCAACAGTTTCTTCGGCAGCTTTATCAGTCCGGCGAGTTGATGGATGCGTTGGAGTGTGAAACTGAGCTGGCAAAATGTACTGAGCATTCAAATTTACTTCTTTGCGTGTTGGATTCAGATAACATTTATTTGCAGACCATTGTACTTCCTCCACTGCTAGCGGCTTTTCTTGATAAAAATGGCATCAGTTCGGCGAAGATTCCAGCGGCCGCAGGGAAATATCATATTTGGCTGGTTGAAGGTGGCTATAACGTTGGTACTAAACAGCTAGAACAGGTCATCGATTTAGAACATGCCATCGTCTGTTTTTATGATGCAAAGCTGGGTTTTTGGCAGCCGGCGCTAAGTGATTTTGGCGATTTTGAGTCAGTTGTTGACCGTAGTTTTGGTCGGCATTGGCGCCATATGGATTGTTGGCTGTTTGCGGCAGAAGACGTTGTTAATGAGAGTCGAATAAAAATCAATCGTAACAATATAATTTATTTGGGTAATTATGAAATTCACAAATAAAACATTATTTCAATATTAATTTTATGTTGCTATTGATTAAGTAATAATTGTTATTGAGAATAATTTAACACGCTTTATTATATGCCAATACTTGTAATTTCTTATTTATCGAGTAAAATTTATTATCCCGTATAAAAATAATTCTATTTTAAATTCGGTCATTAATCCTATATTTAAGCCAAGGAACAAAAATCATGGATAGAAGTAAGTATTCAGAAAAGTGGCTAGCGCGTTTCGACTTTTTTGAACAATATGGTGCGCCAAGCACACCTGAGCATAAAGCCGCAATTAAGGCCGCTAAGCCCGGTCGTCGTATCTTAATTGGTATGAATATCATCGCCTTCTTCTTTGGCTTTATCTATTTCTTTGTTCTCGGCCTGTGGAAAAAGAATCTGGTACTATTTGGTATCTGCATCATTATTGGTCTGGTACTTGGTGTTTTCCAGGCTGTTACCGGATTCTATTTACCCCAAGGTATCGATATCGGAATCAACATTGCCTTAGCTATGATGTGGTCGATGACCGCGAACTATGCTTACTATTTGAAAGAAGTTAAAGGCAGTGATAGCTGGAACCCATTTGAAGGTATGCGAATGATTTAAAGCAATTAACTTTGTTGCTTTAAATATTAAGGCCCACTGTATACGGTGGGTTTTTTTATTGTTGTTGCGCAATATACGTATTAAGCAAAGCCATATTTAATTTCTATTATCTCAATACATTATATCCTGACTTAACAATCCGCCATTAACCACATTTCGTGTTTAGTCTGCACATAGTTTAGCCACTTATCCTTTTTTGAGTCAGTGCTAGTATCCAGAAATCTTATTACCCATATTAATTATATGGGTTAAGAGACTGAGATGATATTGGTGCTCTTATTTATAACGATTAACAGCGGCGTCAGTATTTGTCTTCCTTATTTTTGTCATGTTTTTGGGCAGACTCTATGAAAACATATCTCAAAATACTGGTTCCTTTTATTGCCGCACTGCTAATCGGTTTAATACCGGTCCCGGCTGGTTTACCTGCCTATGCCTGGTATTTTTTCGCGATATTCTGCGGATGCATTATCGGTTTGATTTTTGAGCCTCTTCCCGGAGCGGTTATCGGATTGATCAGCGTGGTCGCAACGGCCATGCTGGCTCAATATGCTCTGTTCTCGCCTGAGCAACTGGCCAGCCCTAAGTTCAACTGGCCGGATAATGCATTGAAATGGGCAATTTCAGGTTTTTCTAATACTACGGTATGGTTGATTTTTGGGGCATTTATGTTTGCTATGGGATATAACAAAACCGGGTTGGGAAGGCGTATTGCACTATGGTTGGTTAAAGCATTGGGTAAGCGCACGCTAACATTAGGTTATGCCATTATGATATCCGATGTATTACTGGCCCCCTTTACGCCTTCAAATACCGCGCGCAGTGGCGGGATTATTTTCCCGATTATCAGTAATCTACCGCCGCTATATGACTCAAAACCCAACGATCCCAGTATGAAGCGAATCGGCACTTACCTTATGTGGGTGGCCATTGCCTCGACCTGTGTAACCAGTACGCTGTTTATGACTGCACTGGCGACCAATACTCTGTCAATTGGTTTAGTCGACAGCATCACCGGTATTCGGATTAGCTGGGGTGAATGGTTTTCGGTCACTGCGCCGGCCGGGATTCTATTGCTAATTATTGTGCCGTTACTCAGCTATTGGATGTGTCCGCCGGAGATTAAGCAAGGGAATTCGATCCCTGAATGGGCGGCGACCGAATTGGCGACCATGGGAAAAATTAGTCGTAATGAAGTACTGCTGCTGGTTTCCGTTTTCTGTGCGTTATTTCTATGGATATTTGGCGGCTCATTTATCTCTACGGCGATGGTTGGGCTGCTGGTTCTGGCTGTATTATTGATTCTCAATGTTATTAGGTGGGATGACGTACTGTCTAATACTACTGCGTGGAGCACCTTAATTTGGTATGCCACTCTGATGGCTATGGCCGATGGCTTAAAGAACGTCGGGTTTGTTAGTTGGTTCGGCAGTATTATGGGTGGGCATCTGCAAGGATTAACGCCGATGGTTGCCATGATTATGCTGACCTGTATTTATTACTTTTTACACTACCTGTTTGCCAGTTCTTCAGCTCATGCTACCGCCTTATTACCCGTAATATTAGCCGTTGCATCCGGTATCCCGGGGCTGGATATGCGCCTGTTTGTACTGATCTTGTTACCGGTCGCCGGTCTGATGGGAATCATTACCCCCTATGGCACCGGACCGAGTCCTGTTTACTATGGCGGCGGTTATCTGCCAAGCGCCCTTTGGTGGAAGCTTGGGGCAGTATTTGGTGTACTGTTCTTGGTGGTGTGGCTGGCGTTGACCATTCCTTGGCTAATGTTCTTGCAGAGTTAGCTACTTTAAATAACCTAACGGCTCCCAAGGGAGCCGTTAGCGTCAATGAGGTGAATATCTAAGCGTTACCAGTATCCTAACCACTTCCACCACAGTCCACCGACCGTTATCCAGATAATCAGGTTAACTACGCTGAGAATAAATCCGGTTTTCCACCACTCGCCTAAGGAAACATAGCCAGAACCGAAGATAATCGGCGCTGTACCCGTTCCGTAATGAGTGAGGGACATCATCAGAGATGAAGAGAAAGCTAAAATTAAGCCTAATAACGCCGGAGGCGCACCCAATGCCAGGCCCGCGGTAAAGAAGGCGGCGAACATTGCGGTAATATGCGCAGTAGTGCTGGCAAAAAAGTAGTGGGAATAAACATAGACTAACACCAGCAAAATAGTACCGCCAATCCAGCCAATGCCTAAGTTATCAATTGCCCCGCCAACAGACTGTGAGAGCCAACTGATTAAGCCGAGCTTTCCGAGGAAGGTTGCCATCATAACCAGTGCGGCAAACCAGACCACGGTATCCCAAGCCCCTTTGTTTTTTAATAAATCGTCCCAGCTTAGTACGCCGGTCATCAGTAAAATAGATAAGCCAATAAAGGCGGCAGTGGTTGGATTGACTGACCATCCGTCACCTAAAATAAGCGCAGGAATACCGGCCCATAGCAGTAACAGCAAACCGAATACGGCCAGCGTAATTTTTTCTGACAAAGATATTGGCCCCAGCGCACTAAGCTTCTCCCTGGCAAAAACCTGCGCATTGGGAGTATGTTTAATTTCAGGCGGATAGAGCCAATAAATGACTAATGGAACAACGATCAAAGAGACAATAGCGGGAACCAGTGCCGCTATCGCCCACATACCCCAGCTCAGCTCAAAGCTGGGGTCAGTTCCTTTCATGATAAAGCTGACAATTAGCGGGTTAGGGGCCGTGGCAGTAATAAACATGGCTGAGGTGATAGGGTTAATATTGTAATTCACTAATGACAGATAACGACCAATTTTCTCTGTCGAGCCGGGCTCTGGTTTTGAATCAAAGCTATCGGCAATAGAGCGCATCACCGGGTGGATAATGCCGCCGCCACGAGCTGTATTACTCGGTGTTACCGGGGCCAGCGTGGTTTCGGCAAGGGCCAATGCGTAGGCAATACCTAATGTGCTCTTACCAAACAAAGAAATAAAATAGTAACCGATACGTGCACCGAGCCCGGTCTTACTCAAACTGAGCGAGACCATAATCGAAATACCAATCAACCAGATAAGCTGATTGGAAAAACCGCTCAATGCATCATTTAGCGCAGCACCCGGCTTGCCGGGGTTAGTGACGCCGGTTAGTGCCACTAGCGCAATAGCCACAATTGAAATGGCGCCGATGGGCATGGCCTTACCGATAATTGCAGCGATTGTGCCGACGAATAGCGCCAGAAGGTGCCATGCATTAGGCGTAACGTTTTGAGGTACTGGAATAACAAACCAAATAATAAGGGTAATGGCAATGGCAATAAGGGAAGGAATTGGTTTCAGCGGAGTCATTCTATCCATAATATTCTCTACTCTTCCAAATAGAATCGGTATCTCAAAATAACAGAGATAAGCTGAGGCAAAGTCGGGCTTTATCATTAGCCAAGCAAAGAGTCTATCGGATTGATTGTCCTCTCGGCCAGGGTTGGAACAGGCTGAGTATGGCGTAACTTTCTTCCATTTAGATTATCGCTAATGACACCTTTGCAATCAGTATCATAATGTTTTTTGGGGAATAATAAAGTTCAGGTAGGTGAAAGTGTGTCACTGGTAACTAAAACTGTAGGGAAGTTCGGCGTTCGGGTAACACTTCAGATTAGTCGCGTTACCCGTTTTATGGCAGCAGCCATTAATGACTGCTGCCAGTGAGTGGTGTTAGCGCGTTTTAACGGCACTCAGCACGCGTCTGATAAATAATGCACAAATCACAACAAACACCAGCAGGCCCAACAGTTGCTGGATTAATCCTGATTCACCAAAGATAGGCGTTAGCCATGAGGTAATAGACAATGGTGCATCGCTACCCCCGTTGGTGATACTGATAACAATGACTACTGCCAGCGCGACGCCGACTAAGCTTTCACCAACGATCAGACCTGAAGCGATTAATGCGCCTTTACGTTCAACCGGCTTAAACATAGTCGCAAAATCAGCGTTCTCAGCTTGGGCTTTCTTTTTAACCTGACTGGAGATAATCCATGAAAGTACTGAGCCAATAATTAACGGCGCGGTAATTGCCGGTGGCAGATAGATGCCCATGCCCACTGCCAGAGCCGGAATACGTAAATTGCTGCCTTTCTTCGCCAGTAACAGGTCAATAACGATAACTACCGCCCCAATGACTAAGCCAATAATAATCATTGTCCACTCAAGTTTATGAGAGAAAATGCCTTTGGCGATGGTGGTCATTAAGGTTGCTTGCGGTGCGGCCAGTACCTGATTAGGGTCCATATCAGGACGAGGAATTGCGCCGCTAAAGCCATAGGCTTCATACAGCAGGTCCAGAACCGGCGCGATAACCGCGGCGCCGACCATACAGCCAATAAGCAATGCTACCTGTTGACGCCACGGGGTAGCCCGAACCAGATAGCCGGTTTTTAAATCCTGCAGGTTATCGTTGGAAATAGTTGCAATGGCTAACACCGCACTGGTGGTAAATATCGCCAGTGCGGTAGCAAAGTTAGTTCCCTGCTCAGAGTCCAGCATGCCGTTTAATCCGCCCATAAACAGCAGTAACAGCGAGATGACCGTAATGGCAATAATACCAATGCCTGAAATCGGACTGGCTGAGGAGCCGACCAGACCGGCCATATAACCACAGGCTGCAGCGACTAAGAAGCCAATGACAAAGGCAAAAATAACCGAACCGATAACCAGGCCCCAAGCGGTAACCTGAGAGAGCCCACTGTCAGCAACAAATGAGTAGAAAGTGGCGATCAGTACCAGAAACATCACTACGCTGATAAGCAAAACAATCTTAGGTGACAGATCTAGCTCGGTTCGTGGAATAACGTCACCGGCATTGTTTGAGTTTAAAGAACGAAGCGAGGTTTTCATTCCTTCAATAATAGGCTTTATCAGGGTTAATAAGGTCCAGATGGCGGCAATGGCCAGCGTACCGGCACCGATAAAGCGCACATCACTTGACCATAGCTTCATGGCAAATGAACCGATAGAGACGCCTTCAGGAACCACTAATGATGAGCTGATAACCGGGATGGCAACGCCCCATGCAATGAGGGTACCAATGAGAATGGCGATGCCAGAAGCAATACCAATCAGGTAACCGGCGCTTAATAAGGCTAACGAGAAGCCGATAGGAAGCTGGAAGATCGCCCGACCTTGGGTGAACCAGTAGCTGGCCCCGTCGGATAATAACCGCAGACCGTTAGTGGCAAAACTAACGGCAGCAGCAATAAAACCACCGAACAGAATATCCCGGAAGCCGCTGTCTTTAGCTTCTCCGGTAGCACTGTCGATTTGATTGCTTTGCAGCTTATCGTTCTCATCCACATAGTCGTTACAGCCCGCCTTGAGTATTTCAGCGGCGGCTACGCCTTCCGGATAAGGCAGGCGGCTTTTAACAACCATCGCATGACGCAGTGGTATAGAGAACACGACGCCTAACATACCGCCGGCGGAGCAGATCAGCAGGGTTTGCCAGAACGGAAAGCTCTGCCAATAGCCGATCATCAATAATCCCGGAAGGATAAAAATAACGGATGACAGGGTTCCGGCTGCGGAAGCCTGAGTCTGCACCATGTTATTTTCTAGGATATTAGAGTTAGAAAAGAAACGTAACACTGCCATAGAGATAACGGCGGCAGGTATTGCGGATGAGAAGGTTAGCCCGACTTTTAATCCTAAATAGACGTTAGATGCGGTAAATATTACGGTAATTAACGCACCGATAATAATTCCACGCAGCGTCAGTTCGCGGATTGGCGTTGTATTATTCATGATGTATGTGTGCTCATTAATTATTCACCTGCTCGGTATTAAGGCAGGCTTATTTTTGTATTGTACGGTTCAAAATATTCATTTTGATCGAGCCATTATAACGAACTAGAATCGATGTGGCTTATGATTATTATCATTATAAAAGAATAAATGGCTGATTATTGTTCTATATTATGAATATATATAATCTATACTTGCGTCTCAATAATGTTTAGTTCTGTTTCCGAGCCTTTAATTCAGGTTCTTGCCTCATGCGTTCAACCAAATAATCAATAAACACTTTAAGCTTTAATGGCAGGTAACGAGTGGGTGAATAAAGCAGCCACGCACTACCATAATAGGAGCTGATAAAGTCCCACTCAGGCAAAACCTGAATACATTTCCCCTGCTGTAATGCCGTTCGGGCGGTAAAGTAAGGCAGGCTGGCAATGCCGATATGATTAAGTGCCGCATCGAGCCTGACGACGGTATGGTTAGCGGCATAGCGTCCGTGGATATCAACCTGCACACTCTCAGTGCCTCTTTTAAATTTCCAGCGGGTATCTGCCGGCGTTTCGCCTAAATAGATGCAACTGTGGTTGGCCAAATCTCTGGGATGAGTCGGCATGCCATGCTTTTGAAGGTATTGGGGGGAAGCACAAATGATATGGTCTATTTTCATCAGCTCTTTGCCCATCAGCCCGGGTGACGGCCGATCGGTAATGCGGATAACCAAATCGACCCTGTCTTCTATCAGATCGACATACTTATCTTCCAGTACCACCTGCAGATCGATTTTAGGATAACGGGCTAAAAACTCGGCCATATGGGGATGAAGAACAAACCGACCTACCGCTTTTGGCACGCTGACACGGATAATACCTTCCGGTTCATCCTTATGAAGGTCGCTGATGCTCATGGCCGATTTAGCTGCGGTGACCATGTTCTGGCAGTGGTTGAACATCGCCTCACCGCTTTCACTTAGCCGCAGTTTTCGGGTGGTTCGGTGCAGCAATCGGGCTGAAAGTGCTTTTTCTAAACGCGATATTTTCCGGCTCACCGCCGAGGGCGTTGTTCCGATTTCCTTGGCTGTTTCAGAAAAGCTGCCGGTTTCGACAACCCGAACAAAGACGGCCATTTCATCCAAGAGATGAAGATAGTTATTTATGCTCATAGGGCAATAATATTGTGTTTTTATGAGGGATTATCATTATTAGAGCATAGATATATACTCAGTGCATGACTCATTTTTCATCAAGGATAGTAGTATGACCGTTGCTCTTTTCTTCCATACTGACTCACTGTGCACAGATGCTCAGGTCGTGAGCTGTGAATCCAGTGCCGATGGATTTGCTGTCATCCTCAATCAGACGCTGTTTCATCCACAGGGCGGCGGGCAGCTCGGCGATACCGGGCACATCGGCGGCAATAAGGTGACCAAAGTAGTCAAGAACGGTGAGGATATTATTCACTATAGCGAATCTGCCGTGGCTTTAGGTCAGGTTGATATTCAGGTTGACGCTGAACGGCGTTTATTGAATAGCCGGCTGCATTCTGCCGGGCATTTGATCGGCCATATTGGTGAAGCCTATGGCCTGCAGGCGATAAAAGGTCATCATTGGCCCGGTGAGGCCAAAGTGTCATTCAAACCGCTGAGCGGCAGTAAGGTGATTAATGCGGAGTCTATTCAACAGGAAATCGATAAGCTGATCTCAGCCGATCTCCCCCGCTATACCCGGACTAATGAAGACAGTATGCGAATGGTTGGCTTTGGTACGCTGGAACCTTACGCCTGCGGCGGTACTCACGTAGCGCATCTCGGTATGATTGGTTCTGTGGTAATTACCGGCGTTAAAGAGAAGAAGGGAATTATTTCGGTCTCTTATCAGGTGATATAGCTTAACCGAGGCGGGTAATAATGACGCCGGTTACAATAACCAGTCCGGAAATTGCCCGCATTTTACCTAACGGCTCTTTGAGAAAATAGACCGATATTACCATCGCAAACAGTACGCTGGTTTCCCGCAGTGCTGCGACCATCGCAATCGGTGCCTGACTCATCGCCCAAATGGCAATGCCGTATGAGATCAATGACATGGCGCCGCCAATCATACCCGGCTGCCAGTGGGCTTTAATTCGCTGCCAGCTGGATGATTTATATTTCCAGTACATAATCAGCCCCATCACCCAACCGTTAATAGCAAATAGCCACAGGGTATAACTTAGCGGATTCATGCTGGCACGTGAGCCTGCGCCATCTGATAAGGTATAGCAGGCGGTAAACATGGCGGTAATTAAGGCATAGATTAACGTTTTTCGGCTCATTCTCGATGCCGTTTTACGTCCGGATACTGCCATTAATAGCACGCCGCTGACTAACAAAACAGCGCCTAACATACCTAATACCGGGGGAACTTCTTTGAGAATTAGCCAGCTCAGCAACGCGGCCAATAACGGGGCACTGCCTCTGGCGATCGGATATACCTGCCCCAAATCACCACTGACATAAGCCCGGCTAAGAAACAGACAATATCCGGTATGAAATAACATCGACAGCGCCAGCCATGGAAAGGAGTCCCAGGCCGGAAGTTCAACAAAAAACAGCCCGATAGTAGAAATAATACCGGAGAAAAAAGCCACCAGAGCCACGCCTAAAAACCGATCCGGCCCGAATTTTACGATCGCATTCCACCCTGCATGGAGTAACGCTGCAGCCAATACTGAAAGGAAAAGGAATGTGGTCATAGGGTGACTATCCGCAGTGATGTATTGATTTATATCTGACAATAGGATGAAAATTTATTGAGTCTCTTGCTTTGATATTATCTATGCCAAATCATGTTATGTCGTCATAAATAATATTTATTTCTCTAGTATTACAACGCTATAACTATCATTTTTCACCGAGGCTTACCACATCATATTGCCCCTATAAATGCGGATGGGTTATGACGTGATTTTCGTAGAATAGATGATTAATCGAATGGTAGGGGAAAATTGGCCGAATAACAGATTATCCGGCCATTGGATTTACTCTTTTAACCGTTTAACATCGCTAAAGAACGGGAGTGCCAGCATTGAGAGCAGAGTGGCTCCGCCGAGATACCAGGCCGGGGCTGTCAGATCGTTGTCCAGCCAGACAATGGACTGAGTGGCAAAAAACTGAGCAAAGCCGCCGAAAATCGCCACGCCAATGCTATAAACTAGCGCAAAGCCTAATGCCCGGATGCGTTTAGGGAATAGCTCAGAAATAACCAGCATCGCAGGTACTGCGCCTAAGGTGGTGAATGACACCATCACAAACACAATCAAAAGTAATACTGCCGGATGAGGATGATTCACCAACAGCCAGAACGATGGGTAAGCTAATACCAAAACGGCCAGTCGAGATATGATAATCAACTTTTTACGCCCGACACGATCGCTGAGTGCACCAACCAATAATGCCCCGCTAAATGTCAGAACGCCGGCCAATAGCATTGATGCATGGGCGTATACCTGCTCTATATGTAAATACTTAGCTGAAAAGGTGCCGTAATAATAGAGTGAGATATAGGTCGCGACGGTACGTTTGCCCAATAACCATTGGCGAGAACGTGATGATTGCACCTAATGTCAGCCTGTATACCGCAATCCACCCACCCAATCGATCCAACTGAACGTAATTCAAGTGTTGAATAGGGTAAATCCATCTCTATTGGTTATAATGTCTGGATTGGCGGAATAGAATAACTCATCTAACTTATTTGAAAGTAGGTCATACAAATAAACGCAGCTATTACCTATAAGCAATAATTTATTGTTGTAGCGTTCAACTGACCAGGCTTCAGTTTCATTATCGGGATTTATTTTAATCAGTTCCGCAGTTATTTTTTGCTCTCTTTCCATCTGGTCATTTTTAAACTGATACAATCCCTCATCAGTGCCAATATAAATAATATCTAAGAATTTAGCCATAAAGCTATTATTCATTAAATATGCAGGCTCACTGACCTCTTTGAAGCCGTTAACATTGTCACCACGTAGGAGATAGCCGCTGCCACCGCCGATAAATACTGAGCCATCATCATCAATAAATATAACCCCCAGAGTATCGGTTTCCGGGATCTTCATTTCAGTCCAGATTTTCCCATCATAATAAAATATAACTCCTTTATAACCCTTATCAGTAGACATACTGCCACAGACATAGATATTATCGTTGCTAGTACCTTGAATTGCCCATAAAGATAGCCCTATATCTAAATTAAAATCAGCAAATCCCATAATCCAATCTTCAATATTTTGCCCTTCTTTCGGTTGATTATCCGAAATATCCTGCATGACATCAGACATATTTTTACTGGAAATTAATCCATTATCATGATGAACCCACTTATTCTTCCCTATTCTCTTATATACTTGCCCTCTAGCACCACAGACATATAGCTGCCCTTCAATTTCAGTAATCGAAGCCTGATAACCCCAATTATTAGCATCTTCAATAAACTCAACATCAATCTTTCCTTCCTGATAAAAAAACACTTTTCCTGATGATGTTAGTATTACTGCACCATTAAACCCCTCGCTATTAGATATAAACCTAATAGCACATTGGGCCCAACCAGATATTTCGTAGGATTTAATTAATGGAGTATCTTCTTTATTATTCCAAATGGTTATTTTTGAATACTCTGTAAATATATCCATTCCTTTAGGAGTTGATGCTAAAAGAATAGAGTTTTCATCTAACAAACATCCTGTGAGAAAGTTGTGATTCTTATCCATTCGCTTTACCTTGATAATTATTTAGTTTTAACTAGAATTAACTTTGTTGCTTCGTTTGGTGGTTTTTTTGTCGCTCTGACTAACATATTAGGGTCAGATTTTCGAAATGCAAATGCAAATGCAAATGCAAATGCAAATGCAAATCCAAATGCAAATGCCGCCAGTATTTCTTTTGTACACTCTTTTTTCTTTGCCACGACGGCATTAGCAGAAGTCATTAAAACTTTTCCTAATGTTGTTGTTCCTACCGGTGTTGAACTATCAATATTTTTAGCTACTTACTCTATTTTTATTAATAGGTTACAGTTCATCTCACTCTAGGTGGTTATTGGTAAGAGTTTTACCGCCTCATTTACACCTGTATTATCAGAATAATAATTCAACATAGCGTTTTTCACCTCACTCAAACAAATATTTTTCTCGCTTATTTCACTTATCTCACCTAATAGGTGAAATACACTAGGTAATATTATATCGGATTGATAAATGGAAATAAAAACATCAGCCAAATAATTTGGTTGATCTGGTGTTAGGCTTTTTAAAGAAACATCCCATTGGCAATTTGACTTCTCCCATAAGCCATAAAAAGACAATAAATCAATATCTTCCTTTTGAACGCCATCAATACATAAATTTATATACTCATGAGTTTTTGAACTGATCCCCTCATCAATACAAAACTCTATATTTGTAGCTATCCTATATAAAAAACTAAGAAGCATTTCACTTTCTGAATTTTTTTTATCAAATGCTAGCATCAACAGTTTCAAAGGAGAATAGATGTGTGAAAACTTCTTATCAATGACATTATTAATTATAGTTTCAATATCCACTATAGATTTATCAGAAAAACTTATATTCCAAAATACAGTCTCGCCAGTCATTAGTTTTACTACAATCTCTCTAAACTCCAATTTAATTATTTCAGTATCCTTTAAGTCAAAATTATAACCTGTAATATGAACCCAATATTTGGAAAAAATCGCTACTAAGAAAAAGAGCTGCTTGATAATAACCTATAGGCTTCATATTAATACCTCATCGTTTTTTCGGTTTCACTGGCATTTTAGCATAGCTTAACTCTTGCAGAGCTTTCGGTATTTTGGGTGATTTGTATTTTTCTTTATCATAAGCTGTTATCGCAAATCTTAACCCTCGTTGTCTCCCCTCTGCCTGATGTATATGCCCATTCCAAGTACCACTACCTTTTGGCAACGAAGGATGGGGAACTGATTTAGCTATATTAAAGAGATTAAGTTTATCTATGGACAAATCTTTTAATCTTTCAGCTAAAATGCCGCCATCTAAATACGCTTTATCAGCATAGCCCTTAACATAATATGTAATGATCGCTACCTTTAGATTTACCACCAGCATCATCCGCTTTACTACCGCTGGTTGATTATTAACCAGGGCAGAGGGGATCACTTTAACGGCATCATCCAAATTAGCGATAGCCGGGTAAGGTACTGCCGATGGTTAGCAATACGCCAGTACAGATAAATTGCTTATGCTCCATAAGCGTTTTGAACGTGCTTTGGTGGGCCGTATCCGTTTGGTTTTTTGCGGTGGTACGCGGTGGCATCACCTCTTTTTCAAGGCTTAAACGCAGCCAGCATCCGATAGGAGCAAGTGCGACACCAATAAAGAACGGTACTCGCCACCCCCATTCACCCATCACGTCAGGCGAGTTAGTGATGACCGGCAGATAAGCCGTAAGCCCTATGGCAACTAAGCCACCAAAGGTGGTTGCTAACCCTTGGGTCGCTAACTGCCAGCTGCTGTAGAACCCACGGCGATTATCGGGTGCTGATTCAACCAGCATTGACATTGACGCGCCGACTTCACCGCCTGCGGCAATACCTTGAATCAGACGAGCCAGCACTAAGGTGATGGTTCCCCAATAGCCGGCGCTGGCATAGGTCGGCGCGACACCAATCATTAGGGTACCTAAGCTCATCAAGCCAATAGTCAGTACCATGGCGGGCTTGCGGCCAAATCGGTCAGCATAAACTCCGATTAATATGCCGCCCAGCGGTCGCATAAAGAAGCTGACGCCGAAGGTGGCAAATGCCAGTAACAGGCCGATATTAGGATCGCTGCTAGGCGGAAAGAACAATACGCCAATATAGACGACGAAAAAGTTGTATACGCCAAAATCAAAGAACTCCAGCGCACTGCCGAAAGCTGAGGCAAAAATAACCCGGCGTCCGCCGGCCTTTTTTACCGGCGCGGTCGTTTCTGTCGGCACTGCGGAGGTGGTGGTTAACGTCTCTGCCATATAATTTCCTTTACTGAATTATCCATAGTGATTTTATTATTTTTTTATTTTAAATAGGCTTCGGTTAAGGCACTCCAGTAAGCGCTGCCCGGAACTAAACAGGCATCGTTGAAGTCGTAGCCGGGATTATGGACCATGCAGGAGCCTTCACCTTTATCACCGTTGCCGACAATCAAATAGCAGCCGTTAGGGTTAGCATCGAGCATAAAGGCAAAATCCTCACTGCCCAGTAACGGCTTAGCACCGTAGTGAACGCGCGCTTCACCAAAGTGCTTTAGCGCGACCTGATGGGCAAAGCGGGTCTGGGTTTCATCGTTGATCAATACAGGCGTGCCGTTGATATGTTTTACATCAGCGGTGGCGCCGAAGCTTTCGGCCTGAGCCTGAGCTAATGCGGGTATCCGCTTTAATAACAGTTCACGGGTTTCACGGCCCAGAGAGCGAACGCTGAGTTTCATCACCGCGCGATCAGGTATCACATTGGCAGCATCACCGGCAATAATGCTGCCAACGGTAATGACTGCTGCTTCAAGAGGATCTACATTGCGGGAAACAATACTTTGTAGTGCAGTAGTAATATGTGATGCGACTAAAACAGGGTCGATAGCTTTATGCGGCATCGCCCCGTGACCACCGCAGCCGTTGACGGTAATGACAAACTGGTCCATTGAGGCCATAAATGGTCCGTGCTGGAAATAGAATTCACCTGCCGGATAGCCGGGCATATTGTGCATGGCAAAAATGGCATCGCAGGGAAACTGTTCGAACAGCCCTTCTTTTACCATCATCTCACCGCCGTTTATCATCTCTTCTGCCGGCTGAAAAATAAGATGTAGGGTGCCGTTAAAATTACGGGTTTCAGCAAGGTATTTAGCTGCACCGAGTAGCATGGTTGTATGGCCATCATGACCACAGGCGTGCATGCGGTTAGGAATTTTACTTGTCCAAGGTTTTCCGCTGGCTTCGTGAATTGGCAGGGCATCCATATCAGCTCGAATTCCCAGGGTTTTACTACCGTTACCGACTTTTAACGTCCCGATAACCCCGGTTTTAGCCATGCCGCGCTGAACTTGATAGCCCCATTCGGTTAATTTGCTGGCAACCAGATTACTGGTTTCAATCTCTTCCAGACCCATTTCAGGATGTTGATGAATCTGATGGCGGATATCACATAGCTGGGATTCGAACTGTTTAATTTTTTGCTCAATCATGATGTTTTCCTTGCTTATTCAGTACTCGAACATAAAACGGAATTAACGCCAAAATAGCCGCAACGCTGATGAAATCGATTTAGTCCGAATAGGTGATCTTTTATGTTTTACAAATAGAAAATAGATGTGGCCTGAAAATGACCTACGCTATTCGGTTGAATGAAACGAATGCTATTTTGTTATTTTTCGACGATATCAGATTTATAACTAAGGGCAAAGAGATTACTTGATATACACGGAATAGGTCTTTTTCTGATTGAATAAAGTTATATATCCGGCTGAGATATTAAATTTTATTATGAATGGAATAGATTCCTCCTGTTTTTTGGCATATTAAAATATTGATTACTCGATGAATTTATTTGTTATTTTTCATGTTTCAGAACGTTGGCATTAACCTGCTTATCGATTGGCGTTAGTGAACTTCTTTTGATTGGTTCTCTGCTATTTTATCGTGCTGTTTCTGAAAGATGAATAATATGTATCCGACGGGCTTCACGGGTTACAATCGCTTTATACCAGCAGAATGAACGACGGTTCTTCGCGGTGTTACCTGACAAAACAAAGTGCAGTGATAGGGGATGAGTTATGGGTAAGTTAGTTGTGTTTATTATTATTGCCCTGCTGGCACTGGGTGTTGTTTGCTATTTGATGAGGTTATATAAAAAACTAACTGTCCTGCGACAGGATACTGAAGAGGCATTTGACAATATTGACGATCTGCTAAAACAACGCGCAGGCGAAATACCTGAATTAGTTAGCCTGCTGGAAACCAGCGCCGGGTTTCAAAGCCCGCTGTTTCAACAGTTGACCAAGCAGAGAAAGCGTTATCAGACCAGCCGTAAATCAGAAGACAAGGTCAGGTTGGCTAATCAAATCGATCAAGGGCTCCAACAGATATTTACCCTATCAGAGGCTTATCCTGAGCTGAAGTCTTTGTATGGGTTGGTCGAGTTACGCAAGCGCCTGATGCAATTAGAATTCCAAATCGCCGAACGATGTGAACCTTTTAATCAAAGTGTTATTCGCTATAACGCCGGGCTCCGGACTTTCCCTAACGCCATTTTGGCCTTGTTGCTGGGCTATAGGACTAAATCCTTATTAACTCAGTCGAAAGAATATCGGGACGATACGATTTTTTAACCCAGCCGTTGAATTTTTCCTTTCAAACTCGCTAGAAAACTCTATTGCTGTGGCTTAATTGGTACGGGCTGAGCGCGGTTTTTTTTATCTGAAATCTAATACTTGAAATGGTGTTTCATTTCGTCCAGCATAGCCGAGTTAAACATCCCACTGGTTTCCTTATATTTTTGGGATACAAGGAGTTAAGTTGCAAGATAAGAGCGTTTTTTTTACCAATAAAAAAGTCGTTTATGTAACCGCGGCCTTTTGCTGCCTGCTGTGGGGAAGTGCCTACCCCAGTATTAAAACCGGCTACCTGCTGTTTAATATTGCTGCTGACGATATTCCGACCCAAATTTTATTTGCCGGCTATCGCTTTACGCTGGCAGGTTTACTGTTGCTGGTGATAGGCGGGCTGAGTGGCAAACCTCTCGCTCGTTTAAGCCGCCGTCAGTTTGGACAGATTACTCTACTGGGGTTAGTACAGACTTCAGTGCAGTATGTGTTTTTCTATATCGGACTGGCCTATGTTTCCGGTGCCAATGGCTCAATTATTAATGCTACCGGGACCTTCTTTAGCGTGATTATGGCCCATTTCATTTATAAAAATGACCGAATCACCATGAATAAAACGCTGGGATGCCTGCTAGGCTTTGCCGGCGTTATGGCGGTTAACTTCAATGACGGGCTGATGAATTTCCAGTTTAGCCTGAAAGGCGAAGGTATGGTGATGCTGGCTGCTTTTGTCCTGTCAGCCTCTACCATTTACGGTAAGCGCATTTCTCAAACCGTTGAACCGGGGATTATGACCGGCTATCAGTTAGCCATTGGCGGTATTGTTCTGACCGTTGCCGGTTACGCTTTTGGCGGCCGACTGACTGATTTCAATTTAATGTCGACATTGTTACTGGCGTATTTAGTGCTGTTGTCTTCGATGGCTTTTTCTTTGTGGAGCACGCTGCTTAAATATAATCGGGTTGGTATGGTCGTCCCGTTTAACTTTATGATTCCGGTTTCTGGCACCGCGCTATCGGCCGTTATGTTGAATGAAGATGTTTTTGAGTGGAAGTACGGGGTGGCATTAATACTGGTCAGCGCCGGAATATGCCTGGTTAACTGGGTGAGAAAGCCCGATTAAAGGATTTGGTCGCCAGCCTGAATCTAATTAACGTACAATGTCAGTTCTCATGCAGGGGAAGACCCTGCATAACCGGACTATTCCCGTCTTCAGTTGATTATTGGCATAAAAATGGCGCAACCAAAGAAATCATTTCCGAATGAAAAGTCGGAATTACATGCACGAAACCTGCATCGCAGTCGTTACGACTTTCCTCAGCTGATTGAGAGCTGTCCGGAACTTGCCCCTTTTGTATCACTGAATAAGTATGATGACCTTTCAGTTAATTTTTCCGATCCTGAAGCGGTAAAAATGCTGAATAAAGCGCTGCTAAAGCATTTTTATCATATTCAGAACTGGGATATTCCTAAAGATTTTCTCTGCCCCCCAATCCCCGGGCGGGCCGACTATATCCACTATTTGGCCGATCTGCTCAGTGCCTGTAATGGCGATCGAATCCCTCAAGGGAATTCAGTTCACGTACTGGATATTGGCGTTGGTGCTAACTGCATCTATCCGATTATTGGTCATATCAGCTATGGGTGGAAATTTGTCGGAACGGACATTGACCCGGTATCGGTGAGCAGCGCTAAGCTGATTGCAGAAGCCAATCGCAATCTGACTAAGGCCATTGATATTCGTCTGCAAAAATCTGCAGAGAATATCTTTAAAGGCATCATCAAGCCGACAGACCGTTTTGACCTGACGCTGTGCAATCCGCCGTTCCATGCTTCCCAAGAAGAAGCCGACGCCGTAGGAATGAAAAAACTGCGTAATCTCGGCAAGCTGGAAGATGGCGCTAAACCGGTATTGAATTTTGGCGGCAAAACGACAGAGCTATGGTGTGACGGCGGAGAAGAACGCTTCGTACGCCAAATGGCCGAAGAGAGCGTGGCTTTTGGTCAACAGTGTTTCTGGTTTACCACGCTGGTGTCGAAGAAAACCACCTTGCCGGTGTTGTCACATGCCTTACGCTATGCCGGTGCCACGGAGATCAAAATTATTAATATGGCTCAGGGCCAAAAGGCCAGTCGGGTTGTGGCCTGGACCTTCCTTGACCGACAACAGCAGGAAGAGTGGATGCGTTCCCGCTGGATAAAAGCGTAAGTCGGCGATGTTTGACGTTGCCATTATCGGCGCTGGCGTTAGCGGGGTTTTTACCGCTTATTCACTCGCAAAAGCCGGTAAGCGGGTCATTCTTATTGATAAAGGCCATGACTTCGCCGATCGTCAGCGACTGCTAGCCGATAACCCTCATATTCAGTATGAAGGCTTTGGCGGGCTGGGGATGTCGGAGGGCAAATATAACTATACCAACGATTTTGGCGGCGGATTAAGCCATAAAGTCGGCGAGAATACGGCCATGCGGTTGATGGAGCAGGTCGATCGGATCCTGTGCCAGTTCGGCGCACAGGATGCTACGTTCTATACCACCGCAGACCCGTCGCTGATGGTCAAATGCCGCAATGCCGGTCTTAAAATGCTAACCACTACGGTGCGTCACTTAGGAACGGTGACATCACAGCAAGTACTGCAGCAAATTCGCCATTACCTTGATGATAAGGTCAACTTTGCCTTTAATACCGAGGTCCAGTCACTGGCTAAGCAAGGCGATGACTTTCAGCTTCACCTGTCCGATGGTCAGTTAATTGACGCTGAAAATGTGGTTATCGCTACCGGTAATGGCGCCTCTGATTGGCTACAGCGACAAATGCAACAGTTTGACATCGGCCACGGGCAAACCCGGGTAGATCTCGGCCTGCGGATTGAAATGCCCTACCGCCAATGGCAGCCGCTGTTGCAACAAACCTTTGAAACTAAGCTACAGCTAAAAACCGTTGACTACACCGCGACCACTTACTGTATGAATCCGACAGGACGAATAATTCGTAAGTATGAAAAAGGGATGGTGATGCCCGACGGGCAGAACTGCAATGAATCGACCAGCCAGTCTGAAAATCTGAATTTTACGCTGTTCGTTCCTCAGTATTTCTTGAATCAGGCGGAGGCTAAAGCCCATACTGAAGGGGTAATCAAACACATTAACCGCGGTGGGGAGCGTATTGTTGTTCAGCGCTTGGGTGACCTGAGCCGGGGCGTAATTACCTCTGCACAAAGCCTTGCGGCTAATAGTATCAAGCCCTCGCTGGTGGCTGATACAGGCTATCTGCCTGATGAAGTGCCGCAGATTTATTTAACCGCTGCCCGCGAGTTCTTTCTACGTTTAGAGCAATTATTGCAACAGCCGGTCTCGGCGGATACTCTACTATATGGTCTCGACGGTAAGTTTTATGCGCCGGAAAAATCCACCTCTGAATTTTTTGAAACTACAACCGATGGTCTGTATTTGGCCGGTGACTGTTCCGGAACTACTCATAGCCTTTCTCAGGCGGCCGCCTGCGGGTTGCATATCGCAAAACGCCTTTGTGATTTAGGCTAACATCGTTATTTATTCACCGAACTCAGGTCCGGTATGATAAATGTCGCTAGATAAAGGAGCCTATTTTGCCCTATTCATCCGATAATTTTCGTTGGTACTACCAGACAGAAGGTTCGGGCCCGTTAGTCGTATTGTTACACGGCCTGTTAATGAACGGCCAGAGTTGGCGACAAAGCGGGCTGGTACAAGCGCTCAGTAAAGATTATTGTGTGGCTTATCCTGATTTACCCGGGCACGGTTTAAGCGATAAAACTGCTGATTCTGACGCTTATTCTCTCAGAGTGCAGGCATCCGGTGTGATTAAGCTTATTGATACGATAGGTTATGAAAAAGCCCAGGTTATTGGATATTCATCAGGAGCATGGCTGACAGCGGGTTTACTTCAATATTATCCGGATCTCCTTTCCTCCGCGCTGATTGGGGGCTGGGATATTGTTAATGGATTGCCGCAAGGGCCAGACGGACCGCTTAAGTTTGACTTCTTTATGTCATATGCGCGAAAAACAGCACCTGAATTAGCATCTTGGGTAACCCCGGATGCAGAAGCCGGGCTCAGTGCTTTTTTTCATTCACTCAGCCAGCATCAGCCTATGGATACGGTAATTAAACAGTCCTGCGTTCCGGTTGCATTCTGGGCGGGGAAAGATGACCCTGGTTATTCTTCGATTGAAGCGTGGGCAAAGGAAAATGAATTTCCATTTTTATCCGGTAATGGCGATCATGTTACCGCGATGCTGCAACCCGATTCATTGACTCTCCATCAGATTCAGGCTTTTATTAATCAAGTATGCTCAAAATGATGTAGCGCTAATCATTTTAGCTGGCAGATAATTTATATAGATGCAGGGGTAACTATGTTAAAAGGCAGCTGTTTATGCGGTGGCGTGAGCTATCAGATCGACGATCAGATTGAAGAAATATTTTTTTGCCACTGCTCCAAGTGTCGTAAAGCTACGGGGTCGGCATTTAATACCGCAACCCCGGTTAAAACTGAGCGTTTCACTTTACTTACTGGTAAAGATAAGCTTAAGAGCTTCTATTCTTCTGAGAGCGCCCAGCGCTTTTTCTGTAGTGATTGCGGCTCGCCAATATACAGTGCCAGAGACGGTCAGCCTGAATTTATTCGCTTAAGGGTTGGCACGCTGGATACGCCAATTAACCCAGCGCATAAAACGCATATCTTTACCGGTTCGAAGGCCGAGTGGTTCGATCTATGTGATGACAATCCTCAGTTTGAGGAACGTCCTTAGTCGGTTGTGTTATTTGAGTTTAATTTCTTGCTAGCTGATGAATTTCCATTATTAATTATATTCAACGTGCTATTCCGGCTATTACTTTGTGGTCGGAATAGAGCCGATGCTGAGGCATTTTGATTTAATCCCGTCGATAATTATTCAGTTCTGATTTTATTTTAAAATGTGACGCCACACCGGTTTAAAGCCATATCCTCGCTGGTCAAAGTACAAATAATCCCCTAATGTAAAATAGTTGTTACATTTATGGTGAAACTACTTACAGGCGGAAAAAGCGATGGCTGAGATATTTAAGAAAAGCGGGATGCGTTATCTGTTAGTTGCCTTACTACTCTTCTGGCAAGGTTCGGTAGCAGCGCAAGTTGTCTCATATGGTGTAGAAGAAGATATTTTCCATCCGGTATATGCCAAAAACGGGATGGTTGCCTCTGTCAACAGCATTGCTACCCGAGTCGGGGTTGATGTGTTGGAACGTGGAGGAAATGCGGTTGATGCTGCGGTTGCGGTAGGCTATGTTTTAGCCGTGACGCATCCACAGGCGGGAAATATCGGTGGTGGTGGCTTTATGTTACTACGCACTAAAGACGGTAAAACCACGGCGATTGATTTTCGGGAAATGGCTCCGTCTAAAGCCTCCAGAGATATGTTCCTCGACGAAAAGGGTAACGCAGACAGTAAAAAGTCCCTGACCAGCCATTTAGCTTCCGGCGTACCGGGAACCGTTGCCGGTTTTGCGATGGCGACAGAAAAGTATGGCACCATGCCAATGTCAGATCTGATTCAACCCGCTTTAGCGCTGGCAAAAGATGGCTTTCCGGTCAATCAGACCCTTGCCGATGATTTAGTGCAATATGGACGCGAAGTATTACTGAATAACGATCACAGCCGGGCAATTTTCTTTAAATCCGGTGATGTGCCGTGGTCTAAAGGTGAAATTCTGATCCAGACTGATTTAGCGGCAAGCCTTGATTTAATTGCCAAGCAGGGTGTCGATGCTTTTTATAAAGGTCCGATTGCCGATCAGATAGCCAATGAAATGGAGAAGAATGGCGGCCTGATTACCAAAGCCGATCTGGCGGCTTATAAAGCGGTTGAGCGTCAACCGGTATCCGGTACTTATCGTGGTTATGAGGTTTATTCCATGCCGGCGCCTTCTTCCGGTGGTATTCATATTATTCAGATTTTGAATATTCTGGAAAACTTTGACCTGAAGTCGATGGGCCAGAATAGCGCCGATGCTATTCACGTTATGTCAGAAGCGATGAAGTTTGCTTATGCCGATCGTTCCGAATATCTTGGTGACCCCGATTTCGTTACGGTGCCTGTTGGTGCTCTGACAAGCAAAGAGTACGCTAAAAGCTTAGCCGCCAAGATTGATATGAATAAGGCCAGGCCGTCATCAGAGATCAGGCCGGGCAAGCTAGCTCCGTATGAAAGCGACCAAACCACTCACTATTCAGTTGTTGATTCTCAGGGCAATGCTGTGGCAGTGACTTACACGCTGAACACCAATTTTGGTAGCGGTATTGTGGCGGGCAGCAGCGGCATCTTACTGAATAACCAAATGGATGATTTTTCGGCCAAGCCGGGCGTACCTAATGTATATGGTCTTATCGGCGGTGAAGCTAATGCGGTTCAGGCCGGCAAACGTCCGCTTTCATCCATGTCTCCGACGATCGTTACTAAAGATGGTCAGGTGTTCCTCGCCACCGGCAGTCCTGGCGGCAGCCGGATAATTACCACGGTATTACAAATCGTATTAAATACGCTGGAATTCAATATGAATATCGCGGAAGCCACTAATGCTCCGCGTATTCACCACCAATGGCTGCCGGAAGAAATTCGTATTGAAAAGGGAATTAGTCCGGACACGATTAGACTTCTGGAGAAAAAAGGCCATAAGGTAAGCGTTAAGCCAACCATGGGCAGCACTCAAAGTATTGTGGTTACTCCGGAAGGTTTATTTGGTGCCGCGGATCCTCGGACTAAAGATGCTTTAGCTGCAGGGTACTAATACGCTGTGATATTGAATGCATTTTAGGTATCAGGTTTAACTGGCAGCCGGTCAGAAATGATGTTACACCGGCTGCTATACCATTTTCGACAGGCTGATAACATTGATTCAATCTTCGATCTTTTTTAGCCATTTTTTGACTTTAGCCGCCTTATCCTCCAATAGATATACACCTTCAATGACCTCTTGAATGAGCAGGATGATGGCAATTATTTATTAAACTGGATTAATGGCAGTTTTAGCCAGATGCTGTTATTAAATTATACTGTATACGTATAATAAGCTTTAGTGGCTATTTTAATTAATCATATGGCTAGGTTAGAATATTTTACCTCATGGCCTAAATAGATATATTTCATCTGAAATGTTTTTAGGCAGGCCATACACCTGTAGCGCTGTAATTGAGAGTTTCCCTTTCCATGTTTTCGAACCTCGGTGTTACTGCCGCAATACCTACATGTTGGAGTGTTAATTTGTCTGAGTGTCTTTTTCATGGTTTAAATTCCTTTTATATATTGCTGCACTGTTTCATGTTTTTTATTGTATTTGATATGTGATGATGGCTTTAGTTTTTCTACGCCAATTCAATTGAATGTTATCGAATAATCTAGGTTTTGTGCACAATAAGCGGCTAACATCATAACAATAGTTTTATATTCTAAATAAATAGAAAAAATAGGTTAGTGCTTTGATAAGACATTTAAAGTAGAGATGAAATTGGTGTTTTAATAGTTTTCTCTTTAAATTTCTTTGTCTTAGTTGAAATTTGTTAGTATATCTTTCGGTTGTAATAAGTGTTTTTTATACATTACCATCTGTTTAATATGGTTTTATTGTGTGGTTGATGTTATATTTCAATTATATTTGCAATGCATTTAAATACGTTAATTAGCCTTTTTTTATTATGGGTATTGTCTTTTTTGTAATGCAATTAGTATTTTAATTCATTGATATTATATGATTTTGTAGATGAGTTAATGTGTGTCTTGTTAGCTGTGGGTAAGTTGTTTGAAGATTTTTTTATGCTCCTTATCGACTCTCTATCTCTCGAGATAAGGCCTGAACTCTTTCTCTGTATTAGATCAAACTACAGAGGAAAGGGGTTCATCTGAACTAGAACTTCATTAACCTCAGTGACTGATATATGTTTAAAGGTGTTTCTAGATGTATTACCAAATAAACAAATTGATTGGCTTTAATCCTGAGGACGGAAGTCTGTGGGCGCTTTCGGAACCGGGAAATCTGGTGACGATACCCCGATTTGCTTCATTACTACTTGAGCTTTTAATCAAAAATAATCAGAAATCTCTCTCCCGTGATTTTTTTATGAATGAACTTTGGGAAAATAAAGGATTAGTCTCATCCAATAATAACCTCAATAATTACATATCAATTATCAGGCGCACCCTTAGCAGCTTAGGTCTTGATGATATTATTAAAACAATACCCAGATATGGTTTTAGTTTCGACGCTAAAACTATTGAGATTTTTGATAGCGAGAGAGTTGAACTAAGCGAACCTCCGGTTGAATTAGAAGAAGAGCAAGTTATATATAAAAAAACAAACTCTAAATTTTTATTAAAAATTGTTATATCAATAATTTTGTTTTGGTTGATAACTATTGTTTTTATATTCTTAAAATATCCACAGCAAAATACTCAGTTTAATAAAGTCATGCCATTGGGGATGATTGAAAATTGTAAGGTGATGGGTATTTGGAATGGGATACCTAATAATTATAATATGAACAAGGTAATCAATGGCTTGAGTAGCCTTACTGAAAGTCATGTTATTGATTGTAAAATGAAATCAACGATTTATTACTATGAGTCCATTTCAGCTAAAACGCCAAGCGTTATGGAGCGGATAAAATTCGTGGTTCAGTGTCCTGAAATTCTTAATAATAATATGGAGTGTAAGAATTTCCTTAATAATGAGATTATATATGAGAGTCATTAAATTATTTTCAGCCTTATTTTTGGTTGTAATTACTGTTGCTGGCATAGTTATGATATATTCTGTTTGGTCATCATCCGTTAATCTTAACGGATTTGAATGTAAGGCGGTTATATCCTCGAGTGAAGTCAACGGTAAAAAATCCTATAAGAGCCTGAAGCTATCGATGTTATTTAAAGATAGCCAGCATGGACTATTTAATATTTATGGTTTTATTGATGCCTCTGCCCATGAAACCTATAAGGTTACGAGAATAATTAATTTTAACTACACTCTTAATGGCCATCGTATTGATACAACGCAAATTAGTACCGATAAATATAATAATGATACTGCTCCGGATGAATCGCTGCCTGAATTTTTGACCAGTAAAAGCGCCGTGTTTAGAATTGATAAACTTAATGATGTTGATTATATTATTTATGATGATGTCTCTCCAGCATTTATCTGTCGGGTGCATGAGTAGCGGTACTCTTCTCAATAATTCTAATACCCGTTAATGCTAGTCATTACTCTCGATAGCTATATATACTTAGCGTCGTTATTATTAAATAAGTAATAACAACGCATAAGCTATGGTGGTTAATATCAGTTCTTGTATATAAAATACTTAGTCTGCTATCAAATTAGAGCCAAAGTCCCCAACCGCATTAGAGTTATTATCTATTTTTATTGCTATGGCGATATTTTAATCTATTGTTTGGTTATTAATTATTTAAATTAAATCGGCCTGAACGGGTGATGTATGCTGGTCGCCATATGGGTTAACACTTATTGATGGTTTAATTAATTTTGCATTGAACACATATCTGGAATGTATTAATTATATGTTAATAAGCTATTTTTTAATTTAAATAATTTCAAGCGTTAAAAAGGCATAAGGTATATATGTATTTTTTCGTTTTGGGGAAGTTATTCTATATAAGGACTATATGTATATCATGATAAAGCGATATCTATCTAAAAAAATCATAGTTGGCTTAAATAAACGATGCAGTGCCGTCTATTATATATTTATAATGGCAATGGTTTTACCTACGTTAAATGCCAATGCTAAAGAGTTAATGAGTGAGGCGGCAACAGAAGACAATAGTATTGCTCTGCAAAATAGTATTAATAACAGCACGTGGTCAATGCCTAGCGGTGAGGTTGGCCGTGATTTAATACTCAATAATGGTCATGTCATGTCTATGATGGCTTACGGGTATGATGATAATGATATATGGAGCCGAGGGCAGCTTTATAATACCAAGATTAGCGCACGCTCTGCTGTCTCACTGGATGGTTCTGATGCCTACAATACCGAGGTTATCTCTGCAACGTTAAACGTCTCATCATTGACCGCTGGCAATCGGAATGATCGGTGGTATGTTGCTGGCTCTGCAACGGATACCACCGTATCTGGTACCGAGGCTGAAATGGGTATTCTTGAGGTTGATAACGCCGGTTATGCCAACCGGAGTACCATTAATGTAAATGGTTGGATGATGGTTTCCATGTATCAAGGATGGAATCAGGCAACAGGTTCATCGGCAGGATTAGATTTTAAAGCCGCTCAGGCTGATAACACCACGGTTAATGGCGGTGGTCTTTTGTCCGTTTACGCTGGGGGGATTGTTAAAGATACCCGAGTTAATGGTGGTGGTGTTGCTTACCTTCTTAACGGCTCTTCATCGATAGGTTCTTTTAATGTTTATGATGACGGCATTGTTCATATGAATAGTGGTCGTCGATATTATAGAATTGGGGCTACTTTTAGTGCGGCTAAAGCAGAACGTATTGATTTACATGATGCAGGCAGTCAGTTGAAATTGGTTCGGGGAGAGGATACTCCGGGTGATGGTCGTTATATTCGTATCGGGCAATTATTAAATAATGGCTCAGTAACATATCAGAATGCCGATAGCGTTGCTGGGTATCTGCAGGCCAATATAGCGGAGCTATCAGGTAACGGTATTTTTAATATGCGCGTTGGTGGCATGAAAGGTGATTTTTTAAACGTTACCGATACGCTAAAGGGTAAGTTTATTGTCAATGTGGCAGATACCGGTGATGAACTGAATTCAGATAGCGAAGGTTATTACTTAATTCACGGTGAAGGTAGCGCCAGTGATAGTTTTGCTCTGGCTAACGGTGCCGTCGATTTAGGGGCATATCAATATTACTTAAATCAAGATTCAGTAAATTCAGACGACTGGGTTTTAAGCACCTCCAAGCCAAAGCCAGATCCTGAACCCAACAAAAAACCAGATCCGACTCCAAAGCCAAAACCACCAATTTCGGGTAATACCTATGGGGTGATCGCGCTGGCGAATGTGGTACCAAGCATATGGGATGCTGAATTATCCACTCTGCGCACCCGTATGGGTGATATGCATGCTCAAGATAATCAGGGTAGCGGAGCATGGGGTAAGTTTATTACCAGCCGTTATAAGGTAAATAACTTCGTTGCTTATCAGCAAGATACTAACGGTGTTGTGCTGGGTGGTGATAAAAGCTTTCGGCGAGATGGTGCTGACCTATTGGTGGGCGGCATGATGTCTTACTCACGTTCGGATATTGACTATAGTCGTGGCGGAAGTGGTAACGTTGATAGTTATGCTTTAGGCATATATGGCACCTATCTATGGGATAACGGTTATTATGTTGATGGCGTATTAAAATCTAACTACTTTAGATTAAATAATAATGTCAAAACCGTTCAAGGAACTCGTGCGACGGGTAAGGATAACCTGTATGGCTTTGGTGCCTCTATCGAAGCCGGTCGCCATATCAAATTTGAACAATACTTTATTGAACCTTATACACAATTATCCGCCTTTAAAGGACAAAGCTCAGATTATCGTTTGAGTAACAACACCAAAGCCTACGCTGATGGTGCTGAGTCGCTAAAAGCTGAAATTGGCAGCACCGCGGGTGCCAGCTTTGATCTTAATAACCATATTATTAAGCCCTATGTGCGTTTAGCCGTAAGCCATGAGTTTGCCGATAAAAATGAAGTTGTGATTAATCGAACTGAGAATTTCAATAATGATAATTCTGGTACGGTAATAAAGTATGGCCTTGGAATTACTGCTGATTTAAACAATCAATGGTCCGGATTTGCTGAGGTCAATTATGCCAAAGATTACGATGGTCATTTAGAAATGCCATATAGTGGGCAAGTCGGCATCCGTTATCAGTTCTAGACTGGTTTATCCCTGGCATAATATTATGCCAGGGTTGCCTTTTGGATTAATCAGACGGCTTTAGTTCAGTAATCAGAGCCACCTTGAAATTTTAGCCTGAGCTTAATTTCGATAAACAATACCCGTTAGTGGATATCCGGCGTATATTCAAATCCGCCCTGAGCGACAGAATCACTGAAGGTCTGGAGCTTTCTCTTCTTATTAAACCAACTATTAATCATTGAATTAGGGAAAACTTCGATACCATTATTGAAGGCTTCTACATTCTGATTAAAAATGCGAATTGCAGCGCCGATATTTTCCTGCTGTTCAGTAATTTCAGCCATCAGGTTATTAAATACCTGTGAGGCTTTCAAGTCAGGATAATTCTCGGCTACGGCATATAGCCCATTAAGTAACATGGTGGTTTTGGCCTGAGTATCAGCCAAAGTTTTGAGGTCAACGTTATCGGTATTTAACTGCTTTAATGACGATCTTAATTCGGTGATTTTCTCGAACAGTGAGGCTTCATGCTGGCGATATTGCTCAACCACTTTCTCAAGGTTGGGGATAATATTGTTCTTCTGACGTTCCTGAACCACAACGTCGGCCCAAGCGCGGGCAACGGCGTTCATTCGGCTGATAATACCATTGTGGATAGCAACGCCTACGGTAATTACCAATACTACAATGGCTAACGGAATCAACAATTCGATCATGGATTATCTTTCCTAAAGTTATTGTCTGAATAGGTCATCAGAGTATGGATATGTTCTAAGGCAATTTGTAGCTTCGGTAGTATCTGAACGCCTTTGATCTCCTGAATAAACTCATCCGGCCGATCAAAACCGTGCTTTCTTTCTAATGTCAGCACATCATCGTCGCGAAAAGACATACAAAGCTCGGTCTCTTCATTAAACTCAAAATTTACCTCACGAAAGGACTGCGCTATCTGTTCACAAGCCAGAACGACGGTGGGCTTTAGAAACTTAGCGGCGGCAATTTCTGACTCAGCAATCACTTTATAGATTTTATTAAACTGGATTGAGGCAGGCTTGTAATTGTATCCGCTTACGCCACTAATCGATTTACTGATCAGGGCTAAGTTACTTATAAAATGAAAAGGTAAATACAGGCCATAGCGATCGTAATGGTCATAAACGGTTTTGGTCCGCCACTGTCCCTTACTGTTGGTGTGCATGGTGGTGCGTTTATCAACGTAGTGAAAGTGATAAAAATGATAATCGAACGAATACTCTTTGCCCTGATAGCTTGCTTGGTACAGTGCTCTGATTTCTCTGGAGTAGTTTCCACGATTAAATTCATGAAAACGAAAACCCAGCTCCCGGGCATGCTGTTCAGCAGAAACGGCGACCGGCGTCAGGCGGTTATCTAACTGTAAATCCCGATTGAAAATATAATCTTCTAACGTTCTTATCTTTTTGTTTTTACTGTAAATTAAAGTTAATGTGCCAATGGAGAACATCACCAAAAGCGCAGTGGCAAAGGTCACCAGATTATTAGCGTGTTTACCATTCTGATACAAATACAGAAATCCCAGAACGGATAAACAGCCTAATACGGCGGCAATAATATAATTGATCAGATGATTGAATTTGATCGGTGCCCCAAAGGCTTTTACATCCTCAATGGCTTTAATCAAATCCGTTTCCGTTTGCGCATTTGCGACTTGGGTTCGCACTGCGGCTAACAACGCGTTTACTTTTTGGTTATTGCTTTTATGTTCTGCCATTATTGATTGGTGCATCCCTGCCGGATCGTTATTTTACCGGCGTATCATATAATAATTACACACGGTTTCCTGCCATAAAAATTAACTAATATACTGGTTATATTTAAAATAGTCGGTGCGCTGGCTCCATTTAGTCATCTGCATGACTGTTTCTAGTCAATTTATCAGGGCGATTTTACTTGCCGCCTGTCCGCACCTTTTGATCATAAAACTACTCTTTACGGGCTAGTGCGGCATATATGCTGTCGCAAATATCATTGGTAAATGTACCGTATAACCCTTGCGGAGTGGTGTTAGTCATAATCAAAACGCTCAGATTACGTTCAAAATCAATAAACCAGTGGTGACCGTAAACGCCGCCCCATGAGATGGTGCCCGGTGACTGAGGAGTATCAGCCGCCAGTGGGTTGCGTAATGTTTTCCAGCCGGCGGCAAATCCCCAGCCCGGTACCATTTCCTGTTGTTTCACTGAATCTGTGAGGAGCAGATCCATCGTGCGTTTACTAAACAGCGGGGCACCATCGGTGCGAAAGACTTGTAACAGGCGTTCTACGCCCTGGGCGGAGCCGATCATTCCCGCTCCGCCAGACAAAAATGCGCTCGCATCAAAAGCCCGGTTAGGTGAAAAATTGATACCTCCGGTAATACCGGCCTCTTCATCGAACAAAATTTCCAGTTCGTTCATTGGTCTGGGTATACCATTCGGCTGGTTAATATAGGGAACCGCCAGGCGGGCCGGGTCGGGTACGGTAAATTCACAGTCGGAAATTCCCAGTGGCTGAGTGACCAACGTGCGAATAACGTCATCAAGAGCAGCATTGCAAACTTTGGCCAGAACGGCACCGAGCACATCGGTGGCGACTGAATACTGTACTGCGCTACCCGGATTAAAAAGCAGAGGCACGCTGGCAATACGGCGAAGGTTTTCTTCCAGTGAGAGCGGCGTGGTGTCTACGCCATCAGAGATCTTAGCCTGATGGTAGGGTCCATCCGGCTGCTCAGAAAAGCCATAGTTCAGGCCGGCGGTGTGAGTAAGTAAATGGCGAATTGTGATGACCGATAAATTTCCATCCGGCTGTAAAGGTGTAAACCAAGGGAGCCATTGAGTTATCCGGTCATCAGGGTGGAGCTTGCCTTGTTCCAGTAAGACTCCCGCAGCGGCAACCACAAACGGCTTAGTTACCGAGGATAGGCGAAACAGCGTATCCGGCTGCATAACCACTTTGTTTTCTCGGTCCGCATAGCCGGCGGCCCGTTGATAAAGGGGTTTTCCACACAGTGACACTCGTACAACGGCACCGACAATCGTCGGTAGTACTCCATCTTTTGGTTGAATTGCACGATCAATAATTGCATCAAGGAGGAGTTGCATAACCGGACCCTCTCATCTGGTGGTCGAGGACAATTTGCCGTCGGATATCTTTATCTTAGGTTATGAATGGGTTATGCGCTGCCCAAGTTTTTTAATAGTTGCTGTATAATCCTCTGAGCATAAATTGCCTGCTCACCCGAGGTTTCGGCTGCAGTTTGATTACTGACTGCGGAGATAAAATGGCGAATAGCACCGTCGAAACCGCGCTGTATCAGGGTTGATTGCCACCCCGGCAATGGTAGTTCAAGAATTCCAAGCGCATCTTCCCGTTGCCATCGGCTCATATTATCAATCTGATACATTGCTCCGTTAGTCACGGACTGCACGCTTTCCCGTTGGCTGCCGGCCCGGCGGTGCATACTGGTGGTGATTAGCGTGTGGGTGCTTTGAAAATGGTGTTCGGCGTACAGTAATTGATTATCCGCGTTGGTTTGCAGGCTACCGCTGAGTAGATTAGCCGGACTGCCCGCCAGCCATAGCGCGGTATCAACCACGTGTAAATAGTCATCCAGTAAGGTAAAACCGATATCTTTTGGTCCGACGCTGTCGGTGCGGTGTTTGTCCATTCTTAGCGAGGCTGGCCGATCCATCTGCTGTTTAAGCTGACGGTAAAGCGGGGCAAAACGCCGGTTAAAACCAACCATTAATACGAGGTTTTTTTGCCGGGCCAGCTCAATCAACCGTTCGGCCTGCGCTACGGTTTCGGCCAGTGGCTTATCGACATATACATGAACGCCTAGCGTTAATAGTTCGCTGACTATCTGGTAATGGCTGGCAGTACTGCTATGAACAAATACCGCATCGCTCTGCCCGGCCAGGATATCGAGACGGGAAAAGCAGGGGATCCGGTAGCTGTTACAGACTTTTTGAGCCTTTTGTTGGTCGGGAGAGAACCCGCCGCTCAGTTCCCAGTGGTCTGCCTGGCTAAGAATCGGAAGGTAGGCTTTTTGAGCAATATTGCCTAAACCGACAATACCAATACGGAGTTGACGCATATATTTTCCCGCCATAAAGCCCTTGGGCTTATGGATTTCGTCTTGTAGTGAATTCAGCAGCTAAAAGAATAGCGTAATGTGACGGATGACGGATGCAGTTTTATGCCGAATAGGTGAGAATATTGGTCAGAAAATTGAATTCAGTCATATGGCTTAGCGGAAGATAAACAATGACCACAGAGTCCCAGATTGCTGCACGTATTTTATCGGACCAAGAGGTTGAAGCCTATGACTTGGACAGCCTCCCGGTTCAGGCTTCAATTGACCTCAATAATCTTTATGATCTGCCGCCTGAACTCAGAGAACCGGTGCTTATCAGCATGGCTGAACAAAGTGGCGATTTGGCCTGCATGTTGGCACTGACCGATCTTTATCTGATAGAAAAAGATCAACCTGAACTGGCTAAGCCATGGCTCGACAAAATGCTGGCTCAGGATTATCTGCCCGCCTATGCCTCTGAAGCACAGATGTACATGTTTGGTAAATATTATCAGCAGGACTTGGATAAGGCGATTACGCTGTTTGAACGGTTGGCTGAACGCTATATCGCTGCTGAGGATTATCAGCAATACGCTGCACCTCTGGCCTTCTGTTACCTTTCTCTGGCTCAGATCTATCAGGCTCAGCAAAATATCGCGATGATGATGATGCACTATTTCAACGCGTTGCAGTTGAGTGATAGTGAAACCGCTGACCATTTAGCCAATATGTTCCACCCTGAAATTGACGTCGACCCGGCGAGTAAATCGTTGCTGGTGGTACTGCACTGCGTTTTTCTGACCCTGGCCGCCGATTTTATACATCAGCGATGTGATGCTGTTGATGATGACCAACAGCGTAATATTATGCTGCTTAACTATGTGGCGAAAAAAGGTGAGACTCTGGAGACAATTGCCAGCTATGAGCTGACCGCCAAGCAGAGCCAGCAGGCTGACGCGTTGGTGAAGGCTTGGCACGACGGAGATCATCAGTTGTTGATTGAAGCGGCGATGGAGTATGTGAACGGGGCTAGTTGAGTGTTTAATAGCATTGGATAACTTTAGTCAGGCCAAGGCGTTCAAGCCTTAGCCTGTCGTTTCCAGTTTACTCAATGTTTCGGCCTTTGGTTTTACTTCGCTAAATGAGTGGTTGCTTGCGCAATGGCTCATTTTAGCCGAGTAGGTTCCTGCTTGCTGGATGTCTTAAAAATCCGTCTGGTTTTACGCTAATTTTGTCGCCTAAAGCCGCTCGGAATACCCCTTATAGGTTTGATCCAAACTCCCTACCCCGATATGATATAACGCAATGGAATCGAGTGAGGTTAGGGTCATGAGTGGAGCACAATCGTCTATACCAGCAATTGGTATTGATTTAGGGACAACCAATAGTCTTATCAGCCTTTGGAAAGATGGCAAACCTCATCTTATACCCAACTCATTGGGTGAGTTTCTGACCCCATCGGTGATTAGCCTGGACGAAGACGGAACGGTGTTAATCGGCCGCCCGGCACTGTCTCGCATGACGACTCACCCGGAAAAAACCGCAGCGCTATTTAAGCGCTATATGGGAACCAACAAGCAGTTTAAGTTGGGAACTAAATCCTTTAGCGCTCCGGAACTCTCTGCGCTGGTGCTTAAATCTCTCAAAGCCGATGCGGAAGCCTTAATCGGGCATCCGGTGAGTGACGTGGTTATCTCCGTTCCGGCCTATTTCAGTGATGAACAGCGTAAGCAAACCCGATTTGCCGCAGAACTGGCAGGGCTGAACGCCGTCCGTTTAATCAACGAACCGACAGCTGCCGCAATGGCCTATGGCCTGCACACCCAAGAGTTTGGTCGTACGCTGGTCTTCGATCTGGGGGGCGGCACCTTTGACGTTACGGTGCTTGAATATGCGCTGCCGCTGATCGAAGTCCACTCATCGGCCGGTGATAACTACTTGGGGGGTGAAGACTTTACCCGAGCGCTGGTGAAAGCCTGTCTGAGCGAATGGAAGCTGGCTGAAAGTGATATTACGCCGGAGGCGTTGGCCCGCCTGAGTGATACCGCAGAACAGATTAAATGTCAGTTAACTACGCAGGAATTGACCCTGAGCTGGAACTGGCAGGACCAAGAGTACAATTTCACCTTTGATGAGAAAACGGCCGAAAAATTCTGGCTTCCGCTGCTTAACCGCTTACGCGCCCCGATCGAACAGGCTTTGAGTGATGCCCGGTTGCAGCCCCAGCAATTAGATAATTTGGTGCTGGTGGGCGGAGCTTCCCGCTTAGGTGTGATTCAGCGAATGGTTGTGCGTTTGTTCGGTAAATTACCTCATCAGCATCTGGATGCCAGTACGATTGTGGCATTAGGTGCCTCAGTTCAAGCCGCCTGTCGTCTGCGTGATGAAAATATTGATGAAGTTATCCTGACGGACGTTTGTCCTTATAGCTTGGGGATCGCAGTTAATAAAAATAACAGTTCCGGCTTTTTCTCGCCGATTATTGAACGTAACACTGTAGTACCGACTTCGCGGGTTGAGACATTCAGTACCGGTCATCCGGAACAAAGTCATATTCGGGTTGCTGTTTATCAGGGTGAAAGCCCGAGAGTTGAAAACAATATTCTGGTTGAAGAGTTTGAAGTGCCGGTAAAACCAAACGGTAAGATTCAGGCGATAGATATTCGTTTTAGTTACGATATCAACGGTTTGCTTGAGGTGGATGTTAATCTGCTGGATACCGGTGAAAGTCATACTAAAGTTATCGACCATAACCCGGTTGGCCTTACTGATGCTCAGCGCCAAGAAAGCCATGAGCGTTTGAAATCATTGAAAATTCATCCGCGGGATACCATGGTTAACCGTGCGCTGCTGGCCCGGCTGGAAAGAGCCTGGTCCCAGTCATTGGGTGATATGCGTACCCAAATTGGTATTTGGTTGCAGGAATTTGATGCCACGCTGGCCGAGCAAAAAGAAGAAGAAATTGTACTGGTTCGAGAGCGTCTGGCGGACTATCTGGAATCGATGAAGATGTAATATCTGCGGCCGAAAGGCCGCATTTTTTTACGTTATCAAGCTGCGATGTTAGGTTCAGCAGCCATCTTTTGTAGAATAAAAGCGTTCACTTCAATGCTGTTATAGCCCTCAAGATCTTCAGGTATCCACAGAAATCCGTTTGGGTAGATCGCAATATAATCAATGCCCTTATGGCTAGCCAAATCACTGACCGCTAGCCATGGATATATGACTATTCCCTTGGTAGTGACTGATTTTAGGCCTTTCTCCCCTAAGACTAGGGTGTATCCGTTTAGGCATGACGCTATATCGGAATATCGTTTTTTGGTTCGGCGTTTAGAACTTATAACACCCATAATAATGGGAAATAAAAACAGTAGAGCAAAAAGAAACAGGTATACACCCAATATTGTCCTGTCCGATCTCTCGGTTACTATCTGGATTGAGAACATTACCCCAATAGCAATGACCAACCATATAATCAGGTTATTGATTGATTGAAAAATGGATCTTGGCGCCTCAAGAGGCTGCATGGTTATTGCACTGCCTTTGCAATAACGCTCAAACGACAGGCCGGGTACGTTGAAGGTATATCTGACGGGGCCGATATCGCCATCGAATAGTTCGGGTTGAGTATTGTCCATAATAGAGTTACCTGGTTGAGTAAATTCACCTGTCCGCTGGCGCTAATCCGGGTAGTTTATAGGGGGGATGGCCATTTTCCTAGTGCGGATGTTGGCGGGGTTGGTATCAATTTATATTGTTAATAGATTAATTTTATAGGGAGATAAGACAAATTTGATGTGTGATCATGACTTAATATTAATGATTAAAAATTATGTCCAACGTTGCGGCCTGCAGGACTTCTCCATTTTCCGCTATGACCCCGGGCGACTAATTATCAGTGGGAGTAACGATCGCTCCTATTACCATACTCTGGAAATTATTGCCGAAAACCCGATTTATATACAGGGTGAGATGGATTGGTATTGCGATGTGGACAGTGACTTTATCAGGGCGAACGTAGGCCTGCCCGCGGGTGATATCAGAAAGCTTGATTTATATTCCGATGACGGGCTTGCGTTTAGCGTCACCGCCGAAAGCTTTAAGGTGAATTTTGACCGGGTTTTTTATTACCAACGTGAGAATCTCCAGCCCGGCGAACGGCTGGCGTATTGGGTTGAGTGAGGGCGCTTGAGTCCCTAGGTTATTAGGCCGTGCTCTTTAGTTATTGAGCCAAAATCATAATGTGAATGACAGCTACTGTCGTGAGTCATCCTCCCCATTGCCCCAAGGGCGTCATCCCCGTGAAAACGCGCTACCGTCCGGGATAAATACAACAATATGTTGGTTTTAAAAGGGTCAAACGTAGGGAGAGCTTTACTGGCTACTTCCTGCCGCCAGCCCTTTGGGCCAACACTCCGTGTTGTTCAATGCCGTTCCCTACGGCTTTGTCCGTTGGGGGCGTAGCGGCGAAAGCCGCCGGGTCGCCCGTAGGAAAGGTAGGGCCGGAGCCCATTGTGCTTAAAAATATCGCCCCTCGGCCGCTAGAAAAAGATTATATTTCGACATTCTTTTTGCGGACGAAATTTACGATAAAACTAAATTGAATCATTTTGTCATCAATTGGTTGAAGTGGACTCTATTTATCCCGGACAGCAGCGCGTGAAAACGGGGGATCCAGCACTTGAACTTGGCCGTAATGCTATTCAGGCGCCTGTGTTTCTAACCCAAATTGCCCTGACACAAATACTTCAGTTCTAAATAGTCATCAATGCCGTATTCGGAACCTTCCCGGCCAAGCCCTGACTGCTTAACGCCGCCGAACGGGCTGACTTCATTAGAGATCAGACCGGTATTGATACCGACCATACCGTATTCCAGCGCTTCACTGACCCGCCAGATTCGGGCCGGGTTGTTGCTATAAAAATAACTGGCAAGGCCGTAAATAGTATCGTTAGCCAGCCGGATAACTTCATCTTCATCATCAAAGACGACCAGCGGTGCGACCGGGCCAAAAATTTCATCTTCCAGCAGTTTAGATCCGGGGCGGACGTTGCCCAGCACTGTCGGGGTGACAAAGTTGCCGCCCAGCGGATGCGGCTCGGCACCGGTTAATACCTCTGCTCCGCGGGAAATGGCGTCGGCAGTCAGCTCGCTGACTTTATCTACCGCTTTTTGGTGGATTAGCGGCCCGATATCCACGCCGCTCTCCAAACCGCTACCGACCTTAAGTTCGCGCACTCTGCGGGTAAACAGCTCGGCAAACTGGTTATACACATCACGATGAATGTAGAAACGGTTGACGCAGACACAGGTTTGCCCGGCGTTACGGAATTTCCCGGCGATGGCACCTTCAACCGCCGCCGGAATATCGGCATCGTTAAAGACAATAAACGGGGCGTTGCCGCCCAGCTCCAGAGAAACCTTTTTAACCGTGTCTGAACACTGGCGCATCAATAATCGGCCAATGCCGGTTGAACCGGTAAAGCTCAGCTTGCGTACCTCTGGATGAGCGGTCAGTACGCCGCCGATTTGGCTGGCACTACCGGTAACAACGTTAAATACGCCCGCCGGAATTCCTGCTCTGCGGGCCAGTTCGGCCATTGCCAGTGCAGAATAAGGCGTTTCGCTGGCGGGTTTGAGTACCATGGTACAACCCGCTGCCAGAGCCGGACCGGCTTTACGGGTAATCATTGCTGCCGGAAAGTTCCACGGCGTAATGGCAGCGCACACGCCGATGGCTTGTTTAATCACCATCAGCCGCTTATCCGGCGAAGGTGAAGGAATAACGTCACCATTGGTTCGTTTACACTGTTCGGCAAACCATTCGATAAAGGAGGCGGCATAACGGACTTCGCCTTCGGCTTCTGCCAGCGGTTTTCCCTGTTCACGGGTCATTATCATGGCTAAGTCTTTGCTGTGCTCCAGCATCAGATCAAACCATTTACGCAGCAGCGAAGCGCGTTTTTGGGCCGGCATGGTTTTCCAGCCGGGAAGGGCAAGGCGCGCGGCTTCCACTGCCATTAGCGTGTCATTTTCATCCATATCGGGAATCTGCCCCAGCGTTTGGCCGGTGGCCGGGTCAGTCACATCAATGTGGTTGCCACTTCCGGTATCAAGCCAGATACCGTTAATAAAAGCCTGCTGTTTAAACAGCGATTGATCGGTTAATTGCATGGTGATGACCTCCGTCAGTTTCCGTCGCCGGTAAAGCCTGAGAGCCGACTTTTGAAAGGAATAGTGGATACGGCAACGGGTATAAAAGTAAGTACACAAAGCGCAGATAAAACGGTTGAGATTCTGGGGTGGCGTACAACCACCCCATTAACCATGGACCGGAATATTAATAATTACAAATATCGAGCTATCGATTCCCCGACTTCCTGAGTCGATGCCGTTCCGCCTAAGTCGCGGGTACATTGGCCCTGAGCGATGGTTTGTTCAATGGCCGACATAATACCGTCATGGGCTGCCTGATAACGCTCATCGCCCTGGCCTAAGAAGCTTAGCATCATGGCACCGGTCCAGATCATGCCAATTGGATTGGCAATATTCTGGCCGTAAATATCCGGGGCAGAACCGTGAACCGGTTCAAACATCGACGGGAAGTTACGTTCTGGATTCAGGTTAGCCGACGGAGCAATGCCGATAGTCCCTGCGCATGCCGGGCCGAGGTCTGACAGAATATCGCCAAACAGATTTGATGCGACGACCACGTCAAAACGTTCCGGCGTTAGGACAAAACGGGCGCAAAGAATATCAATATGTTGTTTATCCCAGCTGATATCCGGGTAGTTTTCAGCCATCAGGGCTAAGCGCTCGTCCCAATAGGGCATACTGATTGCCATACCGTTAGACTTAGTGGCTGAAGTCAGTTTCCGGCGCGGGCGCGTTTGGGCTAGCTCAAAGGCATATTTCAGAATGCGGTCAACGCCATGGCGGCTGAAAATTGACTCTTGAACGACAAACTCGCGCTCGGTTCCCTCAAACATCCTGCCGCCGAGGGAAGAGTATTCCCCTTCGGTATTTTCACGCACCACGTAAAAATCAATATCTCCGGGCTTTTTATCCGCCAGCGGACAGGGGACTCCGGGGAACAGGCGCACCGGGCGCAGGTTAACGTATTGATCGAACTCTCGGCGAAACTTAAGCAGTGAGCCCCAGAGAGAGATATGGTCCGGTACCTTTTCCGGCCAGCCAACGGCACCGAAATAGATAGCATCAAATGATTTGAGCTGCTCAAACCAGTCATCGGGCATCATCTGCCCGTGAGTCTGGTAATAGTCACAGCTGGCCCATTCAAAGGTTTCAAAGGATAAATTGAGGTTCCAGCGTTTAGCTGCCGCTTCTAAAACGCGAATACCTTCGGGTAACACTTCTTTGCCGATACCGTCGCCGGGAATAGCGGCAATTCTGTAGGTTTTGTTCATCGCTGCCTCTTAGAGCCCGTTGCCGGGCCCTTCTTGATTAAATTAAACCAACAGGCGCTTATCCCTATGAACGATTAAACCATCCGCTGGCCGGTGGTCCGGCCTTAGTGGCTGAGGGCACGCCCTGCTTAAATAACAGAAATAATATGACCGGTGGAAATACAATGCTTATCAATATCAAACCAATCTTAACGGGTGTTGCATAATCTAAATCATTTAACCGCCGGATTTGTGCACTCAGTGCGTTTACCAGTAAATAAACCAACAGCAATAGCTGCCCGCTGACGGCGCTACTTGAGCGACTCATTAAATATGCCAAGATAAAGGAGGCAAGGGAACCTAAGACTAATTGAGCCGCAAATCCGGTACGGTTGAGCCGTGAGTTTAAGCGCCAGAACTCCCAGACTTTGCTCGGCTGGCTATGGCTTGCCTTACCGGTCTGTTTTGAGCGCGAAGAAGACGTCAGTAACATCATCTTCGCCGCTAAGCGCAGTGCGATATCCTGTTCAACGTTTGACTGCCCGTCGAGTAATATTTTTTTCTGTGCTTCGGAAAGTGTACGGTGTACATCATTATTCAGTCTGATAATGGCATCAGCCAGTGCAGATAAGAACGTTTTGTTGCCGTGTTTTGATAAGGTAAACGGCTTGGAATTCAGCAGGGCTTTCTTCAGATCTTTGTCTTCTTCGCCGCCCGGCTCAATCTCTTCTATTAGCTGAGTAAAGCGGTCGGTCCGGCTATTGATTCCGTGATAACCGCAGGCAGCATAGAAAATCATTTGGCTTAAGGCCGGCGTAGCCCATATTCTTTCGCGCCACTCTTGGCTGGTCATGTAGAAGTGGTCGGTAGAATAAGAGATGGTCACCTGCTCGCTGTCGAGGAAGTTTTCCGGCGTAATCGGTAAACGAGTCCATGAATGATACTGCAGGATATTGCTGAGCTGCAGTTTATCCCGATACTGATGTACCAGATCGCCTTGGGTCGGATTAAGAGATTTAATCAGCTGATAGAACACATAGGCCGGATGCTCTTGGGGAAGATTTAAGCGTTCTATTTGATGAATCATCTCAAGAGATTCAGCCGGTTTCTCTAACAGTAGCACCAGTAGATAACTGCGGCGGCACCATTCCCAATAGTCTTCGTGCTCATCCGGTTGTGGCAACAGGGTATTGTTATTGAGCGCAATAAAGCAGATCCAGTCATAGCTGATATCTAAATTATCCGAAAACAGTTCACACTGATAGAGCCGTTCCAGTTCTTTAGGGCTCATCCAACGGCGCTGCGCCAGCCAGTTAATACACTGACGATAGGCATCTGAATTGCGATCGCTGAAAATATCCGGCAGGGTGCCCAAATGCCGTTCATATAGCCAGCTGGTGAAAATAGAGACCACGGCAGAGGTTTGTAGCCAGGTTAACCTTTGCTGAGCCTGATGTTTCAGCCCTTTAAGGATTAGTGCATCCAGCGGATCTGAAGGTCTTTTTTCATCCAGAATTTGCTGTAACAACCTCTCCTCACCCAGCGTCAGCATACTGGCATGGCGATAATAACGCAGCAGCGGGTCCGAGCCGTCATCCTGTATTAAGTGCCGCAGAATTTTGTGTTGCAGTGAATCACTTAGCCGCCATGCGACGTAATCCTGTGCCAGTTGAGGTAATTCAGACTGAGCCGCCAAGCCCCAGCGAGCTAAGGTTGTTGTCGTTTGCGTCGGGGTAATGTAATTCTGTTCCATCGCATCAATATTCACCCCTTGAGCTGAGGCATATTGCGGGCGATCAAACGCCTGAATCAGCAAGGGTAAACGTTCCGGTGAATGGTTCAGACACCAGGTAATCAGCCACTCTTCGGCGGCGGCATGTTGCTCTTTGGTGTGCAGGCGGATCCAGTAGGGCAGAGCGCGCTCGTCATTACCAGCCAGTGAGCACTGCGAAGCGTACAGATACAGCCAGTTATTGCTGTCCGGTTCATCAGCCAGCCTTTGCAGGCAATAGTCAGCCAGTTCTTGATAGCCTAAACCGGCATGAGAATACCAGCGCGGCAGTAGCTCTTTGAGTTCAGGGATATCCGGCCAATAGACTGCGGTATTCATCTGCAAATAGGCTTTCAGCATCCATGCGGGTTTTTCCCAGAACAGATACTGGATGTAGTTGAAGTACTGCACACAGTCGGTTTGGGCCCCCAGACTCATCTCTGATAGGATCTCGAAATCGAAGATATCGCCCTTTTCCAGAAAATCCAAATAGCGGCCCATATAATGCGCCTGTTCATCTGACAGCTCGGTTAAACGCTGTTTCCAGCGCATCCGTTCTGCCAGAATTAAGGCGCATTTCTTAGAGATGCAATCGGTGTCGTAGCACTTCTTCAGCAGTCGCCAGCGTAGCTGGTCAATGACTTCAAATGAGTTGAGATCCAATGACTGAATATATTCATGCCAGCCTTCAGGGGTGTAGCGTTTGTCAGGTCGGGTTTGCAGGATATCAAACTCAGCCAGCATCTGGTCGATAGCGGCCTGCTCCGGGTGAGGTTCGCTGCTATCTTCTGGCTGTTGTTCACTCTCATCGGTGCGCAGCAGTTTTTGTTCGAATTCTTCTTTGGGCGACAGCGCTGAGACAGGGACAAATTCAGCCTGAATCCCCTTTTTCGCCTCTTCATAGGCGTGGCGTAAATCCTGAAACCCCTGAGGGTTAGTTTCCGGGTGATATTCCGGCAGTTTTTTTCGATAAGCATTACGGATAATATCCTGATCGTCCGTAGGTTCTATCCCTAGCATTTCCCAACAGTTCAGGCTCATGACCAGTCAACCTCGCTGAGTGATTCCGGCTTATCGATGTCAATTATTTCAATATCCCAAGCAACGCTAAGGTAGGGGCTATCCGGGCGGGTGAACAGGTTACGGATGACGCTAACGTTAGTATCCAGTTTACCTTTGTTGTGTAAGGCATAGCGCTTGTAGCGATCGCGTTCTTCATTCAGGCTCAGCCAGAAGGCCCGGCCGGTCAGAAAGCCGTTGGTATATTGCTGCCAACTGTCGTAATAGTGGCGGGCACGACTGGCAATACGGCTTTGAAACCACAGGCTTTCCCGCTCAGTAAACCAGCCGTTTAATACGCCGATGCGGCAAAGATATCCCATGCGACTCAGGTCCCAAGCCTGAATGCCACCGGATCCGCAGATGCCTGCGGTTTCAGCGACAAACTCCAGCAGTATTTGCCTTGGCTCTTCCTGTGCGTTGACGAAGGCCTGCCAACTATCGGGCAAAATCTGATGCCATAAGAAGTAAGGATAGGCCAGCTCATCGGCGTGGCCTTCCTCAACCATACGGATAACTGTTGCGATCAAATCCTGTTTAGAGGTGATGTCCCAGCTCTCTTTTAAATCGATTGAAGAGTCTTCTGGGAAGAAGTTGGGCGCAAAATAGGAAGCACCATATTCCAGATTCAGGGCAGCAGTCGGAGCGGAAAATGTAAACAGCCAGCGTTGATATTCTTGGTCCATCAATAGGTCAACCATTCTTGTGGCACATAACCGGAAATACTACTACATAACTAATAACCGGCAAAGATGGAAAAGCCAACAATAAAACTCATTGATTATTATGGTAAATAGTCAGAAAGGATGACCAAAGCGCTGTCACTGATGTGTTTTTTGCCTGATTAAACAGCGAATGTATGGTAAATGTTTTATGCTAAACCGGTGTGGATGATTTGAAGTGTGGCTAAGGTTGGCTGCAATGGGGCGGGTTAAGCGTTTTCAGGTTGGGTCCGGGAATCATTATTGATGACTCTTTAAGGCAAGGGACGATGGTATCCGGACTTCATGTTACCTATGGGGATGAATATTTTGTTGCATGCAACTACTGAGCGAAAAGCGTTAGTTCAGAAGACGGTATCTAAGCATAAGTTGTTAACCATTGCCGGACTAGGCTGGATGTTTGATGCGCTGGACGTTGGGTTACTGTCATTCTTATTGGCAGCGTTAAAGCAAGATTGGGGATTAACCGCTCAGCAAATGGGCTGGATTGGCAGCGTTAACTCTATCGGTATGGCGGTAGGCGCTTTTCTGTTTGGCGTAATGGCCGATCGCACCGGACGTAAGTCCGCGTTTATTGTCACGCTGTTATTGTTCAGCGTTGGCAGTGGCCTGACGGCACTGGTTTCTACGCTGGGCGCACTACTGGTTTTGCGTTTTTTCATCGGAATGGGATTGGGCGGGGAACTCCCGGTCGCCTCGACGCTGGTGGCTGAAAGCGTTGAATCTCATGAGCGCGGGCGGATTGTGGTGCTGCTGGAGAGCTTTTGGGCTTTCGGCTGGCTGGCCGCGGCGCTGATTGCTTACTTTATTATTCCTGATTACGGCTGGCGGGTCGCTATGGCCATCAGTGCCTTGCCGGCGTTTTATGCCATCTATCTGCGCTGGAGCCTGCCGGATTCCCCGCGCTTTGCTCAGCTTCAAAACAGAGAAAATAAGCCATCGATACTGAAAAATATTACCGACGTATGGTCTGCCGACTACCGTCGGGCCACGATTATGCTATGGATATTGTGGTTTTGTGTGGTGTTCTCCTACTACGGCATGTTCCTGTGGTTACCGAGCGTGGTGATGCTTAAGGGCTTTAGTCTGGTGAAGAGTTTCCAGTATGTGTTGATTATGACGCTGGCTCAGTTACCGGGGTATTTCACCGCGGCGTGGTTAATTGAACGCTACGGGCGCAAGTTTGTCTTGGCGACCTACCTGACCGGAACGGCTGTTTCTGCCTACTTTTTTGGTGCTGCGGAGACGGTCAGTCAGTTATTGATCTTCGGTATGCTGTTGTCATTCTTTAATCTCGGAGCCTGGGGCGCTTTATACGCTTATACCCCGGAACAATACCCTACGGCCATTCGTGGAACCGGCGCCGGAATGGCGGCTTCCATTGGTCGGGTTGGCGGGATTTTGGGACCCTTGATGGTCGGCTACTTGGTGGCCAGCGGTAGTTCCATTACGCTAATCTTCACCCTGTTTTGCGTATCGATCATGATCGCCGTTGGCGCGGTGATTATTCTGGGCCGAGAGACTAAGCAAACTGATTTACTTGAGTAGCTATTTGGTTTGATGGCCGATTGCTCGACTAATTATGCCTGCGATATTGCGGGCATTTTTATGCGATAACGTCAGGAATATACGATAAAAGACCGATGAAGGTGTGTTGTCAGGCGTGGGTATATCGGGAGCTTTCCGGCAGCCAGCGTTCAATCAGCGCTTTAGCATGCTGAGGATGCTGCTGGTGAATATAGCGCGCGGCGCGCTGAACTTCAGGGATCATGCCCTGATCGCGCAATAAGTCGGCGACTTTAAACTCGGTTACGCCGGTCTGGCGAGTGCCCAGCAGTTCACCCGGGCCGCGGATTTCTAAATCTTTTTGAGCGATAACAAAGCCGTCGTTACTATCCCGTAGTACCTGAAGGCGTTTTTGGGCGGTTTTACTCAGCGGGGTTTTATAAAGCAGTACGCAGTGTGAAGCCACTGCCCCGCGTCCGACGCGGCCTCGTAGCTGGTGGAGCTGTGCCAGACCAAGGCGTTCAGGGTTTTCAATAATCATCAGGCTGGCATTAGGGACATCCACCCCAACTTCAATAACGGTCGTCGCAACCAGCAACTGAATTTCGCCCAGTTTAAAGGCTTGCATAATGGCCTGCTTTTCTGTGCCTTTCATCCGGCCGTGAATCAGACCAATAGTCAGTTCAGGCAGCGCCTGTTTCAAACCTTCGGCGGTCGCTTCAGCGGCCTGAGCTTCCAGCAGCTCCGACTCTTCAATCAGGGTACAAACCCAGTAGGCTTGGCGTCCTTCTTGCTTACAGGCACTTCTTACCCGCTGGATAATCTCTTCCCGACGGGAATCCGCAATAGCGACGGTAGTGACCGGGGTTCGCCCCGGAGGTAGCTCATCGATAACCGAGGTATCCATATCTGCATAGGCGGTCATGGCCAGCGTCCGTGGTATAGGTGTGGCGGTCATCACCAACTGATGCGGATGGAAGCCCTGCTCTTCGCCTTTTTCCCACAGGGCCAGCCGTTGATGAACCCCAAACCGATGCTGCTCATCGATGATCACCAGTGCCAGCCCGGAAAACTTAACCTGTTCCTGAAAAATCGCGTGAGTACCGACAATCATCGATACTTCTCCCGATGCGACAGCCGCCATCTGTTCCTGACGGGCTTTGCCTTTTTGCTTACCCGCCAGCCAGCCAACTTTAATCCCTAACGGTTCAAACCACAGGCGGAAATTATTGGCGTGTTGTTCGGCCAGGAGCTCTGTGGGTGCCATTAAGGCCACCTGCTTGCCATTTTCAATGGCGATCAGGGCAGCCAGCGCGGCAACTAAGGTCTTTCCTGAGCCGACATCGCCCTGAACCAAACGCATCATCGGAAAGGGTTTGGCCATATCCTGTTGAATATCAGTGACCACACGATTCTGAGCATTAGTCGGTTTAAACGGCAGGGCAGCCAGCATTTTCTTGATTAATATACCGCTGTCGTTCAGCGGCCATGCGTTATAGCTTTGTGCTCCGGCCCGGGCCGAAAGCATGCTTAAATTATGGGCCAGTAACTCTTCCAAAATTAAACGGCGTTGGGCAGGATGCTTTCCCTGCTCAAGATCGGTTAACTGAGTATCCGGCGGCGGGCGGTGTAGGGTTCGCAGCGCATCGGGCAGGCTGATTAAGTTAGCGCTTAGCTCCGGCGGCAGAAGCTCGCTGATGGCGCAGGTATCGAGTAATTTGAGCGCCTGATCGGTGAGCTTACGCAAAGTCGCCTGACGAACGCCTTCCGTAGTGGAGTAAACCGGCGTCAGAGATTCTTCTAATTCAATGGCGCTGTTATCACCCTGAATACGATATTCAGGATGAATAATTTCGGCGTTGTGTGCACCGCGCTTGACCTCGCCATAGGCTTTGACTCGCCTGCCCGGCGACAGGCTATTTTTCATCGCGGCATTAAAGTTGAAAAAGCGTAGCGTCAGAACGCCGGTTCCATCGGTTATCTGACAGGTCAGCATCCGGCGGCGGCCAAAGGCGATATCACTGCGAATAACTTCACCTTCAACCGTTACGTGCAGGCCCGGCAGTAAATCGCCGATAGGGTAGAGTTTGGTGCGGTCTTCATAGCGTAAAGGGAGATGGAACAGCAGGTCCTGAATATTATACAGGCCTATCTTAGCCAGCTTTTCAGCCTGACTGGCACCTACGCCGGAGAGGGTATTCAGCGAAATGGCGTCCAGCAGGCGGGCTTGCATGTCAGGCCTCTCGCTTTTTAGGCTTAAGTGCCTGCATTGCGGCCCACCAGTCTTCATCTGCAACGATCTGGCCTTGGTCATCAATATGCGGGCGCGGCAGATTTTTACGTTTGGCGACGTTAGCCAAAACCGGGTAGCCGCCTTCGAACAGAAAACGCTGCTGTTCTTCATTGTTCAGCGGACTGGCTTCACGGTTGTAGAAGCCGGCCATTTGACGCTGGCGCTGGGCTTCATACAGAATCAGGGCTGATGCAACAGAGACGTTGAGCGACTGAACCATGCCGATCATCGGAATGATGATATCTTGATCGGCCAGCGCCAGCGCTTCTTTGGTAATACCTGTTTTTTCCTGACCGAGCAGCACGCAGGTCGGGCGGGTGTAATCTATTTCGCGAAAATCGACCGCTTTATCTGACAGGTTAGTGGCCAGAATCTGCATCCCCTGCTGTTTTAAATGATCGACGGCAGCGCCGATATCCCGATGGGTCTTTACCTGCACCCAACTGTTGCTGCCTGCGGCGCTTGCAACCTGAGTTTTCATCCGGTCATGCGGCCAAACGGCATGAACTTCATGGACACCTACCGCATCTGCGGTACGTATAATCGCGGAGACGTTATGGGGTTTATGCACTTGTTCCAGACAGACCGTTAAGTCGATTTGTCTGGTGGTTAACATATGACGAATGCGGGCGTAACGTTCAGGAGACATAACAATTAATTTCGGTTGCGGGTGACTTTTATCACATCCGGCATGATTCGTATTTTGCGCATGATATTCGCCAGATGAACGCGGTTAAGCGTGGTTAATCGGATAAAGGCAACATAAACCCGGCCATCTTTCTCTTCCGTATTCAGGCTCTGAATATTGGATTTAGCCGAATTAATTTCTGCGGTCAGATTAGCCAGTACGCCCTGATGATTGAACATCTCGACTTTGATTTCGGCAATAAATTCTTGCTCGGTATCTTCAGCCCACTCGACGGCCATGAATTTTTCCGGCTCTTTTTGGTAGCCGCGAATATTTCGACAGGACTCATGGTGAATAACCAGGCCTTTACCCGGGCTAACGTGTGCAATGATCGGGTCACCCGGAATAGGGCGACAGCACTTAGCAAAGGTCAGCAGAATGCCGTCAGCGCCGCGAATAGCCAGCTTACGGCCATTGGTTGGCTGTTCGACTTCGAGGTTCTCTTCATTCAGCAGATTCTTAGCAATCATCACGCTCATGACGTTACCCAGGCCAATTTCAGCCAGCAGATCGTCAAGGGTTGCCAATTTCAGGCGTTTGAGTTCGCGGTTAAGATTTTGCGGTTCGATATCTGCAATTTTGCGGCCTTGGCCTAATGCGTGGTTGAGCAACCTGCGCCCTAAGCCAATGGAGTCGTCACGCTTGAGGTTTTTCAACATCTGACGAATTTTGGTTCGGGCTTTAGAACTGACCACGAAATTCAGCCAGGCGGCATTCGGGCGAGCGCCCGGCGCAGTGATGATCTCAACCGTTTGACCATTATGCAGTTCTTGAGACAGCGGATAAGGCTGGCGATCAACGCGGGAACCTACGCAGGCATGGCCGATATCGGTATGAACGGCATAGGCGAAGTCGACCGGTGTCGCTCCTGCCTGTAGTTCGACAATTCGGCCCTTCGGCGTGAAAACGTAAATCTCGTCGGGGAACAGGTCGGATTTAACGCTTTCAATAAATTCAAATGAGTTACCGGCACTTTGCTGTAATTCGAGCAGGCTTTGCATCCAGCGCTGCGCACGAATTTGTGCCGCGGTGCCTGATTCGCCCTTCTCTTTATACGCCCAGTGAGCAGCAACGCCCATCTCCGCCATCTGGTCCATGTCTTCAGTCCGAATTTGTACCTCAACCGGAACGCCATGAGGGCCAATCAGAGAGGTATGCAGCGACTGGTAGCCGTTAGCTTTGGGTATAGCGATATAATCTTTAATTCTGCCCGGGCGGGGTTTATACAGGCTGTGAGCCTGGCCTAATGCGCGATAGCAGGTATCCACTTCATTAACGATAATGCGAAACGCATAGATATCCATAATGGAGTGAAAACGCTGTTCTTTATGGTGCATTTTCCGGTAGATGGAATAAAGGTGTTTTTCCCGACCGCTTACGCGACAGGGGATACCAGCCTCTTTTAATCGGCCATCAATCTCAGAGAGGATTTTTTGGATCATCTCTTTACGGTTACCGCGGGCGGCTTTAACCACCTCTTTCAAAACGCGATAACGATTTGGATACAGGGCTTCAAAACCCAATTCTTCCAGTTCGATTTTTAGATGATGTATACCCAGACGATGGGCTAAAGGACTGTATATTTCCAGGGTTTCACGGGCAATACGGCGGCGTTTGTCCGGGCGAAGTGCACCCAGCGTACGCATATTATGCGTGCGGTCAGCCAGCTTGATCAGAATGACGCGGATATCCTGCACCATCGCCATGATCATTTTGCGAAAGTTTTCGGCCTGAGCCTCTTTCTTGTCCTGGAACTTGAGCTTATCCAGCTTCGAGACACCGTCGACCAGTTCGGCAACGCTTTTTCCAAAGCGTTGTTCAACATCCTTATAGGTTACGGATGTATCTTCGATTGTGTCATGGAGTAATGCGGCGGTTAGCGTTTCATAATCCAAGCGCATGCCGGCAAGAATACCGGCAACTGCAACAGGATGGGTTATGTAAGGTTCACCGCTGGATCGGGTCTGCCCTTCATGGGCATCACGCGCGACAATATATGCCTGTTTGAGGCACTCAATTTGCTCGTCCGGCAAGTATTGTTTAGCCAGTATATTAAGGCTTTCAAACAGGTACAATGTAGTTACGCAGCCCTAATTAACGACGGCCTTCAGCAATGGCGGTGACTGCTTGCATCTCTGCTGCATCCTGCTCTTGCTGTTCCTGACGTGCGTGTGAATCCAGAATTTGACCGGTGATCAGGCCTTCTTCAATTTCACGCAGTGCAATAACGGTATATTTGTCGTTCTCTTCCGGAACGAGGGAATCTTTACCCTGAATCTGAAGTTGACGAGCCCGGCGAGCCGCGACCAAAACCAGGTCAAAGCGGTTACCAATTTTTTCTACAGCGTCTTGTACGGTTACGCGTGCCATAATGGTGAAACTCCACAGATAAAGAAAAGACTGGGCATGATACTTAAACCGGCCTCAGTCTGCCAACAGTTTGCTGATTAAAGCTTCATTTCGCTGCTTTTGACGTTCTAACAGCAACCGTTCAGTACGAATGATTGCTTTTAGGTCATGTAGCGCTAAATCAAAGTCATCATTAATAATCAGATAATTGTACTCTGCATAGTGAGAAATTTCTTGTACGGCTTTATCCATACGTTTAGCGATAATTTCGTCACTATCTTGCCCTCTGCCCTGAAGGCGCCGCGCCAGCTCGTCTTTTGACGGTGGCAGAATAAAGATGCTGCGGCTGTTAGGCATTTTTTCCCGAATCTGGCGGGCACCCTGCCAGTCGATATCCAGAAAAACGTCAATACCCTGAGACAGAACGCGTTCAATTCTTGGTCTTGACGTGCCGTAATAATTACCAAAAACTTCAGCGTATTCTAAAAATGCATCTTGTTTAATGAGCTGCTTAAATTCATCAACGGACACGAAATAATAATGCTCTCCCTCAACTTCTCCCGGACGCTTCTCCCGGGTCGTGTGGGAAATAGAAACCTGCATATCGTAAGCTGGCTGAGTTTTAAATAGAGCCTGAATAAGGCTGGATTTCCCTGCACCACTAGGGGCGGAGATAATATAAAGTGTACCTTTAGCCATCATTGTGTCTGTTTGCTGTTGTTGAATTGTCTGAATAGAAGCGTGCAAAATCCCTACATAGTATACACCGCTGCGGCAAAGCATAAAGCGCCGTCACACAATAACGGATAATTTTTATTAAATTCCCCTTTGTTAACGCTTATTTCGATGTATTTTACAAAATTATTTTGGATTACATTCTTTTCAAATTCTTTTTACGCACATTATTCCAGCCGCTCTTTTTCTTGCTATTAGTCTGAGGTCATTTTGATTCCAATATGCCTTTCTGACGTAAGAGGTAGGGGTGTTGGATGACATTATTTATCAAGTTACTGATCGGGCTACTATTACTTTATTTAAATAGTTATGCGGTATCGGGGCAGGACCATCAGGATTGCCCGACATGGAATAAAGCACAGGCTATCAGAGAAGTGAACGTGCTGGATGCTCAATTGGCACGTTGGGATAAGACCTACTATTTTCAGGGCATTTCTCAGGTTGATGACGATATTTACGACCATCTGCTTCAGCAGCGGGCGCTATGGCGCGGCTGTTTTCCTCAGTGGGTTTCGGCGGAGGTACCTGCCAGTAGTGAAACGCCTGATTTTCCTTTACGGCATCCTGTCGTTCATACCGGATTAATCAAGTTAGCGAATATTCAGGCCGTAATGCACTGGATCAGTCAACGTAATAACCTGTGGATTCAGCCCAAGATTGATGGCGTTGCCGTTACGCTGATATATCAAAATGGTCGATTGAGCTCGGCAATCAGCCGGGGTAATAATACTCAAGGCGAAGACTGGACGGCTCATGCGCTGAATCTTAAAGGTATTCCAAGGCAAATTCGAACTGAGCGTAGCCGGTTAGTGGTTCAGGGGGAGTTGTTCTGGCGGATGGACAATCATATTCAACGGCGGGATGGCGGACAGAATGCCCGCTCTAAAGTTGCGGGTGCGATGGTTAGTCAGGCGTTATCAAGTGAAGCGATCGATCGGATAGAATTTTGGCTATGGGAATGGCCGGACGGGCCGGAAGACATGGCCGATCGCATTACCCAGCTAAAAGCCATGGGATTTACCTACGGGACAGATAACACCCGTCCTGTGGCTTCATTTGAAGACGCTAACCGTTGGTATCAGCATTGGTTTAATACCGTTCTGCCTTTTGCACGTGATGGCGTGGTTATTCGGCAGGGTAATCGCCCTGCGGGTGGTTTATGGATCACTAAGCCTCCGCTATGGGTTGCGGCGTGGAAGTACCCGGCTGAGAATATTATTGCTGAAGTCCAGTCGATAGATTTTAACGTGGGTCGGACCGGACGAATCTCAGCGGTCGTTAACGTTAAGCCAGTTAAGCTGGATGATAAATGGATACGGCGAATTAGCCTCGGTTCTCCGGCACGCTGGCGGCAGTGGGATATTCATCCGGGCGATCGGGTTTCCCTGACGCTGGCCGGTCAGGCGGTTCCGCAGATCAATCAGGTAATCTGGCGATTAGAACAGCGTATTGACGTGGTAGCACCCGACGAGAATCGATATCACGCTCTGAGCTGCTGGACTGCGGCGCAAGGGTGTGAACAACAGTTTGTCTCTCGTCTGGATTGGTTGAGTGGAAAACAGGGACTCAATTTAAAAGATATTGGTCCTAAAACCTGGCAAGCGTTAGTGGCATCAGGGAAAGTGACGGATATGACATCCTGGCTGTCTTTGTCTGCCGAGGATTTGAATAGCGTACCCGGACTAGGTCAAGTGACGGCGCAAAAGGTTTACCAGCAGTTTGTTTCAGCCCGCGCCAAAGGTATCGAAAAATGGCTGCCTGCTCTGGGGTTTACCTTTATACCGGCCAAAGACTGGGGCACATTAGACTGGGCTATGCTACAGGAACGCAGCTATGACGACTGGCTGAGTGATGGGCATTTAGGTAAGAAAGGCGCAGCTCAGGCATATGAGTTTATTCATCATCCGCAGGTTGTACTGTTTGCTCAACGACTTAAGGCGATGGGCATCGCCGGTTTTTAGCCGACCTCGCGGTACATATAACAGGCACCGTTGCCATATTGGGCCAGTTTCTTATCCAACTGCGGAGTATTATCCACCGCGGTATAGCCATGACGTAGCCAGTAACTGTTAGCCTGTGCTAAGGACACCAGACTAGTGTGGGTAAACCCCTGTTGTAGTGCATGTTTCTGAGCTGAGGTAAATAGCTGTTTGCCAACGCCAAGGCCCTGAGCCGCAGGTGAAATCGCACAGTCATGAACAAACCAGCTATCGGCATAGGGGGGAATATTTTCCAACATAACGTCTAACTCTGGTGGAAAAGTACGTAGCCACGGGTATGAGATCAAATAGCCAAGCAGGGATGCTTCCCCTTCCGCTACCCAACAGTTAGCTGCTGACAACAACAGCCGATTTTGAAAGAACTCAATCCCTTCCAGAAGATCGGCGTGATAAACCGAGGCTTGAATGTGAAGCACATTGCTTAAATCAACCGATGTCATCGGGCGGATATAATAACGCACAGAATAACCTTAATTTATAGACTTATTGTAGTAACGCTATTCATTCTACCTCATCGGGCAGCGGGCGTAAAAAACGGGCCGGATTTCCGGCATAAATCCCGGCAGTTGAAATATCTTTAGTGACGACGGAACCGGCACCGATAACCACGTCGTCGCAGATAGTTACGGCAAGAATCGTGGCATTAGAGCCGATTGATACCCGATTTCCGATAGCAATACGGGCCCATGATTCACAACGGGCATCGGGCTTACCGTTTTTAAACATATCATTTGCAAACATCACGCCGTGGCCAATAAAACAATCGTCGCCGATAGTGATGTATTCACACAAAAAACTGTGGGACTGAATTTTAGTTCGTTCACCGATATGAGTATTTTTTTGTATTTCAACAAAAGGGCCGATAAAGACATCATTGCCAATAAAACAGCCGTATAGGTTAACCGGCTGAACAAGGGTAACGTTGTGGCCAAAGCTAACGTTACTGATGCCGGAGTTTTTAACTATGGGCGCGTTACTCATATCAAGGCTCCTGTTTTTTCAAATACTCTGGCATTGAGTTTATCGGGAAAAGCAGAGGCTGACGATAGCCGTCATTAATATTGATGCAGGCAAAAAAACGGCGAACCTAAATAGCATCAAACCCGCAAACAGTACGGGTTTGATGGCGTTAACGCATCGTAATCAGCGCTGATAATAACTGGTGAATGTCGCTTTACCCAACAGGTTACTGTTAATCATATACCCCACCATGGCGGGCGGTGTATTGCTATCTAACGGGAGTTTATCCACGCTAAGGGCGTAAACCGTAAAGATGTAGGGGTGAGCAGCATCGCCTACCGGCGGACAGGCTCCGCCATAAGCGGATAAACCAAAGTCGTTACGGGCTTGGACTGCGCCATGAGGTAAGTTGTGGCCTGCTTCAGTGATGCCCGATGGTAAGCGGGTAACATCAGTCGGAATATTAAACACCATCCAGTGCCACCAGCCGCTGCCGGTCGGTGCCGCCGGATCGTATACCGAGACGGCAAAGCTTTTCGTTCCCACCGGTGGATTTTGCCAGTTTAGCTCCGGTGAGAGGTTGCCTCCTTGGCAGCCGAAACCAGAGAATACCTGCTCTGCGGGCATCGTCTGGTTCGCTTTTATTTGTGGGCTAGTCATTGTGAAGTTATGGCTATTGGCGTGAGCAGCGCTACAAAAAACCGAAGCCAGTAGCAGTGCTGTAGTCGTTATTTTTGTCATCAGGCACATCCATATTCAAATTGAATCAGAGGTGACTATCATCCGCCGGTTAAGCCTATGCTTTCGCGCCCGAACCGGTCAGATGATATCCCGATTCGGTTATTGTGAGGCTTACAGGGTTTTTCTTAATGCTGCGGGTGTTAAACCAAACTGTTGTTTAAAACGAGATGTGAATTTAGACGGCGAGCTATAGCCGGTATCCAGAGCAATTTGCTGAATATTGTGACTACTGGCCATCAGTAAATGTGCCGCATGGCTCATGCGTAGCTGATGTAGTAGCTGGGTAAACGATGTATTTTCACTTTGTAGTTTTCGCCTGAAGGTCGATTCACTCATATTCAGCCTGCCGGCTAATTCTTTACTCTGCCAGTCACGGGCCAAGTCTGCATTAATCAGGGCGCTAACCGTACCGGCCAGGCTTGCTTTCGGATTAATAAACAGCGCGGCGCCAACGCCGTCATACATCATAGTAAGTAGAATTTGCTGCCATACCAATTCAACTCGGGCCCGATCCAGCGAGGTGGGGTCATTCAATTCAGTCAGGCTAATAAACTCTTCAAGCTGTCGGTGCAGGGTTTGGGATAAGTCAAAAACCGGAGGGCTGCTGTTATTGTGAGAAATATGCTGAGAAATCAAATCACCATAGCGTTGCCGGAATCGGTCCATCCAGGCGGTTGGTGGCACAATGCAGTGGGCAAAATATCGCCCCTGATGTACCGGAATATTTTCTATGCCGAACTGGTAAGGGGCCGGTAAAACGATGCATTGCTCTGTATGGCACGTATAGTGACTGTCTTCTGTCGTTACGCGTTTTTGCCCGCTGCGTACCCAGGCCAGAAGCGGAGATGTCACCGAGAGCTGGCGTAATACCTGAGGCCGTTTTGCCTGATAAATAAAATGAATGTTACTGATAATCTCATGCATAGCGAATTACGCCTGTTAACTTTGCCGTTCCCGGGATTTAGCTTGCTGACGATAGCTTTGGTACATCTGCGTTACTTGAATAAAGTAATCAGTAAGGTAGTTAATGCATACCTGTACTTTCAGCGGTAGCTTATCTTTCTCGGTATATAGCGCATAGACCGGGCGCGGATCCGAGTGATAACGGGGAAACAAAATTTCTACTTCACCGGAATTAATATCATCAATTACCCACATTAACGGAACGTAGGCAATACCGGCTCCGGCTTTTAACCAGCGAATCATGGTTTGAGCATCATTAGTCATAAAACGCCCCTGAGGCGTTATTCGCGTCGTCACGCCTTCCGGAGCAATCAGCTCAAATTCACTGTCCGGTCGAACGCTGTATTCCAGCCACGAAAAGTTCACCATATCACCGGGTTTTTCGGGGGTACCGTAGGTAGTGAGGTAGCTGCGGGCGGCGCATACGACCATGGGCATAGATCCCAGGCGTTTAGAAAACAGGCTGGAATCCTGAAGTGCACCAACGCGAATAACCACGTCCAAACCGTCGGAGATGAGGTCCGGAGCAGGGACGCCGGCGACTAAATCGACTTTCAGCCCCGGATATTCACGCAGCATCTCTGCAGTCATATTCGCCAGTACGTTCTGAGACATGGTAGTTGAACAACCAATGCGCAGGGTACCCGTCGGGGTGTTATTGAAAGCATCGAGCTGTTCATGCACGTCTTTGGCTTCAGCCAGCATGCGGCGGCAACCCTGATAATAGATCTTACCGGCCTCGGTCAGGGCTATGCTGCGGGTGCTACGATTAAGCAGCTTAACGTTGAGCTCATTTTCCAGTTTAGAAATTGTCTGGCTAACGGATGAAACGCTGGTTTCTAACTGGCGGGCCGCGCGGGTAAAAGAGCCGAATTCTGCTACTTTAGCAAATACCGCCATGCGGTTAAGTCGTTCCATTCTTTATTCTGCCTGAATTGGTGATATGCAATAAAAGGGGAAACGCCCTCTGTACGGCAAAAGGATTGACTAATAATAGCTGAAAAAAAGGGGGGATTGTTAAGTTAAAGTGAAAAGTGATTTAGCTCACAGATTCTATGCAGAGCGATTATTCTTAGCTAGTATACAACGCTACAACTGACAGGCTTCAGTCCTGTTGACGTGGTTCCCGACTATGACTTTCCGGCCAAGGCGAGTGGTCGTTACTCTTATTCCGATCGATCTCATTTTTGTTGTATATGAGTGCCTGCCTGTGACGTCACGGGAATGAGAGTTTGTGCAGTAAATATTGGTGCAGTAAATATAGAACCGGACTAATTAACTCAGTGAAACCGGCGTTTAATATCATTGTAATCGTAAGGGTAAATCATGGAGTTGCTACCGGTGATGGTCATTTTTGGCCTGTCGTTTCCACCGATTTTTTTCGAACTACTATTAGCTTTAGCGCTATTTTTTTTATGCAGGCGGTTATTACAGCCGACTGGAATATATGACTTTGTCTGGCATCCGGCGCTATTTAATACGGCCCTCTATTGCTGTCTGTTCTATTTGATTACCCGTTTATTTATTTGAGGCCACCGTGAATCAATTAATGATAAAAACAAGCCGAATTGCCATTACGGTGATTCTTGTCGTGCTGGCCGCGATTGCCGTATTTAAAACTTGGGCGTTCTATACCGAATCGCCCTGGACCAGAGATGCCAAATTTACCGCCGACGTAGTGGCGATTTCTCCGGACGTCAGTGGCCTGTTATCAGAAGTGCCGATCGTTGATAACCAGTTGGTTAAAAAAGGCCAGGTTCTGATGGTTATCGATCGGCAGCGGTATGAACAGGCGCTTAACCAAGCGGAGGCCGATGTAGAATATTTCAAAACGCTGGCCGCTGAAAAACAGCGCGAAGCAGGTCGTCGCGTGCGTCTTGGCGTTCAGGCTATGTCGCAGGAAGAGATCGACCAGTCAAATAATTCACTGGCGACGGTTCGTCACCAGTTAGCTAAAGCCACCGCTGCACGGGATTTAGCGCGATTAGATTTGGAAAGAACCGTGGTACTCGCGCCAGCCGACGGTTGGGTGACTAACCTGAATGTTCATGCCGGTGAGTTTATTAATCGGGGTCAAACCACGGTAGCATTGGTGAAGAAAGGTTCGTTTTATATTTTGGCCTATATGGAAGAGACCAAGCTCAATACCATTAAGCAAGGCGATAGGGTCGAAATTACGCCGTTGGGCAGCAATCGAATTTTGACCGGAACGGTCGACAGCATTTCAGCCGGTATTCATAACAGTAGTTCTGTTGCCGATAGTAAAGGTCTGGCAACGGTTGATTCTAATCTTGAGTGGGTACGCCTTGCCCAACGGGTGCCGGTGAAAATTTTGCTGGCGCCCGCTGAGCAGGAACACCCGTACCCGGCAGGGACCACGGCGACCGTTGTCGTAACCAAGAAGGCCGAGGCCGATAACCAGTCTTCACCGGTGATGATGCTGATGCACCGCCTGCGCGAGTTTGGTTAAGCGAAGCCGATGATGAACAGTAGCGTATTCTTACGCCTGCGCTTCCCGTGTAAGCTGACTTTCGCCATTGTGCTGGCGCTGTTTTTAGGCTTTCATCTGCAGCTACAAACGCCGAGGTGGTCAGTATTGACTGCCGCTATTGTGGTTGCCGGCCCGGCATTTGCCGCCGGTGGTGAACCATTTTCCGGTGCCATTCGCCACCGTGGCTGGCTGCGGATTATCGGAACGTTTATCGGATCTATTGCCGGCCTGATCATTATGGTGCTATTCATCAGGGCTCCGGTAGTGATGTTGCTGGTCGGCTGCGCCTGGGCCGGAATTTGTACCTGGCTTTCTTCATTAGTGCGGATTGAGAATTCCTATGCGCTTGGGCTGGCGGGGTATACCGCATTAATTATTGTGATTACCAGCGGGGCAAGCCATTCAACGCTAGGCCCCCAGTTTGCCGTAGAGCGCTGTAGCGAAATTGTATTGGGAATTGTTTGTGCGGTACTGGCTGATATCTTGTTTTCTCCTCGCTCAATTAAAAACGATATTGACCGAACGGTAAGCCAGCTAATGGTCGATCAGTTCCGCTTACTGCAACTGTGTGTTAGTGGCAAAGACAAAGAGGCGGTGGATACCGCGTGGAATAACTTAGTTAAAGCCACCAACGGGTTGAACGGAATGCGCGGTAATCTGATGCTGGAGTCATCCCGCTGGATTCGCTGTAATCGACGTTTGACTGCGCTGAATACCGTTTCGCTGACTCTGATAACCCATGCCTGTGAAACGTTCTTTATTACTAAAGAGAGTCCCGATCGGCTCCCTGCCCAAATACGGACGCTGATTGGCCAACCGGTAGAAACAATAGCTGATGTGCATAGCCGTATAAAACAGCTACGTTATCTGGTGGGCGGCGGCCTGAGTAGTGATATTCCAGTCACTCTCAGCGGCTGGATTGGCACCGCAACCCGTTACCTGCTATTGGCAAAGGGGGTTCACACTAACAGCAGCATTAGCCGCGTTGAAGACGCTATTCTGGCAAGCGAATACGTTGTGAAGCCGTCATCGGCGGAAGGTCATCACGCGATGATTAATGGCTTACGAACTTGGGTGGCAACATCGGTGGGCTGCCTGTTCTGGCTGTGGACCGGCTGGGAGTCCGGCAGCGGTTTTATGGTTATGATTGCCGTTGTTACCGCATTGGCGATGCGGACACCTAACCCGCGCATGGCATCAATTGATTTTCTGCTCGGGACCATTATTGCCTTACCGGTTGGTGGACTGTTTTATATGCTCATCATGCCTTCGACTCAGCAAAGCATGCTTTTACTGTGTATCAGTTTAGGATTGCTGTCGTTTATTATCGGGCTACAGGTACAGAAGCGTCGTTTAGGATCGCTGGGTACGCTGGCTTCAACCATTAATATTATTGTGTTGAGCAACCCGATGTCATTTCCGGTAAGTATTTTTATTGATAATGCCGTCAGCCAGATTATTGGCTGCTTTGTGTCGATGATTGTTCTGTTCTTAATTCGCGACCATGCGAAGGCCCGAACCGGACGTACGCTGCTCAACCGCTTTGTGTTCAGCGCGGTGTCTTCTCTGACCACTAATCAGAGCCGTCGTAATGAAAATCACCTTCCTGCGCTGTACCAGCAGCTGTTTCAGTTACTGAATATGTTCCCTAACGATATTGCCAAGTATCGATTAGCCTTAACGTTGATTATTGCTCAACAGCGATTGCGCAATGCGCCTATTCCTGTCAATCAGGAACTGTCAGATTTTCATAAGCGGATTCGGGCAACGGCAGATAAAGTCTGTTCGACTAACAGCGATGTGAAAAGAAGCGAATATTTTATGCGCTTGCTGGAAGAGTTGAATATTTATCAGCAGAAACTGGTGGATTATCAGGCACCGGAGATTGTCACCGTACCGGTCAGACGGCTGGCTGAGATGCTGGAGAAATATCGGCACGCATTGATTGATTAGCCCCTTTATTCCCTTATTTCTTACTGGTGAGCTTGGGTAGGTTCTCCGGCTAATCAGTCGTTTTTTCTTGTCTGATAATTTTTGATTTATCAGCCTTTTCGACTATATAAATGGCAATTTTATAGATGAGTATATGACCAATCTGATAGCTAATTGGTGGTACCTATCGCTTTAATTAATGAAAAAAAACCTAGCATCCTAATTTTATCGACTAAAATAATTGTTGTCAGGGTGTTTTTGTTGTTATCCATCATGTTGATATCCCTAGGTATCTACAACGTTAGATTTATTTTAAACGGTGAATCAGGACCCAAGAGTAATAGTAAAAGTAAGGATTTAACTCAATGAAATTTATAAGAAAACGCGCTACGCCACTACAAATTAATGATATTACAATCATTGATGATGCCAAGCTAAAGAAGGCCATAACGGCAGCGGCACTGGGTAACGCAATGGAGTGGTTTGATTTTGGCGTCTATGGCTTCGTCGCCTATGCTTTAGGGCAAGTATTTTTTCCGGGGGCATCACCGGGTATTCAGATGATCGCCGCACTGGCGACGTTTTCAGTTCCCTTTATTGTCCGGCCACTGGGTGGTCTGTTTTTTGGCGCTATGGGTGATAAATTTGGCCGCCAGAAAGTACTTTCCATCACTATCATCATTATGGCCGTGAGTACCTTTTGTATTGGTTTAATCCCCTCGTATGCGTCTATCGGCATTTGGGCGCCAATTCTATTGTTGCTGGCAAAACTTGCGCAGGGTTTTTCCGTTGGCGGAGAGTATTCAGGTGCAGCCATATTTGTAGCTGAATACTCTCCGGACAGAAAGCGTGGCTTCATGGGAAGCTGGCTTGATTTCGGATCGATTGCCGGGTTTGTGATGGGTGCTGGCGTAGTGGTATTTATTTCGAGCATGGTCGGTGAGCAGGATTTCCTCGACTGGGGATGGCGAATTCCGTTCTTCCTTGCGGCACCGCTAGGTTTAATCGGCCTGTATTTACGTCATGCGCTGGAAGAGACACCTGCATTCCAACAGCACGTAGATAAAATGGAAGCCGACGATCGTAATGCCATTCAAAACCCACCGAAGATGTCATTCAGAGAGATAGCATCGACCCAATGGAAGAGCCTGCTGGTATGTGTTGGGCTGGTTATCGCAACCAACGTCACCTATTACATGCTGCTGACATATATGCCGAGCTATTTATCCCATAATCTTCATTATTCGGAGGATCACGGGGTATTGATTATAATTGCGGTCATGATCGGCATGCTGTTTGTTCAGCCGGTGATGGGCTTAATGAGTGACCGTCTGGGCCGTAGGCCTTTTGTTATAGGCGGAAGTATCGGTCTGTTAGTGCTGGCGATCCCTTGTTTTAAGCTGATTAACAGCGATGTGATTGGTTTGATCTTTGTTGGTTTGTTAATACTGGCAGTGTTACTTAATGCATTTACCGGCGTAATGGCCTCGACGCTGCCGGCGATGTTCCCAACCCATATCCGTTACAGTGCATTGGCTATTTCGTTTAATATTTCGGTTCTGGTTGCGGGTGCAACACCGACGCTGGCCGCGTGGCTGGTTGAAGCAACCAACAATTTGTATATGCCTGCTTATTATCTGATGGTGGTATCAGTGATTGGCTTGGTTACCGGCCTGTTTATGAAAGAGACGGCTAATATGCCGCTGAAAGGCGCTACTCCGGCGGCATCTGACCGTTCTGAGGCTAAAGAACTGTTGCAGGAACAGTACGATAATATTGAACAAAGAGTGGAAGATATTGATAGTCAGATAAAAGAGCTGGAGAAGAAAAGACAGCGGCTTATCGATCAACATCCAAAGCTGGATTAATCCTTAGTTTGTAGTAATAAAAAAGCACTGGCGTTGGTCCGGTGCTTTTTTTTTCAGTCGTTATTAACCAAGGAATGGTGGCTTTAAATCACCCGCGACTATTTTGCTAAAACCTGCGCATTCACGCAGTTAACTTCCACTGTACCGGTTAGTGCGGTAATCAGGTTATCTACCGCACAGGCCGACATATTGTAGCGGGTCTCGTGAGTGGCCGAACCGATATGAGGAAGGGCGACAACGTTGGGCAAGCGAAACAGCTCAGAGTCTGGGGCCAGCGGCTCTTTTTCATAAACGTCCAGCCCGGCACCATGAATTGTACCGGCCTTAAGTGCTTCAATCAGTGCCGCTTCATCAATCACCGGGCCACGGCCGGTGTTAATCAAAATGGCATTGGGTTTCATTTTCTTCAGTTGATCTTTTCCAATCAAATGGTGAGTCTGAGGGGTTAACGGCAGGCTAATACATAAGAAATCCGACTCGGACAGCAGGGTATCTAAATCGCAGAAGCGGGCGTTGAACCGCGATTCTACTGCAGGATTAGCCTGACGATCGTTATACAGCACCGGCATATTAAATCCGAGGTTAGCGCGTTGAGCTAATGCCAGCCCGATACGGCCCATGCCGAGAATACCTATCGTTTTGTGGTGTACGTCGAGGCCGAACAGATCGCTGCCAACGCTGCCTTTCCACTGCCCGGATTTAGCCCAGTTAGCCACTTCAACCACTCTACGAGCAGTGGACAGAATCAAAGCCATAACGGTATCCGCCACGGTTTCGGTGAGTACCGTTGGCGTATGCATCATAACGATACCTCGCTCAGTCATGGCATTAACGTCGAAGTTATCGTAGCCAACGGAGATGGTTGAGACGGCCCGTAGTTTAGGTGCCAGATCCAAAACGGCTTTGTCTATTTGACCGCCGGAACCTATTAACCCTTCTGCATGCTCAAGCGCCTGTAGAAAGGCCGGCCGGTTTTCGGCCGTCAGGCGATTAAACTGGGTAACGGTAAAATGTTGTTCCAGCCGGGCCAGCAGGTCGTCGGGTAAAATTTTGTACAGGATAACAGAGGGCTTCATGGCATTTCTCACTAATGGATTTTAGATAATAAAGCGCCATACCAAAGGTACGGCGCTAATTGAATCAGGCGGTTTGTTCCTGTGCCGGTTTAACGATCAGCGTAAGGCCGACCGATGCCAGTAGAGCCAAAGCCATAAACATATATGAGGCCGACGGGCTACCGGTTGCGCCGTTTAGGTAACCGACAAACCACGAACCAAAGAATGATCCCAGCGCACCCATGCTGTTAATCAATGCCATGGCCCCGCCTGCCACATTACGCGGTAGCATTTCAGGAATAATGGCGAAGAACGGGCCGTAAGGGGCATACATCGCCGCACCGGCAATCACCAGTAAGATATAAGAGAGCCAAAAGTTGCTGCTGCCTAGTAGGTAAGAGCCGAAGAAGGCCAGAGCCCCGATCAGTAACAGTGGCCAGACGAACAGCTTACGGTTTTGCATCTTATCCGATGCCCACGAGACGACAATCATGGCTATGGTCGCAACCAGATAAGGCACTGCGGACAGCCAACCGGCTTCGATCATGCCCATCTCTGAGCCGTTACGTAGAATCGACGGTAGCCACAGGACGAAGCCATACACGCCAATACTCCAGGCAAAGTACTGCATGCATAAAATAATGACGTTGCGAGATTTAAAGGCTTCGCGGTAGTTACGTACCGCTTTAATGCCTTCCTGTTCTTTAGCTAGCTGCTGCTGTAGCGCGCTTTTTTCGTCATCGCTGAGCCATTTAGCCTGTGAGGGTTTGTCCTGAACCAGCATCCACCAGCAGAATGCCCAGATAACGGCAGGAATACCCTCGATGATAAACATTTCGCGCCAGCCATAGGCATGGACCAGATAGCCTGAGACGATAGACATCCACAGTACGGTGACCGGATTACCCAGTATCAGGAAGGTATTGGCCCGCGAGCGTTCTGACTTCGTAAACCAGTTACTGATATAAATCAGCATCGCCGGCATTACCGCAGCCTCTACTACGCCGAGGGCAAAGCGGATGCCGATCAGCATCGGGATATTGCTCACCATTCCGGTCAGGGTTGCGCACATGCCCCATAGAATCAGGCACCAGAAGATCAATCGCTTAACGCTGCGGCGCTCGGCGTAAATAGCTCCGGGGATCTGAAAGAAAAAATAGCCGAGAAAGAACAGTGCACCTAACAGAGATGCCATGCCTCTGGTGATACCGAGGTCTTCATTAAGTCCGGCCGCGGCGGCAAAGCTAAAGTTTGCCCGATCGAGATAAGCCAGACTGTAAGTGATAAACACAATCGGCATTATGTACCACCAGCGTTTGGCTGAGAGTTTAGTTATGCTCATCGATACATCCTTTTTATTATTCGTTAACCGTATCGGATTTGTAGGTTACAGAGATAGCGTCGATACGGCACAGTATTGTTATTGTTCGCCAAGTGCTGCACGGGTTGGTAAACCCTCGCTGTCACCGATGGCCTGAATCGCTAATGAACCTATTTTATTACCGCGGGCAACGGCCTGCGGCAGAGACTTACCTTCAAGCAGCGCACTGATAACACCAACGGCGAATCCGTCACCGGCGCCGACGGTATCAACGACATTTTCGACTCTGATAGCAGGAACCACCGCCTGAGTACCATCGGCCGATTTAAACCATGCTCCGTCGGCCCCGGTTTTAATCACCACGGCTTTTACACCCTGATTAAGATAGAAATCGGCAATGCCTTGCGGCGTTTGTTGTCCGGTCAGAATCTGGCCCTCTTTTAAACCCGGTAATACCCAGTCAGCCATAAATGCTAACGCGTTGAGCTGCTTAACCATTTCTTGCTGACTTGGCCACAATACCGGGCGTAAATTGGGATCAAAGGAGATGGTTTTCCCCATAGAACGCATTTCCTGAGCCGCATGGCGACTGAGTTCCAGTGAGCTGGCGGAAATCGCTGCCGCAACGCCGCTGAGGTGTAGGTGGCGCGCAGAGCCAAAGTAGTCGCGGTTAAAATCGTCTACCGACAGGTGGCTGGCTGCCGAGCCCTTTCTGAAATAGTCCACAATGGGATCGGTTCCATTTTCGGCTTTAGATTTGAGCTGAAAAGCCGTCGGGTAGCGTGAGTCAGTGGTAACCTGACGGGCATCGACCCCCTCTTTTTTGAGCTGTTGCAGGGTGAAGCGACCAAAAGCATCGTTGCCAATACGGCTGACCCAGCCAACGTTTAACCCTAAGCGGGCTAATCCAATGGAGACATTCAGTTCGGCTCCGGCGATACGTTTAGTAAAGGTTTCCACTTCCGCCAGATCGCCGCTTTCGGTCGCCACGAACATCGCCATGGCTTCACCGAGCGTAACCACATCCAGCGGTTGAGTATTGCGTACAGAAGATACAGGTGTTGGCATGGGGAATTAATCCTTTTTAACGATATTGACGTAATGACGGGTGACTGCGGTCAGATCGTTCCCTTCAAGCGGAAACTCGATACCGCGCGGCGTATTAGACGGTAACTGTGCCAGTAAGGCCTGCCATAGGTTATCGGCATCGTCTAACGCAATTGCCCGCCAGCCTTTTTGGGTGGCTATGGCCGCTTTAACGTGGATATAGCCCACGTATTGGCTCAACTGTTGTACTGCGGTTAACGGTGACTCATCGACCCAGTGCCAGTTGGCCATATCAAAGGTCATTTCAAGCGGAAGCTGTTGATCGGTGACATCTTGAAAGAAGGCGCTGAGCGCCGGCAGAATACCGCAATCAGCGGTCTGATCGTTCTCGACAACCAACCTGATGCTTTGGCGACTCAACCGTTCTTTTAGTTCGGACAAACGGGTTCCGGGCTGATAGTGGCCGAGAGAGAATTTAATCAACCGGGCATTAAGCTGTGCGGCTTCAGAGAAATAGTGCTGCAGGTTGGAGGTTAGTTCTCCGGCCGGGTTAAATAGCGGTTCCGGTACCGAGTAGAAAGCAACCAGATTATGGTCGCGAATTGCCTGGCCCAGAGCGGGTAGATTCTGTAGCTCTGGCTCACTAAACAGTTCGCGGCGGATCTCAACGCCGTCGGCTCCGGCTTGGGCTATGACGGGTAGTAGAGCTTGCTGTCCGCCGAGTTCAACGACTTTTTCACGGCCGTAGGCTGCGGTGACCACAATGACTTCTCTGCTCATATCTATTCCTTGGTCAGTTATTCATCACTGATTTCAGATTATATGGAACCGGTTCCATAAAGAAGTGCCAAAGTACAAAAGTATGATCGAATTCACGGATATTGGTTAGTGGGTGGTAGAACCGCGGATGATTAGCTCACCGCTGAAGAGCTGCTCAGCAACGGGCTGTTTATCCCCCTGAATTCGCTGAATCACCTGTTCCAGCGCGGCATAGCCTATTTCATAGGTAGGTTGTTTCAGCGTGGTAATACCGACGCCTGCCAGCTCGGCCCACTCGAGTTCATCGAAACCTAGCAGGCCGATATCGCTTCCCCATTGCAGACCAATATGACGCAGGCCGCGGGCTATTTGCAGGGTCAGGGCACCGTTAGCTGAAAGTACGGCTTTGCGCATTCCGCGGTAGCTTTGGTTAAATTCGCGCAGAATGGCTTCCAGCCGTTGAGGATCGTTGAGCGGGACTTCTGCATTTTGAGCAATTGCGCCGTTATGCTGTTGAATCGTTTGGTTAAACCCTTGCAGGCGCTCCAGACGAGTATTAACCAGGCCTAGAGGCTCGCTGATAAATAAAATGGCTTCAAACCCTTGCTGGAGTAGGTGTTCAGTGGCCATTGTAGCAGCCTGAATATTATCCAGTCCGACGGCATCACAGGCGAAGTCAGGGATTTTACGATCAATCAGAACCATCGGTAAAAAGGATTGCTGGAGCTTATTTAACGAATCTTCCTGCATTCCGACCGCGTTAACCACGATGCCTTCCACCTGATAGCTACTCAACAGCTGTAGATAGTGCTCTTCCTGATTGACTTCGTTATTGGTATTACATACCAGCAGGGTGTAGCCGTGAGCACGGCAGGCGGCTTCTATACCGCGCAGAACGTTGACCGAATAAGGGTTGGTAATATCCGCAATAATCAAGCCAATAAGCTGAGTTTGACCGCGTTTAAGGCTGCGGGCCATCTGGCTCGGGCGATAATCCAATGTACGGATAGCATCTTCAATCCGTTGTTTCAGATCGTCAGACAGCAGGTTTTGTTCACCATTCAGATAGCGAGAAATGCTGGTTTTCCCGGTTTTAGCCGCTTTGGCTACGTCACTGATAGTGGCACGCCCCGGTGCCTTTGGCCCTTGGTTACTGCTCACGGTATGCCAATCCTTCTCGATTTTGATTGCTGGAAGACTAACATAATCATTGATATGTCGGGAGGTGATTGTTAGGGGAATTTATGGTCTATTTTGTTTGTCCTGTAACATTGGCCTAGCGGAACAGAAAACTTAGCTTAGTCAATATTTTCATAGCCCGGCCTCTTTCCATGAGCTAAATCCAAGCTTTTCTAACAGTCGGGCCGAAAGACCGCAGCTCCAGGTACTTAGCTGGATTTGCAAGTGCAGCTTAGGTTCGGCATGCCAGAGCGCTGCTGAATAATTGACTAAAGACTGCGATAGCTCTGAGCGATCGGCCTGCGCCGGTAGGTGGGTCATTAGTGATAATATCTGTTTTATTTTATATCGGGTGGTGATAGCGCCGGCCAGTAAAGAGCGTAAAACAGGTTGTTGGATATGGGCCGAAGACTGCGTAAAACGATCCCACCATTGGGTATTTTGGCTTTGCCACGCGGTCAGCAGCAGTGGCAGATCGGCTTCTGATAATAAAGCGATTTGTATTTCAGCATCTAAAAAATAGTCGTTATCATAGTATTCTCCCTCAGTTACTGAGAGCAAAGTGTTCAATTTATCAAATGTATTCATCAGATTAACTCTCCCATGGCGACGATCCGCGCACGAGTTATGTTCTATTGGTTAGATTATGCGAGTGTCCGATCATACGCCCTGAATGGCGGTGTTTTAGTGATAAAGGGACCATTTTTATGACAAGATTTACCGACTGCTACCAAAATAATGCTCATCTCTTAATGGAAGCTGCCTTAGGGGAGAGGCTTAAACGTGAGTATGGTCTTAGTTTTGATGAACATGTTGCCATGGCTAGTCTGGTGTATGACGAAAAAGGGAGAGAAGCTTTAGCGAGTTTATGGAACGAATATATCGGAGTTGCTAAAAAATATAATCTGCCGTTTATTGCCACTACACCAACTCGAAGGGCTAACCGACAGCGGGTTTCTGACTCATCTTTTGCACAATGTATTATTCAAGATAACGTCTCTTTTCTAAAGTCGATTAGGGGAGCTACGAATGTTGAAATGTATATTGGCGGATTGATGGGATGTAAAGGAGATGCTTATCAGGCAACCGAAGTCTTATCCGTTGAACACGCGAAGCAGTTTCACTCATGGGCTGCGGAATTATTTGAGCAGGCTGGGGCTGACTTTCTGTTTGCCGGGATTATGCCTGCGCTGACTGAAGCGGTTGGAATGGCACAGGCAATGGCAGAGACGTCACTACCGTACATTATCAGTTTTATGGTTAGCAGCAGCGGGCATTTGATTGACGGTAACAGTATTGATCATGCTATTCGGGTAATTGATAACTCCACAAGACAGCGCCCTCTATGTTATATGGCTAATTGTGTTCATCCTCGAGTGTTGCATCAAGCGTTGAATAATCCGGTTAATCAGACTCTGTTAGTCAGGGAAAGATTTTGCGGTATTCAATCTAACTCGTCACCGCTTTCGTCTGCCGAACTGGATAATGCCATTGAACTTCATTGTTCTGATAGTAATGAACTCGCGCAGGATATTATGGGTCTTAGGTCGGTAATTAATCAGATAAAAATTGTTGGCGGATGTTGCGGTACCGATAATAAACATCTTGAAAAAATCGCTAATGCTATTGTCCGGCTCACCTGATTTTACCCGCGTGATATGATGTCGTAATCATTCTAGGATGTGGAAACGTTATGCTGTTGAAAACCGTTTATGTGACTGCCAGAGATCGGGTTCGTCTGACTGAGATAGGACAGGTGCTGTTGAGCTATGGCCTACAGGATTTAATCCGAATTCTGGGGCTGAATACTTTAATTGGCCGTCATCTCAAACTGCAGGCACCGGCGGAAAACCAACCACAGCAGCTGCGTCGGGCGCTGGAGGCATTAGGGCCGACGTTTGTTAAGCTCGGGCAAATCCTTGCCACGCGTGGCGATCTACTGGACGATAACTGGACCAGCGAGCTTGAAAAGCTACACAGTAATGTTTCAACTCTGCCCTGGGAGAACCTGTGCGATCAAATATCGGCTTCATTAGGGGCTCCTCCGGAAGAAGTTTTTGCTGAATTCAGTACCACTCCTTTAGCCGCGGCCTCCATGGCGCAGGTGTATCGTGCCCGTTTACACAGCGGGGAAGCGGTGGTGGTTAAAGTGCTGCGCCCCGGGCTTGAAAAAACCATTAATGCCGATCTGCGTCTGCTGGCCTGGCTGGCAGAATTTATTGAACAACAAAGCCCGGAGCTTGCCCGCTTCCAGCCTCGCCAACTGGTGCGCCAGCTCTCAACGGCGTTGCACCATGAACTCGATCTCAGTCATGAATTAACCAACTGCCAGCATTTTGCTCAAAATTTTCAGGATCGTCCGGAGATTGTGATCCCCCGAGTCTGGCCTGAATATTCATCGTCTCTGTTGCTGGTACAGGAATTTATTCCCGGTACTGAACCGGCCAGCAGCGGTTTTCTGACTAATGCCGGATTCGACGGCCCGGCGCTGGCCCAGCGCGGAGCCTATGCTTTTATGCAGATGGTGTTTGAGGACCGGCTGTATCATGCAGATCCTCATGCCGGAAACCTGATGGCCGTTGGTGATAATCAGGTGGCATTTATTGATTTTGGTATGGTGGGGCAGCTGTCTGCCCGCCGCCGTAACCAGTTGCTGATGATGTTGCAGTCTCTTGCTGCCCGTGAGAGTGAAGGGCTGGTAAACACATTGATTCAATGGAGCGGCGATGGTTTACCTGACGTTAGTCTGTTAGAACTGGCGGCACAGGATTTTCTTGATCGGATGGGACCGGGTGAACTACAGCTGGGCAGAGCGTTGATGACCATTCTGGCCATCGCTCGAGAATATAAACTCTCCCTTCCGCCTGATTTAGTTTTGCTATTTAAAGCGCTGATTACCGCCGACGGCGTATTACACCGAATTGATCCAGACTTTGATATTATTCAGACCCTGACCCCCTTCCTGCGTAAGGCGATTTTAAAGCGCTATGGCCTAAAAGAATCCCGCCAGCGGATGCGTAAAATGGGAATGGAAATGATTGAGGCCAGCGAAGGTTTACCGCAAACCCTCAACTTACTGTTACGCCGGTTGCAGAATGGAAAACTGAACGTCGACCTTAATGCTACCAATTTGAGTAACCTGACTAATTCACTGGAACGCAGCGCACTGACGCTGGCGATAGCCATTATCACCGGCGCTTTTACCTTAGGCATCGCCCCATGGTTAACCAGCTCAACGTTGACTATTTTTGGTATACCGATATTTCAGTCGTTAAGTGTTTTAGTGGTAATAGCAGGGGTGTTCTTGCTGGCGCTACGGATGAGAAAGTGAGTTTGTCGATAGTATAAAGGGCTGCTATGCAGCCCTCAGACTAATGACAAAGTGATCTAATTTGATTTCAGTGCAAATTTCGTCCGCATAATCATTATTGGAATATTTATTTTTTCTATCGGCCGAAGGGCGAGGTTTTGAGCTTTGAGGGCTCCGGGCCTACCTTTCCTAGGGGCCCTCCGGCAACTAAAGTTGCTACGACCCCAACGGAAAGCTCTCCCTGCGTTTAAGTTTTTTAACACCTAAATTTTAGTATTTGAGGTTTGTCAGCAATCTGAGGGCTGCTATGCAGCCCTTTTCTATGATGAATCCGCTTACTTTGCCTGAAGCCGCGCTCTTCCTACCGCTTCACCCAACTGCCAGATCGCCATGGCATAGTGAGTGCTGTGGTTATAGCGCGTAATAACGTAGAAATTAGGCAGTCCGTACCAGTACTGGAAGCTGGTGCCCATATCGAGGCGCAGCAGGCTGACTTCAGTATGGCCACCGAGCGACCCCAGCGGTTTTAACCCGGCAGAAGCCAGAACGGATATTGGGTATTTAGTCTTAAAGCCGTTGTCCAGTAACGGAGCCTGACCGCTTGCCAATACGGCAACCGGTGAGCCTTTTTGCCAGCCGTGGGCTTTAAAGTAGTTAGCAACGCTGCCGATAGCATCAACCGGATCCCACAGGTTAGTATGGCCATTGCCGTCGAAATCTATCGCATATTGCTTAAACGATGAAGGCATAAACTGGCCATAGCCCATGGCTCCGGCATAAGAACCGCGTAAAGACAGCGGATCGTTTCCTTCAGCTCGGGCCATCAGCAAGAAGGTTTCCAGCTCGCCGGTAAAGTATTCAGCGCGGCGCGGATAGTTAAAGGATAAGGTTGCCAGCGCATCGATAATCCGGGTTTTTCCCATATTCCGGCCCCAGCCGGTTTCAACACCGATAATACCCACGATGATTTCAGGCGGAACCCCGAACTGTTTCCATGCGCGCTGTAGCGCTTCTTCATGCTGATTCCAGAAGGCTACGCCTTTGGGAATATTGGTTGGCGTAATAAACTTATTGCTGTAGCGAATCCATGCACCGTTAGGTTTAGGAACATAGCCGGGAGGGGCCGGGGTAGTGGATGGGGCTTGCTTGTCCATCAGGCCAATAACCCAGTCGAGACTCTTCGTTTGGGCCAGTATGTCGTGTAGCTGCTGGCGGTCGAATCCATGTACCTTGACCATTTTATCAATAAAGGCTTCTGCTGCCTGATTGGATGCAAAATCACCGCCCAGCAAGTGAACAGTATGCTCCCGTTCTAACTGGAAACCGCCCTTAGGCGTGGTTAACGGAGCCTCGGTGAATGGCTTCGGGTCACTGCTACAGGCAGTGAGCAACAGTATTGAGGGTAAAATAGCAGCCAGATAACGCATTGAATATCCATGTAGGCAGACAAATAACAGTGCCTGCTATGGTAATTCATTGTCCGATGGGAACAAACAGGAATATGTTTTCCATCTGTGAGTATGGATTTGCTGCTCACGTAGAAGTGACCGACTATTTCCTATCCTTCAGCCTTCATAATATGGAGAACAAAACCGCGATAACGGTATTTCTGCTCAAACTCTTCCGCTGTGAGTCGGTGTAAGCCACTGAGCGAGTCAGCAATCAGGTGATATCCGTCACGGCTGTCGAGGAGGGTAATAAAGTGTCCCGCCCGGCTAGGGTTTCCTGCCCGGTTTAGTCTGTTAACGTTCACGCCAATGATCGAAGGGGTTGGTACTTTTGCTATATCCGTTTCAGTCAGAAAGTGATACTGATAGCCAAGCCGTTGGGCATATCGGGCCAAATACCAATTTTCAGTGCCTCGGGATGAAGAGTAAGCCTGTACGGCGATATCGGCTTCTGTCTCGGTACTGCCATAACGGGCTAATATTGTTGCCAGAGATGCCGGGCCACAGGTTGAAGGGGTGGTTTGTAGCGCAACGCCATCTACCCATCGATTACCGATAGTGGCGGCATCCGGATAAAAAGGCCTTGGTTTAGCCAACTGTTTGACAAACGGCAGGCTGGTGTAGCCCAGTACAGTGAACAGGCAGAGCAGATAGATACTGCGCTTTAACCACCGCTTGCCATCGGTTTTAGATAAAGCAGACGTTATCCATAGGTAAACTACGCCGGCAAAGGGCGCGGATAAACATACCAATAGCTCGCTGTAAGCCAGAACCCTGAACTGCGCATAGCCAGGGCTCTCACCGATGGTGTTTGAGAAGTAGGCTGCCGGAATGGTCAGGCTAATCAACGCCATTATAAAGGCTATCGTGATATAACGGCGTTTTCCGGCCCGGGATTTCAGTTTGGAAAATAGTCTGGCTGAAACAAAAAATAGCGCCGGGCTAAGGAGTAATGCGACATAATAGTTGGGGTTCACCACCGTATAAGATCCTTTTTATGCTGAGTGTAGCGGGATACAGAAATGTTATTCTCGATAAACGGCATCCGTGCGAAAAAACATCAATAGCCAGCTAACAACGCTACCATCCCTTGGTGAACTCTCTGTGAACTTATTCAGAAATATAATGGCTGAATAATAAAACCCTACAATATCTATGGAAACTACCTAGCCTTATCCTGTTTTCAAATGGCGGCTCTTGCTAACCTGTTTTTGTCAGCCGACAAAATCGCTGGCGACTTTTCCTCTACCCGTTGAGATAAATTGGCACTCGATCCATGTCTGGTTGCGTTGTGCGTATACTTTTCAGCTCTTTTGCTAAAACTCAACGGATCCATCTGGCCAGAGCCTTCCTCGGTCGGTCCATGAAAGGAGACGTTATGAGAGTGATAGCATGCTGCAAACTTGTCGCTGAAGAGCAAGATATCAGTATCAAGCCAGATCGCAGCCTAGATACAACCCGCGCCACTTATAAAATTAGCCCATTTGATCTGAATGCCATTGAGGCCGCTGTTGAGGCTGCAGCGCAGGTTGGCGACAGTACTGTCGAAGTGCTCAGCGTGGGGGGGAAAGTACTGGAAAATGCCAAGTTGCGTAAAGACATTCTCTCACGCGGGCCAGATATTTTGCATTTAGTGATGGATGAGAAATTAGACGGTGCCCTACCTTATACCACTGCACATGTACTGGCAGCAGCGGCTACCAAAATAGGCTTTGATTTGATTATTTGTGGTGATGGTTCAGGTGACCTCTATGCCCAGCAAACCGCCTTATTAATAGGGCAGCGACTTAGAGTACCGGTGGTAAATGCGGTCAGCCGCATTGTTTCTATTACTAATCAACAGCTGGTGGTTGAGCGTACTCTTGAGGATCTGGTTGAAGTGCTTGATATATCGCTACCTGCAGTCCTTGCGGTGACCGGCGATATTAATGTTCCTCAAATTCCGGCCATGAAAGCCATATTATCCGCAGGCAAAAAGCCGGTGTCCGTTATGACAATGGATGAACTGGGGCTGGGGAATATTTCTACGCCAGTAGTTATCAGCTCAGTTAAAGCGCCTGAACAAACTCAGCGTCAACGGGTGATTATCGAAGGTGATGGCGAAGAACAAATCGCCACATTCATTGAAACATTGCGTAGCCAGTTAAAATAACCGGAGAAGCCCGGAGGAATAAACTATGAGCAAATTATCGAACGTGTGGGTTTTCAGTGATGCGGCTTCTTCTTATCCAGAGTTGATAGCTGCCGGTCAGCAACTGGGAGAAACGGTCACTGCAATTGTTCTAGGTTCACCAGATGATATTGCAAATGCTTTTGCCTTAGGAGCAGGTGCGGTGTATCACCTAGGTGACAAAAACGACACCATTATGGTTGAAGATTATGATGCCACTATTGCCAGCGCATTAAGTCGCGCCGAAGGTCCCCCAACCCTGCTATTACTTGATACCAGTAAGCGGAGTAAAGCGCTGGCGGCCAAAATTAGCGGTTTACTTGATGCCGGGCTGATTAACGATGTCACCGATATTTCCATTGAGAATCAGTCCGTTAAAGCTAGTCATATGATGTATGGCGGGTTGGCACTAGCGGAAGAAAATATTCATTCAAAGATAGCGGTTGTTACGCTGAGCGCTGGCCTTTTTACACCACAGTTGGCCGATGTGACTAAATCCGGTCAGGCGCAGATATTGCCTTTTGTTCCGCCGGTTGGTGGTATTCAATGCAAAGAACGTCGGGTGAAACAGGGTAATAGAGTCAATCTGAATAAGGCCACTCGGGTTATTGGCATTGGCAGAGGAATTGCATCACAGAGCGATATCGATATGGTGGCACAGCTTTGTGGTGTGCTAGGGGCGGAGTTGGGGTGTTCACGACCGATTGCGGAAGGTGAAAAATGGATGGACCGTGACCGCTATATTGGCGTTTCCGGTGTGATGATTAAACCGGAGTTATATATCGCTATGGGGATCTCCGGGCAGATTCAACATATGGTTGGTGTGAATGGAACTCAGACGATTATTGCGATAAATAAAGATAAGAATGCACCTATTTTTCAGTACTGTGATTACGGCATGGTGGGCGATATTTATAAAGTTGTACCAGCATTAATTACAGCATTCAAACGCTAAACCGTCAGCAGCAGGCACCGGCTTTAACCTGAATTTGGCGATAATACCGCCGGAAGCCGGAATACTTTTCTGAGATTAAATGGTTGCCTGTGCGATTGCCTGCGGCCTGTAATTAATGATAACGGGGATTCTATGTCACAAGATGATTCAATGGATGTCATCATTGTCGGAGCAGGGCTTTCTGGCTGTACTGCCGCCTATCTACTGGCACAGTCAGGCCTTGAGGTATTAGTTATCGAACGCGGCAATTTTGCTGGTAGCAAAAATATGACCGGTGGCCGCCTGTATGCCCATAGCCTTGAGAAGATTATTCCCGGCTTTGCTCAGCAAGCTCCCATTGAGCGAAAAGTTACGCGTGAGAAAATATCATTTATGACCGTCGAAAGTGCTATCACGCTGGATTACCACAGCACCACGGCACAACAGGCGGTACAGGAGTCTTATACTGTTCTGCGCGGTCCGTTTGATCAGTGGCTGATGGCTAAAGCAGAGGAGGCCGGAGCCCAATTTATTGGTGGGATCCGTGTCGAGCAACTGCTGGTCAGAGACGGTAAAGTCTGTGGCGTTCAGGCCGACGGTGACCAACTGGAGGCTAAAGTTGTCATTTTGGCTGATGGTGTTAACTCACTACTGGGTCAGCAGATAGGAATGGTTAAGCCATTACAGCCACAATCGGTCGCGGTGGGCGTTAAAGAACTGATAGAACTCCCTTCAGAAGCGATTGAAGAACGCTTTGGTGTTAGTGGCAAAGACGGGGTTGCTTGGCTTTTTGCCGGATCGCCTTCTAATGGCCTGATGGGCGGTGGTTTTCTGTACACTAACAAAAATTCAATTTCTCTGGGACTAGTTTGCGGTTTGCATCATATCGACCACTCGGATAAATCAATTGCTCAGATGCTGGAAGATTTTAAGCACCACCCGAGTGTTGCTCCGTTGATTAAAGGGGGAAGGTTAGCTGAGTACTCTGCGCACTTAGTTCCAGAAGCCGGGATTTGTATGTTGCCTGAACTGGTCAGGGATGGGGTTATTATTGCCGGTGATGCAGCTGGTTTTTGCATTAATGCGGGCTACACGATTCGTGGAATGGATTTGGCGATCGCCAGCGGTCAGGCGGCTGCCGAAGCGGTGCTGGCAGCCAGAAAACAAAACGACTACCGCAAACAGGGACTGGTTCACTATGAGGCTCTGCTCAACGATAGCTTTGTGATGAAAGATCTGAAACTGTATAAAAACCTACCGGGCTTTCTTGAGAATCCCAGAATATTCAACCAGTATCCAAAAATGGTTGAGGGCATGATGTCAGATTTATTTACCGTCGATGGTCGCCCGGCTGAACCATTACACAAGAAAATGCGTAGACAGTGCAAACGCGTAGGTTATTGGAATTTGATCAAAGACGCAGTGAAAGGAGTGAGGTCGATATGAGTGTACAAAATAGCGTGGTGAACGTTGATGTTAAGTTAGGTAGCAATAAATTTCATGTCGATGAAGGAAACCCACATATCATACTAAAAGAATCGGCTGATATTGATGAGTTTAAAAAACTGGTGTTGGCCTGCCCGGCAGGCCTATATAAGTTAATGGACGATGGTTCAATGCGTTTTGATTATGCTGGATGTCTAGAATGCGGCACCTGTCGAGTACTGTGTGGATCGACAATTCTGGAGAAATGGGAGTACCCGCGTGGTACGTTCGGCGTTGAGTTTCGCTATGGCTAGTTGTTGTTATTTTAGTTTAACTATGGCGCATAGGCGATAGAGCGTAGTGGCAGGCTTTGATGAATATAAGAGCCCTCTTTGGCCTTTTTATACACCCCCTCTTTTTTCCATTGCAGTAGTATATTATCCAGCGTCAGCAGGCTCGAGAATATGATCTGGCTGTATTCTTCTCGGGTCAGTTTGTAAGGTAGCAGCATCCAGCCATTTCCATCGGGCATAATGCCATAGTTGCGGATCATTGCTCTGAACAGGCTGATTAGCCGTGATTCACATGAGAAAATAAAGTTACAGTAGCAACTACGTAAAGCTGTTTCCATGTTAGCGCCATACATTTGTTCGAATTCGTGAGCAATTCGACGGTCATTTTCCATAATGGCATAGACCGTTTTATAAGGTGTTAGATAGATCTCTGAGTTTCTCAATGCCTGAATGCTGATCCGGGCTTTACCTGGTGAGAAAAAGTTAAGAAAGTTAGCGACACGCCCGGCAGGAATAATTTCGAGATGGGTCTGCTTGAATTCTAGCGGGGTGTCCCTGATACGGCCAAGTAATCCGGAGTGAACATAGACAAAACTGTTGATTGTTCCCTGCTTTAAAAAGAATTCGCGTTTATTCAGCGTCACTTTTTTACCATTGTCGACAATGATTTTACGCAGTTCATCGTCAACGGCTGCCGCAATATATGGTGTGATATGAATATCATCGTTCATAAAATATATTTCCAATCAATAGGCTGAAGATAGACGGTTAATTGTCACTATTGATAGCTTGTCATTAACCTCGTGTTATATAAAAACGGTTTCTTATTCCTATAAAATCATGTGTATAGATGATGCTGATAGCTTAATTTTTTAGGTAAGAGTCAGCATTCAGGCCGTTTCCGTTTTCCAGCGTAGCGTTGTGTAATAGCTGCTTAATTAAGCCTCGATTAATTTTTTCGGTTTTGGTCAGAGGGATCTCATCCAGTTGGATGACTTTCTTAGGACGGTAATAGGCTGGCAGACACTGGTTCACTAACCTAATATTTACCTCTTTCTCGGTCACCAGCACGATAGCCTGCCCGAACTTGGGGTCAGCAATCGATGAAATTGCAAACATACCCTCGATAACGGGCTGAAGGAGGCCTTCAATATATTCAGCAGAGACTTTAATGCCGCCGCTGTTGATGACGTTATCTATACGGCCTAATAGCTTAAAGCTTCCGTCAGCAAAGATTTCAGCTAAATCCTTGGTAGATACCGGTTGTGCTGCTACTAGTGGTGCATTGATCACCAACGCACCTGCTGAATTTAAGCTAAGAAATACTTGTTCTAATGGCATATACCGGTCACTGGCGTGACTACCACTAATTCTGCGAAAGGCAATGTGTGTTAGGGTTTCTGCCATGCCATAGGTTGAATAGATATTATTGGGGAATGTTCTAAGTATTTTTTCGGTTTTGGCATCAATAGGACCACCGACGACAATCAAATTTTTTATCGTGGCAAGCCGAGCTTTATCCGACTCATGTCGCAGAGAGTTATAAATTTGCAAAGGCGTCATGGAGGCAAAAGTCAGAGGTATTTGTGGTGAAAGGCGTGCCTCTTCGAGTGGCCGGCCGCAGCAGGGAACAATATGCAGATCCATACCAATAACCAGTGCGCGAATCACAACCATAGTTCTGGCAATATAGCCCAGTGGCAGGTTCAGTAATGCCGTATCCCCGGCCTTTAATTGGAAGAAATCTTGAGTATATTTCACGCTATTGACCATCATAGTGCGATCGGCATGTAGCGCTTTAGGTGAATTTGAGGTTGAGCCGGAAGTGAGTATCTCAATCGTCGGGCTATCAGAAAACCATGCTTTTATCAGTTGGTATACATCAAAATGGAAGGAAGATTGATGTACAAAATCTGGTAATTTTTCACCTTGAAAATGGGACTTATTGTAATGAACCCCGTCCAGCGTTATCGTTTGCTTTGGTTGGCATTGAGCGAGCATGGCCAGTCTCCTTATTATACGTATATTGTTCTATGACAAGCGCTAACTGCCTGAGCGATACTCACTTGCAGTATAACTACGGTAATATCAGAGCAGTATTCTTTATGCGCTTTTAACTCTCCCTTTGTTAACATTTTTAAGCCCCGGGTTGTTGATGTCTGCCGGTCTCAATATCACCTGTACAATAGGTGATATTGAAAACGGTTGATTGAAAAGTCTCGAGCCCGCGCTATTAGCTTATGGTTTACCGCGAATCACTGACGCGGAGAGGTTATTCTTTTGCCAGCGTTTTATCTTGATACAGTGCGTCAATCTGTTGCGGGCTATAGCCCAGTTCGCGAAGCACTTCTTCATTGTCTTCACCATAGCGCGGTGCGCCACGCCAGATTTCCCCGGGATGATTTTTAAAACGAATCAGTGTGTCTGGCCCTCGGATAGCATCACCATTTGCATCATTCCATTGAGCAATAACATCACGGGCTACATATTGTGGATGGTCAACCATTCGTTCATGGGTCATGATCGGGCTGGCTAAAATACCGACGGCGTTAAGCTCTTTGTCGGTTTCATCCACCGTATGAGCTGCACAATATTCAGTGAGCTTTTCTTCCAGCATTTTTGCACCTTTAGTTCCTGCCGGTGTGAACTGCCATTTTTCGGGGATGTCTTCGCTACCGTGCTGTAGCCCAAGGAAAGCTAAGCCTTTTTTCATGGCGCTGAGCCCTGCAGGAGCACAGTAAATCTGACCATCTTTGCATTGATAGGTCCGCCATGCGCCGTATTTAGGGTTAGTTAAACCGGCTCGTTTGTAGGGGATGCCTTTATTGAGGAAATTCATAATGGCATCACCCATGGTGTATACCAGCGTTTCGTACTGAGCCAAATCGATGCTGTCACCTTTACCGGTCTTCAGGGCTTTAATATAGGCAGCAAGGCAACCCCAAGAGGCATAAACTGCAGTGAAATAGTCGCATAGATAAGGATTACTGATTATCGGCGGTGCAGGGTTGGGCAATCCGTTCATTGACATTAGACCGCCGAAGGCCTGCCCGATCGCGTCCCATGAGCCGCGCCGGGTATATTCAGGTAGCCCGGTTTGGCCAAAACCTGAAATGTGGGCGATGACAAGGCGCGGATTTACTTTCCACAGCGCCTCATCATCAAGTCCCCATTTACTCCATTGCCCGGCCTTGGAGTTCTCGATGAAAATATCGCAGTCCTTGATGAGCTTGAGAAAAATCTCTCGTCCTTTTTCAGAAGGGACATTCAGCGCAATAGCCCTTTGATTACGGTGTATTTGCTGAAAGACCGATCCCGTTCTGATCATGTCTGGTGCAACAGTACTTTCTATCGATAGCACCTGTGATCCGTAATCAGCCATAAGGCTTGCGGCAAACGGGCCGGCATAGGCAACGCCTGACACTATCACTTTCACGTCATCAAGCGGCCCGAAACCGGAGGGTAAATTGTTTTCGCTCATCGTCAGGTCTCCTGATTAGTTGTTTAGTGCTTTTAGCATGCTACGGGCAGCGATATAGACCATGATCTCATCAGTTCCACCGCCGATGCGCCCTACGCGCAGATCGCGCCACATCCGAGAAACCCGATGATCGTTGGTATAACCGACAGAGCCGAGAATTTGCATGGCATCATCAACGACCTCACAACCCGCCTGTGCACAGTAACGTTTAGCCAGCGCAGAAGTTATCTGAATTGAAATACCGTTATCTTTCTCCCAGGCACAGCGGTAAAGCAGATTGCGCATGTTGTGTAGTTTGATCTGCATATCAACCAGTTTTTGCTGAATCATTTGGAACGAACCGATTTTTTGTCCGAACTGTACGCGTTGGTTGGCGTAGTTGATGGCATCGTTAAATGCGGCCTGAGCACAGCCAAGTGAACCGGCACACATAACTAAACGTTCAATTTCAAAGTTCTTCATGAGTTGGAAGAAACCTTCATTTTCCTTACCGACCAGATCGCTCTCTTCCAGCTCGACATCGTCTAAGTAGACTTCGCATGAAGGGCGCATATTCCAGCCAATTTTGTCGAGGGGTTCGATCTTAACGCCCTTCTTGTTCAGTGGTAAAAACCACATGCTTACCCCTTTGGCTGGTTTAGGGTTATCAAGATCTCGAGTCATACAAAGCATGTAAGGCGAGAAGCTGGCATTGGTAATAAACGTTTTTTGACCATTGATATAGACTTTACCGTTTCTGCGGGTGGCCGTTGAGGTCATAGCATTATTATCTGAGCCGGCCTGTGGTTCGGAGATCCCGAGGCATAAAGAGGGGTCACCTTTGGCAACTAAGTCCATCGTGATTCTTTTCTGTTCTTCAGTACCAAAACTCAGTACGTCATCAACGTAAATTAGATAAGACGTTAAGTAAGATGTGCCGGTTAAACGGGCAATTTCCTCACAGAACATAATCAGAGTCAGGTTATCGACCGGAGTACCACCATACTCTTCGGGTATTCCCATCAGACCAAAACCGGCTTCGCATAGGGCCCGCATAAACTCAATTGGATATTTATGCTGCGCATCGCAATTTTTGAAATAGGAATCGGGAAAATCTCGGGTGACCAGCTCGGCAACGCTTTGTAGCAGCATTTCCTGCTCATCTGTTTTTCTGAAGTCCATGGTTATTTATCCTCATTTTATTTTCATTAATCACTTTTATGGCCTCAATCCGTTAGCTTTTCGGCGTTGGCGGACATAAAAATGTGCGGAATTTAGAGCCATCCCATGAACCGCCAGTAGGGCACGCAGGCACACAGAATCAGAATGTTGGTCACCATGTAAGCGAAGGCGAATTTGGCGACTTTTTTATGCTCAACAAAGTCTTCACCGGCGGCTGTTTGAGCCGCGAAGACGGCGGGCATATACATGACGTTTTGATATTTCAACAGGAACACGTTGCAGGCGGTGAATGACATAAAACACAAAACCCAAGGGTGGATATTAGCCACCGTAGCTGCCGGTATCAGGAATACGGCGAATAACGCCATAAATGCTGTTTGCGAGACCATAAAGATTCTGATGACGTAAACCACCAAAGAGAGCATGACAATAAACAGGAAGATATTTTCAGTCAGCAGTGGCACTAGAACCGGGCCAGCCATCAGGCCAATCCATTTATCAATATTCATGGCCGGAAAAGCAGTCGTCATTGAGACGGCACAGCCGAGAAAGATAATGGCATCCCATGTAATTCGGCTGCGAAAGGTGACTCTATCGACAACGTTGGTGACGCAAAGCACTGCGGTAGCGACCAGGGTAACCGAGGCTGCGCTAATGCCATGCATTCGTTCAGTGACCCATAAAATCAGGCAGAGGACTAATACCACCGTGGTGATCTTTTCATCACGGCTCATCGGGCCAAGGTTATTTTTTTCAGCCAATAAAGCTTCGTTGGTCGCAGTAATTGCTGCAGTTTCAACGCGATAGAGAATTTGAATCAGGATGTAACCGACGAGTAGGGTGAGTATCAGCCATGGCAGGGAAGCAACCAGCCACATTAAATAAGAGACTGAATATTGATCGCCCAGCGCACCTAAAATGACATAGTTAATAAAAGTAGCACTAATTAAGGCGGGCATTGCCAGACCGATGGACAAGAACATCGCAATAAATAGCCCTGTTGCACCGTTACTTCTACGTGGCAAGCCTAGGGAATCACTGATTGATAATGCAAACGGTGACATTAAGGTCGCTTTAACTGTACCTGACGGAATCAGCGGTGAAACCACGGTGCCAGTGAGGAGTAATGAAAAGGTCTGCCACCGATAAGTAACCGGAAACTTGGTCATCATCGTCAAGGCAATGCGCTTTAGTAAACCGCACTTGGCGACGGCCGCAGCGAGTACCATTGCCCCGACGACCAGCCACCATGCGGGTGTACTAAATGCCCCGAAGGCTTTAGCGAAGGGGACGCATTGAGTCGCTGCCCATGCGGTACACATCAGCATCCAGCAGATATAATCGGGTAGTACTTCTACCATCGATAGCACGACAAAGCAGACAAAAATACCCAAGCCCAGCATCGACTTTTCATTGAGCGGTTCTGGGGGTTCCAGATTAGCGATAACCACACCAAGCACAACAGCAATGATAGTGATAACGATCTTAAGGGCAGTGGTTTTAGAGATTTGCATAATTCATCCCAAACTTTAATAAATTAGACGGTGAGTCTTATCGCAGCGAACGGTAAATTTTTGGCTGCCATAAGGCTGAATGGCGTGAGTTCGTTCTGATTGTTCTGCACATCTATTTATTGAAAATGTGTGCGTCTGGTAATATCTTGCCATTACAGGAGATGTGAAGATTTTCTTAATTTTATCAACTAGATATATTGGATTTGGCACCAGCTGTGAAATGGTTCTCAATGGGGGGTTTTGGGTTTTATTCTCGGACTGAATCAGTCGTGACTTATGCGTAATATCTGGCTGCCGCCATGTTAAGCCATCTACAGAGCTGAGATTGTTACAGGCAGGGACCTTACCATTCTGCAATGGCAGAGTTTTCCGGTTTTGTATGACTGTATTCACTATTTTTCCCCTAATGCTAGTGTTCACAGACTTGCCTAAGTGCATCGAGCCTAACAAAAGGGATATGGATAAAATAGGATAGTGCTGGGTAGTTTTGGTGATAAACCATATAAAAAAAATGGTTATTTTTAGGGGAGGTAAAATAACTTAATGTATTGTTTTGATTGTAAGTTATTTTTATGTTAACAACCGGTGGAAGATTGGAAACTCTATGCGGGTGGGAAGAAATTTAAGCAATGCTGCTGCATTAATACAAGGGAATGCATTACTTTAATTAGCACCTTACTCAGTTGATACTCAACTTTTGGGGTGCCGTTTTAAAATGCGGATTTTGTGAAATTAGCAGCCTTTGCTACAGCTTTCTGCCGGGTTAATACTCAGGATTCGCACCAGCAGAGCACGTGGTTCACGGGTTACATCAGTACCGATAGCCAGCACTTTACCGTCTTTATCGCTGGTGTATTCAGCAACAACATCGCCAAAGGCATTACGTTGAACTGCGACCTTTTGGCCTTTTTTCACATCGTCGCCAATATTAACCAGAATGTCGGCGAAACCGCCGGTTTTTGCGCCAATCGACGTCATTTCATTACCGATATAGGCTTTTCTTGACTCGGCAGTATCCTCAATTTTCTTATCAATCACTTTATAGTGAGCCAATACGTTTTGTGAGCCCTGTATGCCGCGGGTAATCATATCTTGTTGATAAAGGCGAGGAACGCCGAGCTCAACGGTAATAGCTGCAATGCCCGCTTCAATAAAGCTGGTCTCTACGGAGCCCGGCTCACCAGGATCTTTTTTAATCTGGTCGGCAGGGAAAAGCTCGGCGATAGTCGGAACTTCAGGGTGGCGGTAATCGGCATAAATAAACAGCGGGTAAGCTGCACCGGTTGACTGGGTGTGGAAATCAATCGCCACGTCTACGTTGCCTTTATACACTTTATTCCACATCAACCAGGCCTGGCGCTGTGGGGCAGTGCCAAATTCTTTTCCTGGCTGAACCCGATTATAGTCAACGAACTCGCCGCCGCTGGTAGAGACCGCCCATGTACGGGATACGCGCTCAATACCTGAACGGTTCGGGCCAATTACGCCAATAACAGTACCTTTCATTTTAGCGGGTTCAAGCTGTTCCATCACCTGCTGTACAACGCGCACGCCGTTGAGTTCATCACCGTGGACGCCAGCCTGCAGTAGGACTTTTTTACCCTCTGCTGCACCCTTAGCAACCATCACTGGCACATACCAGCGCTGCCCGGTTCCGGTCTCGACGGTTTCAACCATAAAGCGGTGCTGGCCCACGGTTAAATCAGAGACGTCCAGCTCAGAGATAACCTGAATGCCTTGTACTTTATCACCGGTGTATTGTGTTGCCGCCTGGGCAGTTAAACCGGCCAACCCTAGTCCTAAACCTACTGCTAATGAAAGATACTTCATACATTCTCCGTTATTTTAATATCTACCTTGCCATTAAAAAATCAGCCACCCGATTTGATCGAGTGGCCGTTTTATTATTACCGTAGATTATTAACATAATAGTGGCAGTCAGTAACAGTGTTAATTGTGATTTTTTGAATATTTAATCGATTATTTTGGTTTTTTATGTATTTTGAGTGCGACGTACAGTGAGGGGATGAGGCGTTGGGATTAATCAGCCGAAGCAAGAGACAACCATAGGATATTATGACTGATGCTACCCAGCGAACTGTAAAAAAGCCGATAGATACAGGCTGACCTATTGACTGTTAGCTGGCTAGTGAGGCTTATTATTTAGACGTTATATTTCGCCCCAAATATGACTGCCGTATCGCTGATTCGAGTCCCATTAGCTTCACGGCGATCGTTTGCCTTAAGTCACATTCAGGTTAAGTATAATAATTAATCTTCTAGTATTAAAAATAGAGGTATAAGTGTATTAGCTTTCTTATAAGCCGAAGGAGAGGGGACACACTTTAAGCGAGAAGGTTGATGAGATGAATAAAAATAGTCAGCTTTAAAAGCCCGTAGCAATAAATGATATTAAGGATTCAACGTTATTTATTGTCACAGGCTCTAAAGCTGAAGTTGTCTTATGACGCGTTAAGCTGGGTTTGGCTTTTGTTCAGTGCATCAAGCGCACATTGCTGATCAAGATGCCCGCCCGGTGCGCCACCAACGCCAATAGCACCGATGGTTTGTGTGCCGACTTTTATCGGTAACCCGCCGCCCAGTAGTAAAAAGCCCGGGATATCACGTAAATTTTGAGCTCCGGGATTAGCCTGAGCGTTCTTCATCACTTCATCGGTAGGGGTTTTGGTGGTAAGGGCGGTGAAGGCTTTCATTCGGCTGGCTTCTACCGTATGCGGACCCGCGTTATCCATGCGTTTAGTGACTTTTACCACTCCGGCCCGGTCAACAACGGTGACGGCAATATTGTAATTGTTGGCACTACAGGCCTGAATCGCGTGCTGTGCTAACTGATCTGCCAGTTCGAGCGAAAGGTTTTTTTCATCTAACACGCTGGCGGCAAAACTAGGTAATGTCACGGCGCTGCTGATAAGTAGGGTGGCTAAAAGGAGATGTTTCTTCATAGTATGTACCTTCTTTAATATCCGATGGATTAACTCATACAGATAAAATAGACAGAGTACTCAAATGAAACAATTCGGTTGATTACCTACCGGCCTAGGTATTTTTACTTAGTCGGGGTTGGAAGTGCCAGACCGCCATAGATATTTATTAGTTTTGCCAGTGAGTTAATTTCCAGTTTAGTGAATATATTTGCCCGATGGGCTTCTACCGTCCGCGGGGAAAGAGCCAACTCTCGAGCGATTTCTTTATTGGATAATCCTGCTACGATCAGTGCCAGTACGTCGTTTTCACGGCTGGAAAGGGTATTGAGCTTGGTTTGTAAATCGATGGTCTTCCCCCGCTGCTCCTGCAACATACGCTGGTGTTCCATAGCTGCGCCGACGGTTTCAATCAGCAGATCGGCGTCGATAGGCTTAGTTAAAAACTCAAAAGCACCGTTTTTGAATGCCCGACGGCATAAATCAATATTGCCGTGGCCGGTCATAATAATTACCGGCGTTTCCAGACCTTGCTGTTGCCACTCTTCCAGTAACGTCATGCCTGTTTTGCCGGGCATGCGGATATCCAGTAACAGGCAACCAGATAACCTATCCAGCTCTCCGACCGCCTGTTGGAAATTAAGTACGCTGCTGTAAGTTTCAGTCTGCCAACCCACGGTTGCCAGTAAGGCTGCCAGTGAGCTGCGGATTGCCTCATCATCGTCAATCAGATAAATATGTGCTGTCATCAATCAGAGCTCCTGAGGGTTAAGAGGAAACCATAGGGTAAAACAGGCTCCCTGTCCCTTAATATTATCGACTTTAATATTACCGTTCAGTCGTTGTACCAGCGTTTCAGTCAGCGCCATCCCCAGGCCTAAGCCGTCAGGGCGGGTGGTAAAAAAGGGCATAAATACTTCCTGAAGCGCCTGGGTTGAAAGGCCCGGGCCCCCATCGCTAATGGTCAGGCTGACACCGTTATCAGATTGATCGGCCTTTATAGCAACCCAGCCGGAGCCCAACTGATTCTGCTGCTGAGCCTGAATAGCGTTAGCTAATATGTTATGGAGAATTTGTTCAATCCATAGCGGATCGGCCAAGAGATCCGGCAGCGTTTCTGGAATTTTGTTGATGATGGTGATTTTTCCGCTGCGCAGCTCTTTTTCCAATAGCATGACAACGCGCAACCAGATTTGATTGAGATTAACCGGCTGTAACTCCCGCTGCTCACGGGTTAACTTTTGACGAAACTGCAGTAACAGATCGCTGATTCGTTTGATTTGCACAACCGTTGCGTCAAGCAGTGGCGGCACCTCTTGTACCTGCTGCTGGCGAATAAGGCGCAGAGCGGCTTGGTTATAGCTTAATGCGGCTGTCAGCGGTTGGTTTAGCTCGTGGACAATGCCTGCGGCAATTTCACCCATGGCGTTTAAGCGGGTGAGCTCGGAGAAATGGGCGCGTTGGTTAGCAATATTGCGCTGATGCTTATTGGCCCGGTATTGATTAATAAAATAGATGGCCCCGGCCCAAAACAGCGAAGAGAGCAGCATCATTAGCCAAGGTAACTTTGCCCAGTCGGGGCTATTACCGGCCGATAAACCCAAAGGCTGTGACGGGCTGACTAACGTTTTATCCCACAGCCAGTAAGGGCTGGCAGTGCCTTATCCCCGTTCGATTAAAGGCGTTTTATTCCAGTCTAAACTTAAGTGTTGAAAGTAGTTTACCTGCGGTATATCTGCGATAAGCGTGTTGAGATCGACTAAGAGAGCAAAGTGTTGGGCATTAAGCCAATAGGTACCGTTGCCTGCGGGATCTAGGGTATATTCCGTGGCGTTTTCAGCCCGTTGCTGCCAGCGCAAAATTTGGGGGAATTGTTGCTTGATTACCTCAGGGTTACTGTTTGCTGACAGCAGAGAAAGTATGGCGTCATGCTGAGAGAGCTTTACGGCGATATCGCGATACAGGATGCGAAATTCTGCACTTTGCTCTTCATACTGTTGTTGCAGAGCATAAACTACCCAGCCACAGCTTGAGATTAAAGACAGAACGAGCCAGATAACAATTTTCAGCATAATGGTTTGATATCGCCCTTGGGTTGGTTGGGGGGTACCTGTAGATTATAGTTTGGCCATCGCAGGTGCTAATTGCAATATAGGTTTTACCATACCGTTACTGATGCAATAAAAAGCCTATAGCGTCGTTATTACAGCCGATGGCGTTAGGGGTTAGCTCCTGTATTAAGGGCAATATCATGACTAAAACGTCATTCTCTAAGTCGAGCCAGCATGAATTAGTATTTGGTGCCGGGGCGTCTTATGAGTGGTGATTTAAACTCAGCGATATATTGAGCGCCAGTGGTAATTTTAACCAACCAGAGTTTTCTATAATGAGAAAGGCGTTAAGAACCAAAATAATCCAAGTTTGCGAGGATAAAATTGCGGCAAAAGGAGATAATGTCGGGCTCTCTTTTTACGCCTTTTTTGCTAACAAAAATGATAATCCTGAGTTGCTGATGGAAGCGGCGAGTTGGTGGATTAAACAGATGAAACTGGACCATTTTGAGAAGGCGGTAAAAATCAAAGCGCTTGTTGAAGCTATGGGCGACTGATACTCCGTTTTGGGTTGTCCCATCGCACCGTTACATCGGATGTCAGCAGAATTCAGGGATCATAATGAAAAGACTGTTTTTGTTATTCTTTTTCTGTTCAAGCGCATGGGCCGGCTGTGATGAAAGTTCGCCAGATCTGACTCGGATGCTAAGCCACCCAATAGGGAAAAAACAGATCGTTGCGGTTGTAAAAGGAAGTATTACTCCCGGAGAAGATCCGGAAAGTGAATTTCTGGTCAATTATTTTGATGTAGAACGGTCATATGGGCTAGATATTCCTAAAGGCCGCTATCAGATTAAAGTCGAACGTTACTGGGGCCGAGACTGCCATTTTTATGCCGAAGATAACGAATGGTCTAACACCCCGGATACCAAAGGCAGCGTTTATCTTGCATTAAGCCGGATTCATGGGCGTACTTTGGTTATACCAGAGGGTACCGGTAACGGGTACAGCCTTTATTTAGATAAGAATAAAGTGATTTATAATATTGATGATGTTTCCGTAAATAAAATAGAGCTTAAGCTATTCGAGAAGTATTTATTGAGGGGCGTTCCGCTGTCGCTTTGGGAAGCAGTAAATAAGCCACTCTAAACGGTTTGCAGATATTGTCGCCTTACAACGCAATGTCGGTTTGATAACTGAGCGTATGGATTGGAACAGGGCTGTGCTGTAAAAAAGGCGAGAGCCTTTATCCGCAAGAACGATAAGCGGCGGTAAATGCGTAACTTAATATCTCCTGAAGATAAGGCTGGTTGCCCTAACTTAGCCTCTGCCAAATGGTTAAGTCACTGGATGTTGCAGCGACGATAAATTCTCCATTCCACGAGAAGCCATAACTGCGCATATGGTCAGAAAAAATATGGCAACAGCCGGTTTGAAAACGCTCGATCAGAATAGATTTTCCCGGCGGGCAGAAGTAAATATCTTCCACTGGCCACTGTGGTGCCGCTAATTGTAGGCTTTCACCGTACTGGTTGTCGTGGGGTAAACCACCGCCGCATAATCCGGCAATAGTAATTGTTTCATCCCCAATAGGTCCAATTCCCTGACAGGTGAGGTCTAACGGATTATACCAGTCTCCATATTCCTCATAGTCTCTGGCCAATTTCTGCCCATTAGCGCAATCAATTACGCTACGTCCGCTAGAGGAAATGACTAATAAGTGATTAGTTAGTTTGGAAAAACCAATTTCGGTCAAACCTCCAACCGCAATCATAGTGTTTTTCTTCCAGCCTGAAGGTTGGTTTTTTTGCTCGATCTTATCCAGCAACGCCGCTAAACGGCGTTGATTTTCATTTTTAGTTTTTAAAAAATTCATTATGACTTTCGTTACCTGATACATCCGGTGGGTTGATATAAACAACAAACACTGTAATCGTTGAGTTTCAAACTAAGTACAATATACATATTAAACGTACAGTTAAGTCGTCTGTTATTCAATCAGTCAAAGAATCAAAGACAAATTAGGGATTCGTCTAAGCAATGCTAATCACTGCGCTACCGTCATCGTTTCTCCATACAATAATAGAGCTTAGCGATGCGACAGTTCTCGATAGGCCTTGGCTAATCTATCCATTGCTTCAACAAGCATTGAGCGCGGGCAGCCAACGTTTAAGCGCATATAGTATTCGCAGCCGGGCCCGTACTGTGAGCCGGGTGATAATCCTAATCGGGCCTTTTTAATAAAAAACGCTTTGATTTGTTCTGGTTCAAGCCCCAGATTTGTGGCATCCAGCAACAGCAGATAGGATGCACCGCCGTACACGGTGGTTATCTTGGGGCATCGTAACTTCATTTGTTGTTGTACGTATTCAATATTTTTAGCCAGATATTCTTTGAGCTGAGCGTGCCATTCCCGGCATGCTAAAAATGCTGTTACCATCGCCGCTTGCTGTAGCGTATTGGTCTCAGCCAGATAGCATCCATCAAGAAATCCGTAGAATCGCTCGCGCAAATCCGGATTGGGAACAATGGCAAATCCTCCCTGTACGCCGGGCATATTAAAGGTCTTATTGGCCGAGGAAAGTACGATGCAATTTTCACTGGCTTCTTGAGAGACTGAAAAAAATGGAATGTGTTGCTGCGAAAATAATGTCAAATCACCATGTATTTCATCGGCAATAACAAGGGTATTGGACGCTTTACATATCGTTGCGATGCGCCTCAGGGAATCCTTATCCCATACAACGCCGCCGGGATTATTTGGTGAACAGAATAGAAAAGCGCGACAGGTTTGTACTTTATCTTCAAAATCCTGCCAATCAATGGCAAACGTTCCGTCTTTTTGGATTAATTTAGACTGGACTAATTGTCTTCCACTGGTCTTAACCAAATTAGGATAAGGGTCATAAATGGGTGAAAAAGTCAGTACGCTATCATCGGGTTTGGTCAGGGATAAAATGGCTAAAACAATCGCCTTTATTACGCCGGGAACATAGTGGAGCCAGCGTTGATCAATATTGACGGCATATTGAGATTGATACCAATCGCTAATGCTGAATTCCCACTGTGGGTATTGCAGGTCATAACCTTGAATGGGCTGAGCCACAACATGCTGCATGGCTAAACGTATTGGCGCAGGTGTTGCAAACTCCATATCTGCAATCCATAGGGGGAGAACGTCGTTAGTACCAAACATTTCGACTAACTGACCATATTTTCTGGATTGTATACCCCTGAGAATCACATCATCAAATTCTGACATTTTTTTACCTAAAAGATTAAAATGTATTAAACGCATTTATTGTTGATTACCATGCCTGCGCATATCTCCATTTAGACAAATGCATGGTTTATTTAATATCAAAAAGTATTTTTCCATGCCGATAAAACTCAGGGCAGGAAGGAAGCTAAGCGGGTGGTTATACTATTTTCAAGATGTGCAGCCTGATAGCTTTAATCGATAATACATTGATTAAAGAATATTCAGGCTGCGTCAAATTTTACCGTTCACATACAATTAACACGTTGAGCGGCAATAATATTATCAGTTCTGCATGGCTAACTGTTGCTTTGGTAATTTGGCAATACCGATACCCGTAGCTCCCCATAACATTGCGAAAAGCATGCCCGTGTAGCAAAGGAACGCCCAAGGCAGGTAATCTAGCGTTGCAACACCCGTCATTGCTACACAATATACGGCAGACGCCGTCCAGGGGATGATCGGTTCAACCACCGTACCTGAATCTTCTAAGGTACGTGATAAGTTGGTACTGGCTAACCCGCGTTTACGGTATTCCTCTTTAAATGCTTCACCTGAAAGTAAAAGAGGTAAAGTACCATTTGACGTACAGGCACAAATTGTCACGGTAGAAATCATCGTAACCAGTATCAATTGGAAGGTAGATTTAACGATGGTGGTTAAACGATTGATCACTAATTTTAACGATCCACCGACGCTCATCGCCCCGGCAAAGCTGAAGGCAGAGAATACGGTAACAAATGAGCTGAACATTGAAACGGCTCCGCCGCGCTCAAGCAACCGGGCAACGTCAGGAGAAAATGTGCTCACGTTAACTGACGTGGGAAGCATAGAAAGTCTAAAACCGTTGACCAGCGTTTCCCCGACCGAGGCCAGAGTAAAGTTCTGAAGGGTGAGGGCTAAAACTACGGCTACCGCGGTAGATAGAAACAGCATTGGAATAACCGGTCTTTTAGTTATTGAGCCATACAGCACAATAATAGGCGGTAAGAAAAGGGCAATATTAAAGTTATAGCATTGTTCAAGATCGCTGATTAATGCAAGCATGCTTTCTGATTCAACCCCTGCGGATATATCAGAAGTAAATCCAACCAATGAATAGACAACGCAGCAAATAATAAATCCGGGACCGGTAGTCCAAAGCAGATGAGCAATATGTTCATATAAATTAGCACCGGCCGCCAGCGCTGCCATATTGGTTGAATCCGACAGTGGTGAGCATTTATCACCAAACCAACATCCGGAAACAACGGCACCTGCAGCGATAGGCAATGACATATTCAGACCAATAGCAATACCCATAAGCGCAACGCCGACGGTTCCCATTGATCCCCAAGATGTACCGGTACAAACTGAGACAAAAGCCCCCAGCAGAAAGGCTGAAACATAAAAATAGCTTGGATCAATAAATCTCAATCCATAATAAATCATTATCGGGATAGTGCCGGAGATCATCCACGCGCCAATTAAAAACCCGATACTTGCGACAATTAATATGATCGGTAAAGCCTCTGAGATTTTTGAACAAATGGAACCCAACGTATCGTCCCACGTATGTCCATGAAATCTGGCAATGATCGCTGCCGTAGCCGTTCCGATAAGGATCATAGGTTCAGCACGAACGTTATAGACAAAATATCCGATGCTAATCAGCCCCAGCATGACGACTATGGGTACCAGAGCCCAAAATAGCGAAATATCTTTAATTTTTTGCTTGCTCATGAAATCACCTTATTAATAACGGCCATATGCAAAATAAACCAGGCTGTGCCATCTTATTTTTAGAAGATGACTGAATGAATAGACATCACTAAGGACATTTTCTAAATTTATTAATTACCAGAGATAACAAAACTCATATTTTATTTTCATTACTATAAAGCGAAAAATATGAGGGTTGGTATATGAGTAAAGACACGTACATTCGCCTGATAAAAATATTCAATAGATAGCCAAAACGTTCCCGTTTAAATTCACATATGGTTCTCTATCTTTATGTATCGATACGAACTAATTCCTCTAACCTGTCATATATAAAATGTTTATTGGTACAGATTAGTGATAAGCCGGTAGCCAATTACCATGAGCTTCGATAAGTTCATCACAAAGTTGACGGATATCATCAATGGATAGCTCGGCAGAAGTATGGGGATCAAGCAGTGCGGCATGGTAAATGGCATCACGCTTATGGGTTATCGCCGCTTCAATAGTCAGCAGTTGGGTATTGATATTGGTCCGGTTAAGCGCAGCCAGCTGTTGTGGCAGGTTACCGACAAAACAGGGCGTAATACCGGTACCATCGACCAGGCAAGGCACCTCGACGCAGGCTTCTGATGGCAGATTAGTAATGATGCCGTGATTAAGCACGTTGCCACCGATTTTATAAGGGCGATCGGTCTCTATCGCCTCAATGATATATGACGCATACTCACGGGTTCGCGTATGGGTAATATCCGCATTAAGCGTTAGTTCTTGCTTCTGTTTATCCCATTGGGCAATTTGTTCAATACAGCGACGTGGGTACTCATCTAATGGGATATTAAAACGCTCAATCAGCTCAGGATAATTACGCTTAATCCAATAAGGCATATATTCGGCATTATGCTCTGAAGACTCGGTGACGTAATAGCCAAAAGTCTGCATAATTTCGTGGCGTACCATGTCATCATGTTTCTGATTGATCTCACTGGCTCGGCGTTTTATTTCAGGGTACAGGTCAACGCCATTGCGGCGAATATCTAATAACCACGCCATATGATTAATACCGGCGATATGATATTGAACGTTATCGGTTGGCATATTAACGCTATTTAGCAGGGTTTCAGCGCAAGTTTGTACACTGTGGCACAGCCCGACGGTTTTTACGTTAGTGTAGCGCAGCATCGCGCCCGTCAGTGATGCCATAGGGTTGGTGTAGTTCAACAACCATGCATCCGGGCAGACCTCTTCTATATCACGAGCAAATGAAAACAAGACTGGAATCGTGCGCAGGGCGCGGAAAATACCGCCGATACCTAAAGTATCTGCAATGGTTTGCCGTAAGCCGAACTTTTTCGCTATGGTGAAATCAGTTACGGTGCAAGGTTCATAGCCACCGACCTGAATAGCATTAATCACATATTTGGCATTTTTTAATGCTGCCCGGCGGTTCTCTTCACCCAAATAAGTAATAATCTTTGCTTTGCCATTATTTATATTCTGGTTGATATTGGCCAACATACTGTATGACTCGCTCAAGCGCCCGCCATTGATATCATACAGCGCTATCTCAACGGCTTCTTTTAGTACCGGCGTATCCATAATATCGCCAAGGATGTTCTTTGCAAAAATGGTGCTGCCTGCTCCCATGAAAGCGATTTTTATCATTATTGTTTTCCTTGTATTCTCTTACGGCATACGTGATGTGGGGGGAAATTACGCGACAAAACTACGGCTGTATATATACAAATGTGACCTTGCTATGGAAAAACATGACACAAGAATTAAAATGTGAACAACGTCTTACTCTGGTGAGTTAGAAAATTTTTGATCATCATGTTGGTGATAAATTATAGAAAACATCGGCTACAGATTGGGTATTTTCTAATGTATAGAAGCCTTGCCTTGACCAATACGTCAAATATTGAGCTAAACATCTATCAGTACGGGCAAGAAAGTTGCGAAAAAAGCCATAGCTTCGGCCCGGCGGTAAGGCAACACTATTTATTTCATTATGTGATATCGGGTAAGGGCGTGTTGTATACCGAACATGGGGCTTTTCCGGTTAATCCCAGAGAAGGATTTTTAATTTATCCGCATGACGTCACTACCTACTGTGCGGATGAAAATGAGCCCTGGCATTACATGTGGTTAGAAGTGGACGGGTTAGCCGCATCAAGGATCTTTAAAGAATGTCACCTTAGCCGAAGCTCCCCTATTTATCGGCCAATTATCTATTCAGATCTGCCGGATGAACTGCGCTACCTCCAGGAAATAGTGGCCCATGACCAAGATCAGTGGCTAAAAGTAGTCGGTTTAAGCTACCTCTTTTTTTCAGCGCTGACCGCCAACTCGCCTCAAGACATTGAGGAGAAAGTTAATGCTAAAGAGCGGCATTTAAATAAAGCATTAAAATATATGGAAAATAATTATCATGAGAATATTACTATTGAAAGCCTTGCCGGTTATTGCAATATTAACCGCAGCCATTTAAGCCGACTTTTTAAACAAGAATTTGGTATCGGACCAAAAGAGTATTTACTTAATATCAGGATGAAGGTCGCGGCTAACCTGTTAAGCAGCAGTAAAACTGCCATCAAGGTTGTCAGCATCTCTTCCGGCTATGAAAATCAGCTGCATTTTTCAAAAGCATTCAGGCAGGTGCACGGCATGTCACCGACGAAATGGCGTAATAGCACCCATAGAAATGGTAAAGTATAGGCAGCGATGCTGCACATCTCTAACTATCTGAATCATTGGTTTGCTGATAACGACTGCGGTAGATCGATTGCTTGCTCAGGGAATTAGGCAACCCTTGATTGCAAACTAAGGTAAGCGATTAATTTATAACTGATAGCATGTTATGCTGTTACCAACATGGACAAAGTTTAAGTGATTATTCTGTTTTAAATGAATATTCATATAAATAATATAAAGGAATTAAAACATGCGGTTATCTATTCTGTGTTTTTCAATGCTTCTATTACTTCCCGGCGTTTGTAGCTATACCCTGGCTGCTGATAAGCACTTACCAATTTCAACGCTGGAAGCGGAAGCAAAGCGTTTTCAGTTAAACCAAAATCCACAAACGCATTATCAAATGACCATTACGATAAAGGATGCTCCAGGGCCGTTTGAATCAATCAATGCCTTTGCTTCCTATCAAGCACCTAACTGTACGTTTCAACACGGCGGTATCGCCGCTGCAACGAGTCACCCGGATAAAGATATTCCGATGAAATTTATTAAAATTGCCGACGATAAATATCAAAGTGATTTTTATGTCGACGCAATAAAAGATGAAGACTATTACGGGCAAGGCGTGTGTAAGTGGGTATTTGAAGGCGTATCTGTTGCATTTTCTGCTAAAAATCCAAAGACAGATACCTGGTTTGATGCATCAGTGACGCCGAAAGATTTAGTCTCTAATAAACGAGAATACAATCACTTAAAAAGCTATTATCCAACAAGGGAAAAATTTAGCGGGTATGTCAGCAGAGGATTAAATAAAGAAATATTTAAACCTTCAGAGTATTTCACAATGAATATCGATGTGAAGAAAATATAAAATACCTTTTGGTATGATTAGGTCATGGTGGCCATCTTATGGCCACATTTTTTTCTGATATTAGTATCACCTGCAAGTTAATATGGATATTTAACACCATAGTTACTGTGGTTTATTTTATATTGGCGAAAGTTAAGATTCAGGTTTTAGCGAATTAATTAGCACTTATCCAAGCGTTGGGTTCTGTTTTTCAATAGCGATGACGAACCATGAAACTTAATATCTCAGCTGTATCTGCCAATCAACACCTTCAATTGAATCGTCGCAGTAATATTCCAAAATTACGTTAGATTCGCGATTAATTTCCGGCATCATAAATTATTTTTATACGTTTTATTTCAGGTGATTAGTCTGCTTATTTGATTTTTTTCCTCAGATTTGTGCTGATGGTCTATAATTAATCATGTGATATCAACTTATATTACCATGGTAATTAGATGGGTAATCTATTTAACCGATAGTGTTGTCTGCAAAATTCAGTCTGGCAATGTTCATTCAATTTTTTAAATAAAGTAAGGGGCTTGCTATGTTTCGTTGGGGAATTATTTTTCTGGTTATCGCCCTGATTGCAGCCGCATTAGGTTTTGGCGGGTTGGCGGGTACTGCTGCTTCGGCGGCTAAGATCGTGTTTGTTGTCGGGATTATTATATTCATTATCAGCCTATTTACGGGTAGAAAACGTCCTTAGAGGCACGCTGAACTTCATCATTCACAACTGATATCAACGATGAAAAGTCTGTAGCGATGCTGACTTTTTATTGTTGATAAAACTGAATAATTTCATAGCAAACGTGGGTTTAGTGATGTTGTAAAATTAAGCTAAGCCCGTATTTACAATATTGGGCACGAATGCCTGATATAAACTGCCCAACTTTATGGGGGTCAGTTTATATCAAAGGCGGCTTTATTTTTCTGCTCGATACAATCATTGACTGGTGTAATAAATGGCGTTCGCGAATGGTCAGAGCCAGACGCATAGCGCTGGCCTTTATCAGAACTAACTTAATATCAGAAACGATATTTTACCCCCAGCATCACAGCGGTATCGCTATAACCTTGGTCGCCTATCTGTTGGCTTACACTCCCCCAGACATCGATATGCTGCTCGATCTGACCTTCCATACCCAGCTTCAACTCACCAATATTCGCCGCACCCTCTTGCTTTATGCTGACAGTATTCAACCTTGCACCAAAATCTTTGCTATTGTGGATCCAATTAACTTCAGCAAACGGTTTAACCACCAGCAGCGCCCGCTTATCATTGTGAATATTCGCAAAAGCCTTTACGCCCAGTCGGGTCTGAATATTACCGTCTCCCTCACCTGACACATAAGTGCCATTCGCTTCCCGATGGTCATCAGCCTGCACATTCATCCAGACGGCCTGTGCTTTAGGTTGAATAAAGTAGCCGGTATTTTGGGTTGTATCTTCTCCAATCTTGAAGGTGTAGCCACTTTCCAGAGAAGCGCTGACCCCTTTGGACTTATACTTTTCGCTGCTTAATTCCTGACCGTTAATTTGGTTGTTAAACCAGCTGTACTGTAGCCAGCTGTCGACATACAAACCGGTTTTATCGGTATCGTTGCTATACCAGGTACCATAAACACCGGCGCTATAACCATTAACAGAAGAACGGATACGGTATTCAGACAGCCGGGAGGTGGTATTTCCCTTACTGTTTGCATAGCCGACCATTGCCCCTAGCTGGAAGCGATCCTGCCCATTGTGACTCCACTGGGCAATATTACCGCCCAGTTGCACCACATAGCGGTTAGCCTGAGTATGCAATTGGCCAGAACTATCACGGGAACGGTTGTGACCACCGCTGTTGCGTAACCACAAACTGGTCTGTTTGTGCTCGCCGGTCAATGCGTCAACATACTGGGTTTGATCTAAGCGGTCATCGAGGCGAAGAATAAACATCTGGTTAGCAGCGGCCAGATTGGTCGCATAGCCTCCGGCTTCAGGACGTACCACCATCGATGATTGAGGGTCAGTCGGGGGGACAGGTGGTGCGGGTGGTTCAGGGAGTATAGCGCTGACTAAATACCAATTACTGGCGTTCGCCCCCTCACCGCGTGCCAGAGAGTAATCATAAGCGCCGGCCACAATACGGCCATCCTTAACAAATTCACCGTCAGAACGACCATCCACCTGTATCAGCTCAATACCATTTAGCGTTGTGGCACCGCTACCGCCAGCATTAGTCACGCGGACACGCGTTGTTCCCGAAGTATTACCGCCAATCACCAGTTTATCGCTATCTGAACCATCGCCGTTGAGCATCGTCTTAAAACTCAGCAAGCCGTTGTTACCGATATAATCCCCGGTCACTGTCAACGTCGTCCCCGGAGTACCATTAAAGTCCACGATCCCTGCATTGCTCAGGCTAGTAACGCTCTGATCGTAGCCCGACAAATCCAACCGGCCCGCAGTGCTAACAACATAATCGGAAGCGGCGCTAAACGCTCCCGGAGCTCCCGCTTGTAATGTGCCAGCCGTAATCGTAGTTGTCCCGGCATAGGTATTGATGCCGTTCAGGATCGTCGTCCCGCTATAAACATCGACGCTACCCGTTCCCGCAATGATCGGATTAAATTGATAATTATTGTTGGTGTGATTGAATACAACATGACCATCACCACTCCCCAGCGTGATGAGCGGCGCGTCAAGATAACCGGCCGCGGTTGCTAATTCACCGGCCGCACTGCCAATATTCAGCGTACTGACACTACTTGCATCAACGGCAACGGCAACGTTGCCGGTCTGGACAATGCCATTGTTACTGATGGTCAGCGAACCATTACCACCAGCCTGCCCAATACCCAGGTCGCCCGAGTTAACCCAGCTGGAACCTGTACCGGTGATCAGGATCTCACCTTTTGCTGAGGGCAGTAATCCAATATAGCCCCCCGCGCTGCTCAGGCTAGCGCCATCAGATACAGTGATTCTCCCATCACCACTGAAGCCAGCCACGATCAAGCTGGAGTTCTGCCAACTGGACCCCGAGCCAGAAATGTTCACCTGACCTTTAGAACTCGGCTGATTACCCACATAGCTGAAACCGCTACTGACAACGCCACCATTCAATATATTCAGCGTACTGTCACTGTTGGCTGCGTAGCCAACCGACAGATGGTCGGCATTCTCCCAGCGAGATCCAATACCGGTAACCTCAACCATACCGAGCGCACTGCTGATATACCCCTGTTGACTGCTCACCACACCGCCATCAGAGATAATCATGCTAGCAGAGTTAGAGTTGCCAATACTAAGAGCAGAACCTACTTGCCAGCGGGAGTCGGTACCTGACACTTCAACATATCCTGCCCCGGTACTCTCAGTTCCGATAATTCCATTCAGCTGTGTAACAACAAGCCCACCCTCGGTAATTTTAAGGCTGCCATTTCCGCCATTACCGATAAACATATTTAAACCCGAGCTCCAGACTGAGTCCTTGCCGGTCACCTCTACACGGCCGATAGAGCCGGAATGATTCGCGATGTAAGAATCATAAACGCTGGTAAGTGCACCACCATCAGCAATGATTAACCTACCGTCGCTATTATTTTCACCACCAATATAGAGTAGATGACCACTATTTAATTTTGACCCGGGACCACTGACTTCAAGGTAGCCTTTAGAGCCATCATCGAAACCGACATGGATAACGCTAGTCAGCGTCTCAACAACACCACCATCTAAAATCCGTAATGTACCATCGCCTTGATAACCGACCATTAATACAGCATCGTTTGTCCAGCGGGATCCCGCCCCAGTTACCTCAACCTGACCGGTTGAACCCGCGAGTTTTCCGATATAGCTCGACAAACTAGCAGCATCTCCACTGGTCAAAACCCCGCCGTTGGACACGGTTAATGTTCCGTCAGTCGTATTACCCACGACCAACTCCCCCGGAACATTCCAGTTAGGTGTTGTTGGTATACCCGGAATGACATCACCAGTAGCAGCGATATCAGCATATGAAATAGCGGGAATAAGCATAGAGGCTATCGCGAGGGCAATGCCAGAGAGTTTGAAATTAATCAGTTTCATATTAAACAGTGACTCCAGGTTCATTCCAGTGATTAAAAATGACTATAAATCAGTCAGTAATTCCATTTCATCCTATAAAGGAGGTTGTAATTTAACTATAAAAATCAAACTGTTATTAATTAGATTCTAAAATGAACTCCAGAGTAAAATCTAGAATGAATTCTGAAATCAATAGTAAGTGATCCCTAACACATGAAGCCTGTCATACTGTTTCTCCTAAGGAACCAAGGCCCCAAAGTGCAAGCCATGAAGTGAAAAGAAACAGCGCCCAGTGAGGGATGACAAAAATTGAGCTAAAGTAATGAGACTATAGTCTATAAAAAGTAAAATAAAAGCAATATATTCGGCGAGTACAAGCAGGATAACGGTTTTTTCCATTGCTGAACCATATTCGGATTTGTATATCTGCCAGTTTTCCCATATCTCCGCCTACCGTTAAGGGGAGACTTAATATGGTGTGCTTGAAACTGAATAAGTACAGAGTAAACGTGGGCTCTAGTGATATCATGGAATTTAAAAAGCCCTTTCTTACAAGGGCTTAATTATATCGATGGGGTGAGGTGATGCTGTGTGAGTCAGCATGAAACCTACTCAATATTCTGAATCTGCTCCCGCATCTGCTCAATCAATACCTTCAACTCAATCGCCGAAGTCGTGATCTCCGAGTTAATCGACTTGGATGCCAAAGTATTCGATTCGCGGTTAAATTCCTGCATCATAAAGTCTAAGCGACGGCCAACGGCTTCCGGCTTTTTCAGAATCACATACGTCTCTTTTACATGGGCTTCTAAACGATCCAGCTCTTCGGCTACGTCGATACGCTGTGCCAGCATCACCAGTTCTTGCTCAAGGCGGTTGTTGTCCAACTGAACCTGTGCATCTTCCAATTTGCCTAACAGTCTCTCACGCTGCCACACCAGTACTTCAGGCATACGGGCACGAACTTTAACCACTTCAGCGCTTACGCCTTCTAAGCGTTGTTCAATCATATCTTTCAGCGCAGCGCCTTCACGCTCGCGGGCGATGATAAATTCATTTAGCGCAATTTCTAATGAGGCCATCAGTTCAGTACTGATAACGTCTAAATCTTGGCTTTTAGCCGACATAACTCCCGGCCAGCGCAGAATATCGACCGGATCGATTTTGCCTTCATTACTCTGCATTTTCACCCAGTTAGCCGCCTGAACCAGTTGAATCGCCAACTCCTGATTCAGCAACAGATCGGTTTGCATCGACGGGTCGAGATCAAAACGCAGGTTACATTCGATTTTACCGCGGGTTAAACGCGTACGAATGCGTTCACGTATAACGGGCTCCAGGCTACGAAACTGCTCAGGCAGACGGATGTAAGTTTCTAAATAACGCTGGTTAACGGAACGAAGTTCCCACGCTGCGCTACCCCATTCGCCTTTAATTTCGTGGCGTGCATAAGCTGTCATACTGCGGATCATAATCAGGTACCCGTTATCAAAGAAAAAAGGATTATACCTTTGAGTGGCAAATCTACCAATTAGGTAACACGCTACCACTGATTGAGCCGTTTAGCTGCGACAATGGTCTGTTTATTTTTATCTCCCTATTATTTATTCGTACATAATCGCTTGGTATAAATCACAATGATTAGCCTCCAAATTTAATCAGATCAGTTACTGAAACTGTAAAACCTGCGCTAAATTCCTCTATTCTTCCCTTCGGCTACATGAGTTCTAGCGCCATCCGATAAACTTTGCCAACCCGTGATAGGCATAACGTGACTAAGTCAGTATAATGCGCGGCACAAAGCTATGCCCTTGGTACCAGAAGTTGCTGCCAGTACCGCCGCAATTCCACTCACTTTGGGTTTAAGCGCATTTCTTATCGATAAAATAACCCGCGGAGATATTGCATGCGTCCAGAAGGCCGAAGTGCTCAACAAGTACGCCCTATTACCCTGACCCGCAACTATACAAAACATGCGGAAGGCTCCGTTCTGGTCGAATTTGGCGAAACCAAAGTGCTGTGTACCGCGACGATTGAAGAGGGCGTGCCGCGCTTTTTGAAAGGGCAAGGACAAGGTTGGATCACTGCTGAATACGGCATGCTTCCACGCTCTACTCATACCCGCAACCCGCGTGAAGCAGCGAAAGGTAAGCAGGGCGGTCGTACTTTAGAAATTCAACGCCTTATCGCTCGTTCACTGCGTGCAGCGGTTGACCTTAAGCAATTAGGTGAATTTACCATAACCCTCGACTGCGATGTGCTACAGGCCGACGGCGGCACTCGTACCGCATCTATTACCGGGGCCTGCGTTGCATTGGCCGATGCGCTGAACGCGCTTGTGGCTAACGGCAAGCTGAAGAAAAATCCGATGAAGGGCATGGTCGCTGCGGTTTCCGTTGGTATCGTTGGCGGAGAAGCGCTTTGCGATTTGGAATACGTTGAAGATTCTGCAGCAGAAACGGATATGAATGTCGTTATGATGGACGATGGTCGGATGATTGAAGTGCAGGGCACCGCTGAAGGTGAACCATTCAGTCACGAAGAACTATTGGTTTTGCTGGATCTGGCCCGGGTAGGAATAGATTCTATTATTGAGGCTCAAAAAGCAGCCTTGGCTCAATAGTTCAGAAGGCGACGGAAACGTTGCCTTTTTTATGTTCAGCAGATCCTGTCGGGTCAGCAATAAATTAAAATCAGAAAAGATAATTTAGTATTCATGTTAAGGAGCGTCCGTTTATGAAACCCTATCAGCGCCAGTTTATTGAGTTTGCGCTTAACAAGCAGGTATTAAAGTTCGGAGAATTTCACCTGAAGTCAGGCAGAATCAGCCCGTACTTTTTTAATGCGGGTCTCTTTAATACCGGGCGCGATCTCGCGTTATTAGGGCGTTTTTATGCAGCAGCGCTGGTAGATTCAGGCATTGAGTTTGATTTGCTGTTCGGGCCTGCATACAAAGGGATTCCGATTGCGACCACTACCGCAGTGGCTCTGTCAGAACATCATGATATTGATATTCCTTACTGCTTTAACCGTAAAGAGACTAAAGATCACGGTGAAGGCGGCAATCTGGTAGGAAGCCCGCTGGCTGGTCGTGTGATGCTGGTTGACGATGTGATAACCGCCGGTACAGCGATTCGTGAATCAATGGAGATTATCAGCCAGAAACAGGCATCTCTGAGCGGTGTGCTAATTTCGCTGGATCGCCAGGAGCGTGGCCGCGGTGAACTGTCGGCTATTCAGGAAGTACAGCGCGACTATCAGTGCGATGTGATCGCCATTATTACGCTGGATGACTTAATTGAATATCTGGAAGAGAAGCCGGAAATGGCTGACTATTTGGTGGCAATTAAGGCCTATCAGCAGGAGTTTGGCGTCTGATATTCGGTTCAGTCAGTAAATCGTAAAAGATAAAAAAGCCGGAGCCGCTTATCAACTGCACTCCGGTTTTTTACTGCCTTTAATCAGCCCATGAGTCCTTGGTCTGAAGATTGTACTTATAGCAGAATATCACACAGCGCCGGGTCTTTACGGTCGAGGTAGTGAATTGAACGAATACGGCGGATAGTGCGTGATTTACCGCGAATTAACAGCGTCTCGGTGGTGGCCATATCCCCTTTGCGCTGGATACCATCGAGTAAATCACCTTTGGTGATTCCGGTTGCAGAGAAAATGATATTGTCATTGCGGGCCATATCGCCCAACAGCAGAACTTTTCCTGCTTCAATTCCCATCTGCTGGCAGCGGGCCAGCTCTTGTTCTCCGATTCGGCAATTCTCTTCGCTGTGGCCTTTAACCTGATGACGTGCCAGTAAACGGGCCTGCATATCCCCATCCAGCGCGCGGATAACAGCCGCAGAGATAACCCCTTCCGGTGCGCCACCGATGCCGTACATAACGTCAACTTCGCTGTCTGGCATACAGGTCAGGATGGATGCGGCAACGTCGCCGTCCGGAATAGCGAAAACCCGTACGCCAAGCTTTTGCATTTCAGCAATAATTTCATCATGACGTGGCTTAGCCAGCGTAATCACGGTTAAAGATTCCAGCGGTTTACCCAGCTTAGCCGCCACCCGCTTGAGGTTTTCTGCCAGCGGTAGATTCAGGTCGATGGTATCTTTAGCGCCCGGGCCAACAACCAGTTTTTCCATATACATATCAGGTGCATGCAGGAATGCGCCTTTTTCCGCTACGGCTAATACTGCCAATGCGTTAGGCTGACCCATTGCGGTCATGCGGGTGCCTTCAATCGGGTCTACGGCAATATCGACGGCACTGCCTTCACCGGTTCCCACTTTTTCACCGATATACAGCATCGGAGCTTCATCAATTTCACCTTCACCAATAACAATCTCACCGTCGATATTGACCTGATTGAGTACAATACGCATCGCTTCAACCGCAGCACCGTCGGCGGCATTTTTGTCACCGCGGCCTAAGTGGCGGTATCCTGCTAAAGCGGCGGCTTCAGTGACTCGGGAAAACTCAATCGCTAGTTCACGTTTCATTTATTGGATCCGTTAGTTATTGATGATGGTTACAGGCGGGGCAAATAGTGGCGGGGATTTTACCATAGTTCCCGCACAACGGCAGAGGATGATAATTAGATTATCCATAAAATCAGGTGAATTGTGATAGTCGGGTATTTCTCCTTTGTTCTGTTTTATCTTCTTTCCTCTCTATCTTGTTCTTGTCCTTGTCCTTGCCGTAAGGTCGCCATCCCGTTGAAAAACGGGATCCAGCAGTTGACCTTAAGTTTTTGACCTTTGCTGTCTTGCTTCGCCTGCGGCTAAGTGTCCGGTTTTACCACGGAATGACCAACCTTGACGGGGGTTACCTGTTTCTAACCACGCATAAAAAAGGCCCGCATTGCGGGCCTCAGACTGATGACAAAGTCCTAGTCAAAAGGCTAGGACTTTGATCTAATAAGGTCAGTACAAAAAATGGACTGACTACCATGCTTAGAGACGCCTCCCCACAACAATACCAGTTTGAAACTATCACCCTTGATGAACTCGTCCCCGAAGACCATCTGGTACGCAAAATTGATGCCGCCATCGACTTTGGCTTTATCCGCGATGCTGTCGCGCACCTCTACTGCCCCAATAATGGCAGACCGGCCATCGACCCCGTTCGCC
>NZ_ATYS01000079.1 GCF_000427805.1 Budvicia aquatica DSM 5075 = ATCC 35567 | reverse complement strand
ATCGATGCCCTGCTTGACCATTTCTACCTGTATCGTGATTTACACAAGATGTCCGCCCGTATTTTAGCGAAGAATAGACGCATGCTATTTTGCTTTGTTAAAAACCCCCGCTTTAAGCTAGAAGGCGTATTAAAAGAAGAGTGTCTCGCGCCAACCGGTGAACGTGTAGATATCCTTATTTTTGCATCACTACGGTCAAAATAATCCAATATGTCGACACTTACAGCAACACCGACACTCAACAGCATCCCTTTACGTCACGGTGACTTTTCCACTACCACCGAGGCCCTTGCCTATGCCGCACAGGGAGAGGCTGGATTTAACGTCTATAACGTATTCGGCCAATTGACTGACGTATTGAGTTATCGGCAACTACAGTCCCGGGCTAGGTTGACCGCACGTCATCTTAAGCATCAGGGTTTTTCTCGCTCAGACCGGGTGGTGGTGATTGCTGAGACCACGCCCGAGTTTATGATCCTATTCTTTGCCTGTCAGTATATCGGCTTGGTACCTTGCCCTACCGCCTTTTCGGTAAATCTGGGCGGTATGCCCGCCTATATTGATAAGCTCAGCCAACTGATGCAGTCATCTCAGGCGGTTGCTATTGTTGCGCCGGAAAAATTAGCCGATTACCTTCGCCAGCCAGTGACGGCGATAGGCAAAAAATTACTGACGTTTGAATCAATCATTCAACATACCGCTCAGGCAGAAAACTCAGTCTCTGTTGCAGAATTAACGCCGTTGACGGCCGATGAACCGGCCTATATTCAGTTCTCGTCAGGTTCAACCACCAACCCGAAAGGCGTTGAAATTACCCAGCGCAGCCTGTTGGCGAATATCAGCGTGGTTCTTCGGGTCGCAATGAAACTTCGGGCTGAAGATCGCTCATTTAATTGGCTGCCTTTTCACCACAACATGGGGCTGATCGGCTTCTTTCTTGCTTCAGTCTATGGTCAACGTTCCGTTGACTGCCTGAGCGCTGAGAACTTTGTTCAGAACCCGTTAGTCTGGCTGGAATTGATGTCAGCCAATAAAACCGCCATTACCTTCTCGCCGGTATTTGGCTATCAGATGGCCATGAAAAAATATGCCGAGAGCGAAAATAAACCCGTTTTAGACTTGTCCTCACTGCGCGTTGCCGGTATCGGTGGCGATATGATAAGCGTCAGTATGCTAAACAGCTTCTCAGCCTGTTTTGCGAACTCCGGTTTTCGCTATCAGGCCTTTTTACCCAGCTATGGTCTGACAGAAACCACCTTGGCCGTTTCAGCCTCCGAGGTTGATAGCCAACCTTTTACCGATGAGTTAGCCGATGACCCGGCGCAAAAAGAGATGGTCTCCTGCGGCAAACCCCTGCCCGGCTTTGAGGTTAAAATTATTGACGCTCAAACCGGTCAACGATTACCGGAGCATCAGGTGGGCCAAATTTGGGTCAAAGGCCCGAGCGTAATCACCCGCTATATCGATTCACAACACCAAATTATCACTGATGATAGCGGCTTCATTTACACCGGCGATCTCGGCTATCTTTATCAACAGCAGTTGTTTATCAGCGGTCGGGAAAAAGAGGTCATTATTATCCGGGGCCGCAATATTTGGGCTCAGGATATAGAATGGTGGGTACTTCAGGCGCTACCCCATATTGGCGGCAATAACGTCGCGGCCATCGGGGTAGCTCATGGACAGGAAGAAGGACTTACGGTTCTGGTGCATCTTTCAGATAAGCAGCAGGATATTTCAAGTTTATCAGCCATGATTAAACAAGAGATTAATCGGGCTACCGGGATTAACGCACAGGTCGTTTTTATTATTGATAAATTACCACTAACGGCATCAGGCAAACTGGCCAGAACTCAGGCCAAAGCGCGTTACCTGAGTCAATCCCTTCAGGTTATCGGTCATTCAGAGGAACATCAGTAAGATGGATTATCTATTAAAAGCCAAACAAATATTAGCCGGTTGTCTGTCTGTTCCTGTCGACAGTATTAGCGACGATGGTCAGCTTGAACAACTCAGCCCCACGATTGATAGCGTAGTATTTGCCAATATCATGATGGAAGTTGAAAACTTTGTGCAAAAAGAGATCGATGTCACCGAATGGCTGGAGCTCGGTTCGGTAAAAGATCTGGCAGGAATTCTGGAAAAAAACCATCACCCGTAGAGTTGATATTTGTAATGACGGGGCTCGTTCTTCTCTCTCTTTAGAGGGCGCGAGTTTTATATCCATTAACTTCCGGTAACAACAAGGTGACTTACCCGATTTCAAGCGCTGTCACACCGCGACCTGATACAACCATACGACAGATAATAACGATAAAATAAAGAGGCCGAATGAACGCTGCAAGTACCGATATCTGTCATGCTTTATATGCGTTAGCCAAGAGTCATAATGGTAAAAATGTTTGGTTGACGCTCAATGAAGTACCAACATGAGTGATACAAACAAAGCATAATGCCGATTATGTTTTACGCCGTCATGATGTCAATTATGAAAAAAACATGGCCTGGTTCAGGCAAGCACTCGGGCCTTCACGTTTTTTCGAAAACGGCCAGATGTGGAAAAATCATAAAAAGTTAACCCAGCCCTATTTAAACAACTTCAGTGATATCGACACCATTACGCTGACCAAGCACCACGGGCAACAGGCGTTACATCAGCTTGCTCGTGGCGCTTATACCGGCAAAATCACCCTCGATGACAACGTTTTAAAAATTAAAAGCCCAAGCCCCGTGGTCGGTATCGACTTCAACAAGAAGGACCTTGCAATCACCGCCTTTATTAGCAAAATACATACCTTGTATAAACTGACCATACCCCAAAATTTTATAGACAAAAGGATCATTCCTTGGGCGAATACAGTTTCCCTTATTAACAGTCACGTTTTTCACTGAAACATAGGCGGTTTCAGATACCGCGGTAACCCGAACCTTAGAAATAGTAACTAATGAATTATAAGGGCTTGGTGTTTCAAATAGTTCGACTCTAACTGGAGATTCTTTGCGTTCTGAGGGAGCCTCCGGCCCACATCCAAACAAAAATAAAATAGAAAAACATAACGTCATCAAATTTTTTTTCATGAACAACTCCATGTAACGATATAAAAAATAAATAACAATAATTATCACGCAAGCTGTAGGTGATAATTATCCATACATCACGAATAGGAGAATGTTACCGGATACCGGATAAGTCATTGATCGTTTGTCACTATGAATTCTCACAAACCGATCGTCCGCGCAGATCAATCTCGCGTTATCACTGGAGAAGACTGTATTAGTAGGGGAATAAAGGGGGAAAGGTGACAATAAAAGAGGATTAATCAAAAAATAGTCCACTCGGCGATTGATGACCGCGGGTACTGTTCCCCCAGAGGTCATGCATCACAGCGATGGCTATTGGCTGACCGATAAGTGATAACGGCTAATTGTCTGGCCGCTGATGAAGAGCAGCCAATAGGTCGACCCGCATTAAGGCTGGCAATTAACGTTGTCACGGTGACCCTGCTTAACCCTTTCTATTTCTGTCAGAGCCAACGGTCTGTAAATGTGGGCAATGGCTTTTGCGTTTCGGCATGGTAGTCCAGCCTGCACGTTACTTTCTATCTCGGTGTGCGGTATCAACAAGGTGGAGAGGCTGATAGCCTCGCCTGAAGATGACTCGCGCTCACTATCACGCAGGAAGCATCAAGCGTCAGATTGGATGGGTTGACAATAAATATCGGTATGACATCGCTTGCAGTGCTTTGCCCCGGTATGCATTCCATCACACCAACTGCAATGCCAATGTTTGGTCGGGACGACTGGCGGTAATGTCTGCACCATGTGGCGTAATTTCGCCAGTCGTTCATTGCTTTTGACCTCAGGGTCATAATAAGTACAACCACGTAGTTGCTCTACCGACGTCGTCGATAAGTCATGACTAAAGCACGGATTTTCATTCGGGGCGTTGCACAAAATTAACGCACTATCGCAAGACGTACAGAGATACGTCTGTTGGCTGTCTGCCGGTTGTTTCTCGGCTAAAACAATGCGGTAATTTACATCGTAAGCAATAAAAATTTTGAGCATGCGCATGGGGGCTCCTTTGCCATTAACGGCAGATAGCAGCCAATACAGTGCTGGCTGGCTTCGGGATAACGAATATTTAAAGGAATGGGTGCTAAGAAATAGTGCGGGTAAGTTGTTTCCTGCTTAAACCAGTAACGGTAATCTGACTGTGGGCTCCACATTGACAAGTCAGGCAGTATTTCTCGCCATAGTACGCATGACCGCAGCCTCGACAGTACCAATGAGCCTTTTGCACCAGCGGCAGCGCTTTCGGTACAAAGGTCCTCAACGCATTAACGGTAGCCGCCTCTGTCAGAGCGACATTGACGTAAGGGCAGTGTTCCCGCCCATGCTCTGATAAACCGGTATCGGCATGCTCAAACCAGGGTTTGCTATGCGTTGTCTTTCGATGGAAAACTAATGCGCTGTTACAGAGGTGACAACGATATTCACTATTTGGGTCGTGCTGTGCGGTTAATGCCGACATGAGATGCCCATAAGCATTACGTGCAATAAAGGATTTTGCGTACATATTGAGACTCCTTTTCGCTGGATAGCAGGCAGTCGTCGTCCGTCCCTTAAGGGCAGATACAGGTGCCTGCTTCCAGACTGGAATAATTGAGGATTAAACGGGATGAGTCAGCGGTGACTGACAAGATTGCGGATTGAATAGTTTCAATGCTTAGCTAAACACAGTGAGACAACGGTTTATTGTTGTCGTGGTCGGCCTCGCCCGCTAGGCGGTTCAACCCGACTGGTACGGTAACAATACACGCCGTCCTTTTGCTCTTCTTTGGCTAAGTAGCTGACGGCGTAGAGGAGTGCGTTAAAGCGACGTGTCTGGGTATGGTCTAATCGTCCCTGGCCTTGTCGTGGGTATCGCGTGGTATCACGACTACAGTCATGTACATACCCTTGCCCCCGGGTGATAGCTTGCCAGTGTTGAGTGATGCATTGTGCCGTTGGAAAGTAATTTTGGTGCTGATGCCCATTCAGATAAAAAACCGCATGAAAATGTATACCATGCTGGGCGGTATATTCCATGACCCAGGCATAACCGATGACGCCATTGAACTCCATCGCCATCTCAGCGAGTCGCCATATATCACACAGCGAATAATCATTGGTACGCTGCTTAAAGAGCACACTGTCTTTGAGGTAGAAAAAATCCATACGAAAAGCCAGTAACTTTGAGTAACGTGCTTGTAATGTATGAACATGGTTGTGAAGTTGTGCTAACAGGAAGGGGTTCATCTGGTAATTAGGGTTAACGATTGACATCTAGACTCCATGAATGAATTAGGTTTCATTTCATGGGCCAACACTGTAATTTCTTACTTACTACTGGCACTGATTAGCTCAGTATGTTTTGACTAGTGAATATCTGTTTGACGTTGATTAACCTGGTCGGGACACACGGAATAAAATTGACCAACCGGATGAATACAATAACCAACCAGAGCATCAACTAAGAGATTGATACTCTTATATAACACTGCATTTAATCAATTCAATCTGATACCCGCAGAATACCCTAATAGTCCTCATAATAGCGCTCTAGCCCCCCAAGGTGGCGTTAAAGTGTATCTTCAACCTTCAGCTCCAGCCAAATAGAAAAGCACCGCTACAAGCAGCTCCAGGTCTGTTTTAAAGCTAGTCATAACGAGGCGTCTGCTACGCCTAATCTTCTGTCAGTTGTAACAAGCAAATTAGCCTATGGCACCGCAGGGTTTACGTATTTATCAGGTGACTGCGCCTACGTTCCTCCTAAGAAAAATTGATACAATCACTAATACTGATAAATCACTGGCTTCTATTTTAATGGCAACTACCTGCGACAAGTTAATTACAGGGATACTTAGCGTATCCCCTGATAGCTCTGGCTAGAGGAAGACACTCATAATAGGTGTAATTAGTGAGCATTCTTTTCGTGGAACTCACATTTATAACAACAAAACTCACTACCGTTACTAATACAAATAATACCAATCTAGTCATACTGCAGGAATGACTCTTCTATCGTTTATTATCTGAGATTAGAAATAATTCATATCACGTCTATAAGACAGCATATAATGAGAATAGTCTATTGATTGATACAATCATATTTACATCAGTCTAATCAGTGCTATTTAGATTATGGAGTATTAATCACAACACTCTATATAACAGTCCTTACCGTACTATGTTTAATGGTGTTGATATTGCTTTTAGCACTATGGAATTTACCCTAGGCACTCACTAATAGAAAGGTAATGGTTAGGTTATATAAGTCATGACACCTACACAAATAACATTAATTAACCCAAATTCAATTCATAGACGCCAAATTTAAATACATTAGCAATCCATTTCATACTAAAAGTAGTTATAAAAACAAGAATGGCTCAACGGTAAATAAGGGGGCATCACGCCCCCTGAGTTAAATGACCATATCAATCGTATATTAAGTAAGTCATTCCCATAAAAACCAATAGCAATACCACCCTAAATAAATAGGGATAGCTTAGGCTAATTATGAGATTTGGTTAAATTAATGACTGAGTACTGAATGAGTTAGTTTAATCGTATTAGGTGTAATCAATATATTGGCGGGGGACGAAACTAATTATTTATGCTTCATCCTCTAGTGTTAGTTCAATCGCAGTATCACCCCGGGACTCTTTTATACGCTGACGTAACCACGCTTCTACTTCGCTCTTCAACCAGCGGGAAGAACGACCAAGTTTAATTTGCTTAGGGAACTGACCTAGCTGTATCAATTTATAAAACCATTTATCCGTTAGACCGGTTAATCGTGTAATAAAAGCCATATCTACTAATTTATCATCCATTAATTCGGTTGTTAAGTTATTCATTGATGTATCTCCGTTAAAGTTGAGTAAGGAGAATTCAGCGTGTTCTGATTTCAGTGAAATTACCTGAATCGTCACTGCTCAATACTCGCGCCGATGTTCCCCATTACATAACTTAACGGCGTAAAAAATTACTTGAGGCCGGTTGACGTTGATAAAGAAAAGCTTAAAAACCACTCTCTATAATCAGCCATACATCACCGCTGTGCACCTTATTCAGTACCATGATCGGAAAGTGAACTTTGTACCGACTAGACATATAAGCTTAGCTTATCGACTGATCTGAGTCGATTGCGTGTCAGCTATCCACCTCATTGTTGATACTTAGACTCTTTGGCGTCATTGAATAACCATCAGACTCTGAGCTTGAGCTAATGGTCATCGCCCATATTGGCGTTTTTACGTTGGTTTTGGTTTTCCGGCTGAATTTGACTTTTTTACGGAATGATAGATACTGATTTCTCACCCACGAACTTTGACTTTCAACGACAATATCAACTCACGGGGGAACGCTAAAAGACAGTTATCGTTCGACGGAATGCAAAAAATAGCGAACATTGAGACAAAAAGGAGATGACGACAGCAGTAGCAACGTGGCGAAAAAGGCCATATAAGGGCCACAATCACAGGAGTAGCACAAAGAAACAGCCTAATGACGTGAAAAAATACATCCAAAACACGTCAAAATAACGCCATAAAAGGCAGTGGAATCACTCAGGAATGCTAAAAAAAGAGGAGTAGAAACACGGATAATCTACATATTGACATCACAAAAACTACATAGTAACTTAAGTGTACATTAAAAATTGTGCAGCGTTTGCTTATGGAGTTAACAATGAGTTCAGTCCCTGTCGTCATAAAAGCGGAAGATCGACGCGTTTGCCGCGTCTATTACAACTACCTTTACAACTACCTTCTAAACAATAATTTTAACCCTCCAGCTATCACCAACTTTGATGACATCAAACATTGCAACACAGTGATCAATAGCATGATGCAGCATTTCTTTCCTGACAATGCTCAACGGTTAACGCATATTCAGCATATGCAATTGATAGTCAAGCCGTCGTTAATACCCAATATTGAATTTGAGTGGTTCAAGAATAATGAACAAGCCTGCTACTGGGTATGGGGCTATTTAAGAAGCGCGGCTCACTATATGTTACAGTTTCCCTATGAGTACAATTATATTGAGCCTACTGCTACTGATATACCACTCTATGAAAAGATGAAACTAGAGACGTCACCGGTAAATACGCAGCACCGGTACAATCTTATTGTCGATTTTTTTGATAGTTGGTATGAGCAACCAGCCAATAAAACTCAATTGATTGAACATCTAAAAAAAGAATGGCAAGCAATATATGCCAAACCTAAACGCTTTAAGTGGCTTAACATTCATGATGACGAGCAATGTGAATGGGTATGGGATTATATTGTTAAGGCACAAAAACCCGAACGATTAGGATATATGTCCATCAGTGAAATAATGAAAATCCCAACGCTCTATCTGTCACCTCTGAATATAGAAGAAAAGAAGTTAGCCATTTATGCTGCGATAGATTTATGGCGCGGACATAAAGATTCAATAAATTTACTCTTCAAAAATATTAATAGAACAGTCAGCCAACAAAAGCATAGAATAAAAAAGATCGACACAAAACCCTTTAATACCCATTTAAAAATAGACACTAAAACACGGTTAGATGAAATAGCTCGGCGTCAGGATAAAAAGATTATTGATATCATTGACCAGCTCATCAATCAAGCATACGACGCATTACCGCCAGGGTAATAAACTCCGCACCGCGCTTTCTTCAAATCTTCATTATTATCAAAAAGGCCTTTTTTAAGGCCTTTCTCACGTCGAATAAAAAATAGCACCGTTCTAATTATTTTCAGACATACATCATAATCCGGATATCACTCACCTATCGGTCATATCACGCTTATTCAGGCTGATGGAATACCCCCTCAAGCCTGCGGTTATTATCTATGTTGAGGAAATAAATCAATGACACGTCTTGCTTCCCGTTTTGGTGCGGTGAATAGTATTCGCCGTGATCGACCACTAACTAACGATGAGTTAGCCCGCCACGTTCCCAGTATATTATCGGAAGAAAAACACAACTCCCGTAGTGACCGCTATACCTATATTCCCACCATTACATTATTAGATAACCTACGTAAAGAAGGCTTCCAACCTTTCTTTGCCTGTCAGACTCGCGTCCGCAATCTTGATAAACAAGATCACACCAAACATCTGCTACGACTACGCCGTGAAGACCAAATATTAGGGAAAGAAGTCCCTGAGATAATCCTGCTCAATAGCCATGATGGCTCTAGCAGTTACCAAATGCTTCCTGGTTTTTTTAGAGCCATTTGCACCAATGGTTTGGTCTGCGGTGACACCTTCGGTGAAGTTCGAGTACCACACCTTGGGCCTGTAATCGACCGCGTGATTGAAGGTGCCTACGAGGTATTAGGTATCTTTGACCGAGTAGAAGAACAACGGGAAGCNATGCAGGGCATCACGCTCTCACGCTCCGCGCAACAGGCCTTTGCCCATGCGGCCTTAACTTACCGTTATGGCGAAGAGTACCAGCCCGTGACAGAAGCGCAAATTCTGATGCCGCGGCGTTGGGAGGACAAAAAGGATGACCTTTGGACAATTTTTCAGCGGACTCAGGAAAATTTGATTAAAGGCGGACTGTCAGGGCGCACTGCTAAAGGGAAGCGGGCCCGAACAAGGGCAATTAATGGCATTGATGGCGATATCAAACTCAACAGAGCGTTATGGGTGATGGCGGAGAATATGCGCCAACATCTGGCTTAATGTCAGTGGTGTGTATTTTAGATAACCAATAATAGGAAGAAACACTATGGCTCATGATTATGGATTGACCATCAACACGCTACAGACAACGCTCGACTGGCTGTATGAGCGGGCTATCAACGGTATCGCCGGACTGGACTCCGCTCAAGCACTGGCTAACGCTTACCAACATACCCACCCAAACCAACGGACCTGCGTGAACGCGTTGATACGCGGGCAAAATATCAAAGCCGGCGCCAGCGGTTTTATCACCGGATTNGGNGGNCTGATGACACTGCCAGTNACGATACCGCTCAATATGACCAGTGTCTTGTTTATCCAAATCAGGATGATTGCCGCGATTGCTTTNCTAGGCGGTCATAACCTGAAAGACGATGAGGTCAAAACCTGCGTCTATTTATGTTTATGTGGTAATACGGCAAAAGATATTCTGAAGAATGTCGGTATNCANCTTGGGACGCGTCTAACCCGACAGTTANTGGGCCAGNCCTCCTCNGGTGTGGTACGACATATNAACCGAGCCGTCAGCGTTAAGTTAATGGCACAGGTCGGCCAGAAAGGCAGTCTCAATGCCTTCAAGCTNATACCGCTGGTCGGCGGGGTCATTGGTGGCGCGTTTGACAGCATCACAACCGACCTCATCGGAAATATGGCCCGGGATATCTTTATCAGCTCACCCACTATCNCTGTCGTCGAACATAACGACAGCCAGACACAATAACTTTTCCCTCGTTTCAACGTGTTATAACCCAAAAAACCACTGACATCAGTTTGCTTTAGCGCTGATGC
>NZ_ATYS01000078.1 GCF_000427805.1 Budvicia aquatica DSM 5075 = ATCC 35567 | reverse complement strand
GCATCAGCGCTAAAGCAAACTGATGTCAGTGGTTTTTTGGGTTATAACACGTTGAAACGAGGGAAAAGTTATTGTGTCTGGCTGTCGTTATGTTCGACGACAGNGATAGTGGGTGAGCTGATAAAGATATCCCGGGCCATATTTCCGATGAGGTCGGTTGTGATGCTGTCAAACGCGCCACCAATGACCCCGCCGACCAGCGGTATNAGCTTGAAGGCATTGAGACTGCCTTTCTGGCCGACCTGTGCCATTAACTTAACGCTGACGGCTCGGTTNATATGTCGTACCACACCNGAGGAGGNCTGGCCCANTAACTGTCGGGTTAGACGCGTCCCAAGNTGNATACCGACATTCTTCAGAATATCTTTTGCCGTATTACCACATAAACATAAATAGACGCAGGTTTTGACCTCATCGTCTTTCAGGTTATGACCGCCTAGCAAAGCAATCGCGGCAATCATCCTGATTTGGATAAACAAGACACTGGTCATATTGAGCGGTATCGTCACTGGCAGTGTCATCAGACCGCCCAATCCGGTGATAAAACCGCTGGCGCCGGCTTTGATATTTTGCCCGCGTATCAACGCGTTCACGCAGGTCCGTTGGTTTGGGTGGGTATGTTGGTAAGCGTTAGCCAGTGCTTGAGCGGAGTCCAGTCCGGCGATACCGTTGATAGCCCGCTCATACAGCCAATCGAGCGTTGACTGTAGCGTTTCGATGGTCAATCTATAATCATGAGTCATAGTGTTTCTTCCTACTATTGGTTATCTGAGGTACACACCACTGACATTAAGCCAGATGTTGGCGCATATTCTCCGCCATCACCCATAACGCTCTGTTGAGTTTGATATCACCATCAATACCATTAATCGCCCTTGTTCGGGCCNGCTTTCCTTTGGCTGTGCGGCCTGACAGNCCGCCTTTAATNAAATTTTCCTGAGNNCGNTGAAAAATTGTCCAAAGGTCATCCTTTTTGTCCTCCCACCTCCGGGGCATCAGAATTTGCTCTTCTGTGACTGGCTGGTACTCTTCGCCATAGCGGTAGGTTAGGGCCGCATGGGCAAACGCCTGTTGCGCGGAGCGTGAGAGCGTGATGCCCTGCATGGCTTCCCGTTGTTCTTCTACTCGGTCAAAGATACCTAATACTTCATAGGCACCTTCAATCACGCGGTCGACTACTGGCCCGAGGTGTGGTACCCGCACCTCTCCGAAGGTGTCACCGCAGACCAAACCATTGGTGCAAATGGCTCTAAAAAAACCAGGAAGCATTTGGTAACTGCTCGAGCCATCATGACTATTGAGCAGGATTATCTCAGGGACTTCTTTTCCTAATATTTGGTCTTCACGGCGTAGCCTAATCAGATGTTTTGTATGGTCTTGTTTATCGAGATTACGAACACGAGTCTGGCAGGCAAAGAACGGTTGAAAGCCTTCTTTACGCAGGTTATCCAATAACGTAATGGTAGGAATGTAAGTGTAGCGGGCACTTCTGGAGTTGTGTTTTTCTTCCGAGAAAATACTCGGCACATGGCGGGCTAATTCATCGTTAGTTAATGGCCGGTCACGGCGAATACTATTGGCGGAGTGAAATCGAGATATTAATCTGGTCATTGATGTTCCTTAGTGAAATAACAGTGTGGTTCACTAAGGTAATATAGGGCTGAAATATTTCATGAGGTTTTATTCTTCGTATGTCAATTTATATTCTTTTTCCACTAAATACTCAATTAGCTTAGAGTTTATCATCCCCTTATCTTTAACTAATTTATCTATTTTTTTCTTTGTACTCTTACTAATATAATAATTTATCTTAGCGTCTTTAGCATGTTTATCCCTATAATTTTTTTGAACCCAGGCTTTTCTAAAATCTATTAAGAATAGTTTCTTAGTATCAATATGTGCCTCCCATATATCCAGTGAAGCATAAACTGAGCCATACATATCTAAGTCACTTAATGGTGTTATATAGTTGATGTTTAAACCGTGTTTGTTCAAATACTGCCATGCCCATTTGCATTGGGCTATATCATTCTCATCTAACCAATCTATAGAGAGTAAATTTTTATATGCCATTGACCAGAGACAGCTATATTGATTTAATTTTATTTCTTTTGTTTCTATATTAGCAGGCCAGTTGTCAAAGAACGTTATTATCTTTTTATACTTATCCTTTATATTGATTGCTATCTCGGCTTGGATGAAGTTATCATAGGCAAATTGTGAATGCTCTCTGTAAGGAGAATATGTATGCTCTATTTCAGTTGTAGGCATTATTTTTAATTTCAGCCATAGCCATTGGCATGCTCTTTCGTTGTATTTTATCCATCCAAACTTATCCTCATCAATTAGTGACTCATTTAGGTTAATAAACATTTCTCTTATTATTTTGTTGGCAAGATTTCTATCTTTAATGGTGTATTTTATACTATCGTTGATAGATTTGTTATTATCTAAATAACTTGAATATATAGGGCTAACAACGACGGCTTGTGTTCTTAGGTAATTAATGTAGAAATTACACTCTCTCCTATTATTACTTTTTACTACAACGTACCCATCAACTTGAAGTGCCATAACACTCTCCTTATCAAAAAATGACATAGATTATGTATAACATAATTTCGTTAACAAACCCAACGTATTTTTGTAATGTTTTAAATGTTATCTCGCGCGTTACGCGTAGATTATTCGTAATTTACGCGTAGGTTTTGTGTCGGTTTTTTGTTTTTATATTTATTTTTACTTTAATTTTTTCAATTGGTTACATTGATCTCTTCGTCGTTTTTAAATGATTTTTTAAAGAAATAAGATTCCTTATGATAATGAAAGTTTTTCGTTCCATCTTGATTATGCTGGGTATGGCGTTATGAATGATTTGGTCGTTGTTATTTGATGTATCACTTAACTAATATTTTATTCCGTAATCAGTTTTAGCGGTTTCTATATATGTCATTTTTTACACCGTTGAAACATGTGATGTAGAGAATACGGTCGTCCCAGATTGAGTCATTGTTGATTGACTCTGATTATACGTCCTTAGCCTTGCGCTAAGCGATTTAATCGCTCAGAGATGCAGATCATCGAATCACTTGAATCAACGGCACCTAAGGTGTCTGTACGCACGAATTCTCCTTATTCAACATTAAGTGGAGAAGCATCACATGAATAATTTACAGATTGATTTAATGAATGACCAGTTAGTCGACATGGTCTTTATTACGACACTAACTGGTCTGACCGATAAGTGGTTTTATAAACTAATACAGCTAGGTCAGTTCCCAAAACAAATTAAACTAGGCCGCTCTTCCCGCTGGTTAAAAAGTGAAGTCGAGGCTTGGTTACGTCAGCGAATTAATGCATCCAGAGGTGAGCCTGATATTGAGTTAATCGTAGATGATGAGAAGTCATAGACAATAAAATTTATCGCTAACATCTTTTTTATCGCTATAAAATTCATTAATCCAATCACATTTAATAATTAATTTATCAGTATGATGCTTTGGCATTTCTTGGGTTTTAATTCCAGAGTGAATCATCATGAATAACCTGCTAAAAATTATCTTTCTGCTATCTATTTTCTCTATCATTCTTTAATGAAATATTTAAATTAGCCATGATAAGAAGGTTTATTTTCAGGCTGCTTATTGTCGGTTTGTTTATTATTTATACATGAGTTTATTTAGATGGGATTTATATGGAGGTTTCTTTATATGGAGGTTTCTTTATATAGAGTTTATATGAGGGCTTATATAAGAATTGTACGGGTGGTATTCGTGTGGGTGGTAGATAGCATTAAGGTCGGTGGTGATATTAACATGGACGATATTAGTAATTAGCTTAGGTGCTGCCATCGAGTTAATGCAGGTGACATTGAAGGAGCTAATATAGCGAGGGGTTAGCGTAATGAACATGGAGGTGTATCAATAATCGATAGCGTTATTAACAGTCTTGCCAGTAATAATGTTAGGGGTATCTATGTATACCCCTTTATTCATTTAACCTTAGTAACGTTCTGCTTATTGTTATCAGCAATAAGCATCCGTGTATGTATCTCGGTATAACGCGCGTTATCACTATTCCTTGAGGTCAGTCACTATTTCTACTGACTCGTTCAATCTTAATCATCTTCTTGAGAAATAAATAATGAACGCTGACGATATCATTGGAAGCTATGGTCCACTGAATCCTGATTATTTAAATAGAATGACTAAAACCATTCAGGCTGCCTTAAAAGAACACCCTAGGACATTTGCTTTACGGGTTGACCTCAGGCTACCAGACGACATACTCGCGAGAACGGATCCCGCACTGATTTCTCGCTTTATGGATTCATTAAAAGCAAAGCTGAAAGCTGACTTAGCTAAGAAAGAGTCTGAAGGAAAAAGAGTCCATCCCTCTACACTACGGTACGTCTGGGTTAGGGAGTTTAATGAGCAAGAAGATAAGAAACATTATCACGTGCTGCTCTTACTCAATAAAGACGCCTATGCCTTTCTGGGGGATTATCGTCAGCAAACCGGTAACCTAGCGGCATTAATCACTCAGGCTTGGCTCAGTGCGTTAGGCATCAATGATGAGCGGTATCAGTCATTGACTTACTTCCCTAAAAATCCTTGTTACTACTTGAACATAAAAATGCTGGATACGGATGGCGTCTATGCCAAGTTGATGACCCGGGTCAGCTACCTCGCTAAAGAGCGCAGTAAAATCAGCGCTGACGGTGAACGTAACTTTGGGTGTAGTCACCGATAGTCAGGCCTTTTAGCGTGGTGCTGTTTACAGCACTCGCAGCGCGTATAGGCGTTCTGTGCTAGTCAATACCTCAGTGCTCAGTACTCAGTGCGTAGCAAGGCATGAGTAATATCAGTGCCAGCCATTGTGTTGGCATTGCTGGCTGCTTTAACTATCAAAAACAGTGAGACTTTTTCTGAGTGACGTCAATTGAAGAGGGATGTTGCATGTGCTCGATTTCATACCAGCTTAAAATACGCACAGGCCGCGTCTAGAGGCCGCTTAAGCACTTAGCTAGCACTAACATCACAATGCCACCTAGGGTGGCTATAGGGCTATTTTTAATAGGTATTCAATGGGTTGTCGATTGATTGAGTTTGAGTGAGCGGTATTCCATCGAGTTAAACAGTTCGTGACTGCCAAGATGCTGTCCCCTCAGATTGGTAACTACATCGATCATGCCGGTCAGGTCGCGACCTCGAGGATTAAGCGTCAGAAATAGATTGCTCAATCAAAGGGCACGTAGCTCGTCAGCGAGGAGTAAAAAATAACAGGTTTGCCCTATGAAATGAAACCTATTCATGCCGAGCATCATCATGTCGACCACGACACTAATCATCCGTTGTCTCACCGTTTTTAACCAAGCATTGAAACTATTCAATCCGCAATCTCGTCAGTCACCGCTGACTCATCCCGTTTAATCCTCAATTATTCCAGTCTGGAAACCGGTATCTGTCTCTGCCCTTAAGGGACGGATTACGACTGCCTGCTATCCAGCGAAAAGGAGTCTCCGTATGTACGTAAAATCCTTTATTGCACGTAATGCTTATGGACATCTCATGTCGGCATTAACCGCACAGCACGACCCAAATAGTGAATATCGTTGTCACCTCTGTAACAGCCCGCTGGTTTTTCATCGGAGTACTGCGCGTAGTCGCCCTTGGTTTGAGCATACCGATGCGGGTTTATCTGAACACTCACGCCAACACTGCCCTTACATCAATGTGGCCTTTGAAGAGGCGGCTACTGTTAATGTGTTGAGGACGTTGGTACCGAAAGCACGCCCGTTGGTACAACGGGGTCATTGACACTGTAGCGGCTGCGGTCATGTGTATTATGGCGAGAAATACTGCCTGACTTGTCAACGTGGTGCTCACAGCCAGATTGACGTAAGGGTATCGGCTGTCAGATGACTTTAAGAATTACGTTTTGAATCGATTAGGGGGGAGTAACGGTGTTGTTGACGGGCATGTGAATATTCTCAATATGCTGAAAAGTCAGATGTATGGTCGTGCGGCATTTGAACTACTGAGACGGTAGTTGATAAGTCCTTTGGTGTTAACAACTCCTAACTTGCTGAAAACCGAGAATTTAATTGATATTGACATTATTTCCAACTTATTAACAAATTCTCATTAAAGTAATGGTGATAATAATGTCTTAACTAATAGTCATTGTTTCCGGCTAATTTTCTTGTGTTAATCGATTATTTAATAATTAAATGTAATGCAAAACTAATAACTACCCGTATTATTAATTCGCTAATGAGTCGGTTTTCTATTAGGGTTGAATGTTTTTATTTATTCAGTGTGTGTAATCATGGTAATATACCAAATATAGTCATATGTATACTCTGCAATATTAATTAAGTATTGAGTTTTAACTGTGGTTAACATTTACGAACAGAAAGAAATCTATATAAATATTTTTATATCTTAGGGAGCAAGATTGTCAGTGAACATCAATAAATGTTATTTATTCATTCTCAGGGTCATATCGGATAATTCATCGGCTAATATCATAAGGGGTGGCCGATGAAAGAAATGAAAATGTTAATGCCACGAGAGTTTATAATGTTGAGTTCAGGCTCGACACTGGCGACTGCCTTTACTCTTCTGGTCGTTGCTTTACCACACACCTCCCATGCTGCATGTACCAGTACTGATGTTGGAACCTACGTCTGTGAAAATACAAACGTGGCAGGGATCGCCATTAACGGTACTGATGTCGTGGTTGAAACTGTACCTGGCTTTATCGTCAACGACTCAAGTACGACTAATTCAGCACTGACTATCGCCGGTTCTGGTTCGATTAGTTATACAGATATTCATGCGTCAGTCCTCAACACCGATGGTTCATATTCTCTCGAGATTCAGAATGATACTTTTGTAACCGGGCAATCTGCATCCACCATGATTGAAACCAACGGATTGATGAATAGTGGTATCTTGATTAACAACAATTCTAATGGTGGTTCTAGTATTGTTAATTTCAGTTCAAATAACATGACTGCTGGGGCTAATAGTCTCACTGTTATGAATGCCAATATGGATGGGGACGTAATTACTGACATCAATATTGGAGGTGATATCCATATCTATTCCAACGATGTTTTTGCCACCACGATAGATTCTTACGCTAACGAAGGTGCTATAAGTCTTAAATTTCGTGCAAACAATATAATTGCTGGATATTCGGGGATGAATGTCAATGCTAGCAGCTCTAATGGCTCAATCCTAACAGACATTGCGCTTACGGGAGATATTACTGCCAGATCAGGGCAAGGCATGAATCTAAATTTGAACTCATATAAGGGTGACATCAATACGTCGATCAAGCTAAGTAACATATCAGCTTACTACGAAGGAATTCAGTCATACAGCTATGCCCATAGTGGAAATTCGTTGTTTAATCTTGATATTTCAGGCAATGTCGATTCGCAAAGTCGCGCCGGAATATTAATTTCAAATGGCGCGAGTGAGGGAAATTCCATTTTAAATGTCAACGCTAACAATATTATCGCCTCCGACTTCGGGCTTTATTTGAGCAACAACAGTTCGGGGGGGGATGCCGTGACTTCAACGACGGTAATCGGTGATATCGTTGCGAGATACGCGGGGGCAACTATTCAAACCACCTCGAGTCTGGGCGACGTGACCTCGATAATCAATCTCAATAATGTCACTTCAGATATAGTGGGGATACAGTCCTACACTCAAGTTGATAGCGGTATCTCTACAACAGACCTTACTGTGGACGGCCAGATCAACGCTGACCAGGGTATCAATCTCTATGCGATGACCAATAATGGTCATGCTATTGTTACCCTTGATGTTAATGATATGACCACTGAATATGACGCGATACGTGTTATTAGCACCACATATGGCGGAGATGATGGTTTGTCTACCATTGACGCTATCACCCGTGGGACGATTGTGTCGCAGCAGGGTTACGGCGTTTATCTCGAGACCAATACGGCGGACACATACCTCACTGTTGCGGGGCTCGTTCATGGCGGTAACGGTACCGCAGTTGGCATTTACCGCCTGAGTAATGCAGAAAAATCAGCTTCTTTGGAACTACAACCCGGTTATGTTCTTGAAGGAACCGCGCAGGCCTTGGTTATTGACCAAAGTTTCTTTGACCCGAACTTAGCTTCACTCGATCTGGCGAATAGCCATCTGGTGCTTGGTGGCGCGTCAGGTAATGCTAATTTTGACTTGACCAAAATTGATAATCGCGAAGAGGCAATCACCGATGGCGACCCGAACCGTATCACTGGTTTCGGTACTTTGGTTAAAAAGGGTGATAGCGTCTGGATGCTAACTGGCTCAAATAGTGCTGACGACAGCGTTAATTCGTTCCTGTCGGTCAATGTTAACGCTGGCATCTTAGCACTGAATAACGCAACGCTGGGTTTAACCACTAGTGTGGCGGTTATGCCAACACCTACTGAGACTGAAGCTGATATGTTAACGGTTGCTGACGGTGCAACATTGTCTTCAATCGGTTCATCCTCTGTCATCGGTAATGTCACCAACGCGGGCGAAATTCGACTGTCTAACGGGTATGCCCGCGCGAATGGCGCCTTTACCGGCGACAGTCTCACGATTGCTGGCAACTATACAGGTAACGGTGCTTCTATTTTTATCGATACTCAGCTTGGTAACGATAGTTCTTTCACCGATAAGCTCTTTATTCAGGGTGATGCAACCAGTACAACGTCAATCACGGTGAATAATGTGGGAGGGATGGGCGATCAAACCAACTCTGGTATTACCATCATTGACGTGGGCGGTGTGTCATTTAACAATGCATTCTTGCTGAAGGGGGATTATGTCACCGCCGATGGCAAGCCAGCAATCATTGGTGGGGCGTATGCGTATACCTTACAGGCGAGTGGCGAAGAGGCGAGTGCCGGTCGAGACTGGTCTCTATCATCTAAGCTGAACCCGACAGACCCGGGTCCTAGCCCAGAAAATCCTGACAATGGGAGTGCATTACGCTATCAGCCCGGAGTGCCGTTGTATGAACAATATCCGCAGGTACTAGCCGCACTCAACACCTTGCCGACCCTACAACAGCGCGTCGGTAACCGTTACTGGTCCACTGAACTGAGTCAGAATAACGTTAGTGATGCTCCATGGGCATGGGGACGCATAGAAGGTAACCACGAGAAGGCTGACCCGGCTAAGTCCACCAGTGGTTCACAACGGGATATTGACCAGTGGAAGCTACAGACTGGTCTGGATATTCCGTTGCATCAGGGGCAAGATGGTTCACTGTTGACTGGTGGCGTGAATTTCTCCTACGGTAAGGCGCAGGCAGATATCCATTCTTTCTTTGGCGCAGGCTCTATCGATAGCTCGGGTTATGGCATAGGTACTACGCTGACCTGGTACGGCAATGATGGTATCTATGTTGATGGTCAGTTACAGACAATGTGGTTTGACAGTGGGTTGAGCTCTGACACGCTAGGGCAGAGTATGGTGTCGGATAATCACGGTCGGGGATATGCCTCGTCGATAGAAACGGGTAAGCGTTATTCGTTAGGATATGGCCTGTCATTGACACCGCAGACGCAGCTTACCTATTCGCGGGTAGACTTCGAGGATTTCCGTGACCCTTTTGGCAGTGAAGTCTCCCTGCAAGAGGGCGATAGCCTGCGAGGCCGGTTAGGCGTTTCATTGGATAAGGACATTGTCTGGCGAGCTGAAGATGGCACTACACGCCGGTCACATGTTTACGGTAATGTCGATGTGTACAACGAGTTTATGAATGGGACTAAAGTTAACGTTTCCGGTGTGGATTTTAGCACCCGGGATAAACGCCAGTCGGTTGGGGTGGGTGTTGGCGGGACCCATGAGTGGCAGAACGGACGCTATGCCGTGTACGGCAATGTTAACCTGCTCAGTGCAACCCATAACGTCAGCGATAACTACTCGATTGGTGGTTCGGTCGGTGTAAGAATTGGCTGGTAAGATTGTTATCTGTATGGCAGTCAGTTTTCTATCGTATATTTATTGCACGACATTTTGCTTGCCCTTGTGTTGTTCAGACTAACTATAGCAGAGAGAGACGATATTTCCCGGCATTCAGTTGCATGTGAAGGTGTGTGTTTTTCTCTGTACAGAGGCCTCTCTGAGTGGCGCTGTTGTGGTTAAGTTCATATTAGCGGAGCGTCTTACGGTCTAGGATGGTGGTTAACTCCCTGCCGTTTTTTTTATTTTGAAGGTATCGTTATGTCACAAAGCTTGAACCGTGAGCCTGCCTATCACTATGCAGAACTGGCAGAGATTGCTGCGTTGAAAGAGAAATCCGGTGATTGGAGAGGCGCGTCTCAGTATTGGGCGATGGCTGAGGATGTTGCCCGATTACCTGAGAACCGCCTCTGGGCGAGGTCACGGGCCCAGTATTGTGGTCATGAGGCGAGGCAGGGTCTTGGCTATGCGGGCCGGTCAGTGCCATCACCTAATCTGAATTCGCTGAAAAACGCCCGGGGAACGGTTAAGGATGATGAGTGTGTGCTGACAGCGCGTAGTTTTATCCCTATCATCGCAAAAACAAGGTATGGGACAGCATGATGTTACTGAATTATCCATTTTCTGCCGGGGTCACCATCCCCATAAATAAGGCGCTTGGCGATGTTGATATACCGAAAACCCCCACCCGTTTGCCCGTATTGCCATGACGCCACACTGGTGCGTAAGCATGGGACGTCGCGCTGTGGCTTTCAACGTTACCGTTGTCGCGAGTGTCGGCGCACGTTTCAGGGTAAATACGTTTATCAGACGAGTTGCCAGGCCCAGTCAGTGACCGAGGCTTAACGTGTTTAACAGACCTAGGGTGACGGTGATACGCCCTGCCTGTGGTACCGAACAACGATAGACCGCTCACTGTCAAGGTTCGGTCACGGAGATTTTTGATGACGATGATGACTTTACTCAAACAACGGCAACGCAAGGCTTGCTGGCATTGCGATGAAAGTACGCAAGTTTGCAAGCATGGCAAAGCCCTCAGTGGTCTGCCAGGATACCGGAGCCTCAGTTGCAGAGGGACGTTTCAGGGCCGGTACATTTACGCGGCTGATTTGCCGGATGGGAATGCGCGTGTTGGAGGGTAATCGACGGGGCGGTGTAACAACAGGGAGTTAGTGTCATGAGAGTGACCGGTTTGGATATTGTGATGAGTGTTGTGACCTTACTGGCGATAGCGGTGATGATACCGATGCCGTGGTTACTGTCTTCCTCCCAAGAGGGCGTGTTAGAAATTCTGTGGTGCGACACGAGGCTGTTCCTCTGATTGTCTCAGCCAGTATGTCGTAATAAGTGTAAAGAAACCTGCTGTCTCACCAGCAATTCCCTACCCGACTGTGCATCAAAAGCAATTTTGAGGTGCAAAGCGTCGGGGACAACGTAGCCACGGGCATCCCCACAGGAGCGAACCGTGAGGTTCAATCCAGAACTGCCAGCCGCAGTCGGTGAATGAGCTAGGGATTAAGGGGATGGTCAGCAAACGACGATACGTCAGAACGTTGGGCAAGAGTCTGTTGATGTTCCATAACCAGACGAACTGACCGTTCGCGAACTTCGGGTGAAAACGGCTTTGATGACATATTCAATACATATCAGAGAGTTTAGTCTTTGATAAACCCAGTTCGGTTCGGTAGGAAACTCATTAGAAATCTGGCCGATAATCTTATCGGCCAGAAATCGTGGTTAGCTGATGATATTACGCCTTGGCGCTCTCTCCTTTAGGCGGTTCAAACGCCGTAAGTGGCAAGACCGGACCGGTATACTTTTCAATATACACCAGAGCGGTATTACCCGAGCATCCGTTAGCCAGTTGAGAGGTCGGTATATCTTTGGTTAGCACATTGGCGCCGCCGTTCTTACAAATGCCGCCGGCTGCCGGGTCTAAATCCGGCCATGCCCCTTCATGAATACAGACAATCCCCGGTTTAATTCCGTCGGATACCAGAGCACCTACCAATACCTGCCCGCGATCGTTAAAGGCTCTGACCAAATCACCGTTAGCGATGTTTCTTGCTTT
>NZ_ATYS01000077.1 GCF_000427805.1 Budvicia aquatica DSM 5075 = ATCC 35567 | reverse complement strand
GCTGGTGGCTTGAGCTATAACCAGCCCCGTTCAGCAAACGACACCTGTTCGCCATGACCCATGACAATGTGGTCTAAGACTTTTACGTCAACCAACGATAAGGCCTCTTTTAACTTTTGGGTTATTGTCTTGTCAGCTTGACTGGGCTCAGCTATTCCCGAGGGATGGGAATGCGCCAAAATCGTCGCCGCTGCATTATGGTACAGGGCCAGCTTAACGATTTCTCGTGGGTAGACGGACACTTCATTAATGGTGCCCATAAAGAGGGTTTCACGGGCAATCAACCGGTGCTGATTATCCAAATACAGGACAAGAAAGACCTCTTTTTCAGTTGGCTCTAGCTGTAACCGAAGGTAATCTTGCGTCTGTTGTGATGAGGTCAACGAATAGGGTTTGGCTTTGAGTTGCTTATCTAACAGCTGTAAAGCCATCGTAATGATGCGCTGCTCGCGCTGAATATAGGGCATGGCGATGTTCTCACGGTGAAAGAGAGTTAGGCCGCAAATAGATGGGGTACTGACGGGTACCCGAACCGGCCTAGAAGAGATTGAACGTGAACCCCGTTCAGTCAGGCTAAATGTTGTCGCATATTCTCAGCCATCACCCATAAAGCTCGGTTGAGTTTGATATCACCATCAATACCATTAATCGCTCGCGTTCGGGCTCGCTTCCCTTTCGCCGTGCGTCCTGATAGCCCACCTTTAATTAAATTCTCCTGAGAACGCTGAAAAATTGTCCAAAGGTCATCTTTTTTGTCCTCCCAACGCCTGGGCATCAGAATTTGTTCTTCCGTCACTGGATGATACTCTTCGCCATAGCGGTAGGTTAAGGCAGCATGGGCAAAGGCGTGTTGTGCGGGCCGTGAGAGCGTGATACCTTGCATGGCTTCCCGTTGTTCCTCAACTTGGTCAAAAATACCTAATACTTCGTAAGCACCTTCAATCACACGGTCAACGACAGGCCCAAGATGTGGTACTCTAACCTCACCGAAGGTGTCACCGCAGACCAGGCCATTGGTGCAAATTTGGCGGAAAAAACCAGGAAGCATTTGGTAACTGCTCGAGCCATCATGACTATTGAGCAGGATTATCTCAGGGACTTCTTTTCCTAATATTTGGTCTTCACGGCGTAGCCTAATTAGATGTTTTGTATGGTCTTGTTTATCCAGATTGCGAACGCGAGTCTGGCAGGCAAAGAAGGGCTGAAAGCCTTCTTTGCGCAGGTTATCTAATAAGGTGATGGTAGGAATATAGCTGTATCGGGCACTTCTGGAGTGATGTTTTTCTTCCGAGAAAATGCTGGGAACATGGTGGGCTAATTCATCGTTGGTTAATGGTCGGTCACGACGAATAAGGTTTACTGAACCAAAACGTGAGGCTAAGCGGGTCATATAAAGCTCCATAAAAAAGACACGATTGATATTTCGTATCAGTGATATAGAGCTGAAATTTCATCTAGTTAAAACTTCATTTTTATAACTTTTTCGTCAAGGAATATTTTCATATTTGTTATGTTGATTGCTAAACAAGGATCAAGGACAAAGGATTTATTGATATAGAGTAATGGCGCTTTTTTCTTTTTCTTTTTCTTGTTGTTCTCATCCGTCATAATTTTTTTATATTTATTAGTCTCTTCTTCTTTATCCTTAAATTCTTTTTGAAGTTGTTCTTCATGGTTGATTTCATAACGACTCATCCCTAGAAAGTAAGCTCCAGATGCTTTACGATTGAGAGCCCCTATACACGTTATTTTCGAATGTTTTTTTGTGTTCCAACCATGACAGGCAACATCAAAAAAACTTTCATATTTAATGTTCAAGAAATCTAAAAAATGAAAATCACAAAGAGAATATGTACTTTTAGTTATGGGGTGATTACTCAGTTTTAGCTTTATACTAAAATACCCTTTGGTTTTACCATTATTGGAACATGACTTTTTAGATATGATTACCTCATGACAAATAACAAGGCAATAATCTATATTCTCACTATAATGAGAGAGGATATATACTAAGTTACTAGCAAGCATATCTAATGGGGTAAGTTTAAAATTTAAACCTACTGTTTCCATTATAAGGTAACAGATATCACTCTTTTCTTTTGGAGTAAACTCATTAATATCTAAACGTAGTTCTTTTTCATAAAAAGTTGAACGATAGAATTTCTTTTTTTCTCCTTTTTCTCCTTTTTCTTTTGAATTAAAAAATGAACCAACTCTAAGCGTACTATTAAAGTATTCATCTTTCCGCTCTTTTCTTGAACTAATCAAAGATTCAATGAGGATGTTATTTTCGCTTTCCCTAATCATATAGTCATAAACAATAGATTGAATGATTTTTGATTTGCTAATGTTAGATTTAGACTCTAAATCCAAAATAAAATCATAAGTAAGATCCGTGAAGTTTGTTGTTATCCTATTTTTTGACGCCATCAATATCCCCCCCTCTTTAGTGCTGCACCTTTATGAGTTAGGCGATAGTGCTGCACCTTTGCGATTATGTGATTAACCATAGACTTTTTCTAGAAGCATAGTGAACAAATAAATTTAGGCCATCTATAGTCAGTCAGTAATTAAATACTGATTTTATCAGAGAAGATTACTACAAAATGAATAAAACCACACAAGATAATGACTTAACTTCAGAGTGATTCTGATTGGGGTTACTTGTGTTGTATTACCCATGCATCGAGTGATAGCAAAGCTTCACCCTACAGGCTGTCTGAAGATAAGTAAATATTCACTGTTGGTTTATATATTATGTTTATCCTCGCATTTAACTATTATCTGAAACCTCACATTTAATGATTAGTCAGTTATAGCCAAATCATAGTCATAACTTAGTCATAGCCCAGTCACTACTACGGTACATAGAAACTGACTTTAGTAGTCTTCCTCTATATCTCCATCGTGTTAAGTAAAAAGTTACTTGCTATCCCATAGCTATGAAACCAACTAACAAGAGCAAGAAAAATGAAACTAAACATGAATCATGGATTATTAAACAAATATCACTTAAACCGCTTTGAAGAAGTCATTCAACGTACATTAAAGGATACGTCCAGAGTGATGGCCTTTAGGCTTGATTTAAGATTACCTGATGGGGCGTTAGATATAGATAAAGACTCTGCTGTGATTACTCGTTTCTTTGCATCATTAAGAGCTCAAATTAAAGCTCATGAACTACGCAACAAAAAGCGAGGAATACGGGTTTATCCCTGTAATTTACAATATCTGTGGGTACGGGAGTTTGGATTAGAAAAGAATAAAAAGCATTACCACCTTTTAATCTTGGTAAATAAGGATGCCTATTACAGCCCTGGTGACATTAGTGGCAAGTTAGATACCAAGAGAGGGGTTCTGACTTTAATGGCTATTAAAGCCTGGTTACGCGCTTTAAAGCTTAGTGATGAGTCATATCGGTCGTTAGTTTATTTGCCTTCTGCTTACTATCACTTAAAGAAACAAGAGGGGCTTAATTCTCAGGTATATCGTGACCTGATTTACCACACCAGTTATATGGCAAAGCTTGCTACTAAAAGCAGTGAAGATGGAGAACGTAATTTTGGCTGTAGTCAGAAGTAGTTATGGGCAAATCGATAAAAGTATTTTCTTACTAACCAACAGATTGTTATGACGGAGTAAGCAGCAATCAACTGATTAATCAAAATGTATCAGTCAGAGCTACCTGCTCTTGTCTTTCATTAACTTAAAGACAGAGAGAAATGTCATGAACAATCTGAATACAATACCCGACCTGATGAACGATAAATTAGTCGATATGGTCTTTATTACTGAGTTTACTGGTTTAACGGATAAATGGTTCTATAAGCTGATGAGTGAAGGTCAGTTTCCTAAACCAATAAAGATGGGACGTAGTTCCCGCTGGCTAGAAAGCGAAGTAAAAAGCTGGTTAATGGTCCGTATTACTGAATCACGTAGCTAAGACAGTCTGAACGCTTAAGTCCCTCCTCGTGCTTTAACGCCCCTTATTTCCCCCAAATAATAACTTTCCATCACTGCGTCAGTATGCGTAGCGCTTGCTGCTGTGTGCAGTTTGGGGAAGGAGAATACCATGCGAATGTTAAAAGTCTTTGTGGCTTGCAATGTNATGAATCAAATTATTTCGGCTGCTAGAAATCCACCGGCAAATGAATCACCTTATTTTTGTCGGTTTTGCGGGTGCTTATTAATACTCCATAACAATAATCTCAGCGAGANACCGTGGTTTGAACATGATCAGAAGAGCATTCCTATAGAACGTTTACGTCTTTGTACTTATTTTGACCCAGAAGTAAAACACAATGAACAGCAGGAGGAATTACGCCATATGGTAAAGAAACAGATGAAACCGGTTCTAGTGACTCAGTGGCTTTGTCTTCTGTGTGGTAAAGAACACTTAGGTGCTAAATGTTGCCAAGCCTGTGGTACCGATATTTACTGTAAAGAGATTTAACGTGTAATTTACTCGCATTAATCGCAATTATTCAGACAACGTCGATTGGTAAGCAATCGATAGATATGGGCAAATGATCCTGCTGGCTAAAAAAATAAAAATTTATGCCCGGCAAAACGTGGAGCTGAGTCGTTCAGTGTTGTCTGGCTGGGTAGATGCCTGCTGTCGTCTGCTATCACCGCGGGAACAAGCCCCGCAGCAATATGTACTGGCCGATGGCAAGCTTCATGCCGACGATGGTGGCAGGCTGGGTGGCCGCCACCATGATGTACCTGAGATGGAAGAAACCTGCCTACTGCCATCCGTCAACCGGCATTGAGGAGGCATGACCTCAATTTAGGCTCAGGCTCGGAACTTGGGAACCTGACACGTCGATGTTAAGGGAGAATCCAGTGCTGGAGAGGAGTGCTGTGCCGTCATCTTCGTCGCTCTGTCATGGAGGCGTCCAACTACATCTACGTCAATGCCTGTGAAGGACAGAATATGGCATCCTGGCTCAACGCCAACAGTCGGTGCCTGCGCTTTCTGTGCAGAGTTCCTGAACTGTTGATCCCCGATAACCTCAAAAGTGGGGTTAACAAAGCCGATCGCTAAGAACCCGTGAACAACACGAGTTACCAAGCTCTGGCAGAGCATTATAAAACAGAGGTCCTATAAACCAGAGGATAAGGCCAAAGCTGAAGTGGGTGTGCTCATCGTGGAACGCTGGATACTGGCACGACTATGTCACGAACACTTCTACACATTGTCCAGCCTTAACATCCGGTTAACCACTTTATAGCTTTTTCTCACGAGATTGAATTATCTAAATATTGGACGTCATTTTACTTAGATAATTCATATCTCAACCACATTGCTCTTTAACGAAACAACGCATTTAATTATCTATTGAAAAGCAGTAAATTAGAGTTAAATACGAGGGATAAACCAAAAAATAAAACATAAAGTCTAAAAAAACACTTAAGGTTATATTAAATAATTAAATGGCAAGCTTGCATTAATTTTAAAATTAGCATGTATAATAGTCAGTACTTAAAAGCAACTTGTTTACAGTATTTCTCGACTCCACATTGGGTCAAGCTAAATTCGATTTCTAAGAAGATATTGACCTAAACCCATCGAGTCATGTGGCACAACAAGCTGGCGATGATAAAGATTAAGTAATACAACGGCTATCATGTAGAGCAGCAAATATAACTTCTGATTTTGTTCTGATGTCACGCTATGACTATCCAGTAGGAAACAAGATTGTTTACAAATCGTAAAGGAATATACATCATGAATAACATGAAGATGATGGCATTAAGTACAAGCCTTATGCTGACAGCCACTGTGGGTGCAACGCCCGTCCCTGCTACCAATAAAGTCACTGCTCCCAATGAATTAATTGCCAGCAACGGAATGGTCAATGTTGTCGATAGCTCGGCTATTGCTGCGCTCAATACTCATAACTTTATTTATTCCGGGTATGTTAGCGTAACGCAGACGTTGAATACGCCGGTAAACAAATACGGTGTCGGCATTAGTATTTTTAATAGTATTATGCAGTTAGGAAAAACGGACGTTGTCATCAACTTTGCTGACGGAGCAACCGGTAGCAGCTATATTTCTGCCGTCAGATTAAAAAATGGGAGCACCGGCTCTCTTCCCGCGGCGTTAGCCCAAACAGTGACGGCTGAATTTGGTGCTGGTTCGACCTTTATCATCAATGGCAATAATCATGTTGAGTTAATTGGAATTGATATTGAGGCTGGCCTATATACTCCGGCATTATTGCTACCAGATATGACCGCTTTTTTAAACGAAAATACGACGGTGACGTTAAATAAAGCAGGTAACAGTTCAGTCGGTTTATATTCTTATATTTCCGGCGGTAAAATTAAAACTAAAGATGGTTTACTGGTCAACGTTAACACCGACAATCATTCAACCGTTTATGGTATTCGAGCTCAGGGGATTTCGACACCGACTACCGTCGGTGGCGTGGTGGAACTCGAGGGTACTTCGACGATTAACATTGTTAATGGCGGTACCGGTTCTACCGGTATTCTTGCTCATCAAATCGGTGGGAAAGTGACCGCTTTAAAGCGGGTCACGATTAATAATACCACCACCGACAGCACCGCTATGCTGTACGGCCTGTGGGCAAGCAAGGGCGTGATTGATTTTAGCGGACCGACCGCCATTACGCTTGACGGGGGGGATGCGAACTCTTCTGCCATTGCAGCCACCTCAGCAGGAACAGTGACCTTGACCGGCGCTATGGTTAATGCGGGTAACGGCAGGGCATTTTATGCCAGCGGTCAGGACAGCGTTTTAACTGGCAATGCCGCTCAATATAACGCTACTGGTACTATAATGTCCTCATCGAACGGCGTTATTGACCTGACCATGACCGAGGGTTCAACCTTCACCGGCACGTCCCTGTTTGGCACAACGCCCGGTACGACAAACTTGACGATGTCCGGAACGGGTAGTGTCTGGAATATGACTGGAGATTCAACGCTCTCTAACCTAACGTTGGATGGTGCAACCTTAAAGTACAACGATACCTCCACATTAAATCGTTCAACATTCACACCCAAGATGCTGACCATTGCAGGGAATTACGCCAGTAATGGGGGAACATTAGTACTCAATACAGTGCTTGAAGATGATACTTCTACTACGGATAAACTGGTCGTGAAAGGTGATACGTCAGGCCATACCAACGTGGTAATTACTAATATCGGTGGTAATGGTGCTCTAACGACGAATGGGATTGAGATTGTTCAAGTTCTGGGGAATTCTGTCGGCACCTTTAATAACAGTGGGCGTATTGTCGCCGGTGCGTTTGACTATTTTGTCCGTCCAGGGACAGCTATCAGCGGGGCTAACGCTAATAACTGGTATCTAATTTCAGATTATAGCCCTGTGATTCCACCCATTGAACCGATACCGGTAGTCCCTGAGTTGCCCGTGATTAAACCTATAGCACCTGAATCGCCAGCAGTACCAGTTATTAATGCTCCGGTGTACCGTCCAGAAGCCGGAAGTTATCTGGCTAACCAGTCAGCGGCGAATACCCTATTTATGACTCGCCTGCATGACCGTTTGGGTGAAACACAGTATACCGATGTACTCACTGGGGAACAAAAAGTCACCAGTCTGTGGATGCGTAATGTCGGTGGACATAACCGTTTTCGTGACGGGAGTGGACAGCTAAGAACCACCAGTAATCGTTATGTTCTCCAATTAGGGGGCGATATCGTCCAGTGGTCAAATAATGATTTAGATCGCCTACATCTTGGTGTGATGGCGGGTTATGGCAGCAATAACAGTAAAACCCAATCTAAAGTGACGGACTATGCCTCGAAGGGTAAAGTCGATGGTTACAGTGCGGGTGTTTACGGAACTTGGTATGCCAATGAAACCGATAAAACCGGTGTTTATGTTGATAGTTGGGTTTTATATAACTGGTTTGATAACGAAGTGAAAGGTGATTATTTAGGCACCGAAAACTATAAATCTCGAGGCGTAACCGCATCCCTTGAAGGTGGATACAGTTTTAAACTGGGACAACATGAACAGGCCAGTTACTGGTTACAACCTAAAGCTCAGGTGGTTTGGATGGGCGTCAGCGCCAATGACCGTCGGGAGAGCAATGGTACCGGGATTAAGCATGAAACTGACAATAATCTGATGACCCGTTTAGGTTTACGGGCTTATATGAACGGGCATAACCGGATTGATGACGGTAAAGACCGCACATTCCAGCCCTTTATCGAAGCGAACTGGATCTATAATACTGAAAATTATACCGTCAAAATGAATAACGTCAGCAACAGTCAGGCCGGGGCTAAAAATAGGGGTGAGTTAAAAGTCGGTGTGGAAGGACAACTTAATACTCGATTGAACGTGTGGGGTAATGTAGCACAACAAATGGGTGATAAGGGCTATAGTGATACACAGGCTATGTTGGGCGTCAAATATAGCTTCTAATTTTTTCAGATAGCGAGATGTTTTTTATAGTTTGAGATACCCGCATCCAGTCCAGCCCCGACAAGTATCGGGGCTTTTTTACATGCTTATTCATAATTCATTGTTGCTATGTTCACTATTCAGGTCGTACTGATAAAGCACACTATCAAGAAGGGAATAGACAATTATACGAGGCTATGCAGGCTGAATCGTAAGCGCCATTCGGTAATCCCCCAGAAAAACCTGAAATTCCTGACAATATAGTGGACGCTATCCATGAAATCATTAACTTCTGTTCGTAAAAAACACACTAATTATCCCGTTGAGTCCAAAATATAAATGGTCGAACTCTCACTTAAACAGGATGTATCGGTTGCCGAGTTGGCTCGTGAACACGGGATAAACGACAACTTATTGTTCAAGTGGCGTCAGTATTGGCGGGAGGGGATGCGTCGCTCTTCTCAACAATCTGATACCAATATGCCTGCATTGCTCCCAGTAACACTTGATGCTGAAATCAAGCAGGCTAGTTACCTTAATTGTGAGAAGATATACCTGTTCGCTTGCCATTTTGGCTGGAGCCTTCACCGCCTGCGGCTGGCAGTTTTGGTTTGACCCTCGCGGATCGCACCTACGGATACCCGTGGCTACGTTGTCCCCGACGCTTTACACCTCGAAATTACTCTCGACGCACAGTCGGATAGGGAACTGCTGGTGAGACAGCAGGTTTCTTCGCACTTATTACTATCGATTGGCTGAAACAATCACAGGAGCAGCCTCGTGTCGCACCACAATTTTAATTACAGTCTCAGCGGGAACCCTCTTACAACCTCTCGTTGTTTGATATCGATGATACAAATGCATCATAGTCTTTTTGTACACTTTTTTTCATGGCATTGATGTACATTGTTGGGATTCGATCTTCTCTGAAATCCGCATAAGCTAATGCGACAGCCTCTTTGGGTTGATTGAATTTTATTGTTACTGTCTTATTTCCATAATGAGATGCTATTTCACTAGATACGAGCTCAACCCCACCACTATCAGTCACCATCCATTTAGTATATGCATCAACTTTTTCTAACGTTAATAATTTATTTTTATCTTTATTTGCCTGTTCCAAATCAATTAATTTTTTACGATATTTATCCATGATTAATGAGCTTGATTCTATGACTTTCATACGACTTGCAATGTAATTAGTCATAATGGTGAATGTTCTATCTAGAGAACTAAAAGTAATATCATTGACATGTTCTAGATACCGTTCAGGTAAGCTACATGTATATGTCACAATGCTTCGCCCTCTAGCATCCTTCTCTTCTGACCATTTTCCGCGTTCACAATCCGTTCTTGTAGAAAAGGCTTTACCAATAGTCATTGACGTGTCAATCTCATAAAAGACACTGTCTTTGACTTTATTAATATTGCCTGAGTCGCATGANGCTAGTGTAATGGTAAGAATAATGGTTAGAACTATCCTGAAAAACCTGTCGATTATATTCATATTGAATTCCCTCTATATTTAGTGTTATTTTATTTGAAATGGTGGTGTGCGTAATTGAAACAATCATTACACAACGATATTTTTTTATTCTTGCAAGGTCACTATACTCACGATTCATATCGATTAAGTCGTTTATTGCTTAACGAAGTAAAGGTTGGATTTCAGAGAAATAGCATTATTACGATGCTTTATGCTTTTACCTGCTCAGTGAGTTTGTGTATTTATCACGAGGCAATTAATTGATAGGGGGAATATGAGCTATCCCTTTTATTAATAGTCTACTGTCCGCTTTAATAGTGCTAATTTTGCAGGAATGGCTTTGTATTTCAGCACCCAGCGAATTCATGACGCTAAAATAAGCGTCTTGTTTTCCTTGGTGTTTTTCATAAACAACAGCAATTGAGCCTTCAATATCATCACCAGTCCCTCTTAATATGTATGCGGTCACCCCAGTTGTGCTGTTCTTGGTCATCGTTTGCTGAGCTTCGCCAGATGGAATATCCAGCTTAATGACGGAGCCGCCCTCATCTGGATCATCAATCGCTTTAAACGAGATATAAACAGTATCGCTGCCATGGCTAAGCGTCATTTTCTCACCGCTTTCCAACGTACATTTTAGGTCATACTCTTCGTCAGCATAGACAGAAGCCGAAGCGAATAACGATGCCAGTAAGGCCGATATCATTAACGATTTCACTTTATATACTCCTTAAGTTTTCAGTAAAAGAAACTCTGATGTTACCAGCCCATTCAATGTCAGAATAAGGCCATTGAATGGACTATTTCTTTAACAGGTTGCGATAGTCACTATGTATCACGCTGTCGGAAACACTAGGAACAACAGCAGTAACACCGTGTTTTTCTCAGGTTTTACCAAATAATCAGTCCAAAACCGACCATAAATACCAGCATCATAAATAGCACACCTGCTATAAGGTAAATGGCGACTATTTTTTTCAGTTTGTCTTTTGTCATTTTAACCTCACCACGATGTTGTAAAATATCACCCCTGCGAGAGGATCGAATATCATCGATATCACGAACCATAACCAGAAAGAGCGCCCTCGTGATTGAGCACACAGCCCAATCACCACTGAAGCCCCAACCCAAAGTAAAAGAAGTACAATTGCCATAACTGTTACCTTAAAGATAATGAATGATAGTTTTCTAGAAGACATTGACCTTTAGCCTTGATCTGAAATGGTATGTTATCGGCATACCATGACGACAATGACATGGATNTAAATGCCATTAATCAGAATTATTCCGCGTGACGTTTTTCAAGTGACTGGAAATCGCCATGAATAATCTTGTGTTTTTGTAAGGCTTCNGGCATCACATTAATGCAATACGTGATGTAAAAGACGTTGAACATGAAGGTATAAAAGACGTTCATCTTGAGCTCAAATTTAAACGTCGTTAGCACGTAATGCTGTAACGCTATCTTTGCCTTAAAGGCCCAGACGATAAGAAGAACATTCGTGGCCAGCGATAACAGAAGAACCAGAATAACGACACTGTCGTAACCAGAGCCATATTCATCCACACCGATACTGACAATATTGCTCAATTGATTCGATAAACCAAAGCACACCGCAATCCAAATAATGAAGGAACCCTGAGAAAATTTATTATTTATCGTGTCAGTCATGATGCTTTGATTCTTGTAAAGCCACATCAGCGTATAAATCCCCCCAGAAACTAAACTGAGTAGAACAAAGCTCAACGTATTTGTCTTGAGCGCATTCTTTAATGTGGATATATCCTGCATCGTTATTCCTTACCGCATTTGCGGATAGATAAAATTGTTGACTGTTTAAACCTTGCAATTCAGGTTGTAAAAATGCCGCCTGTACTGATGCCATTTGTCATGTAACGTTAAAAAATACAAAAGAATACCGTCGCCTTATGACAAAGAAGGCTGCATAAATAGTGATGAAATTAAACTCACGATATTGGCTAGGTTAATGGCGACATTGAGCAATCTCCTTATGCGCTGACGCTAGGCCGCAATGATGTTCACTACAATATCAAAAGAGGCTGGAGGCATTGATCGTTTGTTACTATGGTTAAGCCGGTATTGATCGTCGAAAACGATGTGCGACAAGAAGTCGCCTGAAATATTGTTATGCAAAGCATCATCAATGACATAACCGGCTATTCCATTAGCCGTAACCTACTGGGACAAGCGTTGCTGGCAACGGCAGGGTTTGAAGCTCCCGGAACAACGTACCCTTGTGCTACGCACGATAATGCACTTGTGAGAGAACATTATTATCTGCAAGCATCATGCGGATTAGGGGCAAGGTTGGATGGTAAGGCTAACTCAAGTGAACTGTTGATAAACATCGTAACGGCGAAAGAGCCAAAGGTGCTGACAGGCTCTGACCAAA
>NZ_ATYS01000076.1 GCF_000427805.1 Budvicia aquatica DSM 5075 = ATCC 35567 | reverse complement strand
TCAGTCAGTCAATTACCTGCCTTTTTATATTCCCTTGATGGTTATATGGGTAATCAAATGCTAAAAGCAGCGTTGCATTTATTAATTATTTCGGGGGTCAGACCGGGTGAATTACGTAATGCAACGTGGGATGAAATCAATTTAGAGCATGCTATATGGGAGATCCCTGCGGAACGGATGAAGATGAAAAGACCCCACATAGTTCCGCTATCAACTCAGGCGGTCTTAATTCTGAAACAAATTTACCCAATAAGTGGTCACTACCCGAATGTCTTCCCAGGAAGAGATCTCCGCGATAAACCAATAAATGAAACGACACTAAATAGGTTGATTAAACGTATAGGGTATGGCGGTAAAGCCACAGGCCATGGTTTTCGCCACACCATGAGTACAATTCTACATGAGCAAGGTTATAACACCGCATGGATTGAAACCCAGCTTGCTCATGTTGATAAAAACTCCATACGAGGAACCTATAACCATGCTCAGTATCTGGATGGCCGGCGTGAGATGTTACAGTGGTATGCCGACTATATGGATAAACTCGAAAAAGAAGGCGTAGTCTGTTGAAGAAAAGGTATTTTGCGTTCTAAGGCAGTCAGTAAAATAAAGAGAATAGAGGGGGAGGCTTTTTAGCCTCCCCCTCTTTTTGTTCATAACAAATCATGCGAATGAGACGTATTCATGAAAATAAAATCCAATCGACTAAAACGAAAAGCACCACACTTAACGATTACCTGTGATTTACCGATTTTTAAACCCTTCATTACACTGCTAGCCAACGTCATCGAACGTCACCCAAAAGTCTTCAGCATTACGCTCAATTACAGCAATCCTGACTACACGGCAGAAACGGGCGGTTACCGCCCCGTTGAGATTAGGATAGAAAGGAAACAGGATAATCGATGGTATATCTGTTACATAACCGAATTTACTTATATGACGACACCGTTTGGCCAAGAATCAACGTATGCCATTGATTTCGACTTCAGTCGGGGCTTGGGGTATCAGCTTGGTATGGCACCTGAGCCTATTGCTGCCTACGGCCGACTGTATAGCCTCTGGCAACGTAACTTCTGCCGTTACCATTCCCATGACATCTATCAGTGTAAGACCAGTATTGAGGAGGCATAAGCACCTATTCAGGCATTCTGCATGATGACCTCAATTTAGCTTTTTCAAGATCCCCAATCTAGCCCCGTCCCAACATCACATGTGTAATATCTAATAATATTCTATTCATTGTTTTATCGATAAAAATTATTCTTGATGAACTATTTCAGTGACAGAATTATATCTTTAATGACTATCATATTCTGACAGAGTGTCTCTTCTCCGGTAAGCGGATGGCAAAACCACTAAATACACAGTGATCTTAGCGTAGAAAAATAGGATTGCCTTTGGCTTGGTTAATGCTGGTGTATTCAACAACTATCGACGCCACTAAGGTAAATAGGCCTCATTCACAGCAAATAAACTATCCTGACTGATGATGGTCGGGGTAGTTTATTATTCCCCTCACATTATTTTTTGCTTCTTCTTGTTGGTTTCTACTCAAACAAGGTAAAAAATAAACAGCTTAGTTCCGTCGAAAATTGACGAGGTGAATATCGCTAAATAACACGATGGCTGAATGAGTTTTCCAGAGTCATACTGAGCATGTCAGGTCACCAGAAAATGCTGAGTTGCTCGTGTAAATCCAACATATAAGCGACGCGCTTCATCCGCTAAAATAAACAATCATTATCGAGAGATGCGTCGAGTCGTTTGGCTAAGCTGCGCTCACCTGACCTCATTCTTTCAGTGCAACTGTTTAGCGTAGGGATAAGTTCAGTCAGGTGTTCCCGACCAATTAAGCCACCCGTCGCGGCATGAATCGCGGCTCTGATTTTTGTGGTGATCTATTTTATATTTGTGGGCATAAATATATTCCCTTGTTTATCGTCAATTCCATTTTTCTAGCGTTAAAGTAACATACTTAAAGCCGTGATTCCGAATTTAGAACAATGCACAGGAGCAAGGTTCCATACGTAATTAAAATGTTCTAGAGAGACAAATAATTATTGATGACTCGGTAATATCAAACTATTAAATATAAAAAAGACGTACTGCATCTTCATGATGCAATACGTCCTTTATTCAACGCTTTAAATTAGAACTTGAACTTAATACCTACAGTTAACGCTGTGTCGTTATATCCCTCATCCCCCACCTGTTGAGCAACGTTAGTCCAAAGGCTAACCTTGTTATTCAACTGGCCTTCAGCACCCAGTTTAAGCTCAGCAATATTGGCATTACCTGACTGTTTAATAATCATACCATCCAGACTTACTTCCGCCTGTTCGGTATTGTGTATCCAGTTAGTTTCGACATATGTGGTAAACAGTTTGCCTTTGTCCATGTCGCTTACGCCATCGCGAGAGAGTTTCACACCTAAACGAGTTTGAACGTTATTGTTACCCTTAGACTGAACCTTGGTGCCGTTAGCTTCAGTATGATCATCGGCTTTAATCCCGTTCCAGATAACCTGAGCCTGTGGCGTAACGAATACATCACCATTTTCGCCCTGATAGACTGGCATGCGATACCCAGCCTCCAGTGAAGCACTTAAGCCATCAATGTCATAACGTTCGCTGGATATCTGATCGCCGTTAACTTCACCCTTCATACAGCTGTATTGTAACCAGCTGTCCAGATAAGCGCCGTTCAGTGAGCTGGCATCCTGATACCAGGTTCCGTAAACGCCCGCGCTATATCCGTCGACTTTACCCGTCGAGTTATATCCGCTCTGGCCAGAACCCGTTTTGCTGTCTGCATTACCATACCCTATCATCAGGCCTAAGCCTAAACGGTCATTGTCAGTAAACTGTGCATTAAATACTTCACCACCGCCCTGAATCACATAGCTGTTGGTTGCGCTGTCTAACTGACCAGTACTGTCGCCAAACTTAGTCCGCGAACCTTGCTGGCGTAACCACATACTAGAGTCTTCAGCTCGGCCTTTACGGTCTGCTAAACGAAGGTTAAATAACTTACTGGTTGCGGCCATATTCGCCATATAGCTACCTGCTTCTGGACGATAAATAAGCTGTTCTGGCGTTGGTGAGGTTGATGACAGCGCTGAACGAAGATACCAGTCACCGTCGTCAGGCGTTTCGATGCCGCCCTTAAACAGATAATATTCATAAGCACCCGATACAGCGCGCCCTTTCAGCTTAAAATCACCGCCTGATGTACCACCAATGTCGATAACCTTAATACCATTCACCGTTTGAGCTCCGTCACCACGGGCACTGGTCACCATCACATTACTCTGACCCGCCGTATTGCCGGTAATTACCAGTTTATCGGTTGACGATGCATCGTTGTCTAAATTGGTATTAATAATCACGTTACCATCGTTGCCAGTGTAGTTGCCGTCAATGGTAAATTCGCCATGACCCGTGGCGGTAATTGAGTGACCTACCAGCAGATTCCCGCTATTGGTAACATCACCGGTTACTTTGCCATAACCGCCCAATGCACCACCGTCTTGAATATTGACATCGCTCACAAAATTGGCGGTTGAAAGCGCAGCACCGCCGACTAACATCAGGCCGTTTTCAATATCGACAGATGAAGCAGAAACCTGCACATTGTCATCTATCTGTACCGTACCTGTTCCTTTCTTAATCAGCGTTCCGCCGCCAGAAATTTGATTGGTCAGTTTCCATAAGCCTGAATTATCAAACGTCACTTGTCCGTCGTTTAATACCGATGCTGCACCAAAATGGCTAACATCGCCGACCGTTAACTCGCTGTTATGCTCAATAGTAAAGGTACCTGAGAAACCGCTGTTATTACCGCCCAGCGACAATGATGCTGCATTACTCAGAACAACATCACCGGCCTGACCGCTCAGGTTATTCAGCAGAGTGCCTTTAGCGCCATCAAGGTTCAACAAACCTTCATTGTTGATTGCGCCCTGTCCTAACCCTTGTGGCTGGGTCAAGTTTGCGATAGCACCTTGTTGAATATCGGTAGTACCGGTAAACAGACCACTGTTACCATTAAAACTGGTGGTACCTGCTTCCAGAACCAGATAACCAGCACCGGTTAACGTGCCGTCAACTTGACCTCCGTCAGTAACGCTCAACTTACCTTGGTTGAAGCTAACCTGACTGTTAGCCGCCATATTTAAACTGCCAACCGTTTGTCGATTACCGTTCAGATCTAAACTAGTGCTAGCCAACATATTCAATTCGGAGGTGTGGCCTAAACTATGATCGGTTATCAAAACCAAATTGCCGCGGTTAAGGTCGGTTTCACCTTTATAATCACTGGCCGCATTACCAATACGCACTGTACCTGTGGCGTTAATACTAAAGCCACCTTCGCCGGTCAGTTTGGCACCTAGAGAATTATCCACAGCAGCACTGTTATCTAATATGATCGACTGATTAGCAAATGCATCCAACTGGGTTAATCCGTGGCCAATATACAGACCGTCCTCTTTTACAGCAGCCATATAGTTATAGTGAGCATTACCGGTTTGAACGCCGTTCTGGATAACGCTAATGACCTGATCGGATGCTACTGGCGTACCATCAACGCCAGTTAACGCAAGTTGGCTACCAACGCCAGCAACGTCAGTCGCCGAAACGATTTGATCTTCAACGTTATCATCATGATCGAAGAACGATACCCCGCTGGATGCACCCGCGCTTGGCATGTGGGACGGTGTGGTAATTGCCAGCGCACCGCCGCCGGTTGCATCGAAACGATTGACCGTTAAATGACCGGTAGGTAAATGAGTGGTTGCGTCATAATCCACTTCAATCTTGCCGCCATTAATGATTAATCCGCCCATCGTCTGGTTACCGACAAGCGTAGTACTACCTAAACCGTGAAGATCACCCTTAAGCCGTAACGTCGCGTTCGCCATTGTTTGAGCCGCATTAGCATCCAGTATAAAGCGCCCGTCATTCATGGTCAGTTGACCGCTGAAACCGCCGCTAACCGACGATGAGTCAAAACTAAACGCTTTATCACTATCGCCCAGATTAACTAACAGTTGACCCTGACCAGTCAGGCTACGAGTGAAATTCAGATCTGCCGCAGTCCCGTTACTCTTATCGATCGCTAACGTACCCTGCAAGCCTAAGTTCACTATCCCAGCAGCGCTGGCTAGATTAGTCAGGTTTTCAACCTCAAGCGTGCCGGCGTTAACCGTTACTTCCGCAGTATTGGCGCTGTTATTACCGGTCCAGATAAGTTTACCGCCACCAGACTTAGTTATAGCGTTATTGCTATTACCCTGATCGTCCCAACCAGCCATGGTTGCGATCAAACCGGCGTCGACAACCACATTAGCAACCTGTGACAATGTCACATAACGATCCGAGGTTAAATCAGAAGTAATTTGTAAATCGCCACCGTCCAGCACAGTCTGATTGGTGCTTGACCCATCGCCCAGATTAGCATCGGCAGAGATAGCCACTACGCCATTTTGAATTAAGGTTTTACCCGAATAAGCATTAGCACCACTCAGCGTCAAAGTACCCGCATTGGTCTTAACTAAATCGCCAGAACCCTGAACAATACTGCTCAGCGTCATGGCGGCACCGTTATCGGCAATAAATCGGTTGCCGTTGTCAATCAGCGTAGCCCCGCCGATATGTTTGTTCTCACCTACAGTCAGCGTTGATGCTGTATCAATGTTGATAACACTGCTAAATCCACTGTTATCGCCACTAAGTCGCACATCACTGCCGTTATTGATATTAAGCTCACCGCTACCCGATAATTGGTTAGCTAAATTACCGTCCGCATTGTCTAGCGTCGCTTTACCGTTCACCATCAGGTTGCCGTTACCCAGCGCCTGTACATTGTTTAATACTACTTCGGCAAATTCAGCGACCAGAGTATTAGCGTTTAGGGCTGTATTTTCTTTAGTTACCGTTAGCTTACCGCCATCAACCTTTAGCTGACCTGCCCCCGTTAGGTTTCCGGCTGAAGTACCTCCATTGGTCAACGTCAGTTCACCGCCGTTCAGATTCAGGGTTGAACCGCTAATCCCGTTTAACTGGCCTAGGGTTTGCTGTTTTCCATTGATATCAACGGTAGTTGCATTGGCCAGTTTGAGTTTATCGGAATGACCCAATGCGTTATCTGAACCCAGCTTTAACGTACCGGTTTTTAGGTCAGTATTACCAGTATAATCATTATTCAAATGACTGATAGTCAGGCTATCGCTACCATCTCCGGCGGCAATGCCCAGATCGCCGCTGCCGGTTACTTTCGCCGTTAATGAACGGCCGCTGCTGTTAGCAACGTCAATCAACAGTTGGTCTGTACCTGAACTTAATAGTTCTAATTCAGATAAACCATAGCCCACAGACAAACCGCCACCGTTTTCTCCATCGGTCACAACCCGATAGTCATAAGTTGCCAGCGCAGCGTTGGCGCCATTTTGAGTAATCATCTCTTGAGTAGCACTACTAACAGTATTGCCATTCTGATCGACCAGTGAAAGCGCACCACCGGTTAATACACTGCCAGCGCTCGCCAATTGAAGTAGCGTTTCATTTTGCTGATCTAATAGTCCCAGAGATTGGTTGACAATCGGCGTTGAGTTATTCTCAAACACCGATTTATTGACCTTAATCTGACCTGATTTAGAAACGTCTAATACACCGGTGATATCAATAAAGGCACCCGACGTGACTGTACCCGGCAGATATAAACCGAAGTCCAGCGTACCGCCGTCCAGAGTCAGGCTACCAATGGTCTGAATCCCGTTACCCACGGTAGTGGTATTATTCTGCTTAACCTCAAGCATCGCTTTGGTTAACGCACTGGTATTGAAGCCCGACAGCGCGAAATTAGCGCTGTTCATCGCTACAGTACCGGTAAACTGATTGCCGCTATTGGCACCGAAATCAAACTGACTGGCGGCCGTCACGTTGAGCAAGCCATTGCCACTTAACCCATGGTTTAACATATAGGCTGCGGTTGAATTGAGGGTTAGTGATGAATGTTGATCAATCTCTATGTAGCCTGATGAATCCTGACCGTCCCCCATCTGGATTTGCTGCGCCGTAGTAAACGCAGAACCATTGGTCAGATTAATCCGATCAAAATGTTGGATATTCTGAACATTGGTTAAGGTATAAGACACATTATCAAACGTCAGACTGTCATTAGCACCGCCGAGTCCGGCATTAAGCTGGCGGAACGTTGCCTGACCTTTCACAGTAACGTGATTCTCTCCACCGTCAGCGGCAGTAAAGTTATCAATTTGGCTCTGCCCACTTAATCTCAGGCTATTGTTCCCTGCTCCGGTAGTGATTGAACCGCTGATTTTCGCGTTGTCAGTCAGCGTAATGATGTTATTACCTGTACCTACGTTGAGGTTACCGTATAGTTGCCCATTATCTTGCAAATCAATCTGGTTTTGGCCCGCAGCTAGTTGAACGTTGCCGTTAATTGTTGCTGACTCAGCCAACGAAATCCGGGTATCTCTACCAGTCGCAGTCACGTTGCCGGTTAGCTGATTACTGGTACCGCTCATGCTCAGCTGATTGCTTGTGCCGCTACCCAGCGCAATATCGCCGTCAATATCACTACCATCATTAAGCTGAACGTTATTGGTGCCACCATCAAAATTCAGTTGCCCGACAAGGCTGCCCGTATTAGTGAACTGCTTATTCAGCGCAGCATCCATCACGATCAGATTTTGGCTACGATCGCCGGCTTCAATACGGCCACTATTGCTAATCGATGTAGCCGTTCCGGCTTTAATAACATCGCTGCTTTTTGAGATTAAATTACCGTTTTGGATCAGGGTATCTGCACCTTGAATATCCAAGGCGGCCCCGCCAGCACTATCATTTATATTGACATTAATAGCAGTATTAACCGATTTATTACTACCGGTCAGGTTGGCGACAATACCCCTACCGCCGGCAGCATTAATGTCAATGGATAGCCCTTGGGATCCTGATAGATCCAAATCGTTATTCGTCGCAGAACCATCAACGTTTTGATACAGAATACCGATACCACCGGCAACCTCAATCAGCCCGCTATTAACCTTGTCTAACGTCGATCCGGTATAGATACCTACGCCGTTATTGACTTTAATGGTGGTGTTATCCAGCTTAATTCCACTAATACCAGCTTTATTATGAATACCGACACCAGTGCTACTGGCATCGCTCATATCAATAATCGTATTAGATACGTTAAGCCCTTTAGCACCTTGAGATAATAGAATGCCGTCTGCTGTGCCTTTGGTCGTAATGGTGCCGTTACCTGACAATGCCGCCAGATTCAAACTGGCATCTAACCCTAGCTCTATCGCCGCTTTACCGTTCGTAGCGGCAATGGTTCCAGAATTATTAATAACTGAGTTTTCACCTTCAATATAAATAGCCGTGCCGCTGGCTTTGATATCTCCGCTATTGGTGACAATACCGTTTTTCACGCTGATAGCCACGTGGTCACTGCCCTGAGATAAATCGATATTGCCGGTATTATTTAGTTCACCGCTATCACGGGCAATAAACGCTGTCGACCCTGAACTTCCAGTTGCTGACATCACCGCTGCCGCATTGGTAATTTTAGAACCAAGGTCTTCTGCTAAACCGATGGTCGCCCCAGTCCCACTTACAATGAAAGCTGCCCCGGACTTAATCTCAGCCTCTCCACCATGAGTTGCCCGAATACCCGTCGCATTCTCACCGTTTACAGTAATTTGACTACCGGCATCAACCACCGCTTTAGTTCCAACATCGCTAACTTTAATTCCGCTGGCCTGCTTACCGGATACGTTAATTTTTAATGCACCGCTCAGGTTAGCACCATTATCAACGTAGAATAGAGTCGAACGCTCGCCGCTGGCACCGTAAGGATTGGTGGTGGCTGCCACGTTAATTTTTGATGACGTGCCATCGTTGGCTTTGCCGCTGACCCAGAACGCAGTCTGGTCGGTTGCTGTAGTGGAGAATTGAGTGACGACTTTATCGTCGAGATTAATGGTGCTACCGCCAGCGGCTTTTACACCTGCCGCGCCATTACCATTAAGTGCAATAGTGGGTGTGCTGATACCGTCTGATTTCATATCAACCACAACTTTTACACCGGTGGCTGAAATACCAATTGCTCCTTCACCGTTAAGGATCAAGTTTCCGGTGCTGGTGAGTCGCGTATTGAGATTCTCTGCTTTAGCAACCAAACCGATCCCGTTGTCACCGAGCGTAATATTACCGCTGTTAATACCGGTAGCACCTTCTTCGACCTGAATACCCACCGTATTCTTACCGATAAACGTAATATCACCGGTGTTATTGAGCGTTGCCAGATTTTTGGCAATATAACCGACTACGCCGTCCAATAAGGAATTCAACGAGGCTCCGGCATTAAGTCGGGTTGTGGCTTTATCTGCATCGCTGGTAACTCGAATATTTCCGGCCAGGTCGTGACCTTGACCGTCAGCGATCGCGGCAATAGAACCCTGTCCAGAAAGGTTGATACTGGCAGTATTAGCAATAGTGCCTGTAGCTCCACCTTCAATCTGAAGTCCAACTGCATTTTTGCCACTGACGTTGACGCTCATACCACCGGAGTTAACGCTAGTACCAAGCCCCGTGGCAACAATCACTTTGGCATTTTCACCTGAGGCTGACATGCTTGATGTCGATGCAGACGAGCCAGTGAACGAAGCACCGCCATCCAAACGCATCAGCGTTGAATTTTTGGTAGTAACATCTTGAGAACCGCTACTCGTATTGTTAATTTTTGAGTTAGCGCCATAAATGTAATAACCAAGCTGGTTTTCACCGTAGGCAAAGGTCACTTTACCGTTGCCAGTCAAGTTAATATTACCTTTATCTCTAGCATGAATACCGATGGTGTTATCACCGGTCAGATTGATTAACCCAGAAACTTCGGCCAGTGAGTTATTACCTTCAACCCATACTCCGAAGTTATTAAGTTTATTAATCGTTTTTTTACCAGCAACGTTGATAGTACCGAAAGAGACGACCTGAGACGCTCCCTGCACTTTAATACCAATATTGTTGGTACCTTTGACATTAATGGTACCGGCGTTCTCTATTTTCTTTGCGCTATTAGTGGCAAAAATACCAAAGTTTGCCGCGGATGTTTCAGACTTAGAGCCTAAGATATCGATAATTCCCGTAATGGTATTAACGAACACTTTCTTATTGACTCCGGCATCATTGGCCTGATTAATATAGACCGCGTAGGTTCCTTCGGTTTTTTCTCCCAGTACCATTGTGCCGTTATTTTGGCTCTCACCGGCAGTCTTAAGCGATCCTATATTCAAAATACGCGACTCAGCGGTAGTATTAACCTGAGTCACATTAGACAGATCGTTGCCAACTGGCATCATACCCAATGTCATAATGCCGTTATTGACAGCATAGCCGCCAATTCCTGTACCGGTTGCATCAATGCCAATAACCCGTCCGGGATTATCGTAGCTACCGTTAGAGAAATTCATTATCCCGCCGGTATTGTTGGTTAAATGCCCTTCTTTTAACGTTACGCCCATACCGTAATTACTGCTATAGACGCCAGCCGGGGACAAATTGAATATCCCGTTATTGATAAGATGGCTGCCGTTGCCCGTAACGTAAGCCTGATAGGTTACGCTGGTACCGGCATTATCAATCAAGCCGTTATTAACAAAGGTGCTTCCGCTTTGTACCGAAACACTATAACCATAACCACCACGGTGAATCAGTTTTGCACCGGCGTCCACTGAACCTAATGCGCCATTCTCCAACAGAATAAGCGCATTTTTACCCGTCGTATTATTCAACGGCGAGCCAGATAACTCTCCGCGCAGCGTGACGGTAGCATTCGAGCCCGTACCATACAAAGCAGCAAAAGAACCAATTGGCGCATTCAGCGTTGGGTCGCTGCTACCACCAGAGGTATCAACAATATAGGTAACAGAATTCTGACTATAAGCCTTTTGCAACTCAGCATCATAGAGCTTAGCCTGAAGTTTGTTAGTTTTAATACTATCAATAAGCCATTGATTATAAGATTTTAATTCTTCTATGTTAGTAATGTCATGGAGAGAGCCATCATAAGCAGTTACTTGCTTGAAACGAGAGAAAGACGCCGTTAGCGGTACGCTTCCTCCGGTCACGCCCGAAGCCTGCTTAATATTATTGGTCGACGTCCAGATAATTTCGGCTTTGTCTGCTCCGCTACCGTCGGCATAGGCTAGCTGAGTATCTTTGGTATAGACGTTTTGAATGGTCGGCGCTTTGAGGTTGAACTCGGCAATACCGTTAGTCACCTTTAGCATACCGGCTTGATAAAACAGACTGGATGGGCGATCTTTATCGATAACCGTAGCCAGTAATTGAGTATCTCGGGTTAACGCTTGTAAAGCATCTGGTGTAAAGGTTGTTACTGTCGTCGTCACGCCAGTGCCGTCAGTAATAGTAAAGGTATTATTTTTAGCACCAAAATCGAGCAGAATTAAACTGCGGGCATCAAACGTTGTTGGATCTATCGTTGCGCCATTGACAGTAGCCGAGGTCACGTACCCTTTATCAATCGCATCGCTAATAAATAACTGAGTGGTTCCTGATGAGGTTACCACTATGCTGTCAGGACCGTTAACCACATAACGATGGCCATCACCGATTACCACTGCGTCCCCCCAAGCGTTTGCCGTTGTATAATCCCAAGGTGACGTTAAATTACAGGTCAGTGTATCGTTATCACAGGCGTTAGCAGATGATAATAGTACACTTTTGGTACTACTTAATTTGTTCGAATTAGATTCAACCAAGGCTTCCGTCGCATAAGCGTTATTGCCAAATAATGCCATCATTAAAGTTAGCGTTAAGCTACTCAGTTTAAAACTAGACGGCGTTAAACCCGAGGAAACATCACACTGGTTAAGCTCAGACTTAGTTTTTTTACCTGACATAGATAATTCAGAGGTCACATCAAATCGCCCCTGAGCTCGGTTCCAGATAACTTTAAAGACTTTGTTCATAAAACTCCAACTACTGATTTTAACTATATTTAAACCAAGAGGCTATCAACCGCCCAGAGCGAAATATTTATTGAAATACAAGGATGTAAAATTTGATTAACAAAATTGGAATGAATAATTAAGCGGCAATAAGCAATCCCTGCGTTGTATATCCATCTATCTATAACTACCTAGTTTGTTAATAACAATCAGTATGAGAGATAAGCCTAAAGCCTTGCTGTACTCGCTATCTGACAGTTCAAATCCGTTGGCTTTGACTAAGATAATGTTTTTTCTAGAGCGATGTTATCCAAAAAACGAAATAACACTTTACTCAGAAACATTTGAGCCATTGTTTTTAGCAATTCGTTGGATATATGAAATACTTTATTCGTCATGAAACTGGTTGATTGCAGTATGGAAAAACAACACTTATTTCTAATTTCGCCTATATTAGATTTAAACATCGAAAAATGGAAGAAATCAATTGATTAATAGTAAGCGTACGGTGAACTGTGCGCTGTGTACGTATTAACATGAAGAAGATCACTCAATAACCAGCGTTTTTCAAACCAGTTGTCGCCTGCTCCTCAAATTGGTCGATGATGGATTGGTGATTAAAACCGGTGTGAGCAAAGGCCTTCCACTGCACTGGTGGCTCATCAGCGTGGGTAACAATACCTGACCGAAGTGCATATGCGGTAACTCGATTGACTTGCCTTATTTTAATCACTTATCAGCCTCACAATGTTGTATGCCAAATCAATCATCGATAATGCTGGGATAAGCCGCTTACAAAATTATCAATCAGCAAGAGAAGCATTCAATCGATTATGCACNCTGTTAGGTATAGTCCACAGTAATTCGACATGCCGTCTCAGCCCCCTTATTAAGCCCTGCCGAGTCTTTTTTCCTNCCATGGTCAGCCCCTGTCCTTAAGTCTTAGTCCCCTGAACGAACTTATCTCACCCATTCCATCCAATCAGCCACCAGATAGAACACGCCGCCAAAAATGGCGAGGACAATATACGGCTTT
>NZ_ATYS01000075.1 GCF_000427805.1 Budvicia aquatica DSM 5075 = ATCC 35567 | reverse complement strand
CTTGCCCTTGCCCTTGCCCTTGCCCTTGCCCTTGCCCTTGCCCTTGCCCTTGCCCTTGCAGTAGGGTCGTCATCCCGTTGAAAAACGGAACGCGTAGCCGTAGGCGAAGCAAACATTCGCATCGCGCAACGAGATAACGGACCAAGGACGCTGGGCTCAGCGTTAAACGATACAACTACGCCACTGTATCAATAAAAAAAGCGCCTCTTCTGAGGCGCTTAATATCAGGCACAAAATCTATCTATTAAAATCTAACTGACACATTCATATTTAACGAACTGGATTGCTGGTTATCACTAAAGTATTGCTCATAATTCATATTCATCGACAGCGCTTCAGAGAACATCCATTCCAGTCCGCTACCGATCATCACAACGTCGTGGGATAAAGCAATACCGTCTAACGGCATATATTGATTAACCCCGGTAAAGCTGGCGTTGTAGCTACCGTCATCCTGAGCAATAGCGTGCTGATAGTGAGTCGAAGCTGTTAACACCAACTTTTGCTTGTGGCCGACATCCCAACCGTAACCGGTACGGGCTCCGACACCAGCCTGCCAACGCGTCGTCGTTTGGTCATTGGCTTTTAAGCCAAAACCCGAGGCTCCGCTTTCGGTAAATGCATCCTGTTTCAGACTGATATATTGAGTATCAACATAGGGTGTGAACTGCCAACCGTCGTTCTTAATCCGATAACCTATTTCACTACCTGCGGTGAAGTAGCTACCACCCTGATCGCTGTCAGCGCGGAATGATTGATTACCCAGCTGTACATTACGTTTTTGCTGCCCGTCATAATAACCGGAACCAATACGACCGGTGACATAGTAAGCATCAAAGATCTTACCGCCGTATAACGAACCTTCCGTAATAGTACCGTTACTTTGTTCGGAACCACCGCGCAGTGAGCCTGATGTCGAACTACGGCTCAGCGTGCTACCAATAAAGGTATTACGATCCAAAAACACATCCTGTCCCATCACCCAGCCGTTCATATTGTAACCCAGGCCGGAATAGCCGCCGCTGGTCATACTGCTTTGGTAATTAATGTTATTGCTCCACTCATTCGTTTTAGGCGAATCCAGCAGTTGAGCAATATGGTTAGAAACCTGACGGTTATTCACATTTATCGCCTGATAGGTCATAGCCGTACTGGCCGCAGGCATTTGACCTGACAAGCTTTCCAGTGATGCTTTAGCTGCCTGCGCAGTTGGTGACTGCTGTAAGCTGGCTGCCGCATTTAAGAAATCAGACTGAGCGCTATTTGCTGAAGCCGTCGGGGAATTAGCCGCCTGCTGGTCAAGCTGAGTAAAGGCCTTTTCGACCCGATTAGCGCCGGCCGTTGCGGCAGCAGTGTATTCCACGCCTTTCACGCTAGAGGTATTAATTCGATTAACGTTCAACCACACATCATTGCTGCTTTGACCGATAGTAGCATCTAAAAATACCCCGGCAGACTGGGTCAGTTTATCGAAGGAACCGGTCACTCCGTGATTTGCAGTCAGAACATCTTGTTTAGCGACGGTAATATAGCCCTGAGGTATAGCCAGAACGTTTAAGTTGCCGCCCTGAATATTGGCCGCTCCCGCAATCTGTAGCGTTGACCCCAGCACAACATCAAGCTGACCGTCTTTGGTTTGCACATAGTCACGGTTGAAAACAGTCTGACCATTACGTAACACCACACTACCCTGATTATTCACTTGGCCACCAACGCGGCGTACGTCTAAGGTACCCTGAGTACCTATGTTGACCGCTGAAGCCAGACTATTATTGGAAGATAAAGTACCGCCCTGCACCTGAGTTAACCCAGAATAAGTGGCATCTTCGGCTAAAATCAACGTACCTGAGCCCTGTTTAATCAATCCGCCAGCCCCGCTGATAGGGTTACGCCAGGTGGAAGAATAACCATCAAAAGAGACGCTAACATCACCCCAATCGAATTTCATCGGCCCGCGAATTGCCGCTGCGGTATTCAATAACCCATAACCAAATGTTGAATCAACCCCCGGAGCACCGAGATCGGTGGCCGTTCCTAACAGCGTTTGGCGAACTAAATCATTAGAAAAATAGGGGAAGGCTTGCCAGACAAGCGCGGCAGCGCCAGACACTTGCGGTGCCGCAAATGACGTACCGGAAACCATGGTGTTATTAACACCATCATCGCTTAGTACTGAAACAGTGCCGGGAGCAACCATGCAATAACGCATACTGATGCCGCATGCATTAGCATAAGAAGCCAGCTCGTTTGGGTTATAGGTATTGACAGCACTCACCACTAACCAACCCTTTTCAAGCGATAAGGAACCGGCAACCGATGGCAACGAGGCAATTTTGTTCGGCGTTGATGCTGAATCATTACCACTGGAAAAGACCACCAAGCCGCCATGGGTAGAGATAAAATACTGATAGGCGTTGACATAATTATTAGTCACCGCCCGATCGTTAATATCCCAGTCGGGCAGACTCCATGAGTTATTAATGATTTTGGCACCGCTATTAGCGACGTCCATATTCACCCTGGCCAGTGAATAGCGAGGCGATCCCGCTGATGTTGGCGTATCGCTAATAATTCTGGCACTGACGATAGAAACTCCCGGTGCTACGCCGCCGGAGAAATTACCCACTCGCTGCCCGGCAATCGTTTCAGCCACCATGGTTCCATGGCCCCGAACATCACCGATATTGACATTATTGGTTGTTGAGTCAACATAGCTCAGAGAGTTTATTACTTTGCCGCTTAATGCCAGATTGGTGGTCAATACACCGCTATCAATCAGGCCGATAATAACGCCGGCCCCCGTGAGCCCGGACTGTTGAGCTTCTGCCGAGTGAGTGATGAATAAGTGTTGATTATAATTATTCCGGTTCAGCGGGCCTGATGGCGTAGAAACGTTAGAGTTACCTCCTCCGGAGTTATTACTTCCGCTGCCACCGCCGGTGCTGTCACCACCACCGCCTCCGCCTCCGCCTCCGCCGCCACAGGCAGATACCGCCAAAACTAAAAGTGAATTTCCAGTAAGATAAAATGAACGCCATAACAACGAGGTTTTGTCTTTCATGTAACCTCCGGGCTTAATAGCCTTTAAATAAGCAATTTATATTGGCCTAATACTGGAATATGTATTTCCAGTTTTTAGGGACAAGTAACCCCTCCCCCTGAAAGCTGTTCCAATATGCTTCGGAGATAAGATTCATTGAATAACGATGCTAAGTTGCTTATGACTAACCCTATCAAACTAATGGCAACGACATTTTGATTGGTTATTCTTACACTAAGGCTAGACGTGGTTTTTTATAACGTCAAATAAATTGAAATATTTTAGTGATATAATAGGAAAAATAAATTTAATCAATTAAAAACAATAGGTTAAATAAATAACCCCTTCGATTATAAAAAGAAATTGAGATTAAAGACCCATAAACCACGCCATTAACATTACACTTTTTATGGTTTATTCTCTTAATAAACCCTGACATTTAATATGGTTAATAATATATTATAATAATTATTGTACTGAGCGGTATTATTACTCAACAATATTCATTTCATCACATTAAATCGATTATTTTTCATTCTTAAATATAGAATATAATATTAAGGCAACTCATTGCGCCAATATAAATTAAATCCAATTAATATTATTCAAAATGCAATATTCACCAAAGGTTATGATGTGTTATTTATGTCTTCGACAACCATATAAATAAATATCCCATCACGTAGAAGAGTTGTTATTTGCGACCAGAACAAAAGGATTTTTTGCTGCCGCAATAACCGCCTGCCCCAGCGCTAATCCACCGTCGCCCATAGGTAACCGCTCAGGATACAACAGGTTACTACCATTTAGTTTTTCAACTAACAGCTCACGTAATAATCGGTTATGCATCACGCCACCGGATAATACAATGGTATTCAGCTGATATTGACGAGCAAACATAAGAGCCATATCGGCAAAACCCTGAGCTAAGGCAGCATGGAATGCATAAGCCTTATCAGCCGGAGTCCCTTGATACGCCAGCCATTGAGACCAAAAAACAGCCATATCCAGTTGATGACCTTTTAACGGAAGAGTCACCGGATGATCCGATATCTGAGACTCTCTGGCCAGCGCTTCCAGCCGACAGGCGGCCTCACCTTCCCAGCTAATCACCTGCGGCGAAATGAATAACGCCGCCGCAACCGCATCAAATAGACGACCGCAGGAAGAGGCTTCAGGCGAGTTTATTCCTCGGTCTATCGCCTTCGCCAGCGGCTGCCAGTTCCGTTCAGTAATAACAGTTGCCTGAGGATAACGCTGCCAGTCTGGGACAAACCTCAACCATTGCGCCAATAAATTGCGCCACGGCTCAGACGACGCCCGATCGCCACCGGGCATTGCAACTGCGGGTAATCCCCCCAGATGCCGGCACTGTTGATAATCGACCAGCAGACATTCCCCCCCCCATAACTGACCATTTTCACCATAGCCTAAGCCGTCCAGCGCCAGGCCAATCACCGGCCCGCCGTCGATAGGCCAGCCGTGTTCCGCCATACAAGAGGCAATATGAGCATGGTGATGTAACACCTCTACTAAGGGTAGATTCTGTTTATCCGCCAGCTGCTGCCCATACCGATGGCTGACATAGCCGGGATGAGCATCGATAACAATGGCTGAAGGTGAAAACCGATAGATATCCTGAAACAGAACCAATGACTGTTCATACTGTTGCTGAATATCTAAATCATCCAGATCCCCCAGATGTTGGCTCAGCACTGCGCTATTTCCTCTCAGCAGGCAAAACGTATTTTTAAGATCGGCCCCCATCGCCAGTATCGGTGAAACTTGATTAAATCCCGGCGGTAGTTCTAACGCATCAGGTACATAACCTCGGGCACGCCGCATCATCTCTGCGCTATCGTCAACATAGCGCACCAGAGAGTCATCAGTTCGTTGAATAATATCTCGATTATGCATCAACCAAAGGTCAGCAATATTGCGCAAATCATTCAGCGCTTGCTCATTGGTTAATGCCGGCGGTTTACCTGATGAATTACCTGACGTCATCACTATCGGTCGCCCTACCAGTTTCATCAATAAGTGCTGAAGAGGGTTAGAAGGTAGCATCACGCCCACTTCACTCAAACCGGGAGCGATCCCGTCACAGAGCGGGGAATCACACGATTTAACAGCCAGAGCAATCGGCGCAGGACTGCTTTGTAGCAGTTGTCGCAATGCAGGGGAATCCTGTGAACAACAGCGGCTCAGCCAGTCGAGATTAGGCAACATCACCGCCAGAGGTTTAGTTGGTCGATGTTTACGCTGGCGTAATAATTCAACCGCCTCAGCGTTAGTGGCATCGCAAGCCAAGTGAAATCCACCCAAGCCTTTAATTGCCAGTATGCCACCGCCCAATAAAAGTTGTGCCGCCTGCTGTAGGGCATCATCCCCTTTCCTACCAAGTCCTTCAGTCTGGCAGCTCCAAATATGCGGACCACAATCCGGGCAGGCATTAGGCTGAGCATGAAACCGCCGATCGGCAGGTGAACGATATTCAGACAGGCACGAAGGGCAAAGTGGAAAATTAACCATTGCCGTATTTGGCCGGTCATAGGGCATCTTGTGGATAATCGTAAAGCGGGGGCCGCAATGAGTACAGTTAATAAACGGATAGTGATAGCGGCGATCCTGCGGATTAAACAGCTCGGCCAGGCAGGCAGGACAGGTTGCTGCATCAGGAATGACCTGCGTATCCATCCGCCCTTCGCCACTACTGCGGATAATAAAATGCTCAGGACGCTGCGGCCATTCACAAGGCTGCCTGATGATGCTATCAATACGGGCTAACGGAGGGCATCGTTCATGCAACTGTGAGATAAAAAACTCAAGCTCTTCAACGTTAAGTACCCGAACCAGAACGCCCTCAGCGTCATTACACACATCGCCTTTCAGATTCAGCTCATGAGCCAGTTGCCAAACATACGGACGGAATCCAACGCCTTGGACTTTCCCCTTAATACGGAGCTGTATTCCATTAAGACCCACAATGACTCCTTATCTGACCGAGTGTAATACCGCTTGTTACTGCTATTTTGAACTTTAAACCGCCGTTTGGTGTTTAGAGAGATCAAAGAAATCCGCATTTAGGCGATAAAAACTTCTGTGACTTGGCTTAAGGTGTCTATAATGTTGCATTACGTCTTACTTAATTTGCCTAGTCAGCCAATAACAACAATATGGCGCTGACAAACAGAGTACGGTTTATGAATAATAAAGAACAACTATTTGCTTTAAGCCCCTACATTGATTTTAGTCGAGAACAGTGGGCTGCCCTCCGGGATTCAGAACCACTGACGTTAACTGAGCAGGAAATCATTAACCTTAAAGGCATTAATGAAGATCTGTCTTTAGATGAAGTCTCACAAATCTATCTGCCCCTCTCCCGTCTGATCAATTTTTATATCGACAGCAATTTACGCAACCAGTCGGTATTAGAAAAATTCCTCGGTCTTAAGAATCAACGAGTTCCTTATATTATTGGCGTAGCCGGTAGCGTAGCCGTTGGTAAAAGTACCAGTGCCCGGGTATTACAGGCCTTACTAAGCCGCTGGTCTGAAGATCGTCGGGTTGATCTCGTCACTACAGACGGCTTTTTACACCCGAATAATGTATTGCAAGAACGCCATTTGATGACCAAGAAAGGCTTTCCTCAATCATACGATATTCAAAATCTGGTTCGCTTTGTTTCTGAAATAAAATCCGGCGAACCTCGGGTTGAAGCGCCGGTTTATTCTCATTTAACTTATGATATTTTGCCGGGAGAAACTCAGGTTATCCAACAACCTGATATTCTTATTTTGGAAGGGCTAAATGTGTTGCAAAGTGGGATGGATTATCCACAATCTCCCCACCGGGTATTCGTTTCTGATTTTGTTGATTTCTCTATTTATGTCGATGCTGAAGAGAAATTATTAAATCAGTGGTATGTAAATCGGTTTCTTAAATTCCGCAAAGGGGCATTCTCAGATCCTGACTCTTACTTCCATAACTATGCCAAGCTGACCGAAGAAGAAGCCTTGAGCATTGCTAATAATATTTGGCAGGAGATCAACGGCAAGAATCTGATTCAAAATATTCTCCCAACCCGTGAGCGGGCGAGCTTAATTTTGAAGAAGGGGCTTGATCATGCGGTGGAACAGGTTCGGTTGAGAAAATGATTCGCGGCGAAAGTTCACAACGTCAAAGCTATCAGTAGGCGGATTAACTGAGGAAAATGATGAAGAAGCCGTAATTACAGGCTTCTTCATACTAACAACTCAGACTGGCTTGGTTAGTTTAGCGGTGATAAAAGCAGCAACAGCATCACGGTCATAGCCGTCAAAGTCGTCGGGTAGCCAGAAAAAACTAACGGCAAACAGCGAAATAAAAGACATGCCCTTATGGGTGGTAAAGCCCGTTACGCTATCCCACTTAAAGCAACTGACGCCGTTATTAGTCTTGCTTCTCAGCCCGTGTTCACCTAACTCCAGATAATATCCCGTCTCGGTCGAACGGTTACTACGATAAACTTTTCGCTGAAAGCTCCGCCCGCGGCGAAAAAAACGTAAGTACAGCGCAAAATACCCCACAAAAAAGGCATAGAGAAATAGCATAATAACGCCAATATCCCACCAACTATGACGAAAGTTAACATCCGTTTCATCGCCCCCCTGAAAGATAGTCATATACAGGGTAATATCAAACTGAGTCAGCATGGCTCCTACAAGCGTAAGTAAGCCAAACATCACCGTTAATGCAATGACGGCAACCAACAGGGGAAAATATTTTGAACGCCTTTTACGTAAAGGCCTCAGCGTAATACCGCTGCCGCGCAAATAATCGGTAAACGATAAGCCCGGTACGTTAAAACGATATTTAACTTCGCCAATATCACCGTCAAATAATTCAAATTGCTGACTGTTCATAACATATCCCTTGTTCAATTCTCATCCATGAATACTTAGCTGAGGCCAATTCAATCCGCCGCACGCAGTGAAATTTCACCACCAATATAAGGCTTAACCACCCCATCCTGCTCCAGTAGCAAAGCCCCTTGTTTATCAATACCCCGAGCGATACCGTGAATCTGGTTTTCACCAATAAGCAGCTTCACCGGGCGGTCAATAAAGTTATCTAACTTACGCCAGCGGGTGATAAAAGGCGCCAGTCCCTGCTGTTCAAACTGCTGTAGCGTTTCACGCAGAGTAGACAATAGCGTGGCTACCAGCTGATTACGATCGATCGCTATGCCGCCGTCGCTTAAGTTAGACCACAGCTGATTAACCACGCTGCTATCAGGCTCTCGCATTGACAGATTAATGCCGGCACCAATGACCACATTCGCCGCATCACCGGTTTTTCCCGTTAATTCGACTAAAATACCGGCTAGTTTACGATCTTTAAGGTACAAATCGTTTGGCCACTTAACTCGAACATCAGCTGCACCCAGCTTATGTAAAACTTCTGCCATCACAATGCCGATAACCAGACTCAGCCCGATAGCGGCCGCAGGCCCCTGATCCAGCTTCCAATACATCGACATATACAAATTAGCACCGAACGGAGAGAACCATTGTCGGCCACGTCGGCCTCTCCCGGCCTGCTGATATTCCGCCACGCAGGCATCACCAGAGCGCAATTCCCCCAGGCGTTCCATTAAATATTGATTAGTGGAATCTACCACCGGTAATACCGTGACCCCGCCTTCAGGTAAAAACTCAGCGATAGCTTGTTCATCCAACAGCTGGATGGGTGCCGGTAAGCTATAGCCTTTACCGGGAACGGTAAAAACATCCAGCCCCCAGTCGCGCAGAGTCTGCATATATTTGTTGATCGCCGCCCGGCTCATGCCAAGATCGGTTCCCAGCTGTTCACCAGAGTGAAATTCGCCGTCGGACAGGATGTTAACCAGCTTTAAAGGAACCGCGATATTTTTCATGATAAAACCTCAACCGCATTACGCTCACCGCTCGGACCAATAAAGCGAACTTCCGGCTCCAGCCAAACGTTAAACCGCTCAGCAACCTGTTGGCGTACGTAACCAGCTAGCGCTGTCACATCCAGAGAGGTTGCATGATCTAAGTTAATCAGGACTAACGCCTGCTGCTGATGAACGGCAGCTCCGCCAATTCGGTACCCTTTTAGCTGACACATATCAATCAGCCAACCTGCTGCCAGCTTTTCTTGCCCGTCAGGCTGAGGGTAATGAGGAGCGTTTGGATACTCAGCCAGGATCTGCGCCGCTACCTGCGCACTCACTATAGGATTTTTAAAAAAGCTGCCCGCATTCCCGGTTATTTTAGGGTCGGGTAACTTGCTGCTGCGCATAGCGCACACAGAATCGAATACCTGTTTGGGGGTAACGGTTGCGCTATCAAACTGACGCAGATCGCCATAGCTCAGCACCGGCTTCCACACTTTATCCAGCACCAGCCCTACAGCGACAATCGCATAACCATCGCGAAACTGGTGTTTAAAAACACTGTCCCGATAGCCAAACTGACAATCTGCTGCGGCAATCCGTGAAATATCACCGCTCGCCAGATCCAGCACATCAACGTATTCACACACGTCCTTCAACTCAACGCCATAAGCACCGATATTCTGAATCGGTGAAGAACCGACACAGCCCGGAATCAAAGCCAAGTTTTCCAGACCGCTAAAGTTATGCTCTAAGGTATAGCGCACCAGCTCATGCCAGTTTTCTCCGGCACCGATATGTAAATGCCAGGCATCGTCTGACTCTCTGACGTTAATTCCTTTGATGCGGTTCAAAATAATCCAGCCAGAAAAATCTTCTAAAAACAGCATATTGCTGCCTTCACCCAGTAATAGTACCGGATGTTCTCCTTTCTCTGCCTGCTGCCATGCGTCAACCAGCTGTTGCGGAGATTCAGCGAAAATCACCCGCTCGGCACGCACGGGTAAACCAAAGGTATGTAAAGCCTGAATAGAGACAGATGAAGACGACATAGAAGATCCCGACATAACGATAGACACTCAGCCCAAAGAACTGCCGTTAGTCTACTCGATCATGCCAAGCTGTGACTATAAGTGAGTTAAGGGAAGTGAATCAGTAACGTATCTTAAAGTCAGAGTATGCTTTATAGGGTCTGGGCTCAGTCAGTACCCGCTCAACCCGAGCTGAGCGCGGACCTTGTTTAAGCCACTCCACCAACCGGTCAACCTGGTGTTGCTCACCGCAGGCTAATACCTCAACGCTGCCATCATCCATATTATAGGCATAGCCCGTAATTCCTAACGCCAAAGCCTGCTGTTGGGTCGAATAGCGAAAACCAACGCCCTGAACCACTCCTGATACGTAGGCAACAAGACAAATCGGCATAACTCCCCCTCGTTTAGTTTTAGTACCCTTTTATTTTGATCGTTCTCTGTTTTTATCGCTTTCTATTCTTACAAAATCAACCAAACCGATTGCGGTTTTTTTCATCTGCTTACACAATGCCATTTCACTGGCGTCAGTTAACTAATCATAGCCTGAGTGTTGCCATTTCTTATGGCAATACGGCAAATTTTCACTGACGTCTTGCCAACAAAATAAGCCACATTAATTCAGAAGGACTCTGATATGTCTGACAAGCAAAGCGCGCCACAAGAATCTGTCACCATCACGCTCAACGCCAGATTACAACCAATACACCGCGGCGAGCTGGAAGACGCATTAGCGCAGGTTTTAGGCGCTCATAGCATCGGAGAAATCTGTGGCGGAGGTTCTTTGCTGACTGATGGTGGCGAAGTCAGTGAATGCGATATCGAAATTATCGCCACCGATACCAGCCCACAGGCCATTGAGCATATTATTAGCTTTTTAGAGAGAGCCTTAGCGCCAAAAGGCTCAAAGCTGCGCATCGGTGATCAGGTAACTCTTTTCGGTAAGCATGAAGGCTTGGCTCTTTACCTTAACGGCACCGACCTGCCGGATGAAGTATATGAAAACTCAGATATTAATCACGTTGTCGACCAGTTAGCAAAGCTGCTCGGCCAAGAAGGTATGATGCATAGCCATTTTGACGGCGAGACTGAAACCGCACTTTATTATTACGGTAGCAATTTCAATACCATGCATCAGCTAATCAAACCGTTTATTGACAGCTATCCGCTGTGCCAGCGGTGTCGAGTGGTACAGATTGCTTAAGTAATACAATGTTTACGGTATTAACCAACCAGACAAAAGGAATCAGATCGTATGAAGAAAAATATTAGTCGTACTTTACTGGCTATGACTCTCGCCGGGGCTGGTATATTTGGCGCCATTCACTCAACGGTTGCTTTAGCTGCCGCCCCGGCTCAGCAAAAAGAGCAGGTTCCCGGCTACTATCGGATGCAGCTAGGGGATATGGAAGTCACTGCGATCTATGATGGTTACGTAAATATTGATAAAAAAGTGATCAAAGGCATCGATGCGAAAGATGCCAAGGTACTGTTAGATAAAATGTTCCTCGACAGTACCAACGGTGTGCAAACTGCGGTAAATGCTTATCTGATTAATACCGGTGCTAATCTGATATTAGTCGACTCCGGTGCGGCTAAATGTTTTGGGCCAACCCTTGGTGGAATCCAAAATAATATTCGTGCGGCCGGTTATACCCCAGAGCAAATCGATACCGTTTTACTGACTCATCTTCATGCAGACCATAGCTGTGGTATTAACGATCAGGGAAAAATGGTTTTCCCTAATGCCGTTGTTTATGCCGCTAAAGCCGATGCCGACTACTGGTTAAGTCCGGAGATGGCAGCTAAAGCACCTGAAGGGGCAAAAGGGTTATTCCAAATGGCTCAAGATGCCGTTGCACCTTATCAGGCCGCCGGTCGTTTCAAAGTTTATAGCCCGGGCGATACGCTGATTGCCGGCGTTGAAGTGGTTCCAACGCCGGGCCATACGCCGGGACACACCTCTTATCTTTTCAGTACTAAAGGGCAAGAGCTGTTGATCTGGGGAGATATCGTTCATAGCCATTCGATCCAGTTTTCTCAGCCGGAAGTCGCGATGGAGTTTGATACTGATAGTAAACAGGCAATTGAAACCCGTAAGAAACTGTTTGCTGACGTTGCTAAGAAGAAGCTATGGATTGGTGGCGCTCACCTGCCATTCCCCGGACTGGGACATGTCGGTGTTGAAGGTAAAGGCTATCGCTGGGTGCCGGTGGAATATAGCCCGCTGATTGTTAATACCACCAAGTAGTATCTATCGGAACCCGATGTTATATCGGGTTCCGATTGCTAATGTCCAGTCATTAAGCAGCCGCACTCACTCAATTTTTATTTAACCTATATCAGCATCTGCCAGACCCTTTAGAATACAGGCTTCAGCCATCAAATACAGTGACCCATCACCCTGCCAGAGTACCGAAAGCTGTCGCTGTTTTTCTATCAGATAAGTTGCGGCAAACTTAGGATCCAGCTCGGCAATATTACGACTATTATCAATAATATCAGCCAGCTTAATGGTCTTCGCTTCAGGACAAGCCTGTGCGGTATGCTGTAAATCAATATTAAATTTTGCGTCCCGGTTCCCGTCACTGCCCTTACTAATCTTAGTCAGCATTTCTACATAACCGGCAACGACAGTACCAAACCGTTGAGCAATATCGTCCAGCGTAACCTGCGTATCCTCCACCGTATCGTGTAACCAAGCGGCAGCAATCATCTCAGGCGAATGAGGAACCGAACGCACCAGTTCAGCGACGGCAGCCGGATGAACGATATAAGGCGCATTAGTATATTTACGCAGTTGATTCGCATTTTGGTGGACCTGTGTAGCAAAGGCTTTTGCCCGCTGTTCAAGGCTATTCATTGGTATCCTTACTGATGATATATATCCGTTGCAGGGGTGTTGGCCGCGTTCGTTCGCCCGAATCACTTACCTAAGTAAGCTTATCGGGATTCACTCACTTGCCGCCTACCTGCAACTCGAATGCTTTTGGGTATAGGGTGAATAGTTTAGTTTATGCCAAGCGGTGGGATAAGTCAGATGATTAGTATCAAAAGTATTACGTTGGTTTGGACTACTGAGCCACTGTTCTTAAGTTATGGCCCTTGCCCTTGCCCTTGCCCTTGCCCTTGCCCTTGCCCTTGCCCTTGCCCTTGCCCTTGCCCTTGCCCTTGCCCTTGCCCTTGCCCTTGCCCTTGC
>NZ_ATYS01000074.1 GCF_000427805.1 Budvicia aquatica DSM 5075 = ATCC 35567 | reverse complement strand
GAACTCGCCGCCGGTGCGTTAGTCGCCGTTATCGGCACATCGACTCCCCCGCCAAACGGGGCATAACTCCAGTTCACCGTGGTCAATGAGTTATCCACATCACCATCAAGGTCGGTGTAGTCATAGGTCATGACCACCGTGTCACCCGTGGACAGTTGTCCCGGCGTGGCATAGGTACCGCTAAAATCAACCGCCTGCGTTGCATTGTTAGACGGGGCACTCAAGACAGGGACTCGCCCCTGCACCGAACTGGTTGTCGGGGTACTCGCCGCCCACACGGAGCCGGACGTCATGCCCGCCAAGGCCAGCGCCAGTACCACCTGCTTGACTCTAAAATTCACTGTCATCGTTCATTCCTTTTTATTGCTGTCTGGCACTGAGCCATCTAACCGGGATTTCCCCGCATTGGTATTTATCAATACACGTGTCGTCAATCTCACCGCCTGCCCTGAAATGACTGTCCATTAACCTCATTGAGGGGGCTCGGTGCCGTGGCACTCTAGTCAGGGTCAATACGCCTATCGCCTTACGGCACGTACGTCACCTTCAGGCCGAAGCCCTGGTCACCACACGTCACACCGCTGTTACTGTTGGCGTTAGTCCTCGGGGTAAACTGATATCCCCGCACCCCGGTATCAAAACTGTTCAGCGTTATCGCACATCCCGCCGTATTGGGGCCGTCTAACTCCCACTGCACATTAGGTGCCGGGATACTGGTCGTGATATCCACGTTGGCTGCGTCAAATAACTTTACGGTATAGGTCACACCCACCTGCGGGCTGTTACCTGTTGTCAGTAAATCCACGCCGGCTGGGTCTTGTATCTCCGCTCTGACCACCAGACTGGTACTACTTGTCCCGATGAACGTCACGGTCTGCGGATTACTCATCCCGTAAACACCAAGGTCTGCCCGCACAATAAACGNCCCANTNANCGTACTGACCAACTCTTCAACGTAGTAGTTAATCCCTGTGCGCACATCCACCGGGGCCCGAAGAACCTGAAGGCACGGTAAAGGCTGACTGGCCGCATCCAGCGGACACGACCCNCCNNCCGCCACCACNGGCACNACNGCCCCCGTCACTGCATCCGTNACCTTCCAGACCGGCGTNACCAGNGGGTCATTCACCGCCTGNCTCTGNTGGTCTTCNANGTGAGCCGANAGCTTAATCACATCCGTTGGNAANCCCGTTGCCGGNACGCTGGCCGCACTTTCTAACGCCAGTAAGCCCTGACGCTGCTGACCGACGACAATATCNACNGGGTTAGAGGTCTGCTGACGNCCTTTTTCATCCGCTAACGTCACCGACAGCTGATAATGGTTAATATCACCGGGGCCTGAACGCCATGCCGGTAAGGTGATTTGCCAACCTTGTGGGTTATTGACGCCCCCGGTAGGCAGTATGGCCAATGGGACCGTATCGCCATTCCAGGTCACGCTAGTAATGCGGTACTTGTTCTTGACCAGCGGTTGCATTAGATGGGTATCACCCTCCAGCAACGTGGCGGGGACAGCGGCTAAGTCCACTTCCAGTAAGCCGGANTTTTCTTTGTACTCCAGAACGATGTCNTNATTACGGTCAACCATGTCGTAACGACTNCCGCGNAGGGTGCGCATCGCCCCGACATTGTCCGGGTCAAGCTGCTTGTTCAGGGCAGTACCTAACTGATAGTTCAGTTGCAGGTCAAACTGCGCCTCCTTTTGACCTCCCTGACCCTCCTTGTGACTGGCCTTAAGCGTTGCCAGCGGGAACGGGGTATAGTCCACTCCCAGCGTCACCGCACGCGGGTCAGATTGCAGATTGTCTTTACCGAACAGGGCCACTTCATCGCCAAAGTACTGTTCGTAAACTACCGAGGCACCCAGATGCGGATACACCGGCAGATAACCCTGAGCACGGACATCAAAGCCTTTCGCTGGACGCTCTAAGTAATCATCAAAATCTTTGGAGTCTTTCCAGCTACTCAATGGATGGTAGTAGTTGGTGGCCAGCTTGGTGTAGTCGGCCCACAACTCAAGCCCCAAACCCAGACGGCTGTGATTACGGCTAAAGTCCTGATCAAGGAAGGTATTGGTCCCCAGTAACCATGTCTCTTGGTCCCAACGTACGCCCAGACCGAAATTGCCGATGGTTCGCCCATCCTGGTCATGTACCCCTATCTGAGAGAAGGTCACCACATCGTCATTTTCATACCACGGCGTGAACAAGGAGGCGGAGCTCTTGCTCAGGTCGCCATTGTCATCTACCGTCAGCGTGACCCGGGCTTTACCAAACTTCCCCAGCAAGTCCTGAGCCTGCTGCTGAACCGGATTCAACACCTCAGCTTTGGCTTTATTTTTTGCCCAACTCTCGGCTTGATTTTGCACCTGGTCGCCGGTCATGTTGTTCCAGTCCTGATTGCCCACTGACTGAGCAGCACTGGCGGCTTTCATTTCCAGTGCCGAGGCAGGCATCCTGCCATCCTTGTCGGCTTTGGGTAACGGGGCATTCCCCATGCCGAGTTCCGGCAAATTATTCACGTACAGACCCGATTCATCGGTGGTCGGCAATAATGGGGAGTCCACAGGTAAGAGCAAACTTTCGCCAGCCTTCATCGCCTCCCGACGGTTAAGCCCACCGTTATTCAGGATACGCAACTCCGCCACCGTAATGCCGCTTTGCAGGGCTAACTGGTACAGGCTACTGTCAGCCGGGACGACATAGAGGCGGGTTGTTGAGGTGGCAGAAGAGATGTCATTCTGTGCAGCAAAAGCCGCGGTCGAAAAACCATTACTCATGACACAAATTGCTATAGCCGAAAGACGCATTGTTATTTTCATTATTCCATTCCCTTTGCGCCGAACGCGCTATCCTAATTAAATGGCCATCGAATCGGAAGTGGTACCGAACGAGCAACGCCAAACAGAATTACCCGCTGATGACGCTTTCGATTTAATACAAGAAATACCGGGGTCAAACAGTGGTCTATCGGGTAAATCAGTCAATGCACAAATATATTTCCTGCCAATGAAAGATAATGACTACTGATTCACCAAGCCGAACCTATCAATAGAAAAACATTAATCTAAACTCATATACACACTAAACAGAGTGTGAACCAAGACTCTGAAATTCGACACGATTTCGGGTACGTTATTGAATTAATCACAACGCTTTAGTTACAGATAAAATAGATAGAAAATCAATTTAAAAACCTAGGCGATATCACCTAATCATCGAGTAACCCGCCGCGAGTGATATTAATGAGATTATACAGAATAAAAATGAATGCAGATCAACAGATCGCATTTAATGAATAAATCAGATTATAATACTGATTATTGAATGTAAAATAACCAACAAAAGGGATATTCGTTGAATTTATCACCACTCACAGATTTTTAGATCAAAAAAAGATAATTATTAGTCGTTATATTTATTGTGTAAAACGTGACATGAATCAATAAATGGAATGATTGTTTGTGCGGTTTTTTTAAATAATGACTAAGCTTGAAACCGATGTAAATTTGAATTATTTCACATTGAACTGAATAGGGTGATAGACGTAATAGCAATTCATTTAACATGCTCACCAATTTCAAAAAAACAGGATAACAAAAATAGCGAATAATATTAACAAACCCATTCCACCTGTATTTTAGATACGCATCATCGTGAATGACAAACAATAAATAGCCTGTGTATTATTTCAATTTAATGCAATCTAATGAAACCTTATTTTGCATTATTTATTATCAACAATGGTCATGCCGGGAATAGGGAAAACATCCCGATATAATCGATCAAGGCAATGCAACCATCGGTCACCTTTCGGGGCTGCCGTCCCACAGTTGGATATGGGGTCAACCTCCGCGCGGTACACTCGCCGACCTTCACAATCGCGACGAATTGCACTGACACGATTAAATGGCGTCAACATGAATATTGGGACAGTTCAGCGACGACAAAACGCCCATAGCACGCTAGTTAGATAGAGCTTGCTGGGCAAATGTCTTACTTTGATACCGTTCATACAGACTATCATACCAATGAAGAATGCATTCAAGAGCAAAATTATCAAATTATTCTTGAAGTAAAAAACGTTAAACTGTTAAACAATATCGATATCGATGAATCACACGGTTAGGGTTGAAAAAAGATCGTTTTCTTGAAATACATCTTGATGTTGTTACCTCTGTACCAGATCGGCTCAAACCGCATAGCTTTAATGGCCAGGATAGATGTTTCCTTGAAGCCGAGATTTGGAATGTCCTTATTCAGAACCTCAACTGATTCAACGAAACCGTTAAGCCCGACCAAAAATCGCACGTTTACTTTCACTATTTTATTGAAACCGATAGACCGCGCTTCTTTCGGGTATTTAGTCGTTGCATCTGTCAAAATCTTATAAGTGATCCCGCCAGAACCCAATGCCGTATAGGTGCCGTCACCGTTCGTGACAAACTGATCGTTACCCGCAAGTTCGCCAGTTCCTTTACCAACGCCAGATCCTTCCGTTTTTTCCATGCCGTGGGTAGTGCCACTTACACCGACGGCACCACCAAAACCAGCATTAACTTTATTGCTGTTGCCATCTTTACCATCGGTGTTGGTCTTAACCTGTTTTCCCATGTCCCGTCCATCCTTTTTCCCCTGCTGATCAACGTTTTTGTCAGTTTTTTTTGCAAGTTTTACACGAGGCTTCGGTTTCTTTTCTACTGTAGACTCGATCGACTCAGTCAATGGTTTCGTCTCTTTGATAACTGATTTCTCGAGCAATGTTGTCGATTTTATCGATATTTCCGAGGCAGCTAAATCTTGTAGTACGGCGTCAGACATCCTCTCTGACATCGCGACAGTTTCCATTTGTTTAACTTCGTTAAACGGGATTGGCATTTGTTCACCGTCTGTTTTAGGTGCTTCTTCTTGGGGTGTATCATTCTGTTGTCGTTCTTTGGCGTAATTTCTCGCGCCATCGCCGCCTTCTCCCGCATTACCCTGGCGCCCCTCCTTCTGAATATCACCAAATCCACCGCTATTGCCCGCAGGACCACCTAGTTCAACCGTTAACATATCGGTACCACCAACCGACGTAGCATGAATAAGCGTTAGTATCGCCATGAGCACAATGACTGCCACGTGAATACCAACAGATGTCGCAAAGGATGTCTTCCAACTAAGCGATTTCATCAAAGTCACTGCATTTTTCCTTCAGTCGCAATCGATACCCGCTCTATTCCGGTCTGGCGAATAGTATCTAGGACAGCAACTACCTTGCCGTAGTAAGCATCCATATCCCCACGCAAAACAACAGTAATTTTGTCACTTTCCAGCGTTAAAAGAGAAAGGCGCGATGCCAGAACATCAAGTGAAACCGCGTCCTGTTCCAGAAAAATACGACCATCATGCGTAATAGAAACGGGTACCGTCTTAGTTGTGTCAACTTTTGCGATTGAAGCATGGGGAAGATTGAGTGCTACCGTACGTTGTGTCACCATCGTCAACATACTCATCATAAAGAAGACCAGCAGGAAGAAAATTATGTCAATCATCGGGATGATCATCAGAAGAGGTTTCTCTTCCATTCTTATAGAACGAATCTGCATGGTTTAGTCCTCTTTAATCGAAGTCAGGCAAAGGCTTGCCCCCATCTCGATATTAGAAATGAGACGATTAACCACCTGAGAAAGCCATACATGAATCATCATCGCGACGATAGCCACGAGAAGACCAAAGGCTGTTGCGACGAGAGCCTCAGCAACACCGCCTGTGATGGCAAAGGGCTGACCTTCGGCAATAGAGAGCACATCAAAAGAGTTAATCATACCGGTCACTGTACCAAGTAACCCTAGAAGTGGCGCGATTGTCACAATGGCGCTGACGTAATTGAGGTGGTCTTTAAGCCGAGACGCGGCCGCAATAGATTCACCTGATAGAAATTCAGAGAGATTGTTGACCACTCTGCGGTGAGCGATTGCATTAGTCAGCAATCCTCCGACAATCCCACCGGCCTTTTCGCAGAGAGCTGTTGCTTGACAATACTCTCCATCCATCAGTAATTGCGGGAGATGAGCCTTGATAAGTGCCATATTTGTGCCACTGCGCCGATACAATGAGAAACGTTCTACGGCGATTGTCACGGTGATGAGGGATGCTACCAAGAGCGGATACATCATAAATCCGCCCGTGTTGAACAGTATAAAAAAATCAGTCATGGTGAAGTTAACCTCTTTAACCGGGCGGAAACAGGCCCGGTTAATCGATATAAACAATGTGTTAATATGTCGCTTTAATACCGACAAAGAAAGAACGCTCGTTACCTGGAATGAGTGAGCCAAAACCTGAGGTCACATAGTCGTAGTATTCTTTATCAAAGACATTTGTGACACCACCATACACTTCAACATTTTTTACTGGCGAATAATGTACGCTCATGTCAACAATATCACGCGACCCAACGATGCCGTCATCTTCTTTGTTGGCATCAGATAGGTAATTGTTGTAGGAACCATAGTAGGTATATTTGATATCTGCCGACAGATTATCGGTGAAGTTATACTTTCCTTTAAGTGATACTGAGTGTTCTGGAACTTTCATTAGTCCACTTTTTGTGTAATCAATCGTGTTTTTGCCATTCTCCATTAAGAACTTGCGCCCTTTATCATTGTAGTCAGAGCGTCCATTCAGCCAAGCATAGGATTCTTCCAGAGTCAACTTTCCAAAAGTTTGTTGAAAAGCCACATCGGCTCCCCATCTCCTTGTTTGAAGCAGGTTCATGGTATAAGCGTCATTAACACCCTGCAAATATATACGATTAAGTTGATTATCTGTGTTCGTCATCCAAAATGTGGCGTTAACAGTCGAGAATGCCACTTTGTCGCGCAAACCCATTTCATACATATCGTATATTTCATCTTCAGCATTCGTAGTAAAATACCGTTTCTCACCATTCACAACCGTTTGATCGCTAATTTGCAGGCCATCAGGCAATGTGTAGCCGCGTTCATACCGCGCATAAACACGACCCGTATCACGATAAAGATATGCAGCAGATAGCTCAGCCGCAGTATTCCATCGGTTTGATGTCCCTGCTCCGGTTACAGTTCCCCCTTTATCGAAAGACCATTTTGCCTGTTCGCGCCGTAACCCTTGAGTGAAAATGTACTTATCCCATTTAAGGCTATTGAGTGCATAAAGCGCTTTTACATCTTTTTCATAGCTAAAGTTATAAGGTACTCCGTAGTATTTACCGGCACTATCTTTCTTATAACTACCAATATAACTTATTGATGCGTCTTGTTTTGAGTAATCAAACCCTAAAAGAATATTACTGTCATCCCAATAACCGATGTCAAATTTGAGTTTGGCTCCTTGACTTTTTTGGTCGACTCTCTGTTCCCAATTAGCATTATTAGTATAGAAACCGTCCGTATAGAAAACATCGCTTATGAAATGTAATTGCTCAGTTAAATCGTTCTGATAACTAAGGTTGTAGCTGTCGATATCTCTATCACCGGTTAAGTAACCACTGATATTCTTTTTGATGAGGTGTCCATCTGAATCAACCCCTACGGTAACGGTCTTATCAGGTGGTACGTAGTCTTTATCATATTGCTTGATCTTATTGGCTGTCAGCGTCTTGATATATTGTGACTCCTCTGACAGATGGCTGGCTCTTAACAAAAGACTTTGATTCGGCATCAAATCCCAACGGAGCCCAGCAGAATAATATTCAGAATTGCGGTATGTGTCTTTGTAGTACAGATCCCTGTCCAGTTTGGTGGCTGTTCCCAGAAAAGAGAATTTTTCCCCCATTTTGCTGCCGATGCTGCCATTCAATCGATAGCCATCCGAATTCCATTCAGCCAAAACTGAACTTTTGGGGTCTTTCAAGCCGCGAAGATTCGTTGTTATATTGATGATCCCACCAGCCGTGCCTGAGCCATAAAGCACACTGCCACCGCCGGGAATGATTTCAATGCGTTCAATTTGCTCGATGGGAACAACATCGTAATTTGTTGAATAAGGGTGGTTGGAAAGTGTCGTAATTGATGCACCATCTAAAAGAACTTGTAGATTTCGTTGTGCGGTTTCAGAACCTTGTCCACGAATATCAATATCGCCTTGCCCTGTAGTATCAACGCTAATGCCGGGAACTGATTTGAGGACATCTGAGATTGTGCGATTTCCTCGTTCCTGAATTTCTTCCTTTGGAATAACGATAATTTCTTTTGTATCCCGTAATCGCTCAATTTCAACATAATCCGGACGCACATAACTGTCTTGCAATTCAATGGTATCTGTATATTCAGGACTGTCGGCATCAGTTGCGCTAACGCTCAGAGGAAGTGTAGAGAGAATGGCAAGCCAGGCTAGTGTGGGTTTAAGGGACAATCCGTTGTGTACAAATAGAGGATAATATTTCATCGATCACGCCTTTAAATGATAATGATAATGATAATGATAACTATTCGCATGATATTCAAAATGAGAAACTAATACAAATTTTAAAAAAATATTGCAGTTACAGGAGATAAGTAAGCGATGACGGTTCATAACAGCAGATACGATAAAAATCACTTGTACAGCCGACAAACATGAGTCGTCGCGCTAGGAAAAAGGACTTGTTCTGAAAATTGTGTAAATGCTTAATTCCGATAACGTGTTAAATCAAAAAGGATATAGGCAATGACTAAAAAAAACACAGTTACTCACTTCGCCATAGATCATTTATCGAAGGGTAAAAATCACCTCATCTTGACTGGATTATTCGATTTTTCTCATTTTGTTTGACAGTTGGTAATAAATAAAATGACAATGCGGATGATAATCACTATCACTATCACTAATTGTAATTTATTCAGGATACTCAATATATGGACCGTAAAGTCCCGTCGACTTATCCAACATTAAAACCATTAACCTATGTCATGTTACTGGCTGTAGCCATCTCTTTCCCGGCGATAGCAAACAACGCAGCAACGCCAGAAACAACATCCGAAAATAGTGACGAAAGAATCGTTGTTATCGGTGGTAATACCGCACTAAAAATTGATGTCCCTGCGGCCGAAACACCAAGAGCGTTGTCAGAAGTGACTCAACAAAACCTGAGAGACCGAGGGGTAAGAAAGATTGATGAAGCCATGCGCTACAGTGCTGGCGTTCAAGCTACGCCTTACGGGCCAGATAATATCAATGACTGGTTAAAAATTCGTGGCTTTGAGTGGTCACGTTATCAGGATGGACTTCAAACACTGAAGGAAAGCGGTTTCTATGGTTGGCAACAAGAAGCTTACGGCGTTGAACGCATTGAAATGCTGAAAGGCCCAGCATCAATGCTGTATGGACAGAACCCTCCGGGGGGCTTAGTTAACGTCATCACTAAACGCCCTACGCGTCTGAAGCAAGGTGAAGTTGAGGTCTCATATGGATCTGACGATTATCGCCACCTAGCGATGGATACTTCCGGTCCGGTGACAGATGAAGGTAACGTATTGTATCGTTTAGTCGGCTTTGCCCGAAAAGCGAATGGACCGACGGATGGCGCTCAAAGCGAGCGTTATTATATCGCGCCAAGCGTGAGTATTGATTTCTCTGACAATACTCACCTGACATTGCTAAGCAGTTATATGAAAGACAACACTAATCAAACCAGCGGTTTTAAACTGCCTTATGGCACACTTCATGACACGCCTTATGGTAAAGTCGATTATAAGATGAGCTACGGTGAGCCTAGTTACGCCGCCAATAACTCTGAACAGTTTATGGTGGGGTATGAATTCAAACACACCTTCAATGATAATTGGACTTTCCACCAAGATATGGCTTACAGCTATATGAACCTGCTGTTACGTGGTGCCTATGGCTTGAGCATGATAGATGATCGTCACGTTAATCGAGGCCTGACTTACCGTAACGGCAGTGCTCAAAGCTGGGCATTGGATAACCGCATGGTCGGTAACTGGTCCTTCGATCGTTTTGAACATACTCTGCTACTCGGCATTGATTATTTCACTGCAAATTCACGCGGCAAAGATGCCAACCTGTACAGCTTCGGCGCACCTCTGGATATCTTCAACCCAGTCTACGGTAACTATCAGCCGATATCAGACAGTGACCTGTTCAACCACAATACCAAACGCCGGCAGACTGGCCTGTATATTCAGGACCAGATTCGGTTTGATGATAAATGGATACTGTTAGTCGGTGGCCGTTACGATAAAGCAACATCTAACGATAACCAGCCAGATACGTATGATACTATTAACATGAACGACAGCAAGTACACCCAAAGTGCCGGTTTAATGTATCTGTCTGATATTGGTTTCAATCCCTACATCAGCTACTCCGAGTCATTCCAACCACTGTCTGGCAGAAATAACAACAATAGGCCTTATGAACCACAAACCGGAGAACAAACCGAGTTGGGTGTGAAATACGTGCCAGACTGGTTTAACGGTTATATTAATGCTGCCGTCTATGAACTGTACCAGAAAAACACGCTAACAACCGACCCAGTTAATCCGTCAGTACGTACCCAAACCGGTGAAGCCCGCTCACGTGGATTCGAGTTTGAGGCCGTTGGCAATGCAACCGATGACCTTAAGTTCACTGCCAGCTATACCCTGAATGAAATCATCACCACACAATCGCTAAATCCTCAAGAAATCAATAAGCGCCTGCCCGCAACCCCTCGTAATATGGCATCACTGTGGGCAGACTACAATTTACCCGGATCTCTGCACGGTTTCACTGTGGGTTCAGGCGTACGTTATATCGGCAGCACCTATGGCGATTCAACGAACACCCGCGAGATGAAAGTGCCCGCTTATACATTGTGGGACGCGATGATCCGTTATGACATCAATAAAGAATGGCAGGTACAGGTTAATGCCAACAACTTAGCCAATAAGAAGTACGTTAGCGCCTGTGACTATTGGTGCTATTACGGTGATGGTCGTACCGTTACCGCTAAGCTAAGCTACCATTGGTAATACTCTAACATTAGCAATGAAAAACGGGCATCCAAAAACGGGTGTCGGTTTTTTATTTCTAACTGAATACCACGACCTATGGAGTAAGCATACGGTAAACTCACAATTCCAATAATTTTTTGCTTGTGTAATATCGGCGACATCGTCACCCCTGAGGGTTTTACCATGTCGAGCAGTNACACTATTGAGCAAAGAAAACAGCATATTAATGATTGGCGTACTAGCCGTCTGACCCGGCAGCAGTACTGCCAACAGCATGGCATCAGCGTCAACACCTTCAAAGGCTGGAATAAACAAGTCAACAGGGGTGAAAAAGATCCCATCGGTGCGACCGCCTTATTGCCCGTGCAGATAAGACAAAACGCTACCCCGTCTGTCGCGCCGACCGACCCCGTCATGGTTTACCTACCCGGTGGATGTCGCGTCGCCTGTCAACCCGGTCAGCTAACTGATGTCTTTCGGGCACTGAAATATGCTGAAGCCTGAACACCTGTTCCTTGCGGTCAAACCTGTCGATATGCGTCAGGGTGTCCTTCAGGCGACTTGGCATGAAGGCGCCGCCTTTGTTTTCGCCAATAAAGCGCGAACGCGGATCAAGGTTCTCCGATGGGATAAGCATGGCGTATGGCTCTGCGCCCGTCGTCTCCATCGAGGGCACTTCATTTGGCCCCGAGCCAACGACACAGCTTGGTCTCTGACCCCAGATCAATTCGAGTGGCTTATCAGTGGCGTCGATTGGCAGCAGGTCGAAGGGGATGACCTGACAAAATGGGTCTATAAGGAAGAAGTGGCTGACCGNTTTTCGCTGTAATTTNAGGCNCTAACNGCATGATTAATGAGCAATGATNCGCAAAATAGTGTATCATTCATGTTATGAAAATAGCGACGCTCNCCACCACTAATGACATTGAACTTTTACGCACATTGGCGCTTGCCATGGTGCGNGAAGGCGCGTCGGCCCTNAATGCAAANNTGCTCGTCTTGGCTGAAAAAGATAATCGTATTAGGCTNCTNGAAGAAGCGCTNATGCTGGCCCGNCAACACCGNTTTGGCCGCAAATGCGAAGCCCTCTCCGGCTTACAGCGNTCGCTTTTTGAAGAAGATACCGACGCCGATATTGCCGCCGCTGAAACCCAGTTGGAAAGTCTGTTACCAAAAAGCCCGTCAGACGAGGCTGAACAACATTCAATACCGGCTCGCAAGCCATTACCTGAGCAGCTTCCTCGCGTGGAAAAGGTTATCTNGCCAGCGTCAGATAGCTGNCCCGACTGCGGNCACGNCCTNCGTTTTATCCGTGATGAAGTCAGCGANCGGTTAGATTATATCCCGGCGAGCTTTGTCGTTAACCGTTATATCCGTCCACAATACAGCTGTGATTGCTGCCAAACGGTGGTCTCTGCTTCTATGNCTNCAACAATCATTCCCAAGGGATTACCTGAGGTTGGATTGGTCACGCAGGTTGTTGCCAGTAAATACCGTGACTATCAGCCGCTCTATCGCCAAAGTCACATCTTTGCCCGTGATGGTGTTGAGATCCCCGTCAGTACGCTGGCCGGATGGGTTGGTGCTGCCGGAGTGGCCCTGGCGCCACTGGCAGAGCTGCTCCGTCTGGACCTGCTGAAAAGAACCGTGGTGCACGCCGATGAAACGCCGCTGCTGATACTGGATGCGAAACAGGGCGGTAAAGCATGCAAAGGGTACCTGTGGGCCTATGTTAGCGGTGAAAAAACAGGTTCAGGTATTGTCTGCTTTGACAGCCAACCAGGTCGGGCAGCCAAATATCCTGAAGCGTACTTAAGTGGCTGGAACGGTAGCTTGGTGAGCGATGGGTATGCCGCTTATCATCCCCTGAATAATGGCGGCGAGGTGGTCAATGTGGCCTGTTGGGCTCATGCCCGCAGGGGTTTTGCTGACCTTTTTAAAGCGAATCATGACCCTCGAGCAGAAATGGCGCTGAAGATGATAAGCCAGCTCTATAAATTGGAAAAAAAGATCCGGCACCGAGGGATAGATAAAATCCGGCAGTGGCGACAACGGTACTCGAAACCGAGACTTGATGCATTATGGACATGGCTGGAGCGACAGGTTGAAGCCTGTGCGTCGAGTTCAGCGTTACACAAAGCGATTAAGTATGCACTGAATCACAAAACCGAACTTTGTCGGTTCCTAGATGACGGTGGATTACCCCTAGACAATAATCGATGTGAGCGAGCAATCCGTCCGGTGGTAATGGGAAGGTCAAACTGGCT
>NZ_ATYS01000073.1 GCF_000427805.1 Budvicia aquatica DSM 5075 = ATCC 35567 | reverse complement strand
TGTAGGGAACTGCCAGCCTTTTTGTTTTGTCTGTAGCTTGTCGGTAAGCGTCTCGACAGAGTAGGACAAATGTGTCGGGAACACATTTGAACGTCTCCTGCGACGGCCCGAAGGGCGACGGGCAGGAAGCCCGGCGTAAACTGCCAGGCTTTAAATAAATGGATAAGCCCTCTGCGCAAGCAGAGGGCTTTTTCTATGGAAAATTTCCAAGCAATACGGTATTTCTACCGATAGTGCCATTAACCTTTAACGCTATATTCCTTCTGCTTTCCTTCATTTTCTTAAACTCATTTATTGGTTATAAGCAAATAACAAATTATCGAATATTCGACTCGACACTGTCTGTAAAAAACGCTATCGTTGGCTATCTAGAAGTCTAAACGTATAAATGGATGTTTGAGGAGTGAGTAATGCCGATTCGTATACCTGATGAGTTACCTGCCGTTAATGTATTGCGTGAAGAGAACGTCTTTGTGATGACCTCTACGCGTGCCAGCCATCAGGATATCCGTCCGCTGAAAGTGTTATTGCTTAACCTCATGCCGAAAAAAATTGAGACTGAAAACCAATTTTTACGTCTGCTATCTAACTCTTCGCTACAGATAGATATTCAACTGCTAAGAATTGATAATCATGAATCGAAAAATACCCCCAGCGAACATCTGAATAACTTCTACTGTAATTTCGAAGATATTCAGGATCAGAATTTTGATGGTCTTATTGTTACCGGTGCACCGTTAGGGTTGGTTGAATTTGATGATGTCGCCTACTGGCCGCAGATAGCTCAAATTATTGAATGGGCAAAAGAACACGTTACATCAACACTTTTTGTCTGTTGGGCGGTTCAGGCTGCACTGAATATTCTCTACGGAATACCTAAATTAACGCTGAAAGAAAAGCTATCGGGTGTATATACCCATAAAATCCTTCAACCGCAGGCGCCATTAACGCGAGGCTTTGACGACTTGTTTTTAGCGCCCCATTCGCGCTACGCCCACTTTCCTACCGATTATATTCGTGAGCACACTGACCTTGATATTCTGGCTGAATCAGATGTCGCAGGGGGATACCTCTTTGCCAGTAAAGATCGCCGTATGGCATTTGTCACCGGGCACCCTGAATATGATGCGGCTACGCTTTCCGGCGAGTATTTTCGCGATCGTGATGCCGGGCTGAATCCTCAATTACCACTGAATTATTTTCCTCAAGATAATCCAGAGTTGCCGCCAAGCGCGACATGGCGCAGCCATGGCCACTTATTATTTAATAACTGGTTAAACTATTTCGTCTATCAAATCACACCTTATGATTTACGTCAGATGAACCCAACGTTGGATTAGTTTTTATGCATAGCTTATGTGGGAACACTGGCTATGCTTATAAACCTACTATTCAGATTGTTATGCCTGATTTCTGCCCGCAAGCAGCTTTGTTAAGAGAAAACCTGATGAGCAAATTAGAACAATTACGCCAGCAACTAGCTAAACGAATTTTGGTTCTCGATGGTGGAATGGGAACCATGATCCAGAGCTATAAACTGAGTGAAGAAGATTATCGGGGAGCGCGTTTTTCTGATTGGCAAAGCGATGTTAAAGGCAATAACGATCTTCTGGTACTCACTCAACCCGATATTATCTCTGCCATTCATAACGCCTATTTAGAGGCCGGTGCAGATATTTTAGAAACCAATACCTTTAACTCCACGCCGATTGCGATGGCCGATTACCATATGGAATCGCTGTCCGCTGAGATCAACTACGAAGGTGCCCGTTTAGCCAGAGCCTGTGCCGATGAATGGACTGCCCGCACGCCGGATAAGCCTCGCTACGTAGCCGGTATTCTTGGCCCCACTAACCGAACGGCTTCGATCTCACCAAATGTAAACGATCCTGCATTCCGTAATGTTACTTTCGACCAGCTAGTTGAAGCCTATCGGGAATCAACCCGTGCGCTGGTCAAAGGCGGCGCGGATATCATTATGATCGAAACTATCTTTGATACCCTGAATGCTAAAGCGGCGACTTTCGCCGTTGAAACTGAGTTTGAAGCGCTGGGGATTGAGCTGCCGGTAATGATTTCCGGCACTATTACAGACGCTTCAGGCCGCACCTTATCCGGCCAGACAACCGAAGCTTTCTACAATTCTCTGCGCCATGTAAAGCCTCTCTCTTTTGGCCTGAACTGTGCGCTCGGGCCTGATGAGCTGCGCCAGTATGTCGCAGAACTATCTCGCATCTCTGAATACTATGTTTCGGTTCACCCCAACGCCGGCTTGCCGAATGCTTTCGGTGAATACGATTTAGGGCCGGAGGATATGGCGGTTCAGATCGGTGAGTGGGGGCGCTCAGGTTTTCTGAATATCGTTGGCGGATGCTGTGGTACTACGCCGGCGCATATTGCTGCAATTACTCGTGAATTAAAAGATGTTGCGCCTCGCGTACTGCCGGACATTCCCGTAGCCTGCCGATTAGCCGGTCTGGAACCTCTCACTATTGATGCCAATACGCTATTTGTTAACGTTGGCGAAAGAACTAACGTCACGGGCTCAGCTCGTTTTAAGCGTTTGATTAAAGAAGAAAAATACGGTGAAGCGCTAGAGGTTGCTCTACAACAGGTAGAAAGCGGTGCTCAGATTATTGATATCAATATGGATGAAGGCATGTTGGATTCAGAGGTTGCCATGGTGCGCTTCCTTAATCTGATAGCCGGTGAGCCAGATATCGCCCGCGTACCTATCATGATCGATTCATCAAAATGGGAAGTGATTGAGAAAGGCCTAAAATGTATTCAGGGTAAAGGCATCGTAAACTCCATTTCGATGAAAGAGGGCGAAGAAAAATTCATTCAGCAAGCTAAGCTGGTTCGTCGTTATGGTGCTGCAATGGTGGTGATGGCATTTGATGAAGATGGCCAAGCTGATACCCGTGAACGCAAGATTGAAATTTGTCGCCGGGCTTATCAAGTTCTGACTGAAAAAGTTGGGTTCCCGCCGGAAGATATTATCTTTGACCCGAATATTTTCGCCGTAGCGACCGGTATTGAACAACATAATAACTATGCCGTTGATTTTATTGAGGCCTGTGCTGATATCAAACGTGAGCTTCCTTATGCTTTGATTTCCGGCGGCGTATCTAACGTTTCGTTCTCATTCAGGGGCAACGATCCCGTTCGGGAAGCTATTCATGCCGTGTTCCTTTATCACGCCATTAAAAACGGCCTGGATATGGGGATTGTGAATGCAGGGCAACTGGCGATTTATGATGATCTACCTGCTGACCTCAAGTTGGCGGTAGAAGATGTTGTACTTAACCGTCGGCCAGATGGTACTGAGCAGTTGCTGAATTTAGCAGAGAAATACCGCGATAGCGGTGGTGATGGTGAGGCTGACAAACAGCAGGCGGAATGGCGCGGCTGGCCGGTTGTTAAGCGATTGGAATATGCCTTAGTTAAAGGTATCACTGAATTTATTGAGCAAGATACCGAAGAAGCACGCCAACAGGCAGATCTGCCGCTGGAAGTGATTGAAGGGCCATTAATGGCCGGAATGAATATCGTTGGCGATCTGTTTGGTGAAGGTAAAATGTTCCTGCCACAGGTAGTGAAATCTGCCCGAGTGATGAAACAGGCCGTTGCCTATTTACAGCCTTATATTGAGGCCAGCAAACAGCAGGGTACCGCGGCCGGTAAGATATTATTGGCTACGGTAAAAGGCGATGTTCACGATATAGGCAAGAATATCGTTGGTGTGGTGCTTCAATGTAATAACTATGAAATTATCGATCTGGGGGTCATGGTTTCAACGGATAAAATTCTTAAAACCGCCCGTGAAGAGAATGTTGATATTATTGGTTTGTCTGGCCTGATTACGCCGTCGCTGGATGAAATGGTTAACGTTGCTAAAGAGATGGAACGCCAAGGTTTCACTTTGCCATTACTGATCGGTGGCGCGACAACCTCTAAAGCGCATACTGCCGTTAAGATAGAACAGAACTATAGCGGACCAACGGTTTATGTACAGAATGCGTCACGCAGCGTGGGCGTCTGTTCTGCCTTAATCTCTGATGCTCAGCGCGATGACTTTGTCGCCCGAACGCGTAAAGAGTATGAAACCGTACGCATTCAGCACGCTCGTAAAAAGCCAAGAACCGCACCGGTTACGCTTGAAGCGGCCAGAGCGAACGGATGGGAATGTGACTGGCAGTCATACACACCACCGGTAGCTAAAAATTTAGGTACTCGTACCGTAGAAGCCTCTATTGACACCCTGAGGAACTATATCGACTGGACGCCTTTCTTTATGACTTGGTCGCTGGCCGGTAAATACCCGAGAATTCTGGAAGATGAAATTGTGGGTGAAGAGGCGAAACGTTTATTGGCTGATGCCAATCAGATGTTAGATCAATTAGCTCAAGACAAAACCCTCAATCCTCGCGGCATTATGGGCATTTTCCCGGCAAACCGGGTTGGTGATGATGTTCAGATCTATGCTGATGAAAGCAGGACTGAGGTTTTAGTGACTGGCCACCATCTGCGTCAACAGACTGAAAAGACCGATTTCCCTAACTACTGTTTGGCTGATTTTGTTGCCCCTAAACAGAGCGGAAAGGCTGACTATATGGGCGCATTTGCCGTTACGGGTGGTCTTGAAGAAGACACATTAGCAGATGCTTTTGATGCTCAGCATGATGATTACAATAAGATTATGATCAAAGCGCTGTCAGACCGGCTGGCTGAAGGGTTTGCTGAATATCTCCATGAACAGGTGCGTAAAGAGATTTGGGGGTATGCAGCCGATGAAAACTTATCAAATGACGATCTGATTCGTGAGAATTACCAGGGTATTCGCCCGGCTCCCGGTTATGCAGCCTGTCCGGAACATACGGAAAAAGCGGCAATCTGGCAGTTGCTTAATGTTGAAGAGCAAATCGGCATGAAGCTGACCGAGTCTTATGCCATGTGGCCGGGAGCCTCTGTTTCCGGTTGGTATTTTAGTCATCCTGATAGCAAATATTTTGCCGTAGCTCAGATTCAGCGGGATCAGGTTGAAGACTATGCTAAGCGTAAAGGGATGAGTATTTCAGAAGTTGAGCGCTGGCTGGCACCGAACTTAGGGTATGATGCTGATTAAGCGGAATAAGAGAGGGGCATCGATGATGCCCCTTTTTGTTAGCTAACAATTAATTCTTTAGGGATCTTAAACACGGCTTTTCTGACCGTGGCCGGTTGGTCTATTGCACACAGTGCCTGATGAGGCTCACCCGGGTAGAACACGGCGAAATCCCCCGGTTTCAAATGCAATTGGTTACTTAACTGAGGCTTATCGAGAATATAAAGGTCAGGCTTTTTCTCATAACCTTGCTGACCTCTGGCATCTTTTAGCCCATAGCCAATAATCTCTTCGCCTTCCAGTACTAACTGAATATCCAGATAGTTATAGTGATATTCAGTATGCCGCAGTTCTGCTGGTTCGGTCATTACAGGTCCGATAGAGCAAAACCATGTTTGTCCTTCGGGCTGGAATTTTCCATCCGGCATTGCCTTGATTTGTGACAGGCCGGGGCCTGTCTGTTCAAGAATATTGAGCAAGGCTTTAGGAAGTAATGCCAGTTCGAGGTTATCCATATTGCCAATAATCATAGTGCAGCCTCACCGGCTTTAACCCACTCTTCATCAACGCTGACATATTTAATTGTCTGGCGGTAATAGGTGAAAGCGATATGTAATTTACCATCGGCGCTTTGCTTAATACTAGGATAGGAGAATTCCCGATTAAGCTTTTGTTGAGAGTTATTGGTCATGCAGTAACCATCACCGACTTCAATATTACGCAGATAAGGCCAGGTTTTACCATTATCCTCAGAAATTGCCAGTGTCATTGGCGCTCTTGGGGCACCCCAAAATGCACTGCGGCCCTCTGTCGGAATAATGACCTCTTTTCCTGACGCTTTATCTTCTTCATCTTCAATTTCATCATATAGTGATGTGCGACGTTCACTACAATCAGCTGCACTCATATTGTTGAATACCAAAGCTAAATGACCATTATTCAGCGTGGTAACTTGAATTGATGAGTTATTATTGGGTAATGATGTCGCCTGTGGCGCGGACCAGGTTTTACCATTATCAAATGAACGACTCAGGTAGATGAAATCGGCCCAACGGCTGCGGTAAAGCGCTATCAGCGAACCATCATTCAGTACAGTAACATTCATATGAACACAGCCGGTACTCTGTGGAACCGAATACTCACGCCAGCTTTTACCTTTATCACTGGAGATTTTTACCGCGCTGTCATCGTTATTACCGACCCATTTTTCACCCGGTTGTACGCGGCAATAGAATACCGGTACTATCCAATCACCATTGCTCAACACCGTTACTGGCTGGCGAATAAAGGTTCCCGGTTCAGAAAATAGTGTTTCAATCGCCCCCCAGGTTTCCCCAAGGTCTTTTGATTGGCGGTAGCGGACAAACGCAGTATCCTGATTACCTGATTTTTGTGCGGTATACATTAACCATAGAATGTTATCGGGATCCAAAAACAGAACCGGGTTTTGTTCTGACCGGGAACTATCATCAGACAGCTTAACCGGCTTGGTCCATAAATTGCTGCCTTTGGCTAAACGGGACATATAAATGGATATATCCGCAATACCTTCCTGAGTACCGGAGAACCAGGTACACAACAGATCGCCGTTAGGTAACGGCAATAAATTAGCTGCATGATTTTGTGGACACTCTGATGGCAGATAGGCCTCAATTCTTACTGGATCTGATTCGCATGAGCGTACCTTTCCGGTGCGTTCTACTGTGATAGTTTCAGCGGTCATTTTGCCTCCTCCAATGGTTTGGCTGTTGTGGTCTCTGCTTTTAACGCTTTATTAGGAATAATACGGTCAAGACACATCACTATTGCAGGAGTAATCAGTGCAATATACATATTATTGATACCATACGGGTCACCCATCAGATACCAGGCTGAGGTTACGACGCAAGCGGCGATAAGCCCGGCGTTTGCTCCTCTGGCACTCTTAAAGAACGGCAGGTAGAAGGCCATTACGGCAACCACTGAAATAGACAGGCGAATTGCCCGGGTGAAGAACGAGAGTTTTAAGACTTCAGGGACAAACAGCACTAATATCAGAGGTAAGAATCCGATAAGCAAAGAAAAGACTCTGGTCATCTTAAATTCTTTTTCTTCGCTAGGCTTAAAATAAGGGACATAAAAGTCTTTTACAATTAAAGAGGCAATAGCCAGAGCAACGGTACTGACGCTGACAAATATCGAGGCCACCAGAGAGGTCGTCACAATACCGGCCAAAACAGGGTTCATATCCTGTAGGAATACCGGAAGGGCATATAAACTATCAATTTCCGGGTGAAGATATTTTGCTGCAACACCGATAACGGCAATAGCGATAGCGATGGGTAAACAGAAGAAGAAGGCGACCCAGGTAGCCCGCTTAGCCGCTTTGGCATCTTTAGTTGAAGAGATGGCCTGAATAACAAACTGAGTACAGAATATTGACCCTATCGTACCTATCAGCCAGGCAAAAATCGTTCCGGGGCCAAAAGTACCATCCCAAGTCCAATAGTGTTCAGGCATGTTTTCAACCATCGGGGTAATACCGCCGGTCATATATAACGCAATGCCTAAAATAACCATGACGCCGAAATATTTTACTGCACTATGTAATAAGGTGACGTAAGCAAGACCTTTTAATCCACCAAAGGCAAAATAGAAGGTACTTACAATAGCGGTAATAAAGGCAGCTACCGGTAAACTAATTTTTAGGACTGTTGCAATAGCAGCGGCACCACTGACATAGTTACCGACGTTAACTAATAACAGGGCGTAAATCATAATTAATGAAATAATATTCTTGGTTGTATTACCGTATTTTTCTGCAATAGCACCAGAAATAGTAATTTTACCGGTATTATAAATTTTCTTAACCAGTAACATACCAAATATTGGGAAACCAATAGCAGCACCTATTACCGACCATGATGCCGCTATACCACCGCTAAAGGCGGCTTGCGCGGTACCGATAGTAGATTTAGCACCAATATATTCGGACATTAATAAGATACCAACAATAAAGGCTGGCATTGCCTGAGATCCGGACATAAATTCACTATTTGTTTTACTTCTTAATCTATAGGTTAGCCAGGAAGTAAATAAAATATAAGCGATAACGATCGATACAATAATCGCCGTATCTGCGAAGTTAAAAACGTTCATATTCCCTCACAACTATTTTAATTGATTGGTTAAGATTCTTATAAAGAGAATTTGGCGATAATGCGTTTAATTTCTTGGATGTCGCTATCGGAGAAAATAATTGGGTAACGACTTTCACCAACATTTTCACCAAGAAGGTTGACCGCTTTTTTAACGGCTGCCGGAGAGAAGGCTACGGCATAAAGTTCCTTACGTAGCTCACTGACAATATCCTGAGCCCGTTTAGATTTCTCGATATCTCCGGACTGATAATATTTCCATATATGGCTAACGGCCTCAGGGGCGACGTTGGCTAATCCGGAAATACAGGCAGAACACCCGTCAACAAATCCCTGATGAATAAGTGAATCAGGCCCATTAAGAACGTCAAATCCTTCAATATCACTGACAACATCCAGATAGCCTCTTAAACTTTCATAGCTACCGGCGCTGTCTTTAATACCAACAATATTAGGGTGAGAAGAGAGTATTTTTGCCGTTTCTGGCTGAATGGTATTCCCGGTACGGGCCGGAATGTTATACATAAATACCGGTACGGTGAGGGCATCAGCTATTTTTTGATAGTGATAAATTAACTCTTCTTGTTTAAACGGAACAAAATAGGGTGTGATAACTGAAACTGCATTAGCCCCTAAGGCGGCAACTTGTTTGCCTAATTTGATCGTTTCTGCCGTTGATATTTCACCAATATGGGCAACAACCGGAACTTTCCCCGCGGCTTCATCAATACATGCCTGAGTTACGGCTAATTTTTCCTGAGTGTTGAGGACGAAAAATTCACCGTTAGTCCCGTTACAAAAGATACCATTATCATATTTCATCTGGCGTTTAACCTGCTGCTTTAACGCCGAAATACTAAGCTCGCCTTGGGTATCAAACGGGGTAACGATAGCCGTTAGGACACCGGTAATTATTTGTTGCATGTGATGTACTCCGTAGTAATTTTTTAATTTATAAGTTTTTTAATAAAGAGATTGGTAAATAGCCGTAACATCCTCACGGCTGACTGTGCGTGGAACATTTTTCATTAAACGCTGTACATTCAAAGCGGCATCAACCAGATAAGGTAAGTCGCTATCAGGGATATTGAGCTGGTTGAGGGTAGTCGGCAGCCCCAGACCGTTGACCAGTGAATAGAAGTAGTCCACCAGAGCTTCAGCTTTCTGTTCATCCGTTAGCGACAGGTCTGCTGTAGGTAATAAGGCATAAACAACGGCCAGCTTTTCAGATGCGACTTTCTGAATAAAGCGCATGCAGGGAGCTAATAGAATCGCATTGGCTACGCCATGAGGAATGTGATACTTCCCTCCCAGCGGATATGACATCGCATGAACCAGGTGGGTACCCGAATGGGCAATGGCGGCTCCGCCATAATAAGAGGCCCATAGCATTTCTAGTCGAGCGGCCAGATTTTCTGGCTGTTTTACCACGGTTTCGATATTAACGAGCAGTTTGGCCAGACCGGTGAGGGCGTAGTTATCACTGACCGGATTGGCAATATTCGAGGTAAAACATTCAATCAGATGACATAGGGCATCAATACCCGTGGACGCTGCGATATGCGCAGGCATGCTGGTGGTTAACTCCGGTACCAGAAAAACGTAATCCGGTAGTAAAACAGCAGAGATAATGCCGACCTTGGTGTTCTTTTCTGGTATTGCCAAAATAGCGTTAGGAGTAGCTTCTGAGCCCGTTCCCGCCGTAGTCGGAACCAGTATTGAACGACAGCGTTTAACCGGTTTTTCTCCGGACAGCAACTGCTGTAAATTGGCACTTGAACCTTGAATAGCCAGCACCGATAGCAGCTTGGTGACGTCGAGAACGCTGCCACCACCCAAGCCAATAACCAGATCAAAATCCTGGTGAGGTAGTCGTGACAATAATGCCTCAACGTCGTGATTGCTGGGCTCCGGAGGAACATCGTTGATAATGGTGACGTCCTGAGCAATCTGTTGAATATGGCGAATGAATTTAGCTGCGACAGGCAGCGACACAATATTCTTATCTGTAACTAACAGGACCTTTTGTGTTTTATCAATTAAGTAGTTCACATCTTCAAGGACCTGATACCCACTTAATATTGTGCTGCTTATGTTCATATGACTCCCTTTGTCTTAGCCTGAACAGCCATTGCTATTTTGATTTTTAATTTTGAGTGAAAATAATCAATTTGATGTTTATACACTAATCTATTGCGCTTTATTATGGCTAAATTAGATCTTCATAACATGATCGTGCTCACAATTAATCTTTTGTGATTGAAATAAATCAAAATGAGCGTATTATTCAATCAAGCCATCGGGTATGCTCCTTTCAGCATAAACGGGTAGATATCCAAGTGGCTTGTAGAGCCGTCGAGAAACAGAGAGGGGAAGATGCCAGATTCAGCAAGCGGACATAATTTATTCATTATCGCCGATGATTTTACCGGTGCGAATGATGCCGGGCTGCAACTGGCTAAAAAGTCTGCGCCGGTAAAGGTTCTGTTTAGTTGGGATTGCGCTACGCAGTCTGATGAACATCGGGTCTTAGTGATTAATACCGATAGCCGGGCAGTATCAGCCGAACAGGCTGCTAAGCGGGTAGGGCAGGCGATGGCTGCTTACGGCAAGTTTTCCGACTCTGGCTATCTATATAAGAAAATAGATTCAACCCTGCGGGGCAATCTCGGTGCCGAAATTGAAGCTATTTTGACTAGTGGCTATGCCAGTTTTGCTATTGTTGCTCCCGCATTGCCTGCGCTGGGCCGCACCACGGTTGATGGTTGTTGCTACATTAATGGCATATCGCTGATGGAGACTGAGTTTGTCAGCGATCCTAAAACGCCGGTTATTTCTGCCAGTATTAAAGCCTGCTTAAAGCAGCAGACATCATTACCTATTGCTGAGATATCGCTGGCCCAGCTAAGAAGTGGTAATTTTATTGAAACCCTCAATCAGCTGATAGCTGAGCAGATATCGATAGTTGTAGTTGATGCAGTTGCTGAATCTGACCTGAAACTCATCGGCCTTAGCTTAAAGCACCTGAATACCAAGCCACTATTAGTCGGGTCTGCGGGGCTGATTAATCAAATTCCATTTATACCCAATATCGACACAGTTAATGGCGAGAATGACAAGAACTGTACAGGACCTGCATTAATTATTGCAGGCTCAATGAGTGAAATTACTCAGCAGCAAATCAATTATGTTCAACAACGCAATTTAGCTGACTTGGTTGATATCGAGGTAGATAGCCTACTCAGCTCGTCTTCTGATTGGTTAATCAAATCTTATGCAGAACAAGTACTGACGATAATTAATCAGCAACGACATTGTATTGTCCGCACGGCTCCGCACCCCCAGCAGAGAGAGCGAATCACAGATTTATGTCACCAGTATCAACTGACCCGTACGGAGTTAGGTGAAAGAGTCAGCGAATTTTTTGGTCAACTCACCGCATTAATTTTATCTCAGATTGGGGTAGGCGGAGTGATGTTAACCGGCGGTGATATTGCTATTTCTACGGCTAATGCACTGGGCTCTTCTGGCTTTTTGATTAAAGGGGAAGTTGCACCCTGCATACCTTATGGATCTTTATTAACAAGTTCGATCGGACAAACACCGGTAATTACTAAAGCCGGAGGTTTTGGTTCTGAAGCAGCATTAGCTGAAGTATTACTATTTATTGAGGAGAGATGTGGTGGTTAAGAAAATAGCAATAACGATGGGAGATCCTGCTGGCATCAGCCCTGAGATCATTATTAAAGCATTACATAAAGTTGATGCAGGCGTTGCTACCGTTGTTGTGGGGTGTGCCAGAACATTACAGAGAGTGATTGATCTGAAGTTAGTTGATCCCATAATTATCAACGTGATTCAAAAAGTTGATGAAGCTGATTTTACCAAAGGCATTCTGAATATTATCGATGTACCTCTGGACGATCCCGATGGACTAGTTCCGGGAGTAGTGCAAAAACAGGCAGGAGATTTGGCCTACCGCTGCGTTAAGCGTGCGACTGAGCTGGCATTAGCCGGTGATGTTCAGGCAATTGCTACGGCCCCGTTGAACAAAGAAGCGCTGCATCTGGCCGGGCATATGTACCCAGGACATACAGAACTGTTGGCTAAACTGACCAATAGTAAAGACTATGCCATGGTGCTTTACACTGAAAAACTGAAAGTGATTCACGTTTCTACCCATATCGCTTTGCGTAAATTCCTGGATACATTAAGTTGTGAACGTGTGGCGACTGTTATTGAAATGGCAGATAAATTCCTTAAACATGTCGGCATTGCAAAACCACGAATTGCTGTTGCTGGTGTGAATCCTCACGCAGGCGAAAATGGGTTATTTGGTGATGAGGAAGTTAAAATAATTAACCCTACGGTAGAGAAAATGGCGGCGAAAGGTATTGATGTTGTTGGCGCCTGTGCCCCGGATACGGTCTACCTACAGTGCCATGAAGGACGTTACGATATGGTGGTTGCTATGTATCACGATCAGGGGCATATTCCTCTGAAATTACTAGGTTTTTATGATGGTGTTAACATTACCGCCGGTCTTCCCTTTATTCGAACTTCCGCTGACCACGGGACGGCTTTTGATATAGCATGGACAGGAAAAGCAAAGTCTGAGAGTATGGAAGAATCTATCCGATTAGCTATACAGCTCGCCTGATACTATTAAGGGATTATGAAGGGACAAAACCGCTTAGACCAGATTATGAACTATTTAAAGGGGCATAATCTGGTAACTGTAGAAGAACTGGTCATTGCTGTTGATGCCTCTCCGGCAACGATTCGACGTGACCTGATCAAGCTTGATGAACAGGGTGTAATCAGCCGTACTCACGGTGGCGTTACGCTTAACCGGTTTATTCCTTCTCAACCGACAACCAATGAAAAGCTTCAGCGCAACCTGGCTGAAAAAGGGGCTATTGCTGAAATGGCCGCCAAAATGGTCAAGTCCGGTGATTCTGTGGTGCTGGACGCAGGGACGACGACCCTTGAAATTGCCCGCAGGTTAACGCATCTCCCGCTTCGGGTTATTACCACCGATTTACACATTGCGCTGTTCTTCTCTGAATTTAAACAAATTGAAGTGACCATTATCGGCGGCCGGATTGACGATAGCAGCCAATCTTGTATTGGTGAGCACGGGCGTCAATTGTTACGACAAATCTACCCTGATATTGCTTTTATGAGCTGTAACTCATGGAGTCTGGAAAAAGGCGTAACGACACCAACCGAAGAGAAAGCGGCAATAAAGGCTTCGATTGTAGCTAATGCGACTCGGCGGGTTCTGGTTGCTGATAGCAGTAAGTACGGGACTTACTCCCTGTTTTGCGCTTATCCATTGACGCAGTTTACCGATGTGGTGACTGACTCTTCGTTGAGTTCAGATATGCAGCAGGTACTCAACAGGCAGTCGTTCACGCTTTCACTGGCGTAAATCTGAGTTTGGATTTTTATGCGTTCAGACTTAAAAAAACCACGTCCGAAGACGTAATGCCGATCAGTTAAGGATCGGTTGACCGATCCAGTGGATGTGTAAGAATCCGGAAATGCTCATCGTTTCCGGATTTTTTTATGCTTCTCAGTCAGGCTCTTGATATCGTCCATAAATTTACTCCGCAGGAGTTCTCTGCGCTTTCTGAACTGCTTTCACCTGAACTTATTGATGAATGCCTTGCTGATACTGGCGTCGTCACCCTACGCAAACGTCGTCTCTCTATGGAAATGATGGTCTGGGCTGTGACCGGTATGGCGCTGTTTCGTTCCCACTCGATGACTCAGCTCGTCTCACATTTAGATATTCTTCTGCCGGGGAAAAGGCCTTTTGTCGCCCCCAGCGCTGTCGTTCAGGCTCGCCAACGACTCGGAGAAGATGCGATGCGCCTGATGTTCGAAAAAACACAGCAGTTATGGTTCGAAAAAACACCCCTGTCACACTGGAATGGACTGACATTAATGGCCGTGGACGGCACGATATGGCGAACGCCAGATACCCCCGAAAATGACGCTGCTTTCGGACGTACAGCTAATGTGACTCAATGTTCCGAGTGGCCGCAGGTGCGTATGGTCTGCCAGATGGAAGTGACCAGCCATTTGCTATCAGCCGTTGCCTTTACCAGTGTATCTGAAAGCGGTGAAGCTGACCTTGCGGCACAGCTTGTAGAAAAAACTCCCGACCATTCACTGACCTTTTTTGATAAAGGCTTTTATGCTTTGGGCCTGCTGCACTACTGGCAGTCGACAGGAACCGAAAGACACTGGATGCTCCCGTTGCGTAAAGGTGCGCAATATCAGGTTGTTCGAAAAATAGGGAGCGGACAGGCTCTGGTAGAGCTACGGCTGTCCCCCCAATCGAAAAAGAAATGGTCAGGTGCACCGGATACGTTAACGGCAAGGCTAATCAGTAAGGAAGTCAAAGGTAAAACAGTGCAAATACTGACGTCAATGTGCGACCCGCTCAGATACCCGAAAGCGGATATCGTGGAGTTGTACAGTCATCGCTGGGAAATAGAACATGGGTTCAGGGAGATGAAGCAGCATCTGTTGAACAATGAACTGACGCTGAGGAGTAAAAAACCGGCACTGATACGTCAAGAGCTGTGGGGAGTGGTACTGGCCTACAATCTATTGCGGTTCATGATGGCGCAGATGGCGTACAGTCTGAAAGGTATCGAACCGTATCAGATGAGTTTTAAGCAATCCGCGCTGTATCTGAGAAGTCAGTTGAGCCTATTACCCGGAGTAGCACCGGGGAAATTACCCCGAATAATGGAAGAGATACTGGATATGGCCTCCAGCTTCGTGCTGCCGGACAGACGAGAGAGACACTATCCGAGAGCGGTAAAAAAGAGGCCGCAACGCTATCCGTTACGGCCACATTCAAAATCTTAACTGACAAGCATTACG
>NZ_ATYS01000072.1 GCF_000427805.1 Budvicia aquatica DSM 5075 = ATCC 35567 | reverse complement strand
GAGACTATTATGACATCATCATTCATTACGGATGTGCCGGCATCAGTGTGCCCGCAAGTTTGCCACCTGTATGCTTTCAGGCATGACACGGCCCGACAGAACCGTCTTATTGACCCAGTAGCATTAAGTCAACTATTGGGATTAAAAACAGAGGCTCAACGCCGACTCAATCAATATACGGATGCGGCCATCCGTTTAGAACCTGACGTGAACCGATTACGCCGTTGGGCGAAGGTTGGGCTCTGTGAGTGGCCTGACGAGGTCGGTCGGGCAGAAGGGACCCGCCTCATGGGGATGATCGTGCCTGAGCTCATTATTCACGCGCTGATAAGTGAAGGTAAACTCTGCCCGCGGCCACGACGCCTCGCGTATAGCGGATATTGTCCGATAACACCGATAAAAAGGCCTGAGGGTCACCCGTCTCAAACGACCGTCTTCGTTGAACTGCTCAATGACGAGTGCCGTCGTTTGGGGCTGACGGCGCTACAGCGCAGGTTCGCTCAATTATCGGCCACGCTGATGGAGGCTTCAGCGCGGGAACGTTTTGCCTTAGTCTGCTTTCATGCGTTATTGAGGGGAGATATTGATACCGTATTCGGGCAATCTGCGGTCACGCTCAGCGTGTTGATGTCGAGCTATCTGGTTCACCATCCGGCGTTACAGGGCCCGGTTGAGGAATATCTGTTTTTCGCGTTCTATTCAACGTGGTTGAGTTATCCACCGGTGAGGGGGTAAATCATTAGGCCCAGAGATATCTCAGGCTCACGGGCTGACTGCTCACTACAGTGATATGGGTTCACTGCCGCACGATGGCTTCCAGAGTGCCCGGCAGGCCATCAATCAACACAAGCTGATAGTGGGTCTGTCCAGTATAGGTAAAGCAGGCCAGCTCTTCTAATAGGTCATACCGCGCGATGCGGTAAGTCAGCGCCTCATTCGGATGACACATTCGCGCATGCTTGAGCAGATAATCCAACGCGGCTTCCTGAGTCAGCATTAACGCCAGTGGGTTGGTTGAGGCTAAACCTTCGCTGTTATTGCGAATAATGGGCACATGGATAGANAGCGTCATGGTACTTAACCTTCATTGGTCAATCATAAAGAACGCCAATTTAGCAGGTTTTTTAACAGGGATTGATCGTTTGAAATGATGGAACTTCCAATATTGATCGTCCAAACCAATTGGAGGCTGAAAGCCGCGTCAGCTATGCTATTGGCACCGTCTCATCAGGCTGTCAGCCCTACGCATCGCATGAGAGAAATGATGAATATCCTCTATACCAATTTTCATGTCGCCGGTGGCGGTGGTCATGATGTGTACATCCGAACCTTGCTTAAACAGTCTACGCATCGGACTTATGTGGCCTGTCCAAAAAGTAGTTATTTGTATCGGTCGCTAACGCGGGATAACGTGGCCAATGTGCTGGCGTTGGATTTTCCGGGGAGGTTGAGCCAGAGCGTGCATCTTGTTACCCAACTCCGGCGGTTACTGACGATAATAGCGGAGCACCAGATTGATATTATCCACACCAACGGGTCGGCCGATAATCGTCTGGTGAGCTATGCCCGGTTATTGAGCCGCAGACACTTCAAGCACGTCTTTACTAAGCATAACGGGTTTCCTGTTCGGGGGCCGATATCCCAATGGCGCTTTCTCAAGGCCAATCACGCGATTATTTTTGTCAGCCAGTCGATTTATCAGTCCATTGGGTTTTCGGTTCAGTCCGATAAGATTGTGGTCATCCGTAATGGGGTCGATACCGACTACTGGCGACCACCGGTCACCGTCATCCCATCAGCCCAGATTCGGCTGGTCAGTATTGCGGGAACGTCAGGGTATAAAGGCTGGCACTATCTGATTAATGCCCTCAAGTTATTACCTGAATCTGTTCGCCATCGCTTTACGGTGACGATTGTCGGCACGTTACCGGATATCGCGACGCGTCTTGAGCGCTGTCGGGGGGATTGGTTGCCGGAACAGGTGACCTTCACGGGCTTTATGTCTGAGCCGTACCGCACCTTGTTAAACGCAGATATCGGGTTTGTGCTGTCCGATGCGGTGGAAACCATCAGCTTTGCGTGTCGAGAGATGATGTCAGCGGGCCTGCCGGTTATCGTCAGTGATTTTGGTGGCTTGCCGGAGAATATCACGCCGGGTATGGATGGTTGGGTCACACCGGTCGGGGATGAAACAGCATTGGCGGCGCTGTTACTCGAGATGAGTGCGCTGAGTCCAACTCAGTTAACCCAAATGAAACAACAGGCTCGGTGTAAGGCCGAACGGGAGTTTGGGATTGAATCAATGATAGCGCAGACACACCAAGTGTATACCCAGATAATGTCGTCAACCGATTGAGGCATGCGGGGCGGAAAAAAGGTCCCCGCCATGAGGTCCGGCACGGGGAGGCACAGAATGCAAATAGGGAGAAAATTGTAGAGCGGAAGACTGATTGTTATCATTGCGAGATATCGTCTCTACCCAATGAGTATCGCTTTCGATAGAAAGTGAGTCAATCAGATTATTCTTGCACCATCGCACGCGGAATAACCTACTGTTTTAGTTGGTTATCAATCCTTGTCTGTATCCCATACTCACGCTTTACGTAACAACGTTAGACCCTCTGAATCCCTTACGGTATTCATGTCTTTGACGGGATGCGGTTGTCCCTGATGCGATGCGTGGCTCGAGAGCCCAATAAGATGAGCCGGGTGTGTGCCCTTCGGTTAGCCTGACTCTCTCGGTTGGCGGTGTTTCCCCATGACAAATAGGGATATGGGGAGTGAGCATCACTGACAATCCGTAAAATGAAATAATATTTTATCCCTTCATTTATCTATTCACATTCATTGTATTGAGATTACAGTCTTCTTTTTAATTCATTATTGAATGATAAAGTATGTAAATTAATACACAGTAAAATGGCGAGATTATTATTATTTTAATTGTTGATTATTGTCGTTGAAATTGTTGTGTGTTTGTATATTTTTTTAATTATTCATGCATTCATTTCTATCGAGCATTCAATTAATGTCGCTCATCAAATAAATAAATGAATAAAGATACCCTCGTCTTATTGATATATGTCACAACTACATTCTTTTCCTCCGGATTTTATAACAAATCAGTGATGTAAATTAAATGGCATATATTGAATTTAAATGCTGATTATTGATCAGTTATCGATCTTCTAGATTGCATTAATTAACCGCGTTAGTTTATTGTGCTTATAATATCCGTTTTTATTAGTCTTTATGGATTAATCTGTCGATAAAGCGCGTATTGCGATCGATATTGCTTACCAACTCCTCTTGTGTATAATCCCCATAAATGATTCGACTGAGTGTATAACCATTCCATTTTTTAAATTTACATGACGATGGATTCGTTGGTTTCATTAATTAACTTTACATTAAATACGTTGCTCATTGGTTTCATTGCAACGAAAAATGATTAATCACTTAGGGTGATGATAAATTCAGTATTCATTATATTAAATTGATAGGTCCATCACGATTTAGCGTGATGAGTGGTGTTATTAGCGTGTTTTTTTATTTTGTTTTCATTTAACCAACCTCAGTCGACATTGTTTTTGTGTGGGCAGATTAGGTGGTTGGAATATTAACGTTGGCAGGGTAGCTCAACTTTCTTATATCAGTGATGTCATCAGGACAGCGCGTTCGGCGCAAGGGAATGGAATAATGAAAATAACAATGCGTCTTTCGATTATCGCCTTATTGTGGATGGGGTGCGAAGGTGTCATGGCGACCGAGAGTGTGGGGCATGCAGCTCCTGCACCGGCACCCACTTCCCGTCTTTATACCGTCCCCACCGACAGCAGTGTGTATCAACTGGCTTTGCAAAGCGGCGTGAGCGTCGCAGAGTTACGGGCCCTGAATCACGGTGGAATTGACCGCCGTGAAGCGATGAAGGCCGGTGAGAGCCTGTTGTTGCCCGCCAACTCTCCGTTGTTGCCAGTGGTGGATAATACGGGTCTGTACGTGAATAACCTGCCGGAATTAGGGATGGGTAATGACCCATTACCGAAGGCCGATAAGGATGGCCGGATGCCCGCCTCGGCGCTGGAAATGAAAGCGGCTGGCGCCGCTCAGTCAGTGGGTGGTCAGGACTGGAACAACATGACTGGCGACCAGGTGCAAAATCAAGCCGAAAGCTGGGCAAAAAACAAAGCGAAAGCCGAAGTGTTGAATCCGGTCCAGCAGCAGGCTCGGGATTTTCTGGGTCAATTTGGTAAGGCTCAAGTCAACATCACTGTGGATGACAAAGGTAGCCTCAAAGGCAGTTCGGGGTCGTTGTTGTCGCCTTGGTATGACACCGACAGCATGCTGATTTTCTCACAGGTGGGCATTCACGGTCAGGATGGTCGAACTATCGGCAATCTGGGAGTGGGTGTGCGCTTTGATGAAGGTGACTGGATGTGGGGAGGAAATACCTTCCTGGACCAAGATATCAGCCGTAATCATACCCGGGGCGGTGTGGGCGGTGAGCTGTGGACCGATAACCTGAAGTTCGCGGCCAACTATTATCACCCACTGTCTTCCTGGAAAGACTCCAAAGACTTTGATGATTATTTAGAACGTCCTGCCGAGGGCTACGATGTCCGCGCTCAGGGCTACCTGCCGTCTTACCCGCACTTGGGGGCATCGGTGGTATACGAGCAATACTTCGGCGATGAAGTGGCACTGTTTGGTAAAGAAAACCTTCAGGAAGACCCACATGCGGTCACCGTGGGCGTGGATTATACCCCTGTGCCGTTAGTGACCCTGAAGCTGAGTCACAAAGAAGGCCAGAACGGCAAGAATGAAGAGAAAGCGGACCTGGTATTGAGTTATCAGCTGGGGACGTCGCTGGACAAACAGCTTGACCCGGAGCAGGTGGCGGTCGCTCGCAGTCTGAGAGGCAGTCGTTACGATATGGTTGACCGTAATTACGACATCGTTCTGGAATACAAAGAGAAGGCCGGTGTGCTCGAGGTTGATTTGGCTGCTGTGCCGACAGACTTGCTGGAGGGCGACATCTACCTGATGCACCCGCTGGTTCGCAGCAAATACAAGATAACCGCGGTGAACTGGAACGGGGACATTATCCCGCTGGCCATGACGCCGACGGCGGGCAATACCAATCCGGATGGGTGGCAGATTACCTTACCAACCTGGGACTCCTCACCCACTGCGACCAACCGTTACCGGTTGTCGGTCACCTTAACCAATGAGAAAGGCAAGCAAGTGACCTCTAATGAGGTTGAGGTGGTCGTCGGGCAGCAGCGCCAGAGTAAGCTGGATGTTGAAGGCAGTGCCAGCAAGCAAGCCTCAGGTCTGGGCGCCGATGCCATTCAACTGGTGACCTATGTCACTAACCACGAAGGCGTGGTGATTAATGACCCGGCCTTGTTAAAGCCGACCTGGATAGTGACTAACCTGGATACCGGGGCGGTGCTGACGGTCAATGATATCTGTACCACCGATGCCCAAAATACTCTCCAGCCATGCGTGAGCATCAAGAGTGACCGTACCGAGGTGCGTGATGGGGTGACGTATTACATCCGAGAAGTGGTGAGTACTCTGGTGGGGCGTTTTAGCGTCGTCGCGGACCTGGGGCGTTATGGTAAAACCGCGCCTCGGGAGATGGTCTTTAGCAAGCAATCGGCATTACGGGCTGAAATTCTGGACCCGGACGGCAAGGACATTCTGGTGGCGCGGACCAGTCCGGTGGTGGGCGTGACCTATACGGTGAAGTTGTTTAATGCGGCTAATGACGACATTACCCAGACATTTGCGCCAGAGACACTGCACTGGGCGCTGGATGGGGCGAACAGTGCGGGCTGTAGCGTGACGCTGACTGACCATGATACCGGCGTGACCGGATACACCTTTACACCACGGACTAACGCCAACAGTAACAGCGGTGTGGTGTGCGGTGACCAGGGTTTTGGTCTGAAGGTGAATTTCTGAGGCTGATGTCGCGGGGTGTAGAGGGCGTCGGGGTGACTGGCACTCTCCATCAGGCCACCCTCTGGGTCAGTTGGCTCAACGCTTCGCAGAGAAAACCAGGCCGATAAGCGGCATTACTGAGTCAGACCGGCACAGCAGGTCGTGCCGATAATACTGGCAAGCGCAAGCAGACACACACGCACAGATGTCGGCGCGGGTCTGTGAGGAATACAGGGATAGAACATGAAAACGCAACACATCACACAACGCACAGTATCACATCAGGCCCCGCCTATAGCCGCGCTGACGACGGTGGCTATAGGGGTATTGATGGCCCTGAGTCTGGTCGGGTCAGCCTGGGCAGACAGCACCCCCACCACAGTAGCAGTGAGTGGTGCGGTGCCCATTTTGGTCGCGCCATCCAATAATCATAACCATGCCGTGGATTTCAGTGGCACTTATGCGCGTCCCGACGTGATGTCGACCGGGGATACGGTGGTATTGACTTATCGCCATGATGACACTGATGGGGATGCAGACGATTCCTTGTCCACCGTGGTGTGGCGGTATACCCCGGTGGGCGGTGGGGCGGATATCACGATAATCCCGACCAGTAATGTGCCCGCTGTAGGGGCGGCTCCGGGGACTTCGACCATCATTATTCCGTCTCAGGCGTTAGGCGCGGCGGTGATTAAAGTGGAAATCTGGGAGCAGTCGAAGACGGGCATTCCGCTTCGAGGTCAGCAGGCCATCATTGTGCTGGATACCAGTAAAGGGACTGCGTCAGGCGGTGGCGGGGGGACACCAACCCCGTCTGGGCCGATAGTGATGGGGTCGGGGACCACTGACATTATGGGTGGCATATACCGACTGGCGGATAACCCGAGTGCTGGCAGTGGGGCTACGGACTACTCCCGCACCACGGGCAACAATCCAACCGTTGGTGAGACGTACCTGTTCCGGACTTGGCGTGACACCAACGACAACGGCATCTGGGATGCGGGTGAAGAGGACGTGACACCGCTGTTGCGTACGATGACCTGGACGCTGGAGGGCAATAATGCGACGGCGGCGGGCGGCGGGACCTCGATGACGTTAACCAATCACGCCACGGGGGTGACGGCTGACCGTTATACGGTGCCGGTGAACAGTGCATCAAGTGCCGGGGCGCCATCCGGTGACCAAGGATTTAGTCTGAAAGTGGTATTTGAGTAAGCGGGTCGCGTTATTGGGGCCAGAGATAGCGGCGACGGCCTTGCGATGACGGCAGGGTCAATCAATGAGGCAAGGCAAGACGACGCAAAAAAAGAAAGGCAAGGGTAGGGCAAGGAAAAAATAAAATAACAAAGATAAAACAAAGCTAAAACAAAGCAAGAACGAAGACAAAACAAAGAAAGGGCAAGAAAAAAGGACAGGCAACATCGATGTAAACGTTATGCCACGGGTAGTCATTAACCGTAAAAACAACCGCATAGTATTGTGCATAAAGGACTGATAAGGAAAGTAAAAGATGAAGACAATGAAGACGCGTACCTTCACGTTAAAGCGGGTCGCTCTGGCGATGATGATTGCTGCGGGCACGATGACCAGCGTTTATGCCGCGGTGACCGGTTCTACCGGGACTATCCGGGGTGAAGTCCCGGTACTGAGTTCGCCGTCCACCAGCAGCGCTCACTCGGTGAACTTTGAAACCAATGGTGCTAATCCACTGGCACCGACCACCGGTGACACCATCACGATGGTCTATAAGTACACCGACAGTGATGGTGATACGGATGACTCCACGACCACGGTGGAGTGGTACTACGTTCCGTCCAACGGTACGGGTACCGCTGTGGCTATCACGCCAACCAATACGCTGGCACCGAATGCGTCCGGTGGTGAAGGGCGCAGTGCGGTCATCATTCCTGATGGCGCGGTGGGGGGCATTATTAAAGCGATTATCACGGAGCAGTCGCTGACGGGTGACCTGAGAACGGGTCGCGTGATTACCTATAACGACGTGGCTAAGCCGGGTAGTTTTGGTCCGGGGCCTGGCGGTGAGCCGGGTGGTGAGCCGGGCGGGGAAACCGATGTTCCGGATAAACCAATTGAGCCAGGTACTGGCTTGGTACCGAAGATTACGCTGGTCGGTGGTGATGGTACCAACCTGATTGGTACGGCGACGAAACTGAAAGTCGGTTCAACCTATGCGTTTAACTTGTACGCCTCGGATGGTACGACTGACCTGACCAGTACCGTTAACTACAAGTGGAAGCTAACAGGTACCAGTGCGACCACCAATACAGCCGCTCCAGCCACATTGTGGAACCCGGATGCGAACCTGATTGTACCGACCAACACGGCCGGTAAGGTTATCTCGACATCGGATGACGGTGTGCAGGGCTTTGGTCTGGCCGTGGATTACGTGTCTAAACCGTAAGCAGAGTGAAGGGCGTGGCAGGGACGCTGCGCGATAAGGTTGTTTGTCTTTAGCGAGACAAACAGCCGGATGACAGGCAAGGGCAGGTCAGTGCATAACACGCACTGTGCTGCCTGAGCAATAAGGTGGTGTGAGTGATGTCTTTTGGTGGTCGAATGACGGGATGGGTATCCGCAATCGGTCATCACTGGGGTGTGATGAACAATAGCCCAAGGTGACAGGGCGAACCTATCGGTTTGGGCTATTGGTTATTCGGGATGCAGCGTGTTGCAGACTGACAGGAATTTCAGGGAGCGAGTATGTGGTGTTCGCGTATGACTCACGATGAGCAGCAAGGGGTAAGGGCATGAAATTAAGAATAACAAAAACCGCAGCCAGCGTGTCATGTGTACTTGGGGTCCTGACATTGATGATGGGGAGTGTTGGGGTTAATGCCAAGTTGAGTCCGAGTACGGGGACCATTGAGGGGCGTGCGCCGACGGCGACCGGGACTCTGAGTGTGCTGTTTCCTGATGGGGCGACGTCGGTAACCAATAATGCAGTGGTTAATGCCGCGATGAAGCCCAGCGATTTTAAGGTCTCTACCTCTGTTCTGACTTTGCAAGACCTGGACGGTGATACTGGATTAAGCTCATCCCTGGATACGGCGGCGGTCACGTGGGTCTGGACGTACAACGGCATAGGTCTAACTTCCGACCAGTTAGCAGAGTCATTCAGCGCGAACTTTTCAGGCAAAACATTGACCGTATCAGCCAGCGCTCCGGTGACGGTTTCGTCGCTCACCGGAGCCCCGACAACCAGTGGTCCGCAACCGCTCAGCAGTGCCACATACTCGCTCGTCGTGCCGGTAGCTCCGACAGTGCGGGTGAATGGGGCTAGTTTTGCAATAAACTCGGGATTCCCACAAACCGGCTTTAGTCAGGCGCAATTCCAGTTCTGGATGGACGGGACCAGCACGGCTAGTAACAGCAATTACACGTTCGCCGCTGACGCGTCTGCACCGTGGGTCACGGTTAACGCCACAACGGGCGTCGTGAAATTCACCGGCGTTCCCTCGACTGCACAAACGGTCAATATCGCTATTACCGACAAACGTGGGGGGCCGGCATCGACATTCTCATTCAGGGTCGGAACGTGGTTCATCAACAATACGCCGACAGTCGGGCGCCCCGCGGACGCAGACGCATGGTGCGCCACGAAACCGGGGTATGTTGTGCCGCACCACAGGCAGATGACGGGCCCATCAGCCACCGGATCAGCGGGCGGCCCTCGTGCCGTCGGGGCGCTGTGGGATGAGTGGGGCAGCATGGTGACAGCAGATTATACCGGGGCCGGATTTCTGGACGGGGCTTACCAGGCGCACGTCGCAAGCGACGTAGATGGGAGTGGCTACAGATACGTGGTCGGACTGGCATCGGGAAGAACTGAGGCCATCAGTCTAAGCTCCGGGGGTTACAACATGGCGTGCGCAAGATCACTTTAGCCGTTGTATGGGATAGTCAATGATAACCTACCGCGAAGTAGGAATTTTACCGGTGGTCTGGGTGCCGTATCGTGCGCAATGGCCTTGTGATGAAGGTTTTTATTAACCGGTGCGTCCACATTAGGAGCGCATGGACACCAACTGAATGCCGGTAATTAACAAAAGGCGACGAAATAGATAATGAATCAAATAGATAAAGCCGATGCTTCCCTCAAAACAGCTTCCATGACACTGAATGGTGTGATGCGATTTACGCCTTTATTCCGAGCTGTCTCGGCTCTACTTATTGCTATGGGCTCCTCTTGTGGACTGGCAGGGCAAGTCCCGTCTCCTCCACGTCAGGTTGTACTGACTCCACCTGAGGCTGCCCCCGCCGTTGCGCAAACTCAGTTGCCTGGCTCGACACAGTCCATACCGGTAACTCCGGCCTCGACGTCCGTTGCGGTTGTGCCTGCGCCGCCTGTTTCGATTGCGGTTACACCGACAACGCCTGTATCCGTATCGACACCAACACTCGCGCCGGTTGCGGACATTCCAAAGCCGCCGGATGTTGGCGCGCCGACTACACCCGTCGTGGTGCACAATGACCTATCGGCGACCCCTGCTCCCGCAGAGCTCATTGGGCCATCGACCCGGGTTGATGATTTAGACCCTTCCTCCACGGTATCCGCGACCCTCGACATATCTGCGATAAGAGACCTCAGGGCTGCGTCCACGATATTGGTGAGCGGCAAGACCTTTTCGGCGGATGTTAGTTTCCCGCAGACCGGCTTTGTTGGTGCAACGTTTCAGGTGGTGATTGATGGTCGTGACCCACAGGCTAACGCTCAGTACCAGTGGCGCAGTAGCCAGCCCTGGGTGAGTGTCGACAACACCGGTGCGGTCACCTTTACGGCGATGCCAACACCACAGACCCGAACAGTGACTCTGACAGCCACACTGGCCAGCAGTGAGGCGGTGCCGCTGGTCACCAGCTTCACGATTAACCGTTGGTTTATCAATGCCAAAGCAGAAAAAATGGCGAGCGCAGCCGCCACCGCGTGGTGCCAATCTCAGGGGAATGGCTTTGCCGTACCTGAGGCGTCCATGATGACAGCCACCACATCGAGTACGCCTTCATTACGAGAGGCTAATGGCAAGCTGTGGAATGAATGGGGGCCGATGGCGCTCTACCGTTCCGGTTGGCAACTGGATAACTACTGGGGTGCAAAGACTCAGGGAGCCACCCGAGAGATGGTGGGGCTGGTGGGCGGGAGCTTCTACTGGGTGCCTGACAGCAGTCAGCACCTCGTGACCTGCGTTCGTTCACTGCAGTGATGTTTCGCCCTGAAGTTGGGGTGCCGATTTTTGAGTGAGGGCCGATGTCCGGAGTGACATCGTGCCGGTGCTGATATTCAGCGTTTTTTCAAGGTAAGCATGATGTCACAGCGTGTATTGACTTGGTCAGGGAGCAACTATAGCGAATTAGCTCGCGTTGCGGCGGAAAAAGAGCGGGCCCACGATTGGGTTGAGGCGATTACTCAGTGGGAGCAGGCCGCCTATATGGCTAAATTCCCGGAGAACCGGGCGTGGGCAACGGCTAGGGCTGAGGCGTGTCGTCATCGTTGTGCGCAGACGAGGCGAGGGCTGACTTGATCGTGACGGAGAGTTAGTACTGACCCTCAGCCCATGACGTGCTAACAGATAACCAATAGCAAGCGAACGGCATCAGACCTGCCGTGTAACCACCGGGCCAGACGATGAGAAAACCCAATATAAGGACAGTAGATTGCAAATCAACATAACCCCTTTTCTGGTGGTGTCGGCGTTGCTGTTGACTGCCTGTGATAACAACAGTCACCTGACAATCGTCCGCTCCCTACCCTTGCCCGCATTGGTCACGGCGTCAGCCAATACCAAGATGACGCTGGGTGAGGCACTGGATAAACGACCTGCCTGTGACAAAACCGTCTGGTCGCAAATGGACACTCGGGATAACAGCAGTGCAGCCTCAACGCAGCCGGCTACGGTTGAGTACCAGTGCACCCTGTCTGCTACACAGACTCAGGCGTTATTTTCCTCTCAGTGGACGGACTGGGTGGAGCGTCATCAGCGCCGTTTGGCGGACAGTGAAAAATTGAAAATCGCTGCGCTGGATAAAAAAACAAGCGAACATCCCCGGCAGACGCTGTCTACCGCCCGCTGGGTATTTGAAGAACTTCAGTCCAGCGGCGACTTGGCGCGTTATAAGGCGCTGATTAAGGACTCTCCGGCACGCACATTGCGTCTGGATGCAGTGAATGCGTACTTCGCCAGCCCTGAAGGCCAGGCTTATCTCTCGACCACCCAGAAAACGAAGTCTCGCGTGACTGCCGCGAAAGCGGCCTTGAAAGCGGTCACGCAGGTTGTGGCGGCATCGGGGTTAGCGACGGACACCCATAATCTCGATGCCTGTCAGGCGCCGATTTTATTTGTCTTGGCCATTGTCCTGACGCCCGAGGAAGTTGCGTTGGGGCTGAGTGAGTGTGAGTCAACCGTTGACCAGCGCTACCAGACCGATATCGCCAGTGCAGAACGTCAGGCTGATGTTGCCCGCGCCATGCTGGATAAGCTCAAGCAGCCTATCGGGCTTATTGATGTGAAAGAAATTATCACCTGGGCGGTGCCAACCAACGGCACCCCTCAGATAGCCACTCATACGTTAGTGCTGGACATCAAGGTGGGTGAAACTCCGCGTCAGGTGACCAAGGCGATGGGGATAACCGACAGTGATTTGGCTGTTGTACTGGCCGGGGAGATAAGTGGTGCTCATCAGAATGCCCTTATCAGTGCAATGAGTGACCTGGTCAGATAATACCCCCGGAATGCCGGTCTAAGCCGTTACAAGGATAGCAGTGATGTACAGGTACAAAATGGTTCAGGTTCCCCCGACGATTACTGTCAAGGCCAAAGACAACCGAAGCGGTCTGGCTGCAGAGTATCTGGAGAATGTGGTTAATGAGTGGGCTTACCAGGGGTGGGAGTTTCATCGGGTGGATGTTATCGGTATTGAAAAAACGTCAGGCTTGTTGGGGCGTAAAACTGACTATAACCATTATTACGTCATCAGTTTTCGAAAGCTCATTAAGGCCTGACATGACGCTGACAAGCTGTATGGCGGTGAGGCTTTCTCGTGGGTCACTCAATGCGGTGATATTGCCTTGGGGTGACGGTGTGTGAGGAGAGCGCGTCATGGTTGTGAAGACTGAGTCAGTGGGTCAGGCATGGCAGGCGTTGTTGGCTGAGATTGGCCGGGATGTCGATTATCACCGGGTCAGGGTTGATGCGTTAAACCGGATTGACCGGGCAGGCGTGGTCATACTGTTACTTTCTCTGGTACTGAGTGGGGTCTGGGGCGGTATCTATGGACTGGGGCTGGGATTGTTGGCGGTATTTTTTGGGGTCTCGGTGGGGGCTTTTATTGTTGCCCATCGATTAAGTCGTCAGGTGCGGCGTCATACCGATGTGATGGACCGGTTGATTTTCTTGCAGTCATGGGCCTGCGGGACGCCAATGACGGAGGGTGGCCTCCTGCATTTGAGTCGAGAGCGTCAGCACATTGACATTGAGGGACGACTGAGTGAAAGGCGTTCCCTGGCGTGACGTTACTGCTGAGATGGGGTGGTTGTCTGTTTGGGGGATTGGCCTGCGTTAGCGTGAAAAACAGAAAAGCAGAAAAGGATGATGGCATGAAGGGGTTATCGACCTGAGCTATCCGGTTGAGTGGTGCGGCATTTGTGGGTGCTTGCCCCTCGATGACTGGCCTGGTTGCCGGGTCAACAATAAGAAGGTGTGTGGCGATGTTTGATTACTATAAAAAACTGCCGGCGTGTCCGCACTGCAACAAGGCGACCGTGGTGCGTAAACACGGGACTGCCCGTAGTCGCCTCCAGCGCTACCGGTGTTGTGATTGTCGACGAACCTTTCAGGCCAAATATATTTATTTTATCCATCGGGTGTCTAGTGTCCCCGCAGAATAAGGGGACAAGACGCAAGGTGATACCAGCTCGATAGACTGCCCCATGACGGATGGGTGTTTTATACCCGCACGCTGGGGGCATATAGGTCATTAGGGAAGCCGCAATGAGATAAGGCAGGGTTATCAAACGAATAATAATGCTGATTCAACAGTCTCTTTGTTATTTATATGTCATTAACGTTAATAGGATGTATTTTGCTATGAATAAGATTTACAAAACGGTATTTAATCGCGCGACGGGACAGTGTGTTGTGACCTCGGAGCTGGCTAAGGGTAAAGTTAAGTCGTCGTCAGTCGCGACGGTAATAACGGTTGCCGTGGCGATGACAGCGATGGCCGGTCTGCCTGAGCGCGCAGAGGCGGCACTGATTAACCAAAGTACAACCTTAAATGTGGGCACTGGCATCACAGAAACCCTCGATGCGGGTAGCGCCATTAACGTCACCAATGCGGCAGGAATTAATGTTTCGGGTGGTGGAACACTCATCGCTAATGGCACCGAGAGCAGTCCCGATATCAATATTAATTCCAATAATGGGGTGCTGATTGATGGCGTGGGTTCTTCCGCCACGATGAATGGCGTTAACATCATAAATAGCTCGACTAGTAGCGGTCGGGGGGTGGTGTCTCAAAATGGTGGGGTATTTAATATTAACCACTCGATTGTCGATGTATCGGGGCTGGCTGCAATTGGTGTGGTTGCGGGCAATACTACGGGCAATAGTATCAATAATACCACCATCACAACCCATGGTAATTCTATTGCATATGGCGTTCAGTCTACTGGCACTAACGGTCTATTAACGTTAGACCATGTGAATGTGAGGACGACAGGGGTAGCGGATGCTGGTGGTAGGCCTACTGCTATTGTCACTCAAGGTGGAGGGACGGTCATTATTAATGATACTAATGGTCGATCTACTATCACTGCTAATGAAGGTAGGGGGCTATATGCTGGCACTGGTACCATCATTGGTTCTTCTGTTGATATTGTTAGCAATTTCAACGGTGCCACTGTCAGCTCTGATTCCATTATAGACCTAACGAATAGCACGATTACCACTACGGGGGCGGGTGCTATTGGTGTCATTGTAGTTGGTAATGGTCAATTAACCTTAACTGACACGGATGTGGATAGCCAGGGTGACGCGATATCCCTAAGCGGAGGTACTGCTTCTGCAGCAAACACCGTCACTATCACTGGTGGTGATTTAGTCAGTCAAAATGGTTCTGGTATTCATCAAGATGGTGGCGTGAGCAATATTGTTGTGAATGATGGTGCCACCATTACCGCCAACAATGGTGGTGCGGCTATCAAAACTGGCAATGATGCCATCATGAATATAGCCCTGTCGGGCGCAGATACCGCGGTCAGTGGCAATATTGAAAACAATGGCAGCAGTACTATTAATGGTGGTCTTGTTGATGGTGCTGTTCTAAATGGTGACTTAGTTAACAATAGTACGGGTGATCTTAATTTTGCCATCGATAACGGTACCCTGAGTGGTGGCGGAACTAACAACGGTTCAGGTGATTTAACCATCAATGCCGGAGGCAGTGACTCGACTGTGACTGGTGACTTGGTGAACAACAGCACCACCGGTGGTACGGTCAATGGCAATATCACCGATGGCGCGACCATTGATGGTGACATTACCAACAGTGCTGGCAGTAATGGCAATACCAACGTGACGGTCGACAACGGTACCCTGAACGGCAGTGGCACCAATAACGGTGCCGGTGAGTTAGTGATTGATGTTGTTAACGGCGGAACGGTTGAAGGCGGCGTAGAGAACGGCGCAGGCAGTACCGGTGATACTACGGTGACGGTGGATAACGGTACGCTGAACGGTGGTGGTACTAACAACGGCCTGGGTGATTTAA
>NZ_ATYS01000071.1 GCF_000427805.1 Budvicia aquatica DSM 5075 = ATCC 35567 | reverse complement strand
TTTTTGCGTCAGCGCACCGGTCAGATTAAGGGTGGAATTTGCTGCCAGAGACGTAGTACCGGTCCCTTCGGTCGTCAGGCTGGCGGCATTAAATGCGCCGGTTTGGGTGAAACTCAACGTCCCCTGATTGACCGCGACTGCGCCCTGCGTTGAACCAGCGCCGGTTAAAGTTGCTACCCCGCTGCCGGTTTTCACTAAGCTGCCAGTNCCGCCCAAAATATTGGCTAAGGTGCTGTTACCGGCAAAGTTTAGCTGCAGCACGCTGCCGGTATTATTGGCTACGGATCCGGTTCCCAGTGCCTGACCTTGGGTAANNATCACCGTTCCTGCATTTAATGTACTGCCACCGCTATAATCGTTAATTCCCGTTAAGGTTAACGCGCCGCTGCCGGTCTTAATCAAGCTGCCGCTGCCGCTAATCACACCATCGAATTGGCTGCTTGCGGTATTATTGGCGGTTAATGCGGCACTGCCTAAGGTTACCTGACCGCTACCTGATAAATTACCGGCCTGTTGAGCAAAACTATTTAAATCCAGCGTTGCTCCGCTACCTACGGTGATATTAGCACTGCTGGTAAAGGCATTAGCCACACCGGTACGCAGCGTTCCCCCATTAATCAAGGTATCGCCGGTGTAAGTATTAACCGAGGAAAGCTGAAGTGTACCGGCACCATTTTTGATCAGGCTTTTACCATCCCAAAGGTTCGGATTAGTAACGGTTTGGTCGGCAAGTATTACGTCCACATTAAAGAAATCTGCCGGAGCCGCCAGCGTAAATGTCCCGTTGCTTACCGTCGGGCCGGCAAGCCATGTCAGGCCAAAACCGACGTTATAATCCTGATTATTAACCACTCTGCCAGCCAGCGTCAGATAGTCGACCGGGCTAGTTACACCATTAAAATTAACGCTGGTAAAACTACCGCTGATACCGTTAGCCGTATTGGTGTGCAGTACGTTAAATTCAGTACCGGCTAGCATGCTCGCACTGGTTGGTGCGGTAGCATTAAATCCCGTAACGTTCAGCGTACCGCTTAAAACTGCATTATTAGCCACTATTACCGGTTGAGCAGCATTAACCGTTACCCTAAGCTCCGAGCCTAAACTTTGCGTCAATGCACCGCTAAGATTAAGCGTTGAGCCTGAGGCTAGCACAGTTGTCGCATTATTAGCCGTAATCAGGCTGGCGGCATTAAACGCGCCCGACTGTGCTAAATTTAATGTCCCGACATTCACCTCAACAGCACCCTGTGTAGAGCTATTATTGGTTAAGGTCGCGACTCCGACCCCGGACTTAATCAGGCTACCTGTCCCGCCCAGAAGATTAGCCAAGGTACTATTATCAGCAAAATCTAACTGTAAAATGCCGTTATTCGTGATATTACCGGTCCCCAAAGCCTGCGCCCGAGTCGCGGACAACGTCCCATCAACTAATGAAGTTCCACCGCTGTAACCATTAATACCGGTTAACCTCAGTATTTCGCTACCGGTCTTTACCAGGCTACCGCTTCCGGTGATATTGCCATCAAAAGTAGTGTCAGCTGTGTTATGGGCAGTTAGTGCCGCACTGCCCAATGTCACGCCCCCCTCACCGGAAAGGTTATTGGCACGCTGGGCTAAGTTATTCAGATCAAGCGTTGCGCCGCTATTAACCGTCACATTAGCGCTATCAGCAAATGCATTTGCTATTCCGGCCTGTAAAACCCCCTGATTTATCAGCGTGTCACCAGAGTAAGTATTGGTTGATGACAACACTAAAGTCCCTGCGCCATTTTTAGTCAGCAACTTGCCATTCCAGCCGGTAGCCGAGGCTGTTTGGTCGGCAAGGACCATATCAACATTGAAAATATCGGTCGGACTTGTCAGGGTGAAAATACCGTTGCCCGAAGTACTACCCGCTAGCCAGGTAAGCCCCAGCCCTACGCTATAGTCATTATTATTGGCGCTTTTGCCTGCAATTACCGACAAGTAATCAACCGTGGTGGCTGCACCGCTAAGATCAATATCGGTAAAATCATTACTAATACCTGCGGTGGTATGAATTAAGACGACATTCGTATTTTGCAGATCGCTGGCATTGGTCGTCGGCGCACTGGTGTTAATGCCCGACACTTTTAACGTACCGGACAGAGAGGCTGAGCCGGCAGTAATCACTGGCGTGATGCTTCCCAAAGTCACATTTAAAATTGAGTCACCAACTTGGGTTAATGCACCGCTAAGATTAAGTGAACTGCTTGCTGATAGTGAGGTTGTTGCATTACTGGCAGTGGTTAAGCTATTTGCATTAAATGCTCCGACTTGGGCAAAACTTAGCGTTCCGGCATCAACTGAAACAGCATCCTGAGATGAGCCAAGGCCGGTAAGTGTAGCAATACCGCTACCACTTTTAGTCAAGTCACCGCTACCGGTCAATATGTTAGTCAACTGACTATTACCGGCGAAAGCCAACTGAAGCAAGCCATTATTAGTGACCAGTCCGGAACCTAACGCAGCGCCCTGTGTGGCAATAACGGTACCTGCGCTTATTGAACTGCCACCGCTATAGGTATTGATACCACTTAACGTCAGCGTGCCGGAGCCATTATGCTGTAAGACACCGCCACCACTAATAACGCCTTGATAAGCAGAACTGCCGGTGCGATTAAATGCGACAACGCCGTTATTGCTTATATTGCCGGCATAACTTCCACTGGCACCACCATTGCCGATTTGAAATGATGAGCCGCTATTAACCTGAGTATTACCCGTATAGGTGTTATTACCCGATAAAATCAGCGTTCCGCCCAATAAATTCAGGTTACCAGTGCTACCGATAACACTCCCACCAAAGCTACCACCCTGTGTAATACTCAAGTTACCTGCATTAACGTCCAGAATCCCGTTATTATTCAGGCTGCCGACCGTTTGGGTTTTGCCATTAATATTGGCCGTTGCACCAGAATCAATAATTAAGTTACTGGTATTTCCTAACGCATGGTCGGCACCGACAAACAGCGTCCCGGTAGCGACTTCCGTTGAACCGGTATAATTATTAGCGCCGTTGTTCAACGTAATACTGTTCAAGCCATTACTGATTAATAAATTCCCGCTGCCCGTCACTTTGGCATATAGGGTTTCCATACCTAGCGGTGAACTTAATGCCGTCGTTTGCCCAGCCAGTAGGTCCAACTCGACTAATCGGTATGTGGTGTACAGACCATTGCTATCGTTATCTAGCGAAAAATCATAGGTCCCGGTAGCAACAACGCTGCCTTGAATAATATCGGCAGTATTAATTACCACATTACCGGCTAGATCCGTCATAGTCAGATTATTCGCGCTACCTGACACTTCCGTCGCGTTGACTAAACGAAAATCGATTCCTTTATCCTGAGCCAAAATACTGCTTCCCTGACCATTGGTAAGCACTTCAGGATCAATCACTACCGTCCCCGCATTGAGCGCTAATTTCTGGGTATTGATAATGCCTGAAGCTAAATTTTCAAAGCGTAATTCACCGCCATTCAGCGTAAGCCCACCAATATCTTGGCTATTCACGCCAACGACCGTGGTATTACCACTGTTCAAGGCTAAGGTTGCATTGGTCAGCGCGCTGGTATTACTAGCGGATAATGAAAAACGACTGTCATTTAGCTGTAAAATACCGCTGAAGGCACTTCCTGCACCACTGCCGAACTGAAAGGTATTGCTGCCGCTGAGCAAATCAACCTGCAATAAACCTGTGCCAGAAAGTAAGTTATTAAAACTGTAGTTACCTGCAGCAGTATTATCGATAAATAACGTTGAGTTAGTGCCAATATCTACCGCACCTGAACTGAGGGTTCCTGCACCGGTTAAGCGTAGGGTTCCGCCAGAAACCGAAGTACCGCCGGTATAGGTATTCAATCCGGTTAAGGTAAATACCCCTGCACCGGCCTTGGTTAATTTACCCGTGCCGCTAAAAACATTATTGGTCGCGATATTAAAACCATTAGAATCAACGGTTCCCCCGCCGGCATTTAGCAGCAGGTCGCCGGCAGAAAACCCATTAATGAAACTGCTGTTATCCGCCTTAGCACGCAAAACACCATTATCAAAAACGACTCTACCCGTCGTTCCGGTACCGCGATTCAGGCTTTCGGCCTGTAGCGTACCATTGCTATTAAGGTTAATGGTCCCAGAGCTGGTTGCACCATAGCCGACTTGAACGTTGGTAGCATCAACTAAGCTACCGGTCCCGTTAATATTGAGTACGCCCGTCGAACCGTTGAAAAAACCAAGATAGAGATTATCAGTGACAGAGGCATGCGCCCCGGTGATGACGCTTACGGTATTACTACCGGTGGTGCTGTCACCGACCGAAAGCGTAGCCGTACTTAAACTTGCACTATTTATTAACAATAGCTGGCTACCGCTATTAATCGCTACTTTAGTCGTTTGAATATTATTATTGCTACTGGAGCCAACCAAACTTCCCGCATTAATCTGCAATACAGACGTAGGATCAAGCAATGAAACGCTACCGGACAGAGTTAATGTTCCGGTTCCCTGTTTGATCATTTTACCGTTACCGCTAACCGAACCGGCGTAGCCGGTCGATGCATTACTATCAATGGTTAATACGCCCGTACCGGTAGTAATCGCTCCGGCGCTTCCACTCAGGCTTTTCAGCGTTTGATTAAAGCTATGCAGATCAAACACCCCGCCTGACATGCTCAAACCGCTACTGGCCGCAATTATATTGGTGGTATCAGCCTGTAAAGTACCCGCCCCGATACTGGTTGCCCCGCTATAGGTATTAGTTTTAGTCAGCACTAACGTACCATCACCGGTTTTACTTAATCCCCCGGCATTGGTGAGTAAGCTATCAAGATTAAGCGTGTTACCGCTGGCGATATTAGCGGTAGAGATATTACTTGCGGTGGTACTGAGTGAAATAGTCGGCGCAACAATACTGCCAGAACCACTAAAATTTCCGCCCGTGGAGGTAACCGATGTGGCCTCCAAGTTGAAAATCCCGCCATTGGCTGAAATAGTACCGCCGGAATTAATATTAATATTTTGAGCCCGAAGAGTACTGCCGTTGTTTCCGACAACGGTCCCCCCTGAATTGGTAGCAAAAATACCCGAACCGACCACGCCATAAATAACGCTGTCGGTCAGTGAGAAAGTACCGCCATTGACATTGGTGTTAGTGCGAATTAATGAGTTATAGAGAGGATCCCCCGGGGAACTACTATTCCCCCGAAAAATAACCTGACCGTCGCCGTTTTTATTTACCGTAATAGTGGCACCTGCGGCGGATGCAATCGGGTCGTAAAAATAGATCGCGTTATTAGCGCTGGTATTCATATTCAGGCTGCCGGTGCTACCCAAATAAATGGCATTCGGATTTCCCGAGCCGATAACAGGGGCAAATAATCCCCCACCAATAGATGTAAAGCTGGCTGCCTGACGGTTCCCCTCAAATGTGATATCACCGCCTTCAGCTTTTAAATTGATAGTACCGGTTTGCAGATAAATCGCCCCGCCGAGTGTTTTTGCGTAGTTGTTTATTACGCTGGAACCGGGCCCTAAGTTCAACGTTGCTGCAGTACCTGCATCATAGTAAATAGCGCCGCCGTAACCCGATCCCGTCAGAGAATAAACATAGTTACCGTCAAAGGTTGTTGCCCCGTTAAAACTCATCAAATAGTTATAGTTACCACCATTACCGTAGGCACTAACTGCCCCGCCTAATGCGTTGAAATTATTCTTGGGATCAATAACATAGTTACCAATAAATTTAGTATTGCCGTTAAAGGTTAAATTAACGCCGCTAGCGCCCGGATTAAGATAACCAATATTAATCGCCCCGCCTCTGGTATGTTGATCGTCAACGTGTTCAGGGTAATTCGGTGAGTTAACCGTCGTGCCATAGACATAGTTGTCGGAAAACAGCGTCGAGCCATTAAAGGTAATGTTGGCAGCCCCTCCCCAGGAGTCTATTGCACCACCAAATACTGAGGAGTGGTTATTGATAAAACTGGTTTCGCCAGCAAAATTCATAACGCTACCGGCCACATCATAAACGGAAACGGCACCGCCGTAGTCTCCGGTCCAGTTACCTTCAAAATTGACTTTGCCTAAGAAGTTAATCGTGTTTTGCGCATACAGCCCGACAACGCCGGGCTGATCGGCCAGCCCGTGATTACGTAAGAAATTGACGCCGGTTACGCCACCGTCAATATTCATCACTGAATTGCTACCGGTTCGAATTCCAATAATGTTGCCATAGTCCGCAGAAGCGAATGAGTTATAGTCCGTAGGACCAATATCCTGAAAGGTTGTGCCTTCCAAATTGATATTGGCGGTTACGTTACCGGTTTCAATTTTTAATAATGAGTAACGAGGCCCGGTAAAAGGCTGAGAAGTAAAAATGGCATTTTTAAGGGTAATATTACTGTTATTTTGGAAAATATTAAGAAAGCGTTGAGTACTCACTCCGGCAGCAGTAATAATATGGCCGTTACCATCTATGACGATGTTTGATCTGGCGGCACTGTTAACCACAAACACCGTTCTCCAGGAAACATCCCCATCAAGAAATAAATCATAGGCGCCGGTATTTAAGCCATTGGTGAAAACATCTTGCCCGGAAGTTAATACAGTTTGCGCACCACTTACAGACGTTGATAGCCCCAACAGCAATGGCAAAGACAATACGGCAATGGCGGTATATTTAGCACCATTACTCTGGATTTCGCGGCTGTAAATAGGATTATATTTCACCAAGTGATGTTTACGCATTAATCTTCTCCTTGCTAGTAGCTAGTATTAATTGCTATACATCGCGACCAGCAAAGTATCTTGATACCATTTACCTGGTTAACAATGAATAGCCAATAGAGTTATAATTATTATTAATCTGTTGAAAAACTGTATTTTTCATCCTCAGAGCTTTTTTAATCAAAACCATCAACGAGTTGCGTTTAAATGAAGTTATTAAGCCATGAATATGAAAACATTTAACTTTTTATACTTACCCACTTTAATCATAGCCCAAGTTTTAAAATTGGTTTTTTGAACCAACACGTTACAGATCGACGCAGTCAATTAAAAATTCATTAATTTCAATAAATTAAAAAAACACATATATCTCAGATTAATAAATAGATGTTACATCCCCTAAAGAAAAACAAAATAACCACATGATATATAATGAAATTAAATCAATATCATTAAGATGACGTGCTCTACCCAATTTTAATTGACTTTGTATTTAAAACAGCATCAATGGTCATCAATAAAAACGGGGAAAAGTAAAAACACGACATCAAAAGAGTGGCTTACATATTGGTTAATAATTAAATAAGGTATCTTGATGAAAAATGAAATTTTTATCGACGTAGTTTTTTAGCAGGAGAGATGAAAAGGATATCACATCAATGGTCAACAAATCGGCGGCAGGTTTTTCTATCAGCCGGGCAGAAATAGCGCCCGGCAAATAGCGAATCAGAAAATGGTTATAACGCGTAACGCAGTATTGCGTGCAGGCTCTTACCGGCCGGTAGATCCTGCTGGCGAACAGCCATAACTCTGGCACCGGTTGCCAGCGCGAGTCGGACAATCTCATCGATGACACCGTAGGTAGTAATGTCACTTTTCTCGGCAAAGGTAATAATGCCCTGCTCATTGATGGTGCCGGGAATATTACTATCAATATCAATCAGTAATAAATCAATTGCACCTAAAGTGGCAAATCGTGCAGCATCAGACAGATCGGTGGTTACACGACGCTGGCCGCTACGAAGTTCAAATAGCGGTTTCAGTGCATCTAACTGAGTCTGATAATATTTGTCCATGATTGGCCGAACCATTTTTACCAGTTCAGACGTTCCGATATGTTCGGCATTAGTAAACAGCGTTTCATCAACTAAATTCGATAATGTATTGGTTGCACGGTAAATAGATGCCAGTGGTTCGGCACTAACCAGAATCAACGGGTAGTCATGCTGAGCGAATATCGGGCGCAGTGCGTGATCAATCTGACGGGTGTATTGTGCCAGACGCACTTTATCATCTACCCCGCCATATTTCTGCACGTTTAGCGAAGCTTTACCTACCGCCTCTAGTACATTGGCAGGCATATTGGCTACGTTCATCTCTTCTGCCGGAACATCGGCAAAAAACTCGATCACCCGGGCCTGATTCTCTGACAAGGCCAGAATATAAGCTGAATGCGGGAACGTCAGCGCTCGCAGCAATGGCTTAAGATAGAAACGCTCACTAACATGAAGCTGATTTGGAATAACGTTGGCCAGGCGGTAAGTGCGAATGCTGTCTGGGGTTGCCAAAATAGCTAAACTGTAGGCATGCAGATCCCAGAAGCTAGGATCGTCTAATACTGAATATAATTGTTCTTCAAGCAGAGCTAACCGGCGTTTGTCAAAATGCGCAGCTTCAAGCTGAAGTAAGGCATCTTTGATAAAATTACCGAGTTGAATCTTGCTTGTTGCTAATTCTTGATGCAACGGCGAAGTTTCAATATAGATGGTTACACACGCATCTGAGCGTACATCAGACAACAATAAGAACTCTTCACGACTGGGAATATCAACATATAACATAGGTTACCTCACTTTATATGAACACTAATTATATTCTTTTAAACAAATACAATCTCAAGAAACACACAAACCACCGCTACTAAATATCGACGCCCGGCAACCTTACCAACACAATATCTCAACTCAGACACACTTAAAAAATTTTAATACTAATTTAATAACAAAAATCAATACTAATTTTTATTTAAAAAATAGTTATAGCAATAAATTCCTTTTCTCGTTGATAACGAGAAGTATTGTAAGTCCTGTCTTTAAAGGTGTCCTAAGAGCATTCCCATCCATTAAGCGTAGATGTTTGTGCAGCTTTAAGACTAACTATAGCTAATTTAATATCGTTTGTTAGATCCAGATCTAAATAAAATGTGAGGTGTGTTTTAATTAAATACTAAATTATTATATTGCTATGCTTTTATATCTGCACCATTTCATCAGACACAACGGATAAGAAAAAGAAATACCCATCTTGTCAGATACTTATGAGAAATATCCGGCGATAAGCATGAAAAACGAAGAAATTCGATAGTACATATGAAAAAGCCGCTAACTTCTCATCAGCGGCTTGAAACGCATAACAGCATGCTTTAGCTCTAGGATTCACATAAATCAAAGTACTTTTTCATCACCAGTAAAGTGATTATTTTTTCTTGCTCTTCATCTAAAAAAGGTGACACATAATCATTGGCATTCTTGATAATTTGCTTAGCTTCATCAACATGTTTGGCGTAATACTGAATTTTCTCTTCTAAATCAGAGAAATCCTTATTTAGCTCCACATAGTGATAGCCCGGAATCAGATTCGCCTCCATAAACCAGCTTTCAATACGGGGCTTAATCATAAAACAGAGTGAACGAGAATGCATAATCCACTTTAGGTTGGTGGCAACATCGTTGCCTTCAACGCTAATAATGAATTTATAGTTCATTTGTCCTGTTTCACTCATCAGATTATTTTTTTTGCCATTATGCTCTCGGGTATCAGCAACGTCGACTAATGGCGAATCTTTATACTTTTCAAGTAAGATCTTACGAGATTCCTGATAACAAGCACCTCGGAATACCGCCATATCTCGCTTATCTTCAAACGCAACATCATCGTCAAACAGGCTAAAGTGCCTTATTTTATTGAGTTTTAGCAAAACAGAGTTCTGATTCTCACCATGAATAGGCCTTGCCTTAACAAAAGTAGGCTGTTCAGGAATGTGTTCCACATCACTAAAAATATAATGAAATTTGACAGAGTTATCAAAATAACGCGCGCACTCTATAAAATCATAATAATAGCTACTGGCATGCCCGCGAACGGATAACTTTTTAAGCACCATCGCCGTATCATCAAGCTTAAAGGGGGTATTCAACTTATTGTAATAATTAACCCTACTATCGATATACTCCAATTGAGCATCACTCATATTGCGAAGCAGTGAGTCAACGTCTAGTTTAAAAAATGACCGCGGAAGAATGTCTTTAATAATATTTTTAGCGTAAAACGGGAATTTTCTTATGTGCATACCTATAAACTCTTATTTAGAAGCTATAGCAATTCATTTACGTTATTCGGTTCTCAATAGATATTGACTTCTATAGAGTAAATCGATTTTTAACACATTATCCGTTGTCTTGTTTCTGTCCTGAAAAAAGTTAGCATCCAGGCCTCGCAAAGTCCAGCCCCCTCATTGGTCAAATAACGACCAAATAATATCTTCATGTTAATTTTTTTACAAATCAACGAGTTGATAAGGTTAGGCAGTTCATTGTCAACTTAGTTCATATAAATATATAAAAATGTAAATTTAAATCCCTATCTATTTGTGTAACATCAAGCAAGAATAGTCTTTGAGTTAGATTCCGTTTCTTAACTACTTAACATTAGAAATAATATAACAATAAAATTAATCTTAATTTCTACCCTTTTCTGGCACTCTTGCTTAACAGACAACACTTAACATAGGGAAATTTTAATGAGATTTATAACCAGCTTGCTTTTATCAACGGTGCTATTTAGCCCCAACCTGATGGCCGACGATTTTATTTTGATTCCCGGCATTCAGGCCGGGCCGGTAACGGCGACTACCACCGAAGCTGAATTAATCTCTTTATTAGGTGCAGAGCAGGTAAAACGAGACGTTATGGCATTAGGTGAAGGTGAAGAAGCCGAGGTTACCTCGCTATTTCCCGGCAATAAAGAAAAAGAGCTGCAAATTCTCTGGGATATTCCGTTTACTAAGCCGTTAGTCGTCAACGTTATCGGTACCGCATGGAAAACAAAAGAAGGCGTGATGCTCGGAATTTCACTGAAAGATCTGGAAAAAATTAATCAATCCAGCTTTGAGCTTTCCGGCTATGGATGGGACTATGAAGGTTCGGTGCTAAATTACGGCTCAGGATTGCTGTCAAAATATGACAATACGCTGCTTGTCCGCTTTAACGACGCTGACGCCGCTCAACGCGTATCAGAATCAGAGTTTGCCACCATCTTAGGTGATAATAGTTTCAGCTCTGACAATCAAATACTGCAGAAAATGAACCCTATTATTACTGATATGAATATTAGTTTTACCCAGCCGGAATAACTGCGTTAATTATGTTTTTCTAGTGGCCCAGGGTTAATGTTTGTCAGTTAAAAGCAATCAATAAACTTAACGCCATGATTAGCCTAGTTATCACCAAATCATCCCCCTTCACCCCATTGAAAGACCTGTCTCTTGATCAGATCTCCTGATCAAGAGACAGAGCCTGGCTGGGAGTTTTCTATAGACAAAAAGGACGAACAGCCATATTGACTGCACGCCCTTGTGTTTTAGCTCAACCTATCAGAACCGGTACTTCACACCCAAGGTCACCGCGGTATCACTGTAACCATTATCCCCCATCTGCTGAGCCACGTTGCTCCACAGATTCAGGTGTGAGTTCAACTGACCTTCCGCACCCAGTTTGAGCTCACCGACGTTGCGGCTGCCGGACTGTTTAACTTCGGTACCGTCCAGTACCGCTCCGGCCTGTTGGCTGTTGTGCAACCANATCACCATCAACTCAGCGGTGATACCTTTATCCTTAATCAACATCGTCATCCCTACGACCGGGGATATTGCCATACCCACGGTCATCCCTACCGTTTTATGGTCATGGCGGTATTACTACTGGCCCATCACACCAGCCCGAATCTCTGGAAAATCACGTCTGATGTCAGTGGTACGGAATGGCAANATGTCGCCGACTGGTTGCAGGCAGAGCTGGCAATAGTGATATCGCTTCCCACCGAAATATCAACAGGAGTACAACAATGAATCTGATTGCTCGCTTACTGTCACTGAAGTCACTGGAGAATGTTGATTTGATCCACACCGTCCGAGTCACTGAATCAGCGTTTAACGATTTAACGACGCTGGGTAGCGAAGGTATTTTCTACCCGGCAACCGAAAGTTCAGCGAATGCGGAGTATGTGATACTGGACCTTGAGTTTATCCGTGGTCACCAATTAGATTTTGATAAGCCGGCATTTACTGAATGGTGCCGAACACACCTATCCCTGAGCATGGCTGCGTTGCAACCTTTATCGTATNTATTTGTGATTGGGACAGATGAAGTATAATGCAACCGTTTAGTAAAAATATTAATCAACATTTCATGATAAGCAATAGGTAATCAACACCGCTTAAATCTGGTCGGAAATATGAGGTCACATCGAGTTATGGGTGAGTTAGTCTCATCAGTGAACATGTTTGGCTCTAGTTCTAATTGAGCGAGATTCACCTCATTAGCTCTACACAAGTTTAGTTGTTGGTACAAATGTTGGTATAAAAAAATTTAATAATTAATTTATTAAAAAAATACATAAACATAGAGATCAATATCGAATCCTGCTGGGCCATTTCACGATATTTCAACGTCTTCTAACGCCTACCAATCCCTTATAAAATCAGCAGCCCAGAAAGATTTAGTTATCTCAACGTCTTTAGTAGCTCATCTTTATGTTCAGCAATCCACGCTATGATAGCTTCATATACGTCTGGTTGTTTATACATGTGCACATTCCACCTCTGTTGGTGGCGTTTAGTTAAAAAGTAGCCCGCAGCCGTTAATCACTATGTGTTTTAGTTAGTTGAATTTGGCTGGGACTAGATGTGAAAAAGGCCGCAATAAGCGACCTTTAAAGAGTGTGACTAATAATCAGATGCAGTTAAATCTAAGAGTAGCGACTCCATTTACAAGTAAATGAGAGTTCGTTTTTTCTTCTATGATTTTTAAACCTTTATCTTGAGCCTTACAATAATTCGCAGCATCTTTTGTTGCTAGCGCTATTGCACCTCGAATTCTTCCGTTATTTGGTGACGCCTCTACTGACGCGGTGTATGAGCCATCTAAGTTAGGCGTAATATCTGCATGATAAGACAATCCTGTTCCTGACCACTCTGTTCTATCATTGTTTACAGCGCAACCCGTCAGTGTTGCAGTGGCAAGTACGACCAAAGAGAAAATTATGTGATTCGATTTCATGATGTTTACCCTAAAAATACAATAAATCACATTATAGTAGACACAATTAACTCCAATCGAAGAACTCGCAAAAAATAATAAAACACCAACCGATAGCTATATCTTAATTGGGCTAATAGTAATTACCAAATTTCATCCAACAAAAAAGCCCCGCGAATGCGGGGCTCTGTTAGCTTATAGACTTTGTGGTAACGCAAGTTTTCTTCGCACTCCCCGCCAGCTTTGCCACATATCGCTAAGTTGCTAGCTGACTTGCCAATTATGGCCATCGAAGATATTTTGGACCACCTCCATCAGGGGTTGAACAATCTTCTTGCCGCACTGCCGCTTATCACCTTGTCGGGTTGATTCTGTTCTCGAATTTCTTAGTCTTTATATATACATAATAGCTGAATATTGAATTTTGCAAGGATGAAATCACTAAAAAAATACGCAGTCTTTCATCATCTGAGCTTAAACACAGCACCGAAATTATAGCCTGCTAATTATTAATAATAGATTGAACACGGCAAGCTTACTTTTGTTCTATACTTAATAGTGATGTCTATACAATTGGCACTTAATCATCAAGGTGGAGTATCTGATATGGGTATATTTGATAAAGCAAAAGGTGCCGTTACTGAGTCGGCGGGTCATGTAGAAGAAACTTATGGTGATGTAACAGACTCTTTAGAACATCAGTTAAAAGGACAGGCAAAACAAGTTTGCGGTAAAGGAATGAGAGTGGCCTCTCAAGCCTGCGATACAGTGAAGCAACAGATTGAAGGTAATCCCTTAGCATCAGTAGCCATTGTTGCTGGCGTGGGCGTTGTCCTTGGCTACCTGTTAGGCAGAAAGTAATATTAATCCCCCGGTTCGCCGGGTTTTGTTATCCTCATTATAAAGCCCTGACCTACTCTCTTCCCTAATACTAACCTATCGGCTTATACGAGAACTACTTACACCAATCAATCTAGCTAGGGTGTAATTGGGTACGCCTACCCTTCTTATATTTATTGCTTGATATCTGATCTACGCCTTCCAAACACATTTCCACCGCTTCTGGCATTATAAGATCTATCTTTAGATATCCACCATGGAGACTATGAAATGAATTCTACTTTGCCGTTCCGCCCCAAGAGAGACCGCCTATAACCACGCTTATTAGGCTAGCTTTCTGTCGGCTCTTGGTTGATTTTCGGGTGTGGGCGCTTGAATTTCGAACATAAAAAACAGCCGAAATTGAGCTATTTGCTATGAGACGGAGCTAAATAGCACTAACAGAGAAACAATTATTTAACAAATAATTGATAATCAATCTCGATAGCAGAGGCTATCCTCCTTGGAAGTAAAATCATTCCCCTTCGGTTGTTAATTCATGTGCTTGAGGGAAGTCTTCCCGTTTCACCATAATTTTTTCGACACTTCTTAATATATAAATCACCTACTTTCTCACATTGAAAGCGGCCTGGTTTCTTACCTATCATCAATAAAAAGGAATTAAACCATGAAAAATATTAAATATTTTATTGCAGCTATTGCCCTCACCACCATATCCTTCAGCAGCATGGCGGCACAATCTGTTAGCGCTACAGGGCGAACCATGGATGATGCCGAAGCTAAAATTGCAGTTAAAGCGAAACAAGCCGGTGCAACCTCTTATAGAATCATTGGCGCAAGTTCAGGTAACCTTATTCATATGACTGCCGAACTAGTTAAATAAGTTCACGCTTACTCAGCATATCAATCAATATTGGAGTCATTCATAAGGCTCCTTTTTTACGTATCTTCACCACTTAGTAGTATCAGCCACACTGTCTGGGCAGCGACATATCATCTAACAAAACGACTGAAAGATTAAAATCCCTTTCTCATCCTGAGAAATGACGTCATCCACTTCCCCCTCGACAGCCTTAAGATCAAGATTATTGCTATTATCGATGTGGGTTAAAGTACAATCTCCATTGCAGTTATACCGAAAGCCGGTAGCCTCTGTGCTGCGACAGTAGAGTAGGTTAGTCGCTGCCTCGGACCGTCGGGTTTTCACTGAGGATCAAATCTATTTTTTCTGTAAATGCAATAACCTCATCTGAATACTCATAATTAGATAGGTATATTTTCCACAAATTTTCAGAACCATCATCAAAAATGATACGTAAAAAATACCCCTTGCTATATTGAAAGCTGATAACGCCTTCGGTAGAACCCGATAGAAATTCAACGGGTATCTCTGCGAGTAAATTATTACCGTATTGAATCGGTGTGCTTTCTATATTATCGGCGTAACGTATAACCGATTTTTCTGATATTTTTAAAAGTAGCTCAGGTGCAGATGTCATACTGCCAACGGAAAACACCAAAATCTCTTTCGGCAGCCGATTTTCTTCAGCATGTGTCACCGAACTAAAACATAGCAAAGAAACCAACGCTATTATAAACCTCATTCCATATCCCTATTTGTTATTCCATAACTTCACAATAATATCATTATCAAACTCACACCAGAGGCCGGATAATTTAGCCGTGGATATTCTATAAACCTAATCAGGTAAATCAGAGCCCGCTAATGGATGCCCCAACAACTCACTAATTCTGGACTGATATAGCTTAAATAAACACTGCTCTGGCGACGTGTTTAACTCACGGTTTCCAAAACATCGTTTTTCACGCGATTTTAGCCAGTTAAGCTGTGCTTTCTTCAATACTGATTTCTTTACTCCAGCGGTATTTAACAATTGAAAGTAAGCACCTGACATTTGGCTATCCAGCTCAGATAAATCAGAGTTATTGCAAATAGTGGCTTCAACGTGGGTTTTTCCTTCTATGTCACAGTTAAAACCGGCGCCAATACTGGAGTAAGGACATAACATCAATCCGGAAATCAGAAAAAAGATTATCTTTTTCATATCTGCTTTTTCTTTATATTGTAAGGTAACTTATCATCCCCTTTATAGGCCTTAGATGATAATAAAAAACCAACCGTGATGAGGCGCGAAGGCCTCGCCGCTATCATTTATTCTATTGTTTGGTTGTTGGTATTTCTTTAGATTTTAAAGAGCATAAAGCCAAAACAAAAATAACCGGTATCCAGAATAATGCGACGGCTAAAAATAACTTGGTATAGACATACACGCTGGGAGAGGCATACTGCAAAACAATAGCGTTAAGCAGCCTGTTCAATAGCGGAAGAAGATAAATAATACCAAACCACCAACCTGAGCGGTTTATATCATGCATTCGCCTTATCCCTACGGCAAGCGTCGGCAGCAGTAAAACTAAAGACATGATGATATAAACTAATGCCACATAAAATATTGGGGCAGCCGATCCGGTGAATCCCGCAATACCGCCAAGGACCACTGGCGTTAAAAAGAGTATTGCGTAATTTATACCCGAAAAACTCCAAAACTCTTTTCTCGTTGCTCGCCCGTTAAAATCAACAAACTTTTTCCATCCCTGAAGATAGCTAGCCCAAAAACCCATATTATGTCCCCAACATCCCCCTTATAACCGGTGATATAAAAAGAGCACTATTACTGAATAGCGTCAATCATTATTGTTTGTATCCGGCGCCTGGCACCGTTTAGCACTAGCCGTAACCTGATTCAAACAAATATATCACTCTCACGCTAGCCCTACGACATGTACCCCAATGCAGCGATCGGCGCTAAAAGACACGGTATTTAACCGGCCGAAATACGCAGATTAAAAGCAGAGCATTATAAACTTTACTGTATAGCAATATTCTAAATTCCGGGTATAAAAAAGCCCCTTACGGGGCCATGCATAAAATTCAACACTAGATAGGACCAATGTTTATAATTCAATGTAATGAATAATATGCTGGCTAATTATATTTATATTCATTGTTATTTCAAACTATTTCTAATTGTATTATCTGACGCTATATCTCTATTAAATGATTTTAAACCGATGATAAAAACCTGCATAAGCGGGTTGCTGTTAGTTCTTAAAATCCCAATATGCCAGTTCTATTTTTTATAAGATTAAAATCATATTTGAAGGCTAGCTGGATTGTATAACCTAAAAAGGGCGCACAGCCATATTGACTGCACACCCTTGTGTTTTAGCTCAACCTATCAGAACCGGTACTTCACACCCAAGGTCACCGCGGTGTCACTGTAACCGTTATCCCCCATCTGCTGAGCCACGTTGGTCCACAGATTCAGGTGTGAGTTCAACTGACCTTCGGCACCCAGTTTGAGCTCACCGACGTTGCGGCTGCCGGACTGTTTAACTTCGGTACCGTCCAGTACCGCTCCGGCCTGTTGGCTGTTGTGCAACCAGTTAGCTTCAGCGTACACGGTAAACAGCTTATCGGTGCCTTTGTCTTTATCACTCACGCCGTCGCGAGAGACTTTAACGCCCAGGCGAGTCTGCACGTTATCGTGGCCGCTGGACGAGACCCGGGTGCCGCCGGCCTCACGATGGTCATCGGCGGTGATGCCGTTCCAGCTTATCTGACCCTGCGGNGTGATAAATACATCTCCATTTAGCCCTTGATATACCGGTAAACGGTAACCCGCTTCAATCGAAGCGCTGAAGCCGTCCATATCGTACGTTTCTTTGGCCACGTCCTGACCGTTGACTTCGGCATCTAACCAGCTGTACTGCACCCAGCTGTCAACATAAGCCCCGTTCAGGGTCTTGGCATCCTGATACCAGGTGCCGTACACACCGGTGCTGTAGCCGTCGATGCTGCTGTTGGCCTTGTAGCCGGTTTTCTGGCTGTGAACCTTACTGTCTGCCTGACCG
>NZ_ATYS01000070.1 GCF_000427805.1 Budvicia aquatica DSM 5075 = ATCC 35567 | reverse complement strand
CTACAACCTGACGACATTTGTTGAAACCCTCATGGGCAGCCTCCCCAAGCAGGCGAGCAGTGCGATGACAACCCAGCTTAAAGAGCGATACAAAACTGACGTGGTGATAGAAAAAGCACAGTCTGACTTTGGGGATTCAGTGGATGAATTGCTGGAAAGTATGATTCAGAGTGCTTCATTACCTCAAGTGTTTACGTTCCTGATAATCAAGGTGAAGGAGGCAATTGTCTCAGCAATGAAATCGCTTTGGTCCTTTTTCTTCTGAAGCCTTACCGATAATAACAATAAATAACGCATTGATTTTACTTGATTATTATCAGACTGAAATAAAGGAGGAAGGTATTGATCGTCGAAAACGATCAATACGGATTTAACCATAGTAACAAACGATCAATGCCCTCAGCCTCTTTTGATATTGTAGTGAACATCATTGCGGCCTAGCGTCAGCGCATAAGGAGATTGCTCAATGTCCCCATTAACCTAGCCAATATCGTGAGTTTAATGTCATCACTCGCGTGAAGCGGCCCTTTATCCGGCGGTCTCGGCCATCCTTTTGATTTCATTCGTCCGGTGAAATGAATGAAATCGGGAGCAACTACGAGTGATAGCGATAACTCAGCGGTTTAACAATCATCACATTTAATTTATCTAATAACAGGGTAAGGAATCACTATGCACAATATATCGACATTAAAGGATCAGCTCAATACCAAAACGCTCAACTTCGTTCTTCTGAGTTTCGCCACCGGCGGTATTTACTTGCTCATGTGGCTCTATAAGAATCAATCGGTTATCACTGATACGACCCGCAATCCGTTTTCAAATAACCTCTATATTATCTGGATTGCCGTTTGTTTTGGCTTATCAAGTCAATTACAACCCTATATCGGTATAGGGGCCGGTGAGTACAGTGACAATAACTCGTCCGATGGGATAGCCATATTGATACTGTTGCTCTCACTCGCCGGGAATGTGCTCTGTATCGTTTGGGCGTTTAAAGCAAAGAGCGCCCTACAGCATTATGCGCTGATGGAATTTAAGTTCGAATTGAAAATGAACGCATTCTATACGTTTTTATTCAGTGTGTTTTACATCACGTATTGCATTAACGCAATGCCAGAAGCCTTACAGAAACACAACATTATTCATGGAAGCCGTCCCTTATCAGAAGAACGTCACGCTGAATAATTCTGACCATTTACATTCACTATAGATTTAGTTGTTTAGATTATCACTACCTGAATTAAGGAACTTTAATATGTTTAAATCATTCATCGTCATTATATCATTATTGGTTAGCGCCCATGTTTATGCTGATAACACACCACTTCAGGTTAATGCTTCTCGCATATACCTATTGAATAATAAAAACTTACCTGTTTGGCAATTTAATATCGCCAGTAAGGATAATGATATTACCATTCAGTCAATCGTGTTGAATCGCGGTAACTGTCTCATCTCTATGCAAGGTCGGGGTAAGAATGTGAATAAACGTTTAGGGTATGGTGGCAACCTCACGTTTACGACGCCAAGCAATGACGGCTTCAGCAAGTGCAAGCCATTGGAGTTGACGATTGGCACCAATAAAGGCGAATTTACGTACAATTGGTAATAATGACCAGGGTCATGGTGACTAAAGCGCCATGGCCCTGACGCTTTATTATTCTGTTTTATGCTGAACGTCGAGTCAGCAACCCCGTTGAACGACCCTATTGAATGACAGTGACCACGGTATTATTCATAAGGCGGTTAACGGTTTGTCTATGCCCCGCTCTGTCATTTTAAATGATGGCCATTCATTAAATCGGTCAGTGACGACTGAAAATCAAGCTATTAATAAGGCTCATGATGAAAAAAATACTTTTAGGGTTCATGCTCTGTTTTTTATCTCCATTTGTTGGCGCTAACGACAAGGTGATATTTGAATGCGTTTTAAAGGCACATAACGAAAAAATCACCCTCACGCGCAACGACCAGGTTATCTATGTGAGTTATTCGACGCCAGAGGAAGCAAAAATGGAAGAAGGAGGCCGATATATCTCGCTTGTTCTGGGGAGCGACCTCATACAGCAAGCTATTTTGGGGAATACCTCCCAAGGTTTCAGCATGTATACGCTTAAATTTCAAAGTGATGAAATGGCTACCCCACATTATATTGACTATGAATGGAATGAGGGGAAATACAGCGCGAGCTATTACGCGATGAATGAAAAAGCCGATAGAGTCAATTCAAGTGATTGCCTGCCTCAGACCATCAAAGCAGACGGAATATTGCTATCGTCCGGTATTGATGGCGTACCTGAAATGCAATAACAGTCATTAACATCGCAATCACATCAACTATTGACGATTGTTTTCAATTTGTCACATCGCTTTTCGCGAGACGTCCGATGATTATGCTCATCGGAATTTTTATTATTAAAGGGAAATCATGAACATTCATTTTGAAAAAATAAAAGAAAAATTTAATGCTGAACCTAAAAATAAGAAAAGGCTTTTCATTGCCATTGCTTTTTTAGTCGCAGGATTAATGCTATTCAATATATCGAGTTGCATGAAGAATAACAAAAAATCTCTTATTGAGAATGAGTTATATTCAGTGCAGGCAGCTATCTATGAAGGTCAAAATGGAAAACGTTACACAGAATTAACCATTAAGGCCAAAGAAAATATGGTGATTCATGATTTGGCTATAGTACCAAAAGGCTGTGCTATTCATAATATTTTATTGCCCGTTGTCATCAGAAAAGATAAACAACTGGATATTGAAATTACCGGGCCGTATTTAGGAACAAGCGAGTGCATTGTTAAGCAGTCGGTGATTAAAACACAAGACGGGGAGCAGTCATTTGAATTTAAATACTGATGTCATATCGAATTCGGCCCAACAGTGTCCGGATTTTTTGTACGTTAGAAAAATCCGATACGCTAAGTCGTCTTCTGTCGTAGCCATGCCATTCAATAGGGTCGATTAGGCGCGGAGGGATCCCCACTCACTCAGCGCTAATACCCCCCTATTTCGGTCGATTTTGGCGAGGTGCTGGCGAGTAGTTTCCAGCGCTATTCTTTTTAAAATAAGCGAAGAATGTCGCAAGATATTCTTCGCTAACATAAACGACGATAAAATCCGCCGCAATTTCACACTGCTGGCCTGACATCTCAGATGTAAACTTCTATTTTCAGCATGATAGCCCAAAACCCATACGTTCGCTTTTCTCATCATGGAGGTTTTGTTCTATCTGCATTCTGCGACGATATAACGTCATGATGTCATATGGCTTAAATTCTTCTGTGTTGCTAAAAATGAGCCTAGAGGGTCATTGGCAGTTGCACGCTCATCCCGTTCTTGAGAATAACGTGCAATTCGCCAGCGGCCTCGCTTATTTTTTTGTCCTTTAGGCTCCTTCTTATCAAGATAAACGTGCTCCTCACATTGAGCCTATTGTGTGCGAACCAGAGCACCGGAACTAAAATATTCAGGTTTGCTACTTGCATGGCGTTCCTGCCGTTTAAACCCGTGCTCGCCTTTTTGATTCAGTCGGCACTGAATATTACCGCTGACTCGTCTAATAAAATCCCAACCCAGTGATTGAGTATGAGGAATCCAGTCATTTTGGGGTCCAGTATCGGTGATGACAATTACCTTATTTTTCGGAGTGAGGTCCTGTGGAAGAGTATTCAAAAATGCCTTCTGTATCTGGGCATGGTGTTGTTTTTGGCAGGGAGAAACCATGAGACACAAACATCACGCCAACTTTCATGGAATCAACAGGGCGTTGGTTGAACCGCATGCTTATATATGAAGGAAATAGGGTGTTTTCGGTTAAGTCATTAATTACATAGATGAATAATGACTTTTGGCAAGATACCCCTCCTGTTGACTTAATCCCATTGATCGTCGCGGCCGATCAAAATACCAATAATTGATCGTCAGGGACGATCTGACTTTAAATAATATCTCTGCTAACGTTTATTAACATCCGTTTAGTCATGTTCATCAAACATGATGCCCTGACGTCTCATGGCTATAATTAATCATAAATTTCAATGTGATGATGGGAAAGTGACGCGCTTTTATGGCTGCAAAAATAGGCGGGGAAAGCGTGATGATTCATCATCTAGTCAAACGATGAACTGCGTGGGGATGGTCGTGGGTTTACCCGTCAACATCGTGAACATGGCCGATGATGTCCGTCCACAGGATACGGACCGTTAGCAGCCAACATCGTTCAGTGGCGCATCGCGATGTCATGACCTTCAAAGAGTAAAACGACCATGCAAGAGATACCAGCACTTCACCAATCATGGTGACTAATAAGGGGCGACATTATGTTTGGCCAAGGTATCACAATCAAATATCGTTGCGACTCTTGCGACTGGAAGAACATTGTCGCGTTTAAAACAGACGTCATCGTGAGTATATCGACCTGTCCGGTATGCGGTGGCCACGTATCGCAGAAGCCTATATCCAATACATCAATCATAGATTCATTATTTAAAAAACAATAATATATTTATAAGGATAGAATTTTTATGCATGCAGGAAATATTGAGTTATTAAGTCAAGAAGCAGAACGCTTACTGAATTTGATACTGACGACCCTCACAGACATACAAGAGAATCCCTCGATACTCCTCGATGAACCGGATACCCAAAAGCAGTTAGCCTTCACGGCCGACGGGGTCAGTCGCCAGATTGAAACCTTACAGGATGAACGAGATAAACTCCTTCAGCAGGAAATGGTACTGGCCGTGGTCGGTACAATGAAAGCCGGAAAATCGACGGTCATTAATGCTATCGTGGGCACCGAAGTATTGCCCAACCGTAATCGACCGATGACGGCATTACCCACGCTTATTCGCCATACCAAAGGCCAGCAAGAACCTGTTTTACATTTTACCCATATCCAACCCATTAACCACCTGATGGCATCATTACACCAGGCTTTAGTCAGTATTGAACGTCAGCAATTGAGTCAGCGACTGGAACTCGACGCCGACCTGAACGCGTTGCTGGACCAGATTACGGATGGCGTTCCCTTTGCGGCGCATTATCAGGGGTCAGATAACATTTTCCACTGCCTGAAAAGTTTGAATGATTTGGTGCGTCTATCGACGGCATTGAATATCGCGTTCCCATTTAATGAATATGCCACGGTCAAAAATATCCCCGTAATTTGTGTCGAATTTGCCCATCTTGCTGAATTGTCTGAAGGTCATGGCCAGCTCACCTTGCTGGATACCCCAGGCCCAAATGAAGCCGGTCAAGGACATTTAAAAGAGATGCTTGACGACCAATTAGGCAAAGCGTCCGCCGTGTTGTTGGTCATGGATTACACCCAACTTAAGTCAACGTCTGATGCCGATGTACGCCAATCGGTAGCTGCGGTGGGTCAATCGGTTCCGTTATACGTTCTCGTCAATAAGTTTGATCAAAAGGACCGCCACGGTGACGACGAACAGCAGGTGAAAGCGTGGGTGGCCGGGAGCTTAATGAAAAAAGACATGACCGCGTCGCAGGTGTTTCCTGTGGCCGCTAAATGGGGCTATCTGGCCAACCGGGCCCGTCACGAAATTCATCTGCACGGTGCATTACCGACACCTGAAGGGCAAAACTGGGTGGTGGATTTTGCCGAAGAAGCGATTGGCAAACGCTGGAAACCTGCCGATTTGCAGGAGACTCAGGGCGTGATGGTCGCCGCCGAAGACCTATGGAAGGACTCGCTGTTTTCTGCCCCCGTGAAGGCAGTGATACAGACTGCGTATTACCGTGCAGCACTGTATGCCCTGAAATCAGCCAGCGAAAAATTGGTCAAGTATGCCAGTGACGCGACTGAGTATTTTAGTTTCCGCGCTGAGGGCCTAGCAATAAATATTGCAGACTTACAAAAAAATGTCACTGCGCTGGAGTCGGATATTTGTCTGTTAAGTGGCGTTCAACAACAGGTCAAAACAAAAATTGACGAAGAGGTTCAACAGGCAGACCGACAAACCGCACAACATACTGCCGACATCACGCTGCGTATTAACCAACAAATCGACCAGTACTTTAAAGACGGGAAAGTCGCAGAGAAAAAACGCACTGAGGAAAAAGCGCTAATCGAGAAAAAAAACAGAACATCAGGCAGAAAAGGGCCAAACGCGTTGATCCATTCATGGGTAAATATCTTTTCAGACCCGAGGAGTCCTCACCCCGACGAGGATGACGGTAAAGACTTCGACGCACAAAACGACAGAATTGAGTTTGATGATCAACTTGATGCTAAAGCATTACTTAATAAGATAAGTGCTTCGGTAGATACCATCTTGGATGAGGGTAAAGAGGACATCACTACCGGTTTAAATGAGGTACTGTCTCATCTGGAAATTTCATTGCTCGATACGCTTGCCGACAATATCCGACCGATAGAGGACAAAATCAAAGCGGCGCTTGATGATGCCGGATTTACCATCACACTCAGTTTTCCCGTGTTTAATGTTAAAAAACTAAAATTTAGCGCCAACAGAGCCTTTGATAAAGCCATTAAGCAGGAAATCAAAACCGTGACCCATCATCGTCGAAAAGATAATCTATGGGGAGCCCTGTGTAGCTTGCTTGACACGGATGATTGGGGCTGGGAGGAATATAACGAAAAAGAAGAACGCTATGTCATCATTTTGAGCAAGCTGAAAGGTAGTATGCAGCAGCAGATAAATGCCTTATCAGACACCATTAATCAGGCGATAACAGCACAAATCGCGCAGCCGGTTCAAGACGAAATGGACAGCTTCTTTTCCGACTTCTCCGCCAAGCTCGAGGGGGTTCGGGCTAACTTACAGCAAAGTATCGTTGACCAACAACAAGAAACGGCTTCGCTGATGCACATCAAAAAACAACTGGGTCACTTCTCTACCTCGAGTCAGCATATCAGACAGGACAGCGAGGCGTTAAAACACGATGTCGATGCACTCTTTCCTCAGGCGGCTGAATAATGCTGACCGCCGTCACCCCAACCGATAACCTTTGTCAGGTCCTCACCTGCCTGCCTGAAAAATTCATTGTCGATTTAGCCAATGGTATTGACGTGGTACGCGACCATACGCGGACCCAACAAAGCCAGCAATTCCTTGACCGGATCTGGATGGGCTTTACCGGTACCAATGCCAAACGCCAGCAGGCGATTAATGCCAGTCTGGCCGATGGTGTCGAAAGTTCATTACGTTGGTTAACCGAATTGTCGGGATCGCTGGCAAAAAGCAATTATGCGATTGTTCAGGTGAATGACCGGATGAACCAGTTGATGCACAACACCGCACAAGTCGCCCATTATGCGGTCGATACCCGTCAGTTGTTGGCGCAATTTACCGTGCAGACCAATGCGCGTTTTAGCGAGATATCCCAGGCTATTCAGAATATTGACCTGATGCAACACGGGCGGATCCAGTTTGACCAAGTGTTTGCCCGTTGGCAGGCCGGACGTTATCAGCCGTTTTCCCTTTCTGGACGTTGCTATGCGGTGCTGGAAGAATTGCGCTGGGGGGTATTCGGCGATCTTCTACGGAACAGTGATACCCGTCAATATACCGGTTTTCTGAATGAGCTGCGGGATCGCGCATCCTGTCAAATGGCACTGGATGCTCAGGTAACACCATTAAGCCGCGTTTCTCATCAACAGTGGCTAGCCGTTCCGGATACCCATTTCAGTGACGGGCTGGCTTATCAAGGCGACTGGAGTACGGCTGATTATCATCCGGTGGTCTTTGCGACCACTCAGACACAGGAAGCGATACCGTCAGGCATGCCTTTGATATGTCATGCCGAGCGTTTGACGGGCGCACTGATTGAGGAAGTTTTTGGGGGCATTGCATAGTGGAGAATTCATTCAAAGTGGGGTTAGTCCTTTCCGGCGGTGGGGCCATCGGTGCGTATCAGGTTGGCGTACTCAAGGCGCTACATCAGGTGGGGGCTGAGGTCCATATGATTTCAGGCGCCAGTATTGGGGCCCTGAATGGCGCTATTCTGGCTTCTGCGCCGTCTCTTGCTGACGGGGTCGCTCGTCTGGAAGCGGTCTGGCAAACGCTGGCACACACCTCACCGTTACAGGCCAATGTGCCCGTTTATCTCAATTATTTACTCTCGACCGGGTTAGTACTCAGTGGGGCAAAGCAATTTGCGTTGTTAACGCAGGCGATGAGGTCACTCTTCGAACGATTGGATCTGAGGGTATCCGCTCTGTTTCACCCTCTCAAGGATGACGGACTATTCTCTGAGCAGCCATTATCTCAATTGATGGACTGTTATCTTGATCCCGAAGCGCTCACTCAGGGCTTACCACTTTATATTTCCGTGTATGAAACACAGGGTGGGGTTCAGGATCTACTCAATTGTCTGCTGGCAAGCATAGCGATTAAGGATACGGCCCCATCGCAATTTATTCACATACAGAGCTTGTCTGTCGAAGCACGTAAAGAAGCCCTATTGGCATCAGCAGCCCTGCCGTTATTATTTTCGTCCCGTCAGGTGGGTGAAAAAAATTACAGTGACGGGGGCATAGGGGGATGGCAAAAAATGCAGGGAAACACGCCCATTACACCGTTAATTGATGCGGGATGTGATTTAGTGATCGTCACACATTTGGCGAATGGCTCGCTGTGGGACCGGCATGATTTTCCTGATACCACGGTACTGGAAATTCGTCCGCAATCCTCCTTTTCCCGTTCAGACAGTACGTTTTCCGGCATAAGCGATTTATTAGGGTTCCATCCAGACAAAATCAATAGCTGGATTGAACAGGGGTATCAGGATACCTTACTCTGCACAGAGAAAATCATGCAGGCGACTCAAGCACGCGCTCACCTCACTGAGTCTGAACAACGACTTCAGTCTAGCCAGGGACAGGATGAGATTGCCGATACGGCGCTGGCAGCAGCGATGTTACGGTTAAAATAATGATAATAATCCGAGTGGATATTTAGGATGAAAAAGACGATTAATACGATATTTAAGATGGCCGTGGTCAGTTTATCTTTAGCCACCCTTTCGGCCAGTGCGTCTCCGTACGGTGATGCTGATGTCTTATTTGGCTGCTTTATTCAAAAAGGAAAGACGCAGAAAGAGGTCGTCGTTCTAAAAAACGATGAAAATATTATTTATATGTATGGTAAACAAGACCCTAATGGTGAATCAGGATTAATGCCTGAAATAACGATTAAAACCACGGTCAGCCAGATAGCGAAGGAATGGCTTTATAGCCAGGTTGATGCGGTGTCGATACATAATCTAAATATCCCAAACGGTCCTTACACCTATCAAGTGTCTTACACTGAGCATGGCAATGAAAAATATGGCTATCTGACGGTACTAAAAAATGGCAACGCTGTTAGCCTATTTGAATGTCAGGCTGTCTGGGAGCAAAACCTCAATAATGACGACCTAATGAAGGATATTCCAGACGTTAAGTGAGTCGATAGTTAACGCCAATGCTTTTTGCATATGGGACACTCAATGTGACGACGGTTATATTCAGCGGTTAAATTAGTCTAATGAAAATCAGCCTGGTGACAAGAGAGCACCTTCTTGATCTACCGGTGAATTGATTTATTCTCTGTATGTATAGACGTTGATTGATGACTTTCATCAAATGACAGTGGGTTATTATGTAAAACTTTACCGTAAACGAACCATTTACCTTTTCCGCCTCATCCCTTACACTTAAATTGTAAACGATCACTCTCAACTTAATAAAAGGAAAGGCATCACGTGCCCCAACTCACCACTCAGCGCGAAGCAAAGTTCAGGGCGCGTAGGGACCAAATTATTAACGCGGCCAGAGACTGCTTTCGCCGCCAGGGTTTTCACGGGGCGGGCATGGCTGAAATTGCCGCGCTATCAGAACTCAGCGTCGGCCAGATCTACCGATGCTTCACGAATAAAGATGCCATTATCGAAGAGATTGTACGCCGCATCGTCAATAATAAAATGCTGATGATTGCCCGTGATGAAACCAACCTTAATCGTCTGGCCGGCGATCTGGCCTATCGGGTCATCCATCGCGATGCTCAAACCCGTGACGACGATCAGGCACTGATGCTGGAAGTCGCGGCTGAAGCCACCCGTAACCCAGTGGTTGCACTGATCTTACAGGATGCAGATACCCTACTTTTTCGTCAGGCTAGCGAGATGCTGAAACGGCTCTATCCCGTGTTATCTGACACAGAGATAGCGGCACGAGTGGAGCTCATTGCGGTGATGACCGAAGGTACCGATTTTCGGATGCTAACTGCGCAAAAAGCCAGCCCGACGCAGTTATATAGCCTTTATAAGAAAATACTCCAGAACGTTTTCCCTCCGATGGACAAGTAATGAAATACACCACCAAACAACAGCTCAACTACACGTTGGTACTCGGACTGCTGGCCTCGCTTGGCCCGCTTTGTACCGATCTTTATCTGCCTGCTCTGCCCGAACTGGCGAATGAACTACAAACCACAACCGCATCGGCCCAGCTCAGCCTAACTGCCGGGTTAATCGGTCTCGGGTTCGGGCAACTTATCTTCGGAACGCTGAGTGACAAACTCGGCCGTATGCGACCTTTGCTGGTTTCACTGGTTGTTCTGATGGCAGCCTCTATCTGGTGTGCATTAGCACCTAATATCGGTCAATTGATTGCCGCTCGCGTTCTGCAGGGCATGGCCGGTGCCGGCGGCGCAGTACTATCACGGGCTATTGCACGGGATCTTTATTCCGGCCATGAACTCACCCGTTTCTTTGGGTTACTCATGCTGGTTAACGGACTAGCGCCAATTTTTGCACCCGTACTGGGCGGGGTTATGCTAACCCTGATGGACTGGCGTGGCATCTTCTTTGTTCTGGCGATAATATCCACGCTTTTGCTGGTACTGTCGAGGCTACGGTTAAACGAAACTTTACCGCCGGAACGCCGCAATCAGGGCGGCATAATCAGCATGATTAAGTCAATTGGCAGTCTGTTCGGCCAGCGCCAATTTATGGGGTTCTGCCTGGCACAGGGTTTTGTCGGCGCGGGGATGTTTGCTTATATCGGTGCCTCACCTTTTGTACTGCAGGACATTTACCAGCTCAGCCCGCAGATGTTCAGCCTGTGTTTTGCCGTTAACGGCATCGGACTGGTCATCGCGGCCCAAACCTCAACACGATTAAGCCTACGCTATGGCGAACTGCAGGTGCTCAAATTCGGACTGGGTATCGCGGGCTGTGCATCATTATTGTTGTTACTGGCCAGTGCTCTGCATGCACCCCTGGTCGTTTTGCTGGTTGCGCTCTTTTTCTCTGTCATTGTGATGGGTATCGTCGCCCCCAATGCCTCATCGCTGGCGATGCAGAATCAGGGAAATAATGCGGGTAGCGCTTCCGCACTGATTGGCGTAAGTATGTTTTCACTGGGTGCTATCAGCGTACCGCTGACCGGACTGAAGGGGACGTCGTCACTGTCCATGGCGTTAACCATTCTGGGCTGCTACACCCTGGCTATCCTGTGTTTTACGCTACTGACGAAAAAGGATCCCGTGGGTAAGGCACTCGTATAAACGTAATACAGCCAAAACCGGCACCGGGTTAGCATCCTACATGGATTACCTGAACAATAAATCATTCTATAACAAATAACGCCATGGTGGGTCTATGCCTAAAATACGTGGGTTAGTTCCATTATGATTAACCGGCGCTTTCATAGTGGTCGGCTTATCTACCGTGGCGCCCCGAGGTTCACCCGCGACGGCTTAATTAAAAATGACGTTCATAAGCTTACTGAAACCGGGTGTAATCAGCTATTTTGGGAACACATGCTGGCAGAGGACGATAACGCCATGTTCTGCTCAACCAGTAGCGTAAGCCCGTTGATGCTTTTGCGAATACTGATTATTGATGATACGAACGGCCAACCGGCCTGTTGAAGAACCTGTGAAAAGGAACGGCTCATCTGAAGCCGTATATTTTCTGGAGGTTCCTCAGGAGCGGAACTCATCGGGGCGCGAGCAATTAAGCTCATTTAGACGCCGGATAGATTCAAGCAAGCCAACTTATCACCAAGATCAGTGTTGCAAAAACGAGAGTGACCATAGATTCCGTTTTCCAAGCAGCCCCCTATTTCAGTGAACATGATCAGGCTCTTATTAATGCTCACCGTAAACCCACCAGTTGGTTTAGTTTTGCCGTCCTTCTTTGCTATCGGATTCCGGCGTAGAACCCCGCTATCTGAAGAATGTCGGTTTTGCCCCGGATAAAAAAATACTACCAGCAGGCTTAAACTCGCCGGGGATCTTTGGCTGGCTTATCTTTCTGGCAGAGTAATTATAACATAATGATTAATAGTGAATATTCTAAATACGTGGAACTTTTCGGTAAGTTGGGCGTAATACCCCAAATACGCATGCAAGGTGACTAATTCTAAGCGTTGGCATTCAGCCACGAGCAGATTGAAGTAGAGACGACCATTAGGTTATTTATATTGTTCATGTTTTAGTTACTCGAAGGAAAGACGATAGTCGATTGGTTTAGTGTCTGAATTGATGAATGTGCTCTGGCATCCAGTACGCTATTTTGTTTTTTAGCCAGCAGGATCATTTGCCCATATCTATCGATTTATTCGGATTGGCCTAACAATCGACGTTGTTTGAATCATCGCGATTAATGCGAGTAAATTACACGTTAAATCTCTTTACAGTAAATATCGGTACCACAGGTTTGGCAGCATTTAACGCCTAAGTGTTCTTTACCACACAGAAGACAAAGCCACCTAGTCACTAGAACCGGTTTCATCTGTTTCTTTACCATATGGCGTAATTCCTCCTGCTGTTCATTGTGTTTTACTTCTGGGTCAAAATAAGTACAAAGACGTAAACGTTCTATAGGAATGCTCTTCTGATCATGTTCAAACCACGGTNTCTCGCTGAGATTATTGTTATGGAGTATTAATAAGCACCCGCAAAACCGACAAAAATAAGGTGATTCATTTGCCGGTGGATTTCTAGCAGCCGAAATAATTTGATTCATCACATTGCAAGCCACAAAGACTTTTAACATTCGCATGGTATTCTCCTTCCCCAAACTGCACACAGCAGCAAGCGCTACGCATACTGACGCAGTGATGGAAAGTTATTGGGGGAAATAAGGGTCGTTAAAGCACGAGGAGGGACTTAAGCGTTCAGACTGTCTTAGCTACGTGATTCAGTAATACGGGCCATTAACCAGCTTTTTACTTCGCTTTCTAGCCAGCGGGAGCTACGTCCCATCTTTATCGGCTTAGGAAACTTACCTTCACTCATCAGCTTATAGAACCATTTATCCGTTAAACCAGTAAACTCAGTAATAAAGACCATATCGACTAATTTATCGTTCATCAGGTCGGGCATTGTATTCAGATTGTTCATGACATTTCTCTCTGTCTTTAAGTTAATGAAAGACAGGAGTAGCTAGCTATAGCTGATACATTTTGGTTAATCAGTTGATTGCTGCTTACTCCGTCATAACAATCTGTTGGTTAGTAAGAAAATACTTTTATCGATTTACCCATAACTACTTCTGGCTACAGCCAAAATTACGTTCTCCATCTTCACTGCTTTTAGTAGCAAGCTTTGCCATATAACTGGTGTGGTAAATCAGGTCACGATATGCCTGAGAATTAAACCCCTGTTGCTTGTTGATGTGGTAATAAGCAGAAGGTAAATAGACTAACGACCGATATGACTCATCACTAAGTTTTAAAGCGCGTAGCCAAGCTTTAATAGCCATGAGGGTCAGAACCCCTTTCTTGGTATCTAACTTGCCGCTAATGTCACCAGGGCTGTAATAGGCATCCTTATTTACCAAGATTAAAAGGTGGTAATGCTTTTTATTCTTTTCTAATCCAAACTCCCTTACCCACAGGTATTGTAAATTACAGGGATAAACCCGTATTCCTCGTTTTCTGTTGTTTCGTTCATGAGCTTTAATTTGAGCTCTTAATGATGCAAAGAAACGAGTAATAACAGCAGAATCTTTATCTATATCTAATTCCCCGTCAGGTAATCTTAAATCAAGCCTAAAGGCCATCACTCTGGACGTATCCTTTAACATACGTTGAATGACTTCCTCAAAGCGGTTTAAGTGATATTTGTTTAATAATCCATGATTCATGTTTAGTTTCATTTTTCTAGTTCCTGTTAGTTGGTTTCATAGCTATGAGGTAACTAGTAATTTTTTATTGAACAAGGTGGGCATATAGAGGAAGGCTACTGCTGCACATAGCAATAAGCTGTAGTGGCAACTGGGTTATGACTATGATTTGGCTATAACTGACTAATCATTAAATGTGAGGTTTCAGATAATAATTAAATGCGAGGATAAACATAATATATAAACCAACAGTGAATATTTACTTATCTTCAGACAATCTACAGAGTGAAGCCTTACTATAACTGACCATATGCATCTCAGGACATTATCAGTCCCTACTAAAATCACTCTGAAGTTAGCCCTCAAACGTCCTCCTAATACTCTTTGTTCTCAACACCAACTATTCATCTGCATGCCGAACTAATGATTAACTTAGCTTGGGACGGTATAACATTATCGAACAGTAATCTTTTACTCTTAAAGGTAAAAAACTCTTGGATTGATGCGAGAAAGAAGCCACGAAAGGCACATGAGGCCAAGGCTTTTTATGCAAAACTAGCCATACAGACAATATCTGAAATCTCATCTAACTATTTAAAATTAATTGCAAATAAAAAGTAGGGCACAAAATAAATGTACCCTACTTTTATTTGAAAAAAATATTAATGTAGGGTAAAATACAAATAATTATATCTAAGTATAATATCGATAATTACTATTTTGATGCTCATAAAAACAAGTAAGGATGTGCTATGGCGTACGAATTTAAGTCAACGGTTTACTTTCCTGACGAGAAGTCACACGATAGTTTTGTGGAAAAAGCAAAATCATCGAATAAAACGAAATCAAAATATATTCTTGGATTGATTCAAAAAGAAAGGGCTTTGAGTGATATGCCACCAGTGCATAATGATATCCTGACTGTTCTTCCTCCTTACTATAAAGTGCAGCCAATCGATATGTCATCAGGCTTTGAATTTACGCTGCCACTTAAGGATAAATACCTACTAAGAAAGAAGATAATGGATGAAATTGATACGAATATAATGAATGTTTTTTCTACAGACATATCAAGTAAAATAAATATCAATCAAGAAAAGAATAGTCTATTTGTTATCATAAAAATCAAGCTAGATATTATTTACTCTATAACCTCAACCCCAGAAAAACCAGAGAATTGCCTCGTTAAAGTTAGTTATTTCGGTATATTCGGTTCATTAAACTGTTCAGAAGAAATGTGGCGAGAGTTTAATGGAACATATGACTTCACTAAAATAAAATATTTAAAATATCAGGATGTGTTTTTTCCACCCATTAAAAACAAATTCCCGAATAAAAAAATACTAGCGCCACTTATCGAATTTGAACGTACTAGTGATATCTCGGGTGGTTTTTTTATCCCCGTTTCAAAAACAGAAAAAAATTATCCAATAAAACTGGATAAGTTTGGCTTTACCAGTTTTCCTTTTAACATCTATATCAAATTGATTGGCCCTAATATGTATGCTAATCAATCACGAATCTCATTTACTAAGATGAATAAAGTGGGTGATGGTGTCCGTATAGTTAAAAAATTTCGAGTATAAGGCCAGTGTTGTGCTCTTAACCAATTAATACAAGTTGCTACGCCGTATCAGCTTACGCTATCTAGTTTAAAGCGGCAGGTATACAGCCAAAACATCAATAATTACATGACCAGTATTGACTAAATCAATTAGTACATCTAGATGGTTCATCAAGCCTAAATTGACTTAACCTACAAAGAAAATTAGCTCTATATCACTGATACGAAATAACAATCGTATCTTTTTATGGAGCTTCCTATATGACCCGCTTAGCCTCTCGTTTTGGCGCAGTAAACCTTATTCGTCGTGACCAACCATTAACCAACGATGAATTAGCCCGCCACGTTCCGAGTATCTTCTCGGAAGAAAAACATCACTCCAGAAGTGCCCGATATAGCTACATTCCTACCATCACCTTATTAGATAACCTGCGTAAAGAAGGCTTTCAACCCTTCTTTGCCTGCCAGACTCGGGTTCGTAATCTCGATAAACAAGACCATACAAAACATCTGATTAGGCTACGCCGTGAAAACCAAATATTAGGAAAAGAAGTTCCTGAGATAATCCTGCTCAATAGTCATGATGGCTCGAGCAGTTACCAAATGCTTCCTGGTTTTTTCCGCCAAATTTGCACCAATGGCCTGGTCTGCGGTGACACCTTCGGTGAGGTTAGAGTACCACACCTTGGGCCTGTCGTTGACCGTGTGATTGAAGGTGCTTACGAAGTATTAGGTATTTTTGACCAAGTTGAGGAACAACGGGAAGCCATGCAGGGCATCACGCTCTCTCGGTCCGCGCAACAGGCCTTTGCTCATGCTGCCCTAACCTACCGTTATGGCGAAGAGTACCAGCCAGTCACAGAAGAGCAAATATTGATGCCTAGGCGTTGGGAGGACAAAAAAGATGACCTTTGGACAATTTTTCAGCGGACTCAGGAAAATTTGATTAAAGGCGGACTGTCAGGGCGCACGGCGAAAGGGAAGCGGGCACGAACGCGGGCGATTAATGGTATTGATGGTGATATCAAACTCAACAGAGCGTTATGGGTGATGGCTGAGAATATGCGACAACATTTAGCCTGACTGAACGGGGTTCACGTTCAATCTCTTCTAGGCCGGTTCGGGTACCCGTCAGTACCCCATCTATTTGCGGCCTAACTCTCTTTCACCGTGAGAACATCGCCATGCCCTATATTCAGCGCGAGCAGCGCATCATTACGATGGCTTTACAGCTGTTAGATAAGCAACTCAAAGCCAAACCCTATTCGTTGACCTCATCACAACAGACGCAAGATTACCTTCGGTTACAGCTAGAGCCAACTGAAAAAGAGGTCTTTCTTGTCCTGTATTTGGATAATCAGCACCGGTTGATTGCCCGTGAAACCCTCTTTATGGGCACCATTAATGAAGTGTCCGTCTACCCACGAGAAATCGTTAAGCTGGCCCTGTACCATAATGCAGCGGCGACGATTTTGGCGCATTCCCATCCCTCGGGAATAGCTGAGCCCAGTCAAGCTGACAAGACAATAACCCAAAAGTTAAAAGAGGCCTTATCGTTGGTTGACGTAAAAGTCTTAGACCACATTGTCATGGGTCATGGCGAACAGGTGTCGTTTGCTGAACGGGGCTGGTTATAGCTCAAGCCACCAGC
>NZ_ATYS01000009.1 GCF_000427805.1 Budvicia aquatica DSM 5075 = ATCC 35567 | reverse complement strand
TTTGATAATCATCGCAATTTCTTCCTCGGTATTTTTGATAAAACCAATAACGCGTTAATTGGCTTTTATACCATCGATATCAATCTGAACCACAAGGTCGGTCATATCACTACCGGCATTGGCGAAAAAAATTACTCAGGTAAAGCCGTGCTCTGGGCAACTATCGATGCCCTGCTTGACCATTTCTACCTGTATCGTGATTTACACAAGATGTCCGCCCGTATTTTAGCGAAGAATAGACGCATGCTATTTTGCTTTGTTAAAAACCCCCGCTTTAAGCTAGAGGGCGTATTAAAAGAAGAGTGTCTCGCGCCAACCGGNGAACGTGTAGATATCCTTATTTTTGCATCACTACGGTCAAAATAATCCAATATGTCGACACTTACAGCAACACCTACACTCAACGGCACCCCTTTACGCCACGGTGATTTTGCCACTACCACCGAGGCCCTTGCCTATGCCGCACAGGGAGAGGCTGGATTTAACTTCTATAACGTATTCGGCCAATTGACTGACGTATTGAGTTATCGGCAGCTACAGTCCCGGGCGATGTTGACCGCACGTCATCTTAAGCGCCAGGGCTTTGCTCGTTCAGACCGGGTGGTGATGGTTGCAGAAACCACGCCCGAGTTTATGATTCTATTCTTTGCCTGCCAGTATATAGGATTAGTACCTTGCCCTACCGCCTTTTCGGTAAATCTGGGCGGCATGCCCGCCTATATCGATAAGCTCAGTCAACTGATGCAATCATCTCAGGCGGTTGCTATTGTTGCGCCGGAAAAAGTAGCCGATTACCTGCGCCAGCCGGTTACGGCGATAGGCAAAAAATTACTGACCTTTGAATCAATCATTCAACACCCCACACAGTCAGAGAATTCAGTCTCTGTTGCAGAATTAATGCCGCTGACGGCCGATGAACCGGCCTATATTCAGTTCTCGTCAGGTTCAACCACCAGCCCGAAAGGCGTTGAAATTACCCAGCGCAGCCTGTTGGCTAATATCAGCGTGGTTCTTCGCGTAGCAATGAAGCTTCGGGCTGAAGATCGCTCATTTAATTGGCTGCCTTTTCACCACAACATGGGGTTGATAGGCTTCTTTCTTGCCTCAGTTTATGGTCAGCGTTCCGTTGATTGCCTGAGCGCTGAGAACTTTGTTCAGAACCCGTTAGTCTGGCTGGAATTGATGTCAGCCAATAAAACCGCCATTACCTTCTCGCCGGTATTCGGCTATCAGATGGCAATGAAAAAATATGCCGAGAGCGAAAACAAACCCGCTTTAGACTTGTCCTCACTGCGCGTTGCCGGTATCGGTGGCGATATGATCAGCGTCGGTATGCTAAACAGCTTCTCAGCCTGTTTTGCCAATTCCGGTTTTCGCTATCAGGCCTTTTTACCCAGCTATGGTCTGACAGAAACCACCTTGGCCGTTTCAGCCGCCGACGTTGATAGCCAGCCTTTTACCGATAAATTAGCCGATGACCCGGCGCAAAAAGAGATGGTCTCCTGCGGCAAACCCCTGCCCGGCTTTGAGGTTAAAATTATTGACGCTCGAACCGGTCAACGATTACCGGAGCATCAGGTGGGCCAAATTTGGGTCAAAGGCCCGAGCGTAATAACCCGCTATATCGATTCACAGCACCAGATTATCACTGATGATAGCGGCTTTATTTACACTGGCGATCTCGGCTATCTTTATCAACAGCAACTGTTTATCAGCGGTCGGGAAAAAGAGGTCATTATTATCCGGGGCCGCAATATTTGGGCTCAGGATATAGAATGGCTGGTACTTCAGGCGCTACCTCATATTGGCGGCAATAACGTAGCGGCGATTGGGGTAGCTAATGGACAGGAAGAAAAACTAACGGTTCTGGTGCATCTTTCAGATAAGCAGCAGGATATTTCAAGTTTATCAGCCATTATTAAACAAGAGATTAATCGGGCTACCGGGATTAACGCACAGGTCGTTTTTATTATTGATAAATTACCACTAACGGCATCAGGCAAACTGGCCAGAACTCAGGCCAAAGAGCGTTACCTGAGTCAATCCCTTAATGTTATCGGTCATTCAGAGGAACATCAATAAGATGGATTATCTATTAAAAGCCAAACAAATATTAGCCGGTTGTCTGTCTGTTCCTGTCGACAGTATTAGCGACGATGGTCAGCTTGAACAACTCAGCCCCACGATTGATAGCGTAGTATTTGCCAATATCATGATGGAAGTTGAAAACTTTGTGCAAAAAGAGATCGATGTAACCGAATGGCTGGAGCTCGGTTCGGTAAAAGATCTGGCAGGAATTCTGGAAAAAAATCACCGCCAGTAGATACCGGTAGATTTATGTCATCGCGGGACTCGTTCTTCTCTCTTTAGGGAGGCGAGTTCTATATCCATTAACGTCCGATAACAACAGGGTAACTTACCCGCTTTCAGGCTCTGTCATACCCCGACCTGATACAAACATACGACAGATAATAACGATAAAATAAAGAGGCCGTATGAACTATGCAAGTACCGATATCTGTAATGTTTTATATGCGTTAGCCAAGAGTCATAATGGTAAAAACGTTTGGTTGACGCTAAATGAAGTACCGACCTTAGTGATACAAACCAAGCATGATGCCGATTATGTTCTGCGTCGAAATTATGTCAATTATGAAAAGAATATGGCCTGGTTCAGGCAAGCGCTCGGATCTTCACGTTTTTTCGAAAACGGCCAACTGTGGAAAAATCATAAAAAGTTAACCCAGCCCTATTTAAATAACTTCAGTGATATCGATATCATTAAGCTGACCAAACGCCACGGGCAACATGCGTTACATCAGCTTGTCCGTGACTCTTATACCGGCAAAATCACCCTCGATGACAAAGTTTTTCGCAAAATGGCGATGTCGGTATTAATCGAAAACTTCTTTTCCGTCTGTTTAGATTCTACAGATATCAATATAGATAATATCGCCCAATTGATGGAGTACAGCTCAGAGCTGTCCTTTGTACCTGCGGGAAAGCTTAATATCAGCTACCGCCGAAAGTTGGTTCAATTACGGGCACTACGGCGTCAGGTCACTGAGGAGCTAAAATTATTCAGGCATCCCTCGGTTATCAATCCGATGATAGAACGTATTCTCAAGGCAGAATCAGAGCCAGACAGTCAGGTTGTTTTAGAAGATGAGTTAATGACTTTCTTAGCCGCCGGTTCTGAATCAACGGCCGCCGCCATTGGCTGGGCCTGCTATCTACTCGCTCAATACCCTGAACAGCAGGAACGTCTTTATCAGGAAGCGGTCGCCAATCCCGATCCTATGACCTGGGAGGCGCTGAGTAATATGCCGCAATTAATGACGTTTATTTCTGAAGCATTACGTTTATACCCGCCAATCCCGATGATTATTCGCCAGTCGTTAGCAAAAGATAACATCGGTATCGACCTGATTGAAGAACGGCAAAATATTGTTATTTCATTTATTGGCATTATGCATGACGCCTCCGTCTACCCGAATCCTTGGTCATTGAACATTCCGCCCGATCGTTACTCTCCGTTTAATGATAAGAATAGTGGAATCAATATGGCCTTTAGTCAGGGGCCCAGGCTGTGCGGGGGAAAAGACTTTGCATTAGTCGAACTGGCTGGCTTTATCTCTACATTTGTTCGCTATGGTCTATTTAGCCCAACGTCTCAATTACCGCCCCGCTTTTACTGGAAGTCTCAAATGGTACAGCAAGGCGGACATCCGGTTCAGGTCACGCTGCGGTAAGGTTAATTACAATAGAGAGTTTCCCTCCAACTGAAGAGAAACTCATACTTACTATTGATACCAATACCAGTTGGCTATTGCTCAAAATGCCCCACAGTTGGCTGAAAGTCTGGCTGACTTTATGACTTCCGATAAGGGACAAGGCTATTTTATCGCCCATGGATTTAAACCAATTTAGGCCCCTTTCGCCTGAGCTATTATTATTGTCTGGTTTATTTAGTTTGGCGGAAAATTTATAGAGGCAGCGAGCAAGCCTGACCAGAATATTCCGGTCAGGCTTTTGCAAAAACTTAATTTAAATCAGACTGTTTGATCTCCGCACGACCGCCCTGTTCCAGCGTCCATGCCAAGACCTGAGCGGATAACTGGTCACTGGCTAAACCAAAGGACTGTACCACTTCACTCATCGATTTGCCGGTAATTGGCTGACGAATTTCAAAGTTCCGACTGGCAAGAATGCTTCGACTGGATGTCTGTACCAGGCGGGCATCAAAACGGATTAAGACTTCACTTTCACCATTGCGGTATAACCCTTGGAACGCGGTAAGATCGCCACCCAGCTCAAAATTGGCACTCAGGCTATCATCATCACTGCTAACGGCGGCGACGCGTCCATCTGAGCGGAATTGTTGAATCAGACGATTACGCACCAGCGTGGGTAATGAATCCCCCCAACGGGCTCCGCGATAGACCTGAATTTCTTCACCCTGAGTCTGTACGGCAATGCGCGAACTATTCAGAAACTGACTGCTATTCGGCGTGACGACCCGTAAAGACCAGTCCACCTGTTGCCCGGCAGCACGCGGGGTCTGTTCCGGTAAGAGATACACTTGCAGTGCCGGAGCCTCAGGCAAAATAGTACAACCTGCCAGCGACATCAATAGCATTGCAATGCTCAGCCTGATGATTTGGCGGGCATTAAAGAACACTCGACTGATATAGGTCATGGTGGGGTAAACTCCTGTGGTCTTTCACGGCCGCGTAACAGCGCCGCTGGGTTCTCTTCCAGACGATTAATTGCACTGCGTAATGAGAACAGTGTCCTGCGTAGCTCTTCTAATGCCGGGCCAATTTCGTTCACGCTTTGTAATCCGCTGTTAAGCGAACCTTTATTTTCACTGACAAGCTGGTTGAGCGTGGTAGTGGTTTTTTCTAAAGAAGCCATGGCTTTCGCAGCATTAGCCACTAATTGTTTACCCTGTCCGTCAAGCAGGTTATTCGCATTGCGCATCAAATGATTAGTTTGTGCCAACGTATCATTGACCTGCTTACTGGCCTGCGTAAGCTCTTTGATCATACTACTGATATTGCCACGCTCATCCGCAACGGTTTGGGTAATCTGCTGCAAATTATCCAGCGTATTACTTAATCGTTGCTGATTATCCGGTTCCAGAACCTTATTCAGGCTGGTCAGCAGTTCGTTAACATTAGACATAAAAACCTCACCATTGGCCATCAATTGGCTCAGTGGTGACGGCGTTGCAATTATCACCGGAATTTGGCCGTTCTTGCCTTCCAGTATCGGGCTGGATTGCGTTCCGCTACTAAACTGGATATTCGCAGTACCGGTGATTCCTGCCATTGCCAGCCGGGCCTGAGTATCTTCTCTGACGGGCGTAGAGGCCGAAACTCTAATTCGCGCCCATACTTTGCTGGGGTTCTGGTCGTCCAACCGTAGCTGCGTCACTTCCCCCACACGGATACCGCTGTATTGCACACTGCTCCCCTGCGATAGCCCACTGACGGCTTCACTGAATACCACATCATACTGTTTGAATTGCCGGTCTGACCCGGATTTAGTCAGCCACAGACTAAACAACAGAGCTGCGCTGATGACGAACAGCGTAAAAAAACCAATAATAACGTGGTGAGCGCGGGTTTCCATCTCATTGCCTCTCTTGTAGATTTGTTGCAGCCTGATAAGCGGCGCGACCTCGTGGCCCATGGAAATACTCTTGAATCCATGCATCATTGGTCGCCGCTACCGCATCTAAGGTATCAACAACCAGTACTTTCTTTTGCGACAGTACCGCAACCCGATCGCAGATAGTATAGAGCGTATCCAGATCGTGGGTGACCAGAAACACCGTCAACCCCAATGCATCTCTTAACGTTCGGATCAGGCTGTCAAAAGCCGCTGCCCCTATCGGGTCTAGCCCGGCAGTCGGTTCATCAAGAAACAGAATGTCCGGATCCAGCGCCAGAGACCGCGCCAACGCAGCTCGCTTCACCATACCACCGGATAACGATGCCGGATATTTACTGCCGGCATTAGCAGGCAAGCCCGCCAGTGCCAGTTTAACCTGAGCTAACTGTTCAGCCTCAGCCCGAGTCAGGCCTGCGTGCTCGATTAATGGCAATGCGACATTTTCGGTCACGGTCAATGAGCTGAAAAGCGCACCTTGTTGAAACAGTACGCCAAACCGACGTTCAACCGAAGAGCGCTGGTTGCCGGATAGCTGCATCAAATCCTCACCGAAAACATGAATTTTTCCGGCAGTTGGCCGACGCAGGCCGACAATGCTGCGCAACAACACTGATTTACCGGTACCCGATCCGCCAACCACGCCCAGAATCTCCCCCCGATAGACATCAAGGTTAAGATCTTCATGCACGCACTGTGAACCGAAACAGTTGCGCAGTTCCCGGATTTGGATGATAGCCTCAGTCGTCATGTGCTTTACCATCCCATCTCCATAAAAAATAGCGCGGCGACCGCATCCAACAGGATGACCACGAAAATAGAGTGAACAACGCTGGCGGTAGTGTGAGCACCGACAGATTCCGCGCTGCCGCTAACTTTAAATCCTTCCAAACAGCCAATAACGGCAATCAGGAAGGCAAATACCGGCGCTTTACTTAGCCCCACCAGAAAATGCGACAGGCCATTGCTGTTCTGCATCATAGATAAAAACATATTTGGTGAGATATCTAGCGCCAGGGCACACACCACCATTCCGCCTAAAATACCGGAAATCATGCCGATAAACGTCAGCATCGGTAGCGAAATCAATAAGGCCAGCACTCTGGGTAACACTAATAACTCCACCGGATTTAAGCCCAGTGCCTGAATAGCATCGATCTCTTCATTGGCTTTCATCAGGCCAATCTGAGCGGTAAAAGCACTTGCGGTACGCCCCGCCATCAGGATAGCCGTCAGCAATACGGCAAACTCACGTAAAAATGAAAAGACCACCAGATTGACGGTAAAGATACCGGCACCAAAAGTGGTCAATACCGTGGCCCCCAAAAAGGCAATCACCGCACCGACTAGAAAGGTGAGCAAAATTATAATCGGTACCGCGTTCAGACCAATCTGTTGAACGTTGGCAATCAGAGAGGTTACCCGCCAGCGAGACGGCCGGAACAGACTGCGGAATAATCCTTCAAGCGTCAGGCCGGTAAAGCCCAGCAGTGCTTTAGCATCCTGCCAGAAGTCATCAACCGACTGCCCCACCATAGCCAGCCACTCAACGATGCCGGACTGAGCTTTAGTTGGCGGTTGCTGCCCATAACCGGATAGCGCATTGGCCACGGTTTCCAGCAATACGCGCCGCTCTTCCGGCAGTTGCGGAGCTATAACTCGTAGATGACTGATTCGTTCAGCACCCAGTAACTGACTGAGCAGCGCAGCTCCGGCGGTATCAATAACGCCTAACTGACTGAGATCAAAATCTGCACCAGCCGGCAACTGCTCACACAGTTGAGTGACCTGTTTTTCCAGCACGCTGTAATGTGCCAGTACCCAATCACCACTGGCAGAGACTCGCATCGGATCAACGCTACTATCCGCAGATAGCCATTCAGTTGACTGTAATTCTGTCATTGAGCAGGTCTACTCCCTTTTCAGCACGATATTTGATTCTGACATGCTCGAGGGGATGACCCCACCCCGGCCGGTTATGTGATGTAATCACACCTGTACTATCCCCGTCACACTTCAAGCATAGGACAACCAACAGATTTTTACCTGCCTGCCATACGTTGTTTAAATCAAAATAGATTCAAAACCACCAAATATAAAGTCAGACCAAAATATACCACGATAAACCGGTTGTTTATGGTCTGAAATTCACTGGCTGTGATTGATTGGCTGAAATTCTCCACCGAAAAGATAAATTCCCTCTTGCGTGATTAAATCACTGTCGATTCGCTCAGGCTCTTTTAATCTGACGGCCTGAGCATTTTTAGTTTTGAATCGTTGAACCGGTCGATGGTGATAAGGATCATTAAACATATAAATATAGCGGTCATCATGGGAAAAATAATCATTTAATGGCACGAACTTTCCCTGTAAGTCAAAGATTTGTACACCATCACGATTGATAAAGTAGACATTCGACAGGCCCACCACGTAGGGCTCTGAAACCTGAGTGATTGATGAGTCCAGAGTAATGGTTGAGAGCGACAGCGGACTATGGCCGTCCAGCTTTCCCTTTAACACATAGAGCTGGCGACCGTCAGTCGCTACGCGAGAGTTAACAATAGAGAAGGATTCCGGGTCAACGCCGGGAATGTCAACTAACTGCCAGTGGAATGTCTTTGGCTCGACGGACTTGGTGTAATAAACCTTATCACGCGCCGGATAAAAACCCTGATAAACATACTCTTTCTGATCCGCTAACTTAGCGACTATTTCTTGCTCTGTTTTACCATAGCCATAGGTGTGTGAACCCCGGCTATCGCTATAATCAAGCACGATATCCGGCATCCAGCGTTTAATCTTAAAGCTGTCTGCATCACCGGGAATAGCAATGCCATTAACAAACAGGGTATCCCTGTTGCGGGCAATAATATTAAGCCCCTGCGAGCAATAAGATCCAATGACGTACTGTTGGGTTTTTAATACCTTATAGCCGTCAGCCACGCCAATAAACTTCCCTGCGTGGTAGAGATTATTGGCATCCATCAAAATATGCTCATCGACCGGCTTTAACGTTGATAAATCGACCCGTTTAGCCCCGGTATTGTCATCAGTACGTTTACCCTGATAATAGATACTCGATTTATCAACGGCAAAAGAAAAATTATTGAAGGGTTGTCTGAAGGTTTTCGCATCAATAGCCGGCAAATCGGGTGAGTTGGCCAACACCTGACCGTTATACAACACTTGCTTATTGTCGGTAAAATAATTGGCATCATTGAAATAACGGACGCCATCGACCCAGCTTTTAGGATCCTTATCTAATGGCAATACCCGATGAAACTTAGCCAAATTAACACCGGCTAACCGCTGCGCTATCGATACCGTTTTATCTTCACTCCATCGTTCATAGACCAATTGGCCATATTTAGCCGCGTAGCGGTATTCGTAAAATATCGGTGAACACGCCAGCGCGGCACCGGAAAAAAACCATAAACCAGCCAGACTGCCTAACGTTTTTAGTTCCATCTAATCCTCATCGGTCTGCGAGTTATCACCATGAATAATCTGTTTAACGACCTGATTTATCTCTGAGCCTGTTCGACATTAGCCTGACGGTAAATTGAAAATCCGCATAGGCCGTTGTCGTCAATTCGCGCCCGATATCACTATGCCATAGTATAACGATATAAAGATAAGCGTTTGTGAATGAATAAAAAAACCACGCGGTTGCGTGGCTGAGAAGGATAACCATCGTGTTCAACTGGCGTTGGAACACGACGCTAACGCGGCAAATTCTCGTTTCAAGATGGTCAATGCACGCTTAATATCGGCCCGATTAATGCCGCCAAAACCGAAAAGCATCAGCGCTAATTCATTCTCTTTCTGGTTCCACCTATGTGAACAGCGCTGCCAACAGCAGGACAACTTTGGATTCTATGCTTCATTATCATCGTTGCTACAGGCATTTATTCAACAAGATATCAGTCTGTTACAAGAATGGATTGGGTTAGCTGAGTCATCACAAAATAGCCCGGCGGTTTAATATTGATAGTGTTATCACGTCTGTTTGGTACTGAAATCCGTGCCGATTAAAAGACAAAACCCACGCTATTGCGTGGGTTTGATTAATAACAACGTCATTTAATGTCAGTGCAGGTTTGGTCGGTATATTCAACGGCAGAATAGTTGTGTTTTCTCGCGGTCCGGGGGACGGTTTTGCATCCATCCCTCGGATAATAGTTACAACGTCACACCACTTTTAAAAATAGCCAGCTCACGGAAGTCGTTAATCTCATTGCGAGCCTGTTGGCCATTGGCAATATTAACAATAAGATCGACGAACTCTTGCAGCAGAGTATCCATATCCGTGCCGTGAATAAGTTTACCGGCATCAAAATCAATCCAATGGGGCTTTTTAGCCGCGATCTCACTGTTGGTTGCCAGTTTGACCGTCGGAACAAAACCACCGTAAGGTGTACCCCGCCCGGTACTGAATAAAACCATATGACAGCCAGCGCCCGCTAAGGCGCTGGTTGCGACGGCATCATTGCCCGGTGCACTTAACAGGTTTAATCCCGGCGTTTTTAAGCGCTCACCGTATTTGAGCACATCCACTACCGCACTTTGCCCTGCCTTCTGTGTACAACCGAGGGATTTCTCTTCCAAGGTAGAAATACCGCCGGCTTTATTACCCGGCGACGGGTTTTCATAAATTGGCTGTTGATGGTCAATAAAATAGCGTTTGAAATCGTTAACCATGCTGACCGTTTTTTCAAACGTTGCCTGGTCGCGGCAATGGCTCATCAAAATCCGCTCCGCGCCAAACATTTCAGGTACTTCTGTTAGTACTGATGTTCCGCCGTTAGCAATAACATAGTCAGAGAAACGCCCCAACAGTGGATTAGCCGTAATACCTGACAGCCCGTCCGAACCGCCACATTCCAGGCCAAACTTCAACTCACTCAACTTACCGCGGGTACGGCGATCGTTACGCATAGCCTGATAAAGCGCTTGAAGTCGTTCAACACCGGCTTCAACCTCGTCATCCTGCTGCTGACAGATCATAAATCGGGTGCGTTGGTCATCGACTTCCCCCATGGTCTCACGGAAGGCATCAACCTGATTATTCTCACAGCCAAGTCCGATAACCAGTACCGCTCCGGCGTTGGGGTGACGTACCATATTTTGCAGCATTGTTCGGGTGTTTTCGTGGTCTTCTCCCAACTGAGAACAACCAAACGGGTGACTGAAAAGATGAACGCCATCAATATCTTCAGCCCCGTTATTTTCTTTCAAAAAACGCTGCTGGATTTGACGGGCAATGCCGTTAACGCATCCTACGGTTGGGATAATCCACAGTTCGTTACGAATACCGACTAAGCCGTTATTACGACGATAGAGCTGAACGTCACGATCCGGTATTTGTGGCATAAGCTCAATAGGCGTTGGCTGATACTGGTACTCATCAATCTCGTTGAGATTAGTTTTGATATTCTGTGAGTGAATAGATTCACCTTCAGCAATATCAACCAATGCATGGCCTATAGGTAGCCCGTATTTAACAATATTTTGCCCGCGGGCAATCGGATTCAAAGCAATCTTATGCCCGCGAGCTACCGGTTGCTGCAAAGTAATAAACCGATCGCCTAATTCCAGTTGCTGGCTTTGTTCCAAATCGCACAGGGCGACGGCAACGTTATCCAGAGGATGTATTTTAATAAAACTTTGCATCACAATACCTTTAACAATGAGCTGCCAGAGCTGCTCTCATACCACGATCAACGATAGCCTGAAGTTGTTCCGTTACATTCTCAGCTAACTGGGGAACCTGATTAAGATCTTCTCCCCAATGGGCGCTGTCCGATAGCACCTGTTCAACCAGTTTAGCAACGGATAGTTTGCCCTCAGCCACCTGTCCCCATAGGTTTTTAAAACGCTCTAACCAGTGAGCATCGTCCTGTAGCGGATAAGATTCACCATCGCGTTCGCCACGATAGAACGCCAGCAGAGCCGCTAGCGCAAATGTTAAGCGCGCAGGCACAGTGCCGTTCTTTTTCTGATTAGCCAGTAATTGCGGAAGGATACGGGTACGGAACTTAGTCATTCCATTAAGAGAGATCGACAGCAACTGATGCTGAATAAATGGATTGCGGAAACGACTCAGTACCGCCTGAGCAAAAGAGCGGAGTTCTTCAGCCGGTAAATCCAGCACCGGAACAATTTCTTGGGCAATGGTTAACTCAACGAAACGGCTCACTTGTTCATCAGCCATTGCTTCACCCACGGTATTAATACCGGCAACAAAAGCAACCGGTACCAGCGCGGTGTGAGCACCATTAAGAATGGCCACTTTTTGTTCTTTATAAGGCTTAATATCATCCACGATGCGGATATTTAGCGGATACTTATCTAAGCGTAGCTCTTGAGCCAGCCACTGTGGGCCCTGGATAACAAACAGGTAAAAGTATTCAGCGGTATCAAGAAAACTATCCTTATAACCGAGTTCAGACTCCAGCGTTGCCACTTCATCAGCCGGGTATCCGGTCACAATACGGTCAACTAAGGTTGAACAGAACGTATTATGCTGGGTTAACCATAAGGTAAATGCCTCGCCAAGCTGCCACTGTTGCGCATAACGCAGCACTAATTCCCGTAAGGCTTCCCCGTTATAATCAATCAGCTCACAGGGCAATAACACCCAGCCTTTATCCGCCGCACCGGCAAAGTGGCTAAAGCGCTCATACAGTAATCGGGTTAATTTGGCCGGGAAAGAGGATGGCGGAGTATCGCTAAACTTATCACTTTCGACGTAGGCAATCCCTGCTTCGGTGGTATTAGAAAACACCCAGCGCATATCAGGGTCGCGGGCCAGCGCTAAATAAGCGTCGAAATCCTGATAAACATTAATTTCGCGATTAACAGAGCGAATCAGGCGAGCATCTCGTACCGTCTCGCCCTGCTCATTTAACCCGCGGATGACCGTGGTATATAAACCGTCTTGTGTATTAAGCGATGGCGATTGACTATCGATCGGGCGCACAATAACCACCCCGGCATTAAGGTCAGTATGCTCATTCAGTAAATCCAACTGCCAGTCAACAAAGGCGCGCAGGAAATTACCCTCACCGAATTGAATAATTTTTTCTGGGTGGCTACGCCCCGGGAAGTTACTACGGTTTAACGTTAACATAAAAAATCACCTATCAACCTGAATAATGAAATGTAGTAATACCTGCGTATCGATAGCGAGGTATTCACTAGCTAAAATTTTATTGAATAACCGTCTTGATAAACCATTGCAGCCATAGTTGTTATGACGGCAATGGTGCCGTTATCCATGTCGCTATGCGCGACTAGAGCTCAATTGAAAAATACTGTTCTGCATTATCGAAGCAGATGTTTTTCACCATATTGCCCAGCAGTTCGATATCAGCCGGCGCTTCCCCTTCCTGAACCCAGCGCCCGATCATTTGGCACAAAATACGGCGGAAATATTCATGGCGGGTATAAGAAAGGAAGCTGCGGCTGTCGGTTAACATGCCAACGAAGCGGCTCAATAATCCAAGGTTAGCCAGCTGCGTCATTTGGCGCTGCATACCGTCCTTCTGATCGTTAAACCACCAGCCTGAACCAAACTGCATTTTGCCCGGCGTTCCCTCACCCTGAAAATTACCCACCATCGTACCGATGGTTTCGTTATCGCCAGGATTCAGGCAGTACAGGATGGTTTTAGGTAATGAATTATTCTTCGCCTGAGCGTCAAGCAGGCGAGAAAGCGGCTCTGCTACCGGCTGATCGTTGATTGAATCAAATCCGACATCCGGACCAAGCGTCTGGAACATCCGAGTATTATTATTGCGCAGGGCACCGATATGGTATTGCTGAACCCACTCGCGACGTTGATATTCGCTGGCTAAAAAGAGTAATACTGCCGTTCTGAACTGAGCAATTTCCTCTTTAGTCGGCAAGGTCCCCTTCAGGCGACGGGACAGAATAGCGTCCAGCGTTGACTCATCGGCTTCGCCGTAAACCACTACGTCCAGCGCATGATCGGATACTTTGCAACCGTGAGCGGCAAAATGGTCCATGCGTTTTTTCAGCGCATCACACAGCGAACTAAAATGAGTAATTTGGGTATCGGCAGCCTGACCTAAGCTATTGAGATAATCATTGAAGCCCTGAGCTTCAATATTAAATGCTTTATCCGGGCGCCAGCTTGGTAAAACTTTAATCGAGAAGCTGGTATCCAGCGCAATCGCCCGATGATGTTCAAGAGAGTCGATTGGATCGTCAGTAGTGCCGGCCATTTTCACGTTCATTTGTTGCATGATACCGCGGGCACTGAAGCTCTCTTGTTCTAATAATGAATTACAACGCTGCCAAATATCTTCAGCGGTTGACGGCGATAATAGCCTGTCAGTAATGCCAAACGGGCGGCGCAGCTCTAAGTGGGTCCAGTGATAAAGCGGATTACCAATCGTATGCGGAACGGTCTCAGCCCAAGCGCTAAATTTTTCCCAATCGCTTGCATCACCGGTACAAAACCGCTCTGCAACACCGTTAGTACGCATTGCCCGCCATTTATAATGGTCACCTTTCAACCAGATATCATACAGGTTTTTAAACCGCGTATTTTTAGCGATGTGTTCCGGCGGTAAATGACAATGGTAGTCAAATATAGGCTGGTCCTTTGCGTAATCGTGGTACAAACGGCGTGAAAATTCAGTATCCAGCAAAAAATCTTCAGTTAAAAACAAAGACATATCGAGTTCCTTATCTTGTTGAAAATGTTAAATCGGTATCCACCAATAAAGTTATTACACCAATTATTTATGTTACCCAGCGTTACTTCTTATCCATTACGCCAAGAAAAATCACAAAAAAACCTTATTTATTAACGTTAACTAGAAATCAGGTCAATTGAAAGCAATAAATACCCTTTCCATCATTATGGCTTAGTTAATAAATTTCTTTTGTGATGGTTCTCATCTTTTTAAGAGGTATAACAACTTTTAGCAACTTTATTTTTTATCATTCCAGAAATTCACTCAACCGCTATCGATCAACTATGGACGACTTAGCTAAACGTTAACTACCATGACTCAATCGAGGCTAACGTCGGTAAAATATGAAAAAAACCTCGTTCATCTCCCAGTTTTTTATCGACAAACCGTGACAAGAGTAGGCTTAGTTACTGAAAATAAGGTATACTCGCCAAGTGGTGTAACAAGTTTAAAACAGATGGTAACTCACTTAGACTATTGGTTTTATAGTCATGTCCGCGACACAACCCAAGAGCATTTATTATGGAATTAATCGAAACGAGTCGGCTATATCAGCAGTTGGCCTCGACGTTAAAACAGCGCATTGAAACCGGCGTATACCCTGTCGGGGAGAAGTTACCGGCTGAGCGCTTAATTGCTGAAGAAATGAATGTGAGCCGTACCGTCGTTCGTGAAGCCATTATCATGCTGGAAGTTGAAGGCTATGTTGAAGTCCGCAAGGGCTCGGGTATTCATGTTATTGCCAGCCAGCAGAAGAATCTGATTGTTCCCAACAACCTGTTCGAATTTGGTACCGTGGGGCCATTTGAGCTACTACAGGCTCGGCAACTCATTGAGTGTAACATTGCTGAATTTGCTGCGACTCAGGTCACCAAGCAAGACATTGTTCAACTAATGGAAATACAAGAGAACGCGCTGCAAGAAGACCGCCACCGTGACTCTGCCTGGGACCTAAAATTCCACGTACAGATCGCTATGGCTACCCAAAATACCGTTATGATTACCATCGTAGAGAAGATGTGGAGCCAGCGGGTTCATAATCCATACTGGCGAAAACTGCATGAGCATATTGATGATAAATCGATGGAAAGTTGGTGTGAAGATCACGAACTGATTCTAAAAGCCCTGATGCGAAAAGATCCTCATGGAGCAAAACTCGCCATGTGGCAACATCTTGAAAAAACTAAAAAAATGTTATTTGATGCAACGACTGATGACTTTGAATTTAACGTTGACCGTTACCTGTTTACTGAGAATCCGGTGGTAAACATCAATTCATCTATCTTAAAGTAATCCGTTAACTTAATTGGCTGACCGGAACAAGGTCAACCAAGCCGGCTAAAAATACCACCACCGTCAATCACGGCATCTCACCGATGCCGGCAGGCTTACCACCATCTCCCTCATGCTTTTCTAATATTAGCTCCCCCACACGTTCAATATATTAATAACTCTGGTTAACGACCCGTTAGAGACCACTATTTTGCCCTGCCCTCATTTTTGTCCACATCGGCTCAATTTATCAGTCTATCCACCAATAGAACGCCCTGTAACCCAGTCTCCACAAGGCATAGACCAATGCCAATCATGTTATACCAATAAAAATAAAAGCTATTTCTCGAACAAAAAACGCCATCAAACAGAAAAGTGTCAAACAACAAGAAAAATAAAAAATTCAATAAATTCAATTAAATAAAAATAACCTTACTTTATTATCGTAATTTTGTGATGAGCCTCAAACACAAAAGATGTAATACAACTTAACATAAGCTGTATACCATAAGTTTTATATGGTTAATAACTGTGTCAGTACTGGGTAACTCTTACTACGAAACACTAGTTACACAGGCTTAGCGTTTAGCGTAGAAACGCAAACGTATGAAAGGTTTAGAGGAGGAACCACAATAAAATCATAGCCTGCGAAAAATACCAAAAAAATAATTACATCATATTTTAAATAAAGCCCATCAGCCATTGGCTTATATGGATAAATAAAGCGAAGGAAACTCAGTATGAAGAAAATATTGAAATTAAGATGGTATATCGTGTTTATCATTTTAATTGGTACTATTCTCAACTATCTGGCTAGAAGCTCTTTATCGGTAGTTGCACCGACCTTAACCAAAGAGTTTTCTTTAACAACCGAGCAATACTCTTATGTTATTGCAGCATTCCAGGCTGCATATACTATTGCTCAGCCTCTCGCCGGTATGGTTATTGACCTTATTGGCGTGCGTGTCGGATTCTTTATCTTTGCATTAGGTTGGGGCATCTCTTGTATGCTTCACTCTTTCGCAACCAGTTGGCCGACGTTGGCGGTATTTCGTGCCATGTTGGGGCTGTCAGAAGCGGCTATTTTCCCGGCAGCCATAAAATCGATCTCTAACTGGTTCCCAAGAAAAGAACGCTCTATCGCCATCGGTTGGGTTAACTTTGGTACCAGCATTGGTGCAATGATCGCCGCGCCGATTATGGTGTTTTTCATCATTAACTATCAGTGGCAGTATGGATTCCTGTTTATCGGTGGACTAGCCGTATTCTGGGCTTTGATCTGGTTGTATTTCTACCGTGACCCTAAAAAGAACAAATGGTTAACCGACGAAGAACTTAAGCATATTCTGGGTGATAGAAACGATAGCGCTCAGCTAAGCGATGAAAAACCGATCAGCCTGTGGCAGCTATTTAAGAAAAGAAACTTCTGGGGTATCGCGATTCCTCGTTTTCTTTCTGAACCGGCATGGCAAACCTTTGGTTTCTGGATCCCAATTTATCTGGTCACCGTGCGTAATATGGATCTGAAAGATATTGCGATGTTCGCATGGCTTCCTTTCCTGGCTGCTGACTTAGGCAGTATTGTTGGTGGCTATCTGGCTCCATTCTTCCGTAAATTCTTTAATGTAAGTACCTCTACCTCTTATAAACTGACCCTGTTCTGCGGTGCAGTATTTATGATCGGGCCTGCCTGTATCGGTTTGGCGTCCAGTGCTTATGTTGCTATCGCTATGTTCTGTATTGGTGGTTTTGCTCACCAAATAGTCTCAACATCGTTGTACTCATTAACGACCGACAATTTCTCAGAAAAAGATGTCGGTAAAGCAACCGGTGGTGCCGGCATGATGGGATATTTAGGCGGAACTATATTCTCATTAATCGTTGGTGGACTAGCCACAACAATCGGCTTCAACCCGCTGTTTATTTGTCTGGCCATCTTTGATATTGCCGCCGCTATTGTTGCCTGGGTGGTATTAAAACCGGTGGTTAAAAGCGTTATTAATTCCTAACTGATTAGTGCACCCGTTGAATTGAGCGCCTTAGCTCAGCCCATCGGGTGCATTTTTTATTCGCCATAACCTCGTTACTCAAATAATCAGTCATTAACCACAGAAGTCATAGTTCACTCCCGTTATTAACCGATAAGCGACTGATTTATTTTCCTCAACACGCTATACTGCCCGCCGCGGTTACCCGAATAAAAAAAGAGAATAATGAATGGACGTGGTGAAGTACTCATATAAAATCAATCGTTTTTTTGTCCTTATGGTAGCCTGCTTTTTTGGCGGTTTGGCTAACTTTACCATCAATCGAATAGGTACGGCCGATAGTGAGCTTGCCGTTGGCAAAATAATCACCCTGTCATCCGGCCAGACCAAAGTGCTGTTAATTGTCGTGGTATTGATCTTTATTACACTGGCACTGATGTCGCTCGCGGTACTGCTCATCAGTTTTCTTCCCCGCCAGAACGTTATTTTCTCTGCAGATACTGTGAGCTATCCTGTTAGTGCCCTGCGTAATAAAACGGTGACTATCCGCTACTCCGATATCAGCCAGCTTAAACGGGTTAACGCCCAGCATAACGAAGCGCTGCAGGTGACAACCCCACAGGGGCAATTTTTGATTCAACGAAGCATGCTAAAAAACGATAAGGTTTTTACTGAAGTGTGCGATTTATTGAAGAAAAGAGCCGGAATCTAACGTCCCCCTGTTTATTCGCCGCATCCGAGATGCGGCGAAGACTATCAAGCAGGTCTTCTACTGACTCCGAGAAACTAATACGGCTTTGGCCGATGGGCGTTCTCTTATCCGCTTTAGATAAAGCGGCAGATACTGCAGATCAGCAAACAGTCGGGCTGAGTGAGGCAGTTTTTCAATGTAGTCCAACATCGGTATTAAGATAGCATCGGCAATAGTAAATGATTCTGTTCTAAAAAATTGCTTGGTACCAAGCTGATTATCCAACAATTCGAGCATTTTCATCACGGCAGGCTCAGCCGCTTGAACAACCTCCCCCCTGATTTGCTTATCTGGCCCCTTGGGAAAAGCAAACTCCAACAAGTAGTCGCGAACCAAGATGCGATCGGTATATAAAGACAAACTGTTAGACCACTGATCGACATCCGCTCTCTCTATCAGACTTTCAGGCTGTAGATCGGCTCCGCTAAAGGCGGCGTCCAGATAACGACAAATGGAGGCCGTCTCAAACAGGCGATGACCGTGATGAATCAGCACCGGGACCTTACCAAACGGGTGAAACTGATAGCGACTGTCGTCAGCCAGATTGACCATCTGCCCTTCATAGGTTGTCCCTAGCGTATAGTCGATCCCTTTCTCTTCACAACAGAGCTGGACACTACGAACAAAGGTACTGAACTGTGGACCTAAAATATGTGGCTTATGGTTCATAATAACACCTTGGAAAAGTGACAACGTAACTATCACTGAGCTAAGTGGAATACAATCAATAAAAATACCATGATGGCCATTATCCCTCTGAGCGGTAATAGGGACAAAGAAATAGCAACTGCGGGGCTATTTCTTATTCATCATTGCTTTTAGATCGGCAAAAGGATTGTGCGTCGCCAACCCTTGATCCTTTTGAGCATCATCTCCGGCAATAACCGTTGAACCATACATATCAGCCTCGGTATATTTAGAATGCTCGTGATCGTGGCAAAACAGGCAAAGCATCTCCCAGTTACTGCCATCTTCCGGGTTATTTGAGTGGTCGTGGTCGATATGGTGAACCGTCAGTTCCCGCAGGTTGGAATAGACAAATTCACGGGAACACTTGCCACAAACCCATGGAAACAATTTCAGCGCTTTTTCGCGATAACCGCTTTCAAGGCGGGCGTAGTTATTTGGTATATAAGCCATCGTTAATCCTGATGTTAATCTGCTGTAGAACCCCATCGATTTATTCTGACATCTTATCGCTAAAACGACGGGGTTAACAGACTGAAAATAGCTCACCGTGCCGGTACTCTGGCCTATGACTTTAACTCTTTAATATACTTAAAAACGCTGGCGCGGCTAACGCCGACAATATTAGCAACGTAGTTCGCCGCACTTTTACCGTTAAACGCCCCTTCAGCATACAGCGCCTCGACTAACAGGCGTTTTTCAGCCCTTGATAGGGTAGACAACGAAAGCCCCTGCTTTTGTAACCAACTGTGCATAAAGGTATTTATACGCTCCTGCCAGTCATCGCGAAATAATTTCTCCGGCTGTGGAATCAGCTGCCCGCCGGACAGAAAAATATTCAGCGCACCTCGGATTTGTTCAAAATCATAAGTATTAAAATTGATGCACAGCAGAGCTTCCGGCTGACCAGTCAGAGGCGAGCGGATTACGCTACTGATAGCCCGCATTTTCCGCCCGTCCCAGTTGAGTTTTTCATAAGGTCCGATAACGTTTTCCGACTCAGTAAACTCAATGTTTTCCAGTGCTGAATCATCGCCGATTTCCCGGCGAGAAATATTATTGGCCAGATAGCTGACTTTCTGCGTTAGCAGGTCGTGAATCACCACCTCAACATAGGGATAAAATAGCGCAGAAATGGCCTCACACAGCGGGTGATACCCTGCCAGTAATCGCTGATGCTCAGAATCAATACTTAGGCTCATTGTGCGTTGGCTTCAACATCAAGGGTGCGCAGGAATCCGGACAGCGCAATCAGGCCCAATCTTAATATCTCCGGATTATTAGCATAGCCAATGCGTAAGTACCCTTCCATATTCAATACGCTGCCCGGAGATAACATCACGCCGGTAGTTTCAACCAGGCGAACGCAGAAATCCCACGAGGTCATATCAAAGTCATATTTTAATAATGCCGTCGTACCTGATTTTGGCCGGATATATGACATACGCGGCTCTGAGGCAATCCACTCATCTAAAATTGCCAGATTATTTTGGGTAATTTCGCGACTCCGCCCCAAAATTTTGTCTTTGACTTCCAGCGCCATCACGGCGAAGTAATCGTCCAACATACCGACGCTGATCGTGTTGTAATCTCGGCGGGTGATAAGCGTAGTAATTAACTCCGGGCTGCATACCACCCAACCAAGGCGTAACCCGGCCAGGGAATACGCTTTTGACATACTCGAAGTACTAATCCCCTTTTCATACAGGTCGGCAATTGATGCGGTAAAACCATCACCCTGCTGGTCAATACCGCGATAGACTTCATCACACAAAATATAGGCATCGTTAGCTCTGGCAATATCGATGATCTGATTGAGAAATGCCTTGTCCATCAATGCACCGGTTGGATTGTTCGGGTTATTGATGGCAATCAGCTTAGTTTGTGGATTAACCAGCTGCTTCAGTTGCTTCAGATCTGGCATAAAACCCAGCTCTTCTTTCAGGGGCCATAGGCTGACGCTGGCGCCGTAGCTTTCCGGAATTGAGTGATGTTGTTGATAGGTTGGAGAAACCGCCACCACGTGGTCGCCGGGCTCAATCAGGGTTTCATACACTAAGGCATTGGCACCGATAGCGCCGTGAGTGATTAACACATTATCTTTTGACTGACGCTCATACAGGCCGGCCACCAGCGTTTTTAACCGTTCAGATCCGGTTATCGCACCGTAAGTTAGCTTCATGGGCAAAATATCAGCCAATAACGTCTCTTTCTTATCGGCTAACTGCAATAAGTGGGCAACGGTCAGGGATTCAACGCAGGTTTCAGCCAGATTATACCGGCATTTGTTTTCATATAAGTCCATCCAGCGTTCAATACCAAAATCTTGAATATTCATATTGAGTTCTCTTATCGATTTATTCTGTAATAGATTGCTGATAAACAGCATAAGCAATGGCAATATCTTCTATTCCAAGCCCGATTGAGCGGAAAAAGACCGAGCGCTGGTAGTCAGGCTTCTGACATTGCTGGCTAACTAAATCGGCTAAATCGCCTTTGATGCTATCCGCTGACCAATGATGTCGTTCCGCAGCCAGCAGCATCTCGCCGGCACTGTGCGGGGTCGAGATTTTATCATCACAATAAACGTCCATATCAGGCAGGCAAGCAGGATCAATTTCATGTGCTTTCGCAGCATTGGTACTGATAGAGGTAATCAATGCCGTTTTTCCGATATCATTGAAATTAAATACCGGCGCCGCAGATGAAGTACACAGCATCACAACGTCGGCCTGTTCAACGCATTCTTCCGCAGAATTGGTAATTAAAATACGGGAATCCAGAGACAAGAATGTCGCCTGCTTCAACCCGTTCTGACTGAGGCTCGGAGAATAGACTCTTACCGACTCCCATTCGCGCAGGGTTAATACATAGTTTAAATGCGCCATAGCCAGCGGACCTGAACCAATTAACGCCAGCGTTTTGCTCTCATTAGGGGCTAGTCTGTCAATGGCCAGCGCTGTCACAGCAGCCGTACGCTGCTGGGTTAATCGTCCGGAATCACAAAGTAATAAAGGTTGGCCAGACTCCATCGACATCAATGTAGTCCACGCGGTAACGATTGGGGCAGCGGATGTCGGTAAGTAGGGTGACATTTTACTGCCAAATACCTTTAAGTGGCCCAATACGCCAGAATAGGTAATGAAGTCGCCGCTATCTTCGGGGAACGGCGTTAGCACCTGAGCGGGCTGAATAACGTCCCCCTTTGCCCGTGCTAAAAACGTCTCTTCCATCGTCTTAAGCACGTCAATTTTACTCAGACATCTGGCCACATCGGCCGCTGTCAGTACTTGTATCTCCGTTTGTCTGCTCATATACAGCCTCTGCGTTTTTATTCTTACAAAGAGACTTTATAGTCTAATACAGACTTTTTTTCTATATATTTATGCAATAACGGGGAACAATAGCGGTTAAAGAATCCGCAATTTATCATTTCTATATTGATTAATAGCCGTATTTCTCCTCATGCCAGAGGATGTCGTGAGAGTGCTTCACTGCGTTCTACACTTCTTCAATTGAATAACCGACTGACAGCCGGTTAAGCACCGTTTCGATTAACTGAAACAAACTCTTATTACTGCTACCGTTCATATTGGTCACAATAAAAAAACCGTCATCACTTTTTTCTATTGAAAAATCTATCCAGTGACTGTATTCACCCGGCAACCATAATGAGTGGCTATCATCGGATATTTTAGCCTCAGGTATATTCTGGATAATATTTTCCGCAACGGCATCAAAGCATTGGTTTTCTCCCGGAGCCATAAAAACGGTATATTCGAGACTCATTGGCTTCTACCTATCAATGAATAAATCAATAAAAATGCTTATCGCCAAACTGATGAATAATCTCAATCAGGCCTACAATATTCTTATTTAACTCGGCTAAATCTTCAGCAGGTATCCACCATTCTTTATGTTCTGCACCACCGGCTGAATGTATTTGATAGCGTGACATAAACTCTTTTTTCACTTGAAATATCGTGACAAACCCGCTTCCACTTTCAGGCACATTCCAGTCGCGGGCAATTTGAATGGCATACTGCTCATTGGTGACAGGATAAAATATAGGTTGTTCTGGCAATCTGGGCGGCCATTGTTTAAAACCGGATTGACGCACTAACGCTAATTCAGCCGGTCCGATGGGACGATATAAAGTTACCGTTTCATCTGTATACATATCGATATATCCTTATTGTTTTGGTAAATTTTCCGTAGAATTCGTTGATCATAATAAACATTTATTCAGTAGCTATCTAAAGCACCTTAGCTTAGGAATGATCCTTATCACAAATTTTAAAATTAACTTTAAGATAAACCCCCGCATAAAACAATATGCTGCAAACGCTTAATAATGTTAAAAACAAAAACCATTAATTGACTTAACAATAAACCGATAAGTGGAAAACATTGAATCCTCCTATTAGTTAGATAGGAAACACTATATTTAAATTCTCAAGCAAGGTTAAACGGAATAATTATGGCGTTTTTATTATCTGCTATGTAATGAATTTGTTATTGACTGTTAAGAAACAAACTTCCTTATTATTTTTAATCGCAGTGAATTGACAATTTTGCATGTTGTTCAGCCAATTAGCTCAATTTATACGTGCTTGAAATATGACCAAAATCAATAACCACACTCATCAAAAGGTTATCTTATCTTCATCACTACCTCTTTGTGCGTAGTGTGAGGCACCATAACTATTCTAAGAAATATCAAAAAATAAAAATTTATCCCGGTTTGCAAAGGATTAACTTTTAATACATGAGGGGCATACGTATGAGCATACGTCGACGATCTCTTTCCTGTGCGGCGTTACTTTCTTTTAGCCTGTTATTGCCATCAGCAATGGCTCAGCCGGCAGAAAGTAATGCTTCAACGGCAACGGCACCCGCGCCGCTTGCTGTACCCGAACCTTATACACCCAGAACGTTAGAAGACTATGTGGTTCAGGAAAAAGATTACTTTGAGTTTCTGTTTAAAAACCATCCGATGTTCAAGTATGAAGCTGAAGGGAGGCTGATTGGGAAATACTCTATCAGCAACCGTGAAGAAGAGTTCGTTGAATTTGGTGGTGGTAAGCAATATGCAGAAAAGCACGGCAGACCTACCGCAATGACCTATCGGCTAGGTGCCGAATCCTTCCTTGATTTCCCAAACAAATATGTTGGCCCGGCTAAATGTGGTGAGTGTCACCCGGCACAGTACGAACGCTGGGAACGTTCCCGTCATGCGAAAACGCTGCGCTTTCCGAGCGAAATGGATGAAGTTCCGGATAAGAACTTCAACAAAGGTATGTACGGCGGCAAAGCCTCCATTCTTCCACAAGGAATCACTGGCGATGCCGTATATGGAATTGTCGGTACACCACGTACTAAATATGGCTTTATCGATAGTTATTTAGTCCGCGGGACTTACCATGTCAAAGGTGGTTTGCTGAAGGACGGCACCGGTACCATGGTGGCCGGAGGTAACCAATTCTCCCGAGGCTGGGCAGAATCCTTAACGCCTGAAATGGTTAAGAGAATTGCCAGCTATGTGCCCGGCTTCCCGACTAAGATCGATCAGTTTGGCATTCGGGGTTCAGAAATTTGGGGAATGACCTCTTACGGTGCTTCTGACCGTGAAAATATGTTATTTCAGCCAGCCAGCGCCTATTGCGAGGTCTGCCATACCTTCAAGTTTGACTTTAAGAATGCCAATGAGTTTTATGCCGCCTTGGGTAATCCGAAAGCCTTGCAGGAACATACCGTCAGTAAAGGCATTGCCTGTGAGGAATGTCATGGTGCCGGCGCCCACTTATACGGAGCGCGAGGGGCTGGTATGCCATCCAACTGTGAACGCTGTCACCAGCGCTTTGCCTGGACGGCTGAAGGGGCCGAAAAAGATCCAAAAAATCCGTTCAACTCCTACTTTAAATCATCTTGCCCTTCTTGCGGTACCGAAGGTTCACAAATGTATAACTCTGCCCACTACGGCAAAGGTATGCGCTGCTCAACCTGTCACGACCCGCATGAAGTTACCTCTAATGATTGGCAGTCTGGTGTGACCCGAACCAACCTGAAAAAGGAGTGTTCTGATTGTCATACCCAACAGGCACAGGTGCTTTCACAGGGTGATACTCACAGTAAAAATAACTGTACCGCCTGTCACATGCCGAATATGGGTAGCTGTGAAAACTTTGCAGCCATTCAGTATCCGGATATGGCCGGATTCGATAACGTACGAAAAGCGCATATCTGGAAGATCCTGGTCGATGAAGAGGCTAAAACGCTCAATCCTCCAGAAGGGAAACCGCGTGATTCAAACGTTAAAGGCTGGACCATTGCTAAGCAAGACGGTAAAGGCTATCTCGACCTGATGTGGTCTTGTGGACGAACCAGCTTTAGCGACGTCGATATGCTCGAAGGTGGTGGTTGCCACAGTCCGGTACAAACGGTGCTTTCAGAGCGGCTTCAGTTTAAAGATCAGGAAACTATCTATGGCAAAGTGATTGAATGGCAAATGCCGGTGAAAGATGGCTATGCCACCATTCAGAACTCACTGAAATCCATTGATAAGAAACTGCCGAAGAGCAAAATCACGCTGGATGAGAAAGTACAGGTCCAGCTGTTGGCTAAACAGGCCAGAGAAATTGCCGACGCCGTTAAGAAAGATGGTTCCTGGGGTGTTCATGGACCGAACTACACCAAGAGCCGGATTGATGAAGGTGTAGTCTATGTTCAACAGGCTGAAGCTATCCTTAGTGGTGAAGCCCGTAAAACCAAGAAGTAATTGCCGGAATCCTTGTTGATAACACGGTCTATAGCGCCGGCATATTTGCCGGCGCTATTTATACCAGCAAACTTATGCTGAAATAAATGGCTATAGGAGCCGATATGTCGATACGCAAGGCACTAATTCCTATGATATTCATCCTGTCAGGGCTGTGCATCACACCGACCGTTTTGGCTAATGGCGGTACATGGGGTGACGATCAGGCCTCTGCGCCCAGCTTTCACTCCCCTATCAGCCTAAAACAGGCTGAACGGTTATTAGGCCAAAAAGACGTCTATTTCTTTGATGTTAATCCTGAAGATATCTGGCAACAGGGCCACATTCCGGGAGCGGTCAATATTAATAAACCAGATTGGCAATCGCTATTGCCGAAGAATAAAACCGCGACGCTGATTTTTTATTGTATGAATAAGCTGTGCGTTGCCAGTGATGAAGCGGCCAAAGCGACCGAGGCAATGGGATATACCCATGTTTTTACCATGCCTGAAGGCATATTTGGCTGGATGAGTTCAGGTAGAAACTTAGAGAAAGAGCCGGTTGCCGATTTCAACTTCAATCCTAGCTAACACCCCGATTATCACTACCGGGCCTTAATATTTAAGCCTTAAGACCCGGCGTTATTTCAAGACAATCAAATCAGAACTTAAAGGTAAAACCGGCCCTGATACTGGTATCAGGCTGATAGCTACGGCCAATTGTTGACGTTGCCGCCGCAGAAATGCCCATATCCGACGTCAGTTGATACGACATTCCCAACGTAACTTCACTCCAGTCGGTCGGTAAATCAACCTTATCAGACTGAATATCAGCTACGCCGATTAGTTCGCCGGAAACCCGATCAACACCGCCGGACAAACGATGAACCCATGCAGCGCTGGCGTTAACATTCAGTTGATTGTTAATGGCATAGCGCAGTTCACCACCGAGACGTGAATCAGTTTCATCCGCGCTACGGCCATCATAATCAATCGGAAAAGTGCCGTTAGATTCACGATATCCATCAATGGTAGCCCTTGCCCAATTGACTTCGGCAAACGGAATCACCGCAACATCAGCCACCGGGCGGAAAGTCCAGCCTAAACGGGCCAGCGCACCTAATGAATATCCTTTGCTGTCACCGTCAGAATAAGTATTCAGCTGAGTGTTATTACCATAATTACGCCGGATGTCGTAATCCAGATGGTTGGCAGTAACGGCCCCGAAAGCGCTTAACCCTTCATCACCACGGGTGTAATTAACAAACAAAGCACTACCATAACTATCTACTTTATTTTTACCATTCAGGCGCAGGTCAACATCGCTGCGCCCCAGATAAGCGCTGGCGCCTAAGGTCAATGAGGGTGACAGGCGAACGGCTAAACCGACAGAGCCGCGCCCCAGTGAACCATCCCCACGCCAGAATTCTCCGCTACCGGTTATAAAGCTACAATAGCGTTTATCACTCTCATTCCATAGCCGATCGGAATCACACTGTTGTGCAGCAATAAACCGCTGATCCTGCAATGCACCCTGAGCAACGGAAAGCCCGGCCATCGGCACATAGGTCATATCGGACAGTGAACGATTCAGCTCATTGATAGAAATAAATCCCGGCGGCGGAGTGACTTCCGGATCGGGGTCGATGGGCGTCGTCGGATCCGTCGGGTCAGTAATAATCGGCGGAGAGATCGGAGTTTCCGGCTTAGGTATACGCGCCATCCAGCCCTCAGCGTAACCGTCAGGATTCGTGCCCATGCCAACAACCACTTCGCCATTCCCTGATATTGAAGAGGCATCTTCTAATGCCCAGCTATCAAGGTTAATGCCGTTGGAGGCGAGGAAATCCTGAATGCTAATCATGCCGAACTCTTCACGCCAGATATAGGCAGCAGCCGTATCCTGATCGGTAGAGCTGAGGCCGACAATGGTAGAACCATCGGCGCTTAATGCCCTGGCCTGACTAACATGTATTGTATTCCCGCCCAGAAACCCTAAGCCGACCATTCCACTCTCTTCAGTCCAACGAAAGCTTTCAACCGGACTGTCATCCTGAGTGGTTGAATTACTGCTTGCACCCACAATCACACGACCGTCAGCGCTGATGGCGACCGGAATGCTTTTAGGCATCAAACCGCCACCGTCAATAAAGCCCAACCCTTTCATTCCGCTATTTTCGGTCCAGACAAAGGCTTCGCTAAGATCGCGGTCATTGTTACTAACACCAGAAACAACCCGGCCATCATGGCTAACAAATAAAGCCATGCTTGACGGGGCAGTTCCGCCACCGTTAATAAAGCCCAGCCCTTTGATTCCGCTATTTTCGGTCCAGCGGAATGCTTCATAATAAGCATCGGAATTAAGGCTATAGCCCACCAGCGTATCGCCGGTTTCATCAATAGCGATTGCCTGAGAAAACCTAAGCGGCTGAGTACTGTCAGTAAGAAAACCTAACCCTTCCATACCCCGGCTTTCAGTCCAGCGGAATGCTTCCATATATCCGCCCATCGCATTTCCGCTATACCCTGCAACGGCTTGACCATCATTACTGATAACGGAAGCGTGGCTATCCTCAACCAGCGGATCGCCAAGGACACCGAGCAGTTGATACCCGCTATCGGCACGCCAGATAAATGCTTCATTTTTACCCATAGCATTTCTGCCGGTCCCCAGAATCGTGGCACCGTCACCGCTGATGCTATCTAACGTAAGCTGAGTCAACCCTTGTCGATCGCCGGTAAGGCTCTGTAATCCCTGCCCCGGCGTCCAAAGTGCATATTCAAATTCGGAGCGGTCGTTCAAACCGGCAAGTATTGCCGTACTTCCGTCATGGCTGAGTTTCCATGCGCGGCTATGAGGTGTGGACGCTCCCGGGAAAAATCCCATAGGATCAAAAATATAATCCTGAGCATAGGCGGATGAAGATAAAAGCAGAGAGAGACCTAGCGCGGTTTTCGCCAAACGAAAACCACCGCGAGATGGCGTACATAACATAATGAAATCCCTGTTAACTAAAGCGCGTCATTCCATTTGAAAAATAATTACGTTACGTGCACAAAAAAGCACCGATTAACCATTTGTAATATATTAAATTTAAAATATGGATCAACTAATTAAAAAACAACCAATCAAACAAGTTGCAAAGTCTATATTTTGGCAAGTATATCGGTGGGAGCCGGTGGCTTCAATAACTATTTTACAATAAAAAAATATCAATAACTTACTAAATAGCAAGGAAATTATACCAACAGAAGTCATTATCCCTTCAAAGAGGGGCTTAGCTATTGTTTTTAAAAAGACAAAGTGAAAAAATATTATTGCTATAGGCTAACATCCCCCATAAATAACATAAATGTGTGGTTATAAATAATTTTTAAAAAACTCATATATAACTATTTTGGGCTAGATGGTATTAACATCTGTTTTCTCGCCATAGCGATACTGTCTTCAATCATTTGAATACGTTTATCATTTGGCGGTAGGTTATTTAATAAAACTTGCCACGCCCGGATAGCCTGTACATAGTCCTTCAGCTCAAACGCGTTGTAACCAAACAGGCTTAATGCCTGAATATTATTACCTTCTTGCGATAGAATCTTCACTAAAACCACGCTCGCCTTAATATTGTCATCATTCTCTTGTGAGCGGACTAACAGTTCCGCATAGCCAAGCTGAATGTCAATATCGTCCGGTGCCAGCTCGCTGGCATGGGCGAAGGCATTAATCCCGGTAGACATATCTCCCATATACATTCCTAAGCGCCCCAACAACACCCAGTCGGCCAGATTGTCCGGCTGTTGTTGTACTTGATGGCGTATTCCAACCGCCAGTGCCGCCATCTGATTGGGCCCCATACCTTCTGGCCCTTTCTCCATTAACTGATGGCGTAATTCCGGCAGCCGAGCTACAACAGACTGCCACTCTTCCACTTTTGAATATCCGCCAACCGTGTAATAAACCATCAAGGAAACGCCAATTAAGAGTGCCATACCCGGAAGTAATATTACTGCATCAAACCTTTTACGTTGCTGAGCCTTTGCGGTTTTGCGCGGGTTGTTTTCATCAGGAATATCTTCTAATAAATTTTGCTGTAACTCCTGAACCAAAGACGCACTTTCAGCCACCAGCCCTTGCTGCTCATCCTGCATCAATTCACTTAATCGATGCTGATAGTAAACTTTATTCATTTCATCCCGGGACGGCCCGTTTTTTTTATCTGCACGAGAGCAAAGCAGCGGCCAGATAAAAGCAATCACGCCGATCGCCAGCAGCAGTAAAAAAACAATCCATAACTGCATCATAGGTAAATCCTGCCTTATAACTATGCTAATGCCGCACGTTGTTTTGATCGATAAGCCCTATACCGGCCGTCGAGCATACACAGCAGCCCCCCGAATGCCATCATCAAACCACCGCCCCAAATCCAGCGCATAAACGGCTTGTAATACAGCCTTACCGACCAGTCGCCATTCCCCAGATTTTCGCCCAAGGCGGCATACAGATCCCTGCCGATACCGGCATCAATCGCCGCTTCAGTCATGACCATCTTAGTCGTGGCGTAATATCTTTTTTCCGGCATCAGGGTAGTAATCAATTTATCCCCCAGTCGAACTTCCACTACCCCTTTATCCGCAGTGTAATTAGGACCGGTAATGTGGCTCACTTGGTGGAAGGTAAACTGATAGTGATTAAGAATAATGCCTTCGCCCGGCTTCAGCCGAACGTCTCTTTCAAGGCTATAATTTTGGCTAAATGCAATACCAATCACGGTAACGGCAACACCTAAATGGGCGATCGTCATCCCCCATTGGCTAAAAGACAGCCCTTTCAAGCCGGCTATAAACCGACCGCTATGCATAATACGTTCATATAACGCTAATAGCGTCAGTAGGACTATCCATATTCCCATCATCAAACCGATAAGCGTCATAACCGAAAAAGTATCCTGACTGCTCCAGATTAGTCCCGATGACAGCAGCAGCGTCAGAATGGCCGTCAGCGATAATTTTTTTACCTTAGGAGCCAATGAATCTTTACGCCAACGCACCAGCGGACCTAGTCCTAAAATCGCAGCAAATGGCACCATAAGCCAAACAAACATGGTATTAAAGAAAGGCTCACCGATAGAGATAGATCCCAACCCTAGCTGCTTATGGACCAACGGAAGCAGAGTCCCTAGCAACACCACCAGCATAGCAGCGGTAAGTAAGACGTTATTGCACAGTAGTAACGTTTCTCGAGAAAAAAGCTCATGGCGAGCCCGACTCTTATTAACCTGCCCGCCTTTAAAGGCATAAAGTAATAACGAACCGCCAATCACCAAAACCAAAAATGCCAGAATAAACATCCCTCGGGTAGGATCAGAGGCAAAAGCATGTACCGACACTAATATTCCTGATCGAACTAAAAAGGTGCCTAGCAGGCATAAAGAGAATGAGATAATCGCCAGCAATACGGTCCAGGCTTTGAAGGTTCCTCGTTTTTCAGTCACCGCCAGTGAGTGGAGTAATGCGGTACCTGAAATCCATGGCATTAACGATGCGTTCTCGACCGGATCCCAAAACCACCAACCTCCCCAACCCAGTTCGTAATAAGCCCAAAAAGAGCCCAACACAATTCCCAGCGTTAAGAATATCCAGGCGGCAAACGTCCAGGGTCGGGACCATCTGGCCCATGCGGTATCTAAACGCCCGGTCATTAACGATGCGATAGAGAAAGCAAAAGCAACGGAGAATCCGACATAGCCCATATAGAGCAGCGGCGGATGGAAAATCAGCCCCACATCCTGTAACAGCGGATTAAGATCTCTGCCTTCTAACGGGAAAAATGGCAAAATTCGTTCAAACGGATTAGAGGTTAAGCTGGCAAACAGTAAAAATCCGACGCTGACCATTCCCATCACCGCCAGAACCCGAGCGACGGCATCGAGCGGCATTTGCCTGCTGAATAAAGCGACGGCCAATGACCATGAGGAAAGCAGCATCACCCACAATAATAGTGACCCTTCATGCGCTCCCCATGCGGCAGCAATTCGGTAATAAACCGGCAAATCATTATTGGAGTTATTGGCAACATAGACGACGGAAAAATCATTAACGGCTAATAGATAGACTAAACAGAGAAAAGAAATAAGCGACGTCGTAAAGAGTGCATAGCTTAAAGGACGGGCCAGACTCATTAATCGCCGGTCGTTTTTATAAGCACCAAGCAATGGGTATATACTTAATAAAATGGCAAGTGCCAGTGATAACCCCAGTGCGAAATTGCCAATTTCCGGTATCATATGATTTTATTCTCCGGATAACGGATTTGTTTGTTCAAATCACTATATCTGTCACTGCGCATATATTCCCTTCCGATTAAAACAATATAAAATCGAGTAATATTCCAGAATATTTTATATATCATCATCATTATTCTTATAGACTTAAACGATGGCTACCATTATACGTTCCATTCATTACCGTTACTGAAAATCATTCCCATTAAGAAATATTTATACGGATGGTTTATGATTCAATCTTAGCGATAAACAACGATAGGTCATACCAGGTAATTTCATTTATTCGTCCTATATCAAATAATTAAAAAAATACCCCTATTTTCTTTAAGTTTATTTTTTATACCGCTACCTAGTTTGAGTTAGATCAAGCTAAATGAAAAAAATTACCACTACAGTATTTGGTGTTTTCAATTATTTATAAAAATATTACTCATGATTAAAAATTAAATCTTCGCCTGATATGAGTTATTCATTGCATGGATGCATTCTCATATCAGCTACGTTTCGCAATATAGCGATAAACGCGCGGTATGTGAGAGGAAAATAGAAATGAATATCCTGTGTTCATTATTAATATCTCTACAAACAAATAAACTTATTCATTCTGATAACAAAAAAACAACAGTGCCAAAGAAAACCCTATTATCATTATCTTTGGAGGGAATATTATGACTTATTCCCGACGCCATTTTGTTTTAGGTGTAGGTTCTGCGATATTAATGACTTCATCAGCCGGTCGAGTATTGGCTAACGCACAATCCAAAATGGGCAAACGCTATGTTTTAATTCACGATGAAAGCCGTTGTATTGGCTGTGATGAGTGTTCAGTCGCCTGCAATAAACAAAATAATGTCCCTTCAGGATATTCCCGGCTGCGTATGGTGCCTATTCCAAAGGCCGACAATGCAGAAGAAGGAAGTGAACAGCATTATTTCCGCCACTCCTGCCAGCACTGTGATGATGCGCCCTGCATTACCGTTTGCCCCACCGGTGCATCTTATCGAGACGAAAATGGCATTGTGCAAGTTAACCGGGCGCTGTGCCTTGGCTGTGACTACTGCGTTTCAGCCTGTCCGTACAAGGTACGTTATATCAATCCGCTTAATCATATTGCCGACAAATGTGATTTTTGTAGTGAAAGCCGTTTAAGTCAGGGATATATGCCGATCTGCGTCAGGGTTTGTCCTAAAAATGCGCTGACGTTTGGACCGGAAAACAGCGAGCCAGTTCAACAGCTATTAAGGCCTGACTCATACTATGTTCATCAACTGAAAAATACCGGTAAGCCGCATATTTACCGCTTAATTTCACTCTAAGCCAGGGAGAGAAAATATGAGTCATTCTTGGAATGCTGAACAATTTCAGTCCCAGTTAGAATCCCTAACCCAGATCTATACTCCCGAGTTTTGGCCAACCTGGCTGATTATTGTCGCAATGGGCATCCTCGGTATGCTGGCAGCCCTCGCATTACACGCCTTGCTACGCTATATACTGGTTCCTGCCAAAAAGTGGGGACATGAACACCGGGCTTATTTATATCCTTTTGCCGTACGTTTATGGCACTGGACCAACGCGTTTCTGTTTATCGTTTTATTATTTAGTGGCCTCATGAACCACTTCGCGATTGGCACTTATCTGATCATGGCTACCCTGGTTCAGGTTCATACTATCTGTGGTTATTTACTGCTTGTCAGTTGGATTGGCTTTGTTGCTGTCAATGCCTACGGCGGTAATGGCCATCACTATATTATTCGATTTAAAGGCTGGATTGGCCGCTGTATTAAACAGGCCAGATATTACCTTATCGGTATAATGAAAGGAGAGCCCCATCCCTTTGAAGCCAATGAACAGAGTAAATTTAATCCGTTACAGCAGGCTGCCTATACCGCAGTGATGTACGGATTAGTCCCTCTGTTACTCTTCAGCGGGTTCTTCTGTTTATATCCAACGTTAGGGTTAGAAACCGGTGCCGGATACTGGATGCTGAAAATACACTTTATTCTGGCTCTCGCCAGCGTGGCTTTTATCTTTGGACATTTGTATTTATGTACCACCGGAGATACCCCGACGACGGCGTTTAAATCCATGATCGACGGATACCATCGCCATCGTGAAGTAAAACCAGAATAGAAAGTTAAGCCCTATCATCTATTGTGTCCGTCACTGGTCATCTTGACTGCTGACGGACGACTACCTCTGCAAAGTCATTATTTAAATTTGTCGTTCAACACGCTTTCGATTGCCAGAAAAATCTGTTGATGTTATTTATCGATCTGAATCAATAACAATTAACACTAAATAACAACAAAAAGCTTCGCATTACGCCTATTTTTCACCCCACGGGTTTATTGCATAACTTACTATAATGTATTAAGTTATTTCGAACCTCTGCGTTAAATTTCCCGCAGGGGGCCGCTATTTATTGCTAAATACAAATAACTGCTATATGGTACGCCCCCTGCGCTCACCCCAGCGATGGAGGATGACTTAATTTAGACTTAAGTTTCTCCCCAACGTATTCACTGAAAATGAGCGCATCTATCGATTATTTCAGGTGTAGTTCTATATCTTATAGGCTGCATTGAGTAGGGCTTTTGGGAAGGGCTTGGAAAATAATGCATCAAGAAGCAGCACGTATGAAAAGAGTACTAACCACTCCGGCTTTAGTATTCTTCGGTTTGGCCTACATGGTTCCGTTAGGCATCTTTACCACTTATGGCCAAGTCACAGTACTTAGCCAAGGTCACTTGCCAGTGGCTTATATCATCACCTTAGCTGCGATCCTGTTTACGGCGTTAAGCTATTGCCGTATGACCAGTCAGTTACCTCTTTCTGGTTCAGCCTACTCTTATGTTCAAAAAACATTCGGGGGCAATCTTGGATTTCTGGTTGGCTGGACTCAATTACTTGATTATCTGTTTTTGCCTATAATCAATTACATTGCTATTGGTATATTCTTAAATCAGGCATTCCCGTCCATTCCAATGGGCGTATTTATCTGTGGCACCATACTTCTGGTGACCGGCTTAAATATTCTGGGAATCAAGCTTGTCAGTTCAATGAATATGCTGATCATCATTTTACAGTTGCTGTTTATCAGCGTGTTTCTGTATCTGTGTTTTCGCACTTCGGCACCGTTAGATGTTAACGCATTAATGGCTCCGTTGGCCTTTACTCAGGATCAGGTTTCCGGCCTATTTGCCGGTGCCGCCATTCTTTGTCTGGCATTTCTTGGTTTTGACGCAATATCAACCATGGCTGAAGAGACTAAAGACGCTAAACGCTCATTGCCGCGCGCTATCATGTATACCGTACTGATCGCCGGAGCCCTGTTCATTCTAATTTCTTACTGTGCTCATCTGGTCTATCCGGAATGGCAAGATTTTCTACCGAATACGGATATTGCCAGTCTGGCGGTAATGGAGCGCGTTGGCGGATCGCTGATGGGTGCCGGTTTTGTTATTTTTTATGTCACCGGCGTATTTGCTTCAGCCATGACGTCACAAGCCAGCATCGTACGAATTTTCTATGCCATGGGTCGTGAAGGCGTTTTGCCTAAGTCTGTTTTCGCCTATATCCACCCGCGTTTGAATACGCCGGTTCTGTCTATCATTTTTGTTGGTTTTACTTCGCTGTTTGCGCTGGTTCTGACCTTAAATATGGTGGCATCGATGATTAGCTTTGGTGCTTTGATTGCCTTTACGTTCGTCAATCTGTCAGTCATCAAGCTGTTTATTATTGATAGTAAAGAGCCGTCTCACAGTATGAAAAAGCTATTTACCTGTCTGGTTCTGCCTTCCATCGGTGTTCTGCTAACCCTATGGTTATGGACCAGTTTAGATAAAGAAGCATTAACGGTGGGTATGATGTGGTTATCCATTGGTATTGGTTACCTTGCGGTACTGACCAAGGGATTCCGTAAAACTCCGCCGGCGATCTCTGCTGAAGAAGTGGATCTGATCATTGGCTAATCATCAACCCGGCCTCGGGAACTGATGAATAAAACGGGGGGAATCTCTCCCCGTTTGTTATTTTCGATATACCCGTTTAATTCGCAAACTCCCTGATGATGCAACTAACAACACTCAATGTGGGAAGCGTTAAAACAAACATAAATATGCCGCTGCCAGATTGACGCGTCGGTAAGTGAATAATATTTTTGACCCAAATGGATGACAGACCATGAGTAATCAACTGGCCGACGTTATATATTTCAATGGTTATATCTACACTGCAGACGCTCAAGACAGCATTGTAGAAGCTATTGCCATTGCCTGCGGTAAAGTACTGGCCTGCGGTACCAGCCAACAGCTAGAAAGCTACGCCAACGAGCAAACGCTTAAAATCGATTTACACGGCAAAATGATGATGCCGGGTATCATTGACGGGCACATGCACCCTTTCTGGGGCGGAGAACAACTTTCAGGTTGCCATCTGAATTATGAATCGCTGACCATTGAACAAATTATCGATCGGGTGCAACAACACCTGGATAGCGACCTATTAACCGGTGAAAACGACTGGCTCAAAGTCACCGCATGGCTACGTCAGGGAATGCTCCCGGCGGGTACTGATATGTACCGTTCAGATATGGATAAGTTGAAAACTAACCGTCCGGTTATTCTGTTTTCAAATGACTGTCACACGATGTTGGCCAACAGCCGCGCATTAGCACTGTTTGGTATTGACCAGAATACACCTGAGCCTAGCGACGGCAAAATCGGCAAGTACCCAAATGGCGAGCTGAATGGCATTCTGGAAGATGCTCCGGCAATGCGTGCCGTAGACAGTATTCCGTCACTTAATGCTCAACAGGCTGAGCAGGTTGCCCGTTTGGTACAAAAAACCTTGAATGCACAGGGCGTCACTACGGTGATGGACGCCCGCGTTTCAGCTAAACAGCTTGATGCATTTAGTTCACTGCAAAATAAAGGCGAGCTAACTCTGCGTTTCCAGGCTGCCCGCGAAATTACGCCTGACGATGCTAACAGCGTTGAAGCCGTTGCCGGTGCAGTTGAAAAAGCCGTTGAATTTGCTAACCGTTACCATCAGCAACAGTGGACCCCTGAGCCGGGTATTGGTTTACACAATATCAAAATGTTTGTCGACGGCGTGTTGCAGCCGCCGACCATGACCGCCTCCCTGCTTGAACCTTATACCATTAATCAGGGTACGGAAGAGGCGCCTGACTGGCAGTTAACCGATCGTTATGGTGACCTGTATTTCACACCAGAGATTCTGGATGAACTGATGGAAAAAATCGCGGCCGCCGGATTTGATCCTCATCTGCATACCGTTGGCGAAGGTGCAGTATCAATTGCTCTGAATGCCATTGAAAAAATGCGCGCGGCTCATCCGGGAAAGGACATTCGCCCGGGCCTTGCACACAATGAGCTGGTAAATGCGAATGATTACCAGCGTTTTGCTCGTTTAGGCGCTATTGCCTGTTTGTCATTCCAATGGGCTGCCCCAACGCCTGAATTAGTCATTGCTGAGCGCCATATGCTGGGTGAAACTCGTTTTCAAGAGTTGGAACCTATCGCTAAATTTATCGATGCCGGTGCAGTCGTGGCTTTTGGTAGTGACTGGCCAATTGACGGATTAGATGAATGGTATGACCTGAAGGTTGCAGCCACTCGTCAGGGGCGAACCGTTAATGGCATAACACCGCCGCGGCTCGATAACGATCGTAATCTGACGGTGACCGAAGTTTTACGCTCCGCGACGATTGATTCAGCCTATGCTCAGCATCGTGAAGACGTAATCGGTTCTTTAGAGGTCGGAAAATTTGCCGATATGATCGTTATTGACCGCAATGTATTTACTATCCCGCCTGAAGATATTGAAAACGTAAAGGTGTTATTAACCGTTGTGGGTGGTAAGACCGTTTATCAGGCTTAACGTTATTAACCAATTAAAATATAAAAAATTATAGAAAAAACCCCGGACGATACAGTGTCACGTATTGTCCGGGGTTTTGTATTTGATGATCGTTCATAACATAAAAAATGGCCCGATAAATTTATCGGGCCACTCAAGGTTAAATTATCTGTTTTTACTGCACTGCTGCAAACGCCGCTGCAACCCGATCAACATTCGCACTGTTTAACCCCGTCAGGCACATACGACCGTTTCTGACCAGATAGATAGCAAACTCATTGCGTAACCGATCAACCTGTTCCGGCGTCAGGCCGGTATAACTAAACATACCGGTCTGTTTCACTAGGAAGCTCGCATCTTTACCCGGCAACGCCTGCGTCATCACCCTCACCATTTGCTGGCGCATCTGCAAAATTCTCAAGCGCATTTCTTCCACTTCTGCTATCCATGTTGCTTTTAGCTCAGGATCAGACAGCACCATTGAAACGATTTGTGCCCCATGAATCGGCGGACTGGAATAGTTACGACGCACGGTAGATTTTAACTGCCCTTGCACTCTGGCTGCTTCATCTGCGTTATTACAGAATACCGATAGCCCGCCACAGCGTTCACCGTAAATGGAAAAGTTTTTAGAGTATGAGTTAGACAGTAAACAAGGCAGGCCGGCATCAGCAACGGCGCGTATCGCGTATGCATCCTGATCGAGGCCTTTACTGAATCCTTGGTATGCAATATCCATAAACGCAATGAGCTGACGCTCACCTAATACGCTAATCACTTGGTCCCACTGCTCTGGAGCCAAGTCAGCGCCGGTGGGATTGTGGCAACAAGGATGCAGTAAAACAATGCTATTAGCCGGTAATGTTTTCAGAGTAGCCAGCATCAGTTCGAAGGCAACCCCTTTCGTCTCGCTGTCAAAATAAGGGTAGCGATTAACTTTAATGCCCGCCCCTTCAAAGATTGCAACATGGTTATCCCAAGTCGGATTACTGACCCATACCTGCGAATCTGGAAAATATGTTTTAAGGAAGTCGGCCCCGACTTTCAACGCCCCTGAACCACCCAATGTCTGAATCGTCGCGACGCGATTATTGGCTATTGCCGGGCTTTCATCTCCTAGCAACAAACGTTGAGTCACTGAACGGTATGATGCCAGCCCTTCCATCGGTAAATAAACCAGAGGGTCGTGATTAGTCTTAAACAGGCGCTCTTTGGCTTGGGCAACCGAATTCAGAATAGGAATACGGCCTTGCTCATCGTAATAAAGGCCAATACTTAAATTCACTTTGTTATCACGCGGGTCTTTACCAAAATCTTCCATTAATGAAAGGATCGGATCGCCGGCATATGCATTCACGTGTTCAAACATTCCCTACCCCTTAAATTGACTATTTTCTTATTTCTTCTGCGATTCAATTCACCGACTGAGCTCCGGCTCATGATAACGATGATTGTTGTATTCGAAATGTGTTGGCCTGAACTACTTTAGTACATAACGTAATAATCTAATACTACAAAAATGACATTGATAACAAAGAAATATCGACAAAATGGTGATAAAAAGTCACTCAGCCACGGATTATGGCAATAACACTGGATAATAGATAACACAAATTGCTACCCTTATCACTTCCCATTATCAAAAGAGCAACATAGTCATGACAAACTCAACCGACAACCGCTACCAGCAACGCCAGCAGCGCATAAAAGAAAATGTCGATAAACGTATTGCTGCGGCAACCGAAAACCACGGGCTGCTGTTGATATTCACTGGTAATGGAAAAGGTAAAAGTACCGCCGCTTTTGGCACCGTCGCTCGCGCGGTAGGACACGGACAAAAAGCCGCGGTTATCCAATTTATCAAAGGTACCTGGGAATGCGGTGAACGTAACCTGCTTGCACAGCACGGCGTCGAATTTCAAATTATGGCAACCGGATTTACCTGGGATACTCAAAACAAAGAAACTGATACTCAAGCGGCCCAAGCGGTTTGGCAACACGGTAAACGCATGCTGGCTGATGAATCGCTCAGTCTGGTGGTGCTGGATGAACTCACCTATATGATTACCTATGATTATATCGATTTAAATGAGGTCATCGAGGCATTAAACCAACGTCCTATCGACCAGACTGTGATCGTTACCGGCCGGGGATGCCATCGTGAACTTATCGAGCTCGCGGATACCGTCAGCGAATTAAGACCGGTGAAACATGCTTTTGAAGCCGGTATTCAGGCACGTCAGGGAATAGATTGGTAAATGTTTGGCGGTAAATGGAATAGTAGCCAGTAATATCAAAAATGCACATTTATACCACTGGCTATGTTTATTTCTACCTAGGAATCATTTAGGTTAGATCAATAATACAGGCAATCACTGGGTGGCCATCGACTAATACCGGTGGCCCACCACGGTGTACTTTATATCCCAATCCTTTAATTAATCTCTCTACCGCTAACGGTGAGACGGTAATAATGGTAGTGATATTATATCTGGCCAGATAATTAATCGATTCTTTCAACAATCCGGCAGCCACAACGGATGATAAACTACCTTTCTGTTTCTCTAAACTTGATGCATTTAAGTCCAGAGCAGAAAAGCGGGATATCTCCCAGATGGCCGGAGAATGCGGCGGTGGATTTCCGTTTAATAAATGCGGGAACACTTCGCTTAATAAATAGGGTTCAGATGTAGGTAATAATCGTGAGCAGCCGATAATCTCTTTGTCACTATTTCTCGCAACGACATACACCGTATCAGGTTTATCAAACTGATCTCTTTCATATCCTTTCGGTGTATCTAATTCCCAGCCTAATCGCTCGACAAATACTTTATAACGATAGACGGCAAGCTCATTTTCTAACCCAACGGGCAAATTGTTTGTTGGTCCGGACAAAAATTCCATAATATGTAATCCTATATTATTAATAGAGTGAAAATATATTAATAACATTGGATTACAGATAGTAACCTGACAGAACTACCAGCTTTAAAACGCTTTTACTGAGTGATAGACTGGAGTATTTTTTTCTCCCAGCCAATCAGCCTTATTTTGCTATCGATCAGCCTTTGAGTATAGGCATCTTCATTCAGGTCTGAATAGTCATTATTTTTGATTAAAAATGCAATATTACTGAATGCAGGACCGGTTTTAACATATTGACAGGTCGCATTTTCGTAACGCAGCTCCCAATCCCAACCAATTGATATAACTGGTGATATTTTACTCACCCATTCTGTATACCCATTAATTCGAGTAATAATCCCCCCAACAGAATGCGAACTTTCTGGTTCTTCATAAGCGGCAGAATATAGGTGAATTAACTCAAGATCGCGAAAAAAATCGACTTCAATATTGATACGGAAGTCTTGTTTTATTGCCGATTTTTCACTTAAACTTTTTTCACAAATATTTTTTTTATTACGCATTTATCCCCCACAGATCCCATTTAATGACTATCTTCAGATAATCATGACTTATTTCATTTACAGGTTTCACTTATGCTATTAGTATACTAGTTAACGTAACATGCCTGTGACATGGTGATTAATTAACCGGCTAAACAACTGAATTTATTGTATATAGCCACACAGTAGTAATAAACCACTAAATAATACTTACCGATACTGAGTTCCTGTCTGAGTTTATTGCTATCAAAGGAAGGATTTTGAAAATTAATCTCTATAAAACTTATGAAAATTTATCAAAAGCCAAGGATAAAGGCACTTTTTTCACTGCATTACAGACAGCGGTTTCTAATTTAGGTTTTGAATATTGTGCTTATGGCGTCAGGTCTATTTACCCGATTTCTTCGCATGAAACTCAGGTTATTAATAATTACCCTGATGACTGGAACCAAACCTATAGTACCAATAACTATCTAGAGATAGATCCTACCGTTAAGCACGGAATGCGTTCAACCCAGGTTTTATTCTGGGAAGAGAACGTCTTTAAAGAGGCGCCTTACTTTTGGGAAGACGCGCGTTCTTTCGGTATTAAGCAAGGTATTTCCCAATCACAAAAAGACGTAAACGGCCGTATAGGTATGCTGACCTTTGCCAGCGATAATCCCGAAATAACGCAAAAGACGCTGTTAGTTCAGGCCCCTTCCCTTATCTGGCTATCTCAGTTAGCCCATACCGGTTTAGCAGAAAAACTCATGCCGCTAAAATCGAGTGAAATTGACCACAAGCTAACTAAAAGAGAAATAGACATTCTTCGTTGGACTGCAGAAGGCAAAACGTCCAATGAGATATCTGTCCTTATGTCTATTAGCGACCGTACGGTTAACTTTCACATAAATAATGTATTAAAAAAGCTCGCAGTATCAAATAAAACGGCGGCAACCGTAAAAGCGATCGTACTCAACTTACTTTAATAACACGCGTAACTATTACAACAATTTATATCACTGAGCTTTTAATATTTAGCGAAAATTTTGCTAAATTTCGATCAAACATAAATAAATTTTAGCATAATATATTAAATAATGATTAAATAACGATCTATTCGATCGAAATAAAACCAGTATAACCAAAACCTACATATTCCCGGTACCAAATAACAATATTATTCTATTTCAGTACGGGTAGCTGTGCCTTGTTATCAACGTAAACAGATACCCGTACATGTTCATGCTGAGTCATCAGCCACATTTAATAACAGCATAGAACATTAAACCGGTAATTCAATATTTGACCCGGCCAGGGTTCCCATCTGGTTAGCCATTACGCAGGCGGCATCAATAATAGGGAAAGCCATCGCTGCCCCGCTTCCCTCGCCTAATCGCATTTCCATATCTAAATAGGGTTTTAATCCTAAATTATTTAATGCGACACCTGCGCCATATTCGGCAGATCGGTGAGACGAAATTAAATAGGGTCGAGCGTTCGGAGCAATTTGAATCGCTATCAGAGCAGCGGCATAAGAAAGAAATCCGTCTAAAACGACCGGAACACCCGCTGATGCAGCTCCAATCATCACACCGGCCATACCGCCAAGATCAAAACCACCGACTTTTGCTAATACATCGATACCATCGTTTGAGTCTGGCTGGTTAACTTCAATCGCTTTTCTCACTACCGCGACCTTGTGCGCTAGCTTATCCGTCGGCAAATTAGCACCAACGCCAACGGTCAACTGTGGGTCAACGTGACAAAGTACGCTGACAATCGCTGCTGCCGGCGTAGTATTACCCATACCTAACTCACCAACCCCGATTAGCTGAATACCATTGTTAACCTGCTCAATTGCCAACCGAGCACTGTTCTCCAAAAGAGTAACTGCCTCACAGCGACTCATTGCAGCCTGTTTGGCTATGTTGCCAGAGCCATCCGCCCTGACTTTATGATTCAGTACACCCTCAATGGGAGCGCATTTAATGCCGGTATCTACCAGCAAAACCTCTGCTCCGGCATTTTTAGCCAGTACGCATACGCCGGTGACACCTTTAGTCATGTTCAACATTTGGATTTGAGTCACTATCTGCGGTGATACGCTGATACCTTCGTCAAAAACACCGTGATCTGCGGCCATAACAATAATTTGTTTACGCTCAAAGTGGATATCAGTGGAGTGTGAAATACCGCTAAGCTGAATGGCCAGCGTCTCTAGCTGCCCCAAACTTCCGGTCGGCTTTAGCAAACCATCCAGCTTATCCGACATGTCTTGCATAGCATCGGTATTCAACGGACGGATAGCGTTAATTATCTGAGCCAGAGTTTTCATTAAATATAGGCCTTTATTGTCTATTTTATGGATGCAAACGAACATCCATGGGTTTGATATTGAAACACTCGCGCTATTCAGCGCGAATATTAATACTCTCAATCACCGCGTGCCCTTGCCGGATATCAATCACGCTGTAAGCGCCTTGCATAAAGGTAAAGTGCCAAAATGCCTCGGCGGGAAGTCCGAGTAAAGTGAGTAAAATACAGCGCAGCGTCCCTTGGTGCCCGACCAACAGCACTGACTGTCGTTGATTGTCAGCCAGCCAGTCAGTCAATGATTGCTGAATGCGTTGAAAAAAATGGTGGAAACTTTCACCTTGTGGCGGCGCAGTATGCTGCCAGTCGTCAGACCATGCGGCGTAAGCTATCGCATCATCCAAAGCAATATCCTTGTAATGCCGACCTTCCCAGCGACCAAAATTGATCTCATTAAACTCAGCGATAGCACGATGTTCGGCCCGGTTTCCGGGCGAAATATAGCTTGCCGTTTGGCTGGTCCGTATCAATTTGCTGGTAATAACACCGTCAAAATGTATTCCTGCTAAAGCTTTGGCTAATGCTTGAGCCTGAAGAATGCCGTTGTTATTAAGCGGGGTATCACTGATGCCGGAATAAACACCGCTTTTATTCGCCTCTGTTTCACCGTGCCGGACTAAGAATAATTTCATCTATTAATGAACCATCAACAGTAAGAACAACAATTCACCTATTTCGATACCTGCCCCAATAGTGTCACCGGTCTGCCCGCCGAGTTTATTCTGAATAAGCGTACGGTAAATTAACACTACCACCGCCGTAGCCACGATAGTCAGTAGCGCATAGCTACCGGCAAGGAAAAAGACCAAAACGGCACACAGTATCAGGGTTTGGCAGAACTCACTGCCGCTGATTTTACCAATATATAAATTACCTACGCCGCTTTCTCGGGCATAGTTTTGGCGATACATCAGTAAGACACTTAGCGACCTACCGACAACCGGTGCGGCTATCAGTAGCCCCATAACCGCCGCCTGATTTTCGGCCAGTTGATAAACAACTAAAATATGCAGGGCAATTTTAAATATCAGTGCCAGCGTTCCGTGAGTGCCAATACGGCTATCGCGCATGATTTCCAACATCCGCGCTCTCGGTCTGGAAGAAAAAATACCGTCAGCGGTATCCGCTAAGCCATCCAGATGAAACCCACCGGTAATAGCCGCCATAGTCAATACGGCACAGGCTGCGGCAAGCAAATTACCCCACCACATTTGAGTCAAGACAAAAACAAACGCACTGATAACACCAACAACAAGACCAACCAATGGAAAAGTGATAATTCCCTTGCGATAGTCAGTGATATCTAAACCGGATGTATAGCGTTCCGGCACCGGAATACGGCTCATAAACTGTAACGATGCTAAAAAGAGTTTTATATATTTCATCTTTTTTAACCCTTAATTTTCATATCAATACCTGAAACCACAAAGTGAACTTCCTGAGCCTGTTCAGCCAAACGTTGATTCACCCTACCGGCAATATCAAGAAAACGTCGTGCCAGCGTATATTCCGGCACGATGCCACATCCCAACTCATTGGTGACGATGATGATATGGCTTTCACTGCTAGCACAGGCTTGCAATAGATCATCAATCTCAAGCGACAGGCGTTGTTCAATTGCGTCATAGTCCAGCTTTTCAGGATCTGCATCACCGGCCTGATCAAACAGTAAGTTAGTCAGCATCGTGGTAATACATTCAAGTACTATCACCGGAAAATTTGTCGATTGTTGGCGAATTTCATTGCCCAACTGGCGGTATCCTTCATGGGTTTTCCAGTGTGCCGGACGTGCCTGTTTATGTTGTTCAATACGTAGCGTCATCTCAGCATCGGTAGCCACTGAAGTCGCAATATAAAGAACATCAGCGCCATCACGGATTGCCCGTTGATTGGCCATTTTCTCTGCCAGGCGGCTCTTACCGCTTCGGGCTCCGCCGGTAACTAAAATCATCATATTTTTGTCTGCTTACTTTGCTGCTCAGCATGGTCGGCCATCAGCCGGTAGATTTTTTGAATATCAATATATTCACGCATATTATCGGCCAGATGGTCATATTCCCGCTGTTTAAACGCGTCGAGTGATTGGCTCTGTTCCAGTGGCGGCAGCTGTTTTCGCTGGCGTAACTTATTTAACAGCTGGCGGGTAAAGGGCTCGCGATCAAAAATACCGTGAATATAGCTACCCATGACATTCCCCGATAGACTGACCGCGCCGTCATCAGATTCAACAACCTGGCCGTTACGGCTGATCAAGCGGCAGAAAGGCCGAGTGTTTGAGCCTATAACCGTTTGTCCCATATGAATTTCATAGCCTTCAATGATCATTTCATTATCCACCTGAAACAATCCTTCATCATCAGGCGGTAAAACGCTAACTTTGGCTTCAACCTGAGTGGTGGTTTTTTCCGCGGAAAACCGGGTTTCACAATCAAGTAATCCCAATCCGTCCATTTGAGCTATACCTGATTCAATACCGTCATATAACCGATTCCCCAGCATCTGGTAACCGCCACAGATCCCTATAATAGGAATGCCTAACTGGTTAAGCCGCAGAATTTCCTGTTCCATACCGCTTTCCCGCAGGTATTTAAGATCGCCGAGGGTGTTCTTACTGCCGGGTATAATCAGTAAATCCGGATATCCAATCTTCTCATCGCGCATAACATAGCGCAGATGAACATCAGGCTGGATAGCTAACGCGTTAAAATCGGTAAAGTTAGACAAGTAAGGCAGGTGAATAACGGCGATATCTAATTGATTGTGGCTGGCATGATTACGCTGGCGGTACTTATTTTGGCTAAGCCCGACGCTGTCTTCATCTTCAATATTGAGTTCAATAAAAGGCATCACGCCTAACACCGGTACTGACGTCATTTGTTCAATCATTTCAATACCGGAATGAAGTAAGGCAACGTCTCCGCGAAATTTGTTAATAATGACCCCTTTCACTCGCGCCCGTTCATCATCGCTGAGTAACGCAAGCGTGCCATAAATGGCAGCAAATACGCCGCCGCGATCGATATCGGCCACCAGAATCACCGGTGCATCTATTCGTTCAGCCATGCCCATATTCACGATGTCACGATCGCGCAGATTTATCTCGGCCGGGCTTCCGGCGCCTTCCAGCACAATAATTTCCTGCTCAGAAGCCAGACTGCGGTATACCTGTTCAATGTGATCCATTAATCGAGGTTTATACTGGTGATAGGTAACGGCATCCATATGGTTGAATACTTTTCCCATCACAATAACCTGAGCCTGCATATCACTAGTGGGTTTAAGTAAAACCGGATTCATTCGAACGTCCGGTTTTATTCCCGCCGCTTCAGCCTGAAATATTTGTGCCCTGCCCATCTCATCACCTGCCTCGGTAATTCCCGAGTTCAGGGCCATATTTTGAGATTTAAATGGGGCAACCCGATATCCATCCTGAAAAAAAATCCGACATAAGCCAGCAACCAGAACGCTTTTCCCTACGTCGGATCCTGTTCCCTGCAACATAATAGATAAGGCCATCGGCTACCTTCAGATTGACTCCGAGCCCAGAGTCGGTAAGTTGTTATTTGCCTAAGGATAACGTTGTTTTGGGTCCCGGCTCAACTTAAGCACCACATCACATAGCGAAAACACCACTTAACGGTCATAATTCAGCTCGATTAAGTTCGCTGTTATTTACCATGTTACCCACTTTCACGGAGTAAAGTATGCCTTACGTTAATATCAAAATAACCAATGAAGGGGCCACCGCCGAGCAGAAAAAGCAGCTCATTGAAGGTGTCACTCAACTGTTAGTCGACGTGCTGAATAAAAACCCCGCGACGACCTTTGTGGTAATTGATGAAGTAGAAACTGACAATTGGGGGATCGGTGGCGTGCCGGTAACTGAGTTAAGAAAAGCCAAATAACGTTGGTACAGAATGGATATTTAGAGCCATCGAAAAAAGGGCGCGCAATAAAAAACTGCACGCCCTTCTGTTTTCGCTCAAGCGATCAGAATCATAGTAAAAAATCACTCACACCCAAAGCAGGTCAGAGCTGAGTGAGTCAGATTATAAATGAATCTTAGTGCCTTTCTCGCCCTTCAGAATCTGTGCCGCATCATGCAATGCACCGATATAGGCCGGGTTACCGCTTTTCTCTACGTAGCCAATCACCGCCTGAGCTTTAGGCCCCATTGAACCATCAGCGATAGCGAAAGGCTTAAGCTCTTGCGCGGTGACATCCCGCAGCGCTCTCTGATTTGGCGTTCCCCAGTCCTGATAGACCGCATCGGCATCGGTCAGCACTAACAGACAATCTGCATTTAACTCAGACGCAAGTAATGCCGCTGAGAAGTCTTTATCGATAACCGCCTCTATACCACTAAAACCGCTATCTCCGTTATTAACGACCGGTACTCCGCCGCCACCGTTACATACCACCACGTGGCGCATATTTAATAATGCATTGATAGCATCCAGATCTAAAATACGCTTAGGCATTGGCGATGGCACCACACGACGGATATATTTGCCATCTTCCTTCATGGTCCAGCCATAACGCTGTGCCATTTCTACCGCTTCCTGCTCATTATAAACCGGACCGATAAATTTAGTCGGGTCCTGGAAAGCAGCATCATTAGTATCAACCAGTACTCTCGTCAGCACGGATGATACCGGTGGCATCCCTTGTTCTTGCCCCAGGCTCTGAGTAATCATATAGCCCAACATTCCCTGAGTTTCAGCAACCAGAATATCTAACGGATAAGCAGGTGTCTCTTCATAAGCCAAATTTTGTAGCGACAGCAGACCAACCTGAGGTCCGTTACCATGAACAATCACTACGTTGTAATCTTCCGATAAGACTTTGACAACTTTAGCGACTGCCGCAATATTTTTATATTGATTATCAGCTGAAAGAACTTCATTTCGCTGTAATAAAGCATTGCCACCTAAAGCAAGAACCAACGTTTTATACTTCTTGTTTTCAATATCCATTATGACCTCTTGCAGAAAACATCAGTAGGGCCTGAAGATTATTTCAGACCTGATTGTTGACTGATTTTATTGATGAAACTTAATAACCATTTAAAAAGACAACCCGCCTTTTCAAATAACTATTAATTAAATTATTTTATTTATACGTCTATTTAATATAAGGCTTATTAATATATTCATTCAGTGCCAGGCAAACTAACCCGACGCCCAATAAGGTGTCTGCACCTGAATGGTGGCCTAAACTTAATATCTGCTCGACTCTTCGCTTGGTTTTTATTTCATCACTCACCGAATAGCCACATATTGCTCGTGATAAATGTAATAGCGGGGTCGAAAAAACACCCTGTGCCGCGCACTGAAGATAGTTAACGCTAACAATGGTGGTCAGCTTATCTAAATGCCGGAACTCTTCCGCGGTAAAAAAATCTGACTGTTGCAGCCTTTGCGCCAAACGACAGTCGCTGTATATCATCAGTAATATGCCAATTAAGGTGTCATCCATGCTTGGCGTCAGCCCCGGGCCTTTACCGATTAAATCTTCCCAGCTCACGGTTTCGCCTTCCAGCCAATAAATAATTCTGCGCTGTATTTCAATAAGTTCACTGTTTAATGGCGTCTGTAAGGCCTGAGCAAGATCGCCATATAAACCGGTTTCACCGCCGCTCTGCGCAACAGAACGGAAAAAACACTCACGGCGTACTTCACCGTTGGTTTGAACCTGTAAATCTAAATAGCGCTTAGGCAATGCAATATTAAGTGCCCCGAAGATGATTCCCTGATGGTTTATTTCACCAACCTGCCCTGGTGATAATTCATCGGCCAAATATAAAAACTCATCTTCTGTCAGAACTATTCCGAACGGGCTAATACCTTGCCCGGTTCGCTGAATGGTTAATAATTTATTTTCACCCACGCAAAGATTAATGGCCTTTGAATAAATGCTATGGCATGTAATCCGCCCCTTAATTCCTTGAGTATTCAGGCTGGCGGCCAGTGGAGTAAATAAAATATTCGCCTGTTGCATAACATTCCTTACCATCAGCAGTATTGCCGCTAGAAACCAGAAGGCTAAGTTTTGCTGATAAGCAAAAAGGCTTAGCCTTCTTCGGTTACTTAGTTACTCAATACCCATCTCTTCAGCCAATGCCTCTAACGCTTTTTCAAAACAGGCCAGAGGAGGACGAACAGTACCGGCACCAATCTGGCCAATGCCCGGTTCTTTATGTGCGATACCGGTATTAATCAGTGGCGTAATGCCGGTTTCAACAACCCGACGAATATCTAATCCGATACATGCACCTTGGAAATCCCAAGTAGGAATTTGCAGTAACATGTTGTGCTCAAGATAGATTTCACTCATCTCTTCGGTAACTTCTGTCGCGGCATCAATACCACCGGCACCCACGAAACGGGTCACGCCCGGAGCCGCTAACATCGCTGCACCACCAACGCCGAAGGTTTCAGTAATCGCACTATCACCGATATCCGGATTGGCATCAGCTTGGCTAAAGCCGGTGAAGAACAGCCCCTGTGGCGTATTTACCGGCGCAGTAAACCAGCGATCCCCTAGCCCACTGACGCGGATACCGAAGTTTTGACCGTTACGGGTCATCGCGGTAACAATACTACCGGCCTTAATTTGTGCACCGGCATCCATCGCCGCTTTACAGTAAGCCATTGCCAGATTAAGGAAGAACTGATCGGTAATACTCAGGAACTGCAGAACCTCGGTAATCTCTTCTTTATTACGCTCCAGTTGAGAAATTTTGGGTGCCAGCGTTCTCATCAGCAAGGCTGATGTGGCGATATTACGCTGATGGAATTCATCACCCATGGTAATGCCTTGAGCCATCATAGCCGTCAGGTCAATACCGTCTTCAAACTTCTGCAATGTCTCACTGAGTACCGGAGATAAAACATCGCGCATCCAAGCCAGGCGTTGCTGCACATCTGGGCCATAAGCACCAAAGCGCATAACCTTACCGATACCTTCGTTCAGGTTACAGTAAGCATAGTTGCCGTGTATGGCGTTATAGGCAACGATCATTGGCATATTCGCCGAGGTAATTCCGCCCATAGGGCCAACCGCATCTACGTGATGGCAAGGAATAAATTCAATCTTCCCGCCATTAAGCAATGCCAGCGCTTCAGCTTCGTCTTTTGCCCAACCTTCAAACAGGCAAGCACCGATGCAGGCTCCGCGAACCGGGCCACTCATATGAGCCCATTCCACCGGAGGCCCGGCGTGAAGTAACTTTTGGCCGGTTTGAAGTGCAGGAATCACTTCTTTTGCTGGCTTCACATCAATCCAGCGCGGACGAGCTTCTTTAATACGGTCGATAACTGCGGTATTGGCTTCTGCAATAGACTTATACATAACAATGCCCTTACTGTAATTTTTTCAATAAATTAGCTAACTTCTCATTTCCGCCGGCAACCGGTGCCCATTGGTAATGCACCACGGGAACATTACTGCTTTGAAGATCTTCAGCAAACCCTCGCAGACCGGCATTGATCACGTTGACACCGTTAAGCAATGCGGTCGGTTTCAGTTCTTTAGCTGGCGGAACGTCGGCAATCATGGTACCGGCAAGCAAAATAGCCTGCGGTAGGGTTTCACAAACCACAATGTTTGCATCTTCCAAGATTTTTATTTGACTGGAACGACACTGAGGGTCCTGTTCGGTACCGGTGACGGTGGCAATAATGGTGATTGCCGGCTGAGAGCCGCGCTTTTCACGCATTTTATTGACCGCCTCAACCACGGCACCCGCCGGGTCTAGCAGTGAACCGTAACCCAGCACCACATCAATGAGCAGAACGCCGGTTTCTGCAGAGTCCGCCAGTTTAATGATTTCCAACTGACGTACAGTCGGGTCAATCATGGGATGAGGACGGCCTACGGTATAGAAGTCATCACCGAGATCGATAACTTTATGTCCATCAGCGGCTAACATAACGCCTTTGGCATGCTCACTGTCGGTCTGCAGTCCAAGCTGCTCGGCCAACAACATGGCCGCTTCAGCTGCCAGCGTACCGCCGGTATACAGCCCGATAATTTTCTTCTTCGGCGCTTTGGTATGCAGCGCCGCGGCGTCTTCAACCTTAGATAAGGCAACCGCCAGCTCTGCAGCTTGATTCAGGGTATTGGCAAAATAGACATTCCCTTCACGCGCTTTGGCATGCGCGGTTCCTAAGAACAGTGCAACGACAGGTTTATTGATGGCTTTCATCGCACTAATCACCTTCTGGCGCACTGCTTCTGCCGGAGGTTTAGAAACAAAAGCGATAACGTTGCTGTCTTGATCGTTGGCCAGCATATCCAGTGCGGTTAATGCACTAACGCCACCGACGCCAACCGATAAATCTCGGCCACCTAAGCCAATCGCATGTGTAATACCTTGCCCGGCCAGCGCAACCTGAGAAATCAACTCTTGAATACCGGTACCTGATGCGCCTATAACGCCAATGTTTCCCTTAGGCATCACGTTGGAAAAGGCTAAAGGAGCACCGGCTATAATCGCGGTACCACAGTCAGGTCCCATCACAATCAGACCTTTACTACTGGCCTTGTTTTTTAAGCGTACTTCATCTTCCAGCGTCATATTGTCTGAGAAGATCATCACGTTTTTATCGCTGTCTAACGCCTGTTCAGCCAGGTTAGCGGCATACTCACCGGCAATAGAGATCAGCAGTAAGTTTGAATCAGGGAGTTTTTTCAGCGCGCTTTCCCAGCGGCGAACTTTAAGCAGTTTTTTACCGCCGCGTTGCCCCTGAGCCAAGGCCTGTAGGGCGGCCTCTAATTCACCGCTAATAAAGTCGATAACGCTCGGGTCGGTATTCTCTGCACGTATTGCCACACAGATATCGTTGGGCGTTGCCTCTAAAAACTGGTCGTGCCAGAAGCCGGTTGTTTCCAATAACGATTTATTGGCCGGCGTTCCCATCATTACAGAAACTTCATCAACCTCAGGAGATTCACTCAGTTTTCGGGAGATCACCATCAAACTCACCGAATCCTGAAAGCTCCCTTTCTTCACAAACGCATGTATCATTTTATTCACCTTAAAAAGCCTAACCATGAATACATTGCCCGAATGATATTTTCGGTTTTCTCAAAATATAAATAATATTCTTAATCTGTATAATTATTATCACAAACATGCAGTGAGACAAATAACTTAGCAGATAACTGATTTTCCGAAAAATCACGCAATTAACGCTGTGGACACAGTACAAATAAAAAATTACTTATAGGGTGAACTAAATCACATTAAATCCATTATCATAAAATTTAACTGATTAGTGCATTTATATTTAAAAATTATTCAAAGATAGAAAGTGGCTTAATAAAAAATAACCATTTATTAAATTTTTTTAGTATTAATGCCCTATTTTAAAAAAACATCTAACTATGTAATAAAAGATAATTGGATCACATTATTTATTACTTAGCCGCGTATTGTGCTACGCAACAAAACGCCTAATTCGCGATGTCAGAAGGAAAATGTCATGAAAGTCACTCGACAGAAGCTCCATCAGCTTATTCAAAATAAACTTAATAAAGCCGGACTATCAGAACAGCATGCCTCAATGGTAGCTGACGTTCTGGTTCATGCCGATGCCAGAGGTATTCATTCTCATGGTGCGGTACGAGTTGAATATTACGCAGAACGGATATCTAAAGGTGGCACAAATACCAGCCCCAATTTCCATTTTGAACAGACAGGCCCTTGCTCTGGCGTATTTCACGGCGATAACGCCGCAGGCCATGTCGCCGCTAAGCTGGCGATGGACGAAGCAATCACCTTAGCTCAAACCAACGGCATTGCCATCGTTGGCGTTAAAAAAATTGGTCACAGCGGCGCCCTTTCCTATTTTGTACAGCAGGCCGCTAAGCAGGGAATGGTCGGTATTTCACTGTGTCAGTCAGACCCGATGGCGGTACCTTTTGGTGGCACCGGCGTTTACTACGGAACTAACCCGATAGCGTTTGCCGCCCAAGGTGAAGATGATAAAGTCATGACGTTTGATATGGCAACAACCGTTCAGGCGTGGGGAAAAATCCTTGATGCTCGCTCACGTAATGACGTAATTCCCGATAACTGGGCGGTAAACGAACAGGGTGAACCAACGACAGATCCGTTTGAAGTTAAGGCTCTGGTTCCACTTTCCGGCCCTAAAGGCTACGGATTGATGATGATGGTTGACGTTCTATCCGGTATTTTATTAGGCCTGCCATTTGGTAGCCGGGTCAGCTCGATGTATAACGATTTGACTGAAGGCCGTAATCTTGGTCAGTTGCATATTGTCATTAACCCGTCTTATTTTACCGACCCGCAAACCTTCAAGCAGAATATCAGCCAAACGATGAAAGATCTTAATGCTGTGAAACCGGCTCCGGGTGTTAAGCAGGTGCTTTATCCGGGGCAAAATTGCGATATCAATGAAGATGAGAGTAATCTGAACGGCATCGAAATTGTTGATGAAATATACCAATACCTTCTTTCTGATACGCTTTATAATCATTCTTACGATCATAAAGACCCATTTGCTCATTAATAATACTCGAAAATAGAGTCGATTAATTTGCATCCTAATAATTTGTTTTAGTAACTAATACCTGCTTTTAAGAAATGATATTTAAGTCCGGTGAACGATTTAATTACACCGGACTATTAAATGAACATCAATGGATAATGCACTCTGAATATTTATTTTCAACCATTCGTTTGGTTGAAAAATGAAATAACGCTATTTGAAGCTAACTATTCAAAACAAAGGTGATTATATGATGGAAAATATTATTCAAGACGTAGAGAGTAATGTTAGCTGGCTCAGTCAATTCGGCAGTGTCCCTAGCGGTGGAATAACCCGCCTGCTCTACTCCAAAGAATGGTTTGATGCTCAGCAAGCATTAAAACAAAAGTTTGAGGACATGGGATTAGAAACGTCGTTTGATGAAGTCGGTAATTTATCAGGCAAGTTAATCGGCAGTCAGCATAAAGACCAAGTGATTATGTCTGGCTCGCATATTGATAGTGTGGTTAATGGCGGTAATTTAGACGGCCATTTTGGCATTATTGCTGCCTATTTGGCGGTTCAGTATTTAAAACAGCAGTATGGCACGCCCCTGCGCACCATTGAGGTGATTTCTCTGGCGGAAGAAGAAGGCAGCCGTTTCCCTTATGTATTCTGGGGAAGTAAAAACTTGTTAGGCCTGGCTAAAAAAGAAGAAGTGCTCAATATTAAAGATGCTGCGGGCACCCCTTTTGTCGATGCCATGCGCGGCCTTGGCTTTGACTTCAAACAAGATGACAGCGCTGCACGAAAAGATATTAAAGCCTTCGTTGAGCTGCATATTGAACAAGGCAGCGTACTGGAAACTGAAGGAAATACCATTGGCGTTGTGACCAGTATTGTTGGTCAGCGCCGCTATAACATTACCCTGAAGGGTGAAGCAAATCACGCAGGCACCACGCCGATGAGCTATCGCAAAGATGCGGTGTATGGTTTTAGCCGTATCTGTACAGAATCTATTGCTAAAGCAAATGCTGCCGGCGATCCGCTGGTTCTCACCTTCGGGAAAGTTATTCCGAAACCCAATACCGTTAACGTCGTACCCGGCGAAGTCATGTTTACCATGGACTGCCGCCATACTGACCAAGCCTATCTCAAATCATTTACTGAAGAAATTGAAAAAGATATGCAGGCGATTGCTCATGAAATGGGCATGGAGATCGTGATTGACCGTTGGATGGACGAAGCGCCGGTCCCTATGGATACGGATTTAGTGAATACCCTGAAAGATATCTGTGAAAAAGAGCAGCTTAATTATCGCTTAATGCACAGCGGCGCAGGTCATGATTCACAAATATTTGCACCTCGTATCCCTACTGCCATGTTATTTATTCCAAGCATTAAAGGCATCAGCCACAACCCGGCAGAAAAAACCAAGACTGAAGACTTAGTCGAAGGGGTTAAAGCCCTGACTCAGGCCCTTTATCAATTAGCCTATCAGAACTAGAGACTCACATTATGCAAATGGACAGCGTAGATCAAAATGTAAAAAGTGGTGGTATCCAATACTGGCACAAGATCGTTATTATTCTCTGCCTTGGTTGGGTCTCTATCTGGATCTATCGGTCAGTATTAACTCCGATATTTCCAGAAATCCAAGCCTCTCTGAACGTTACATCCAATGCCGAAATGGGGCTGATAGCCAGCTTCTACTTTTTTGCCTATACCGGTATGCAAATACCGGCAGGTATGCTGGTCGACAGATTTGGCCAAAAAGTGGTATTAATCCCCGGATTCCTGTTATTCACCGCGGCAGCATTAGTGATTGGTAATGCCTCTAGCCTGTCGATGGTATATTTAGGTAGCCTGATGGCGGGTATCGGTTGTGGTTCTTACTATGGTTCAGCCTATTCCCTGTCATCAAAAAATATTCCTGCCGAACGCCGCGGTCTGGCAACGGCGATTATCAACAGCGGTTCAGCCGTTGGTATGGGTATTGGTCTGATTGCTTCGAGCTTTTTTGTAAAAAGCCTGAAGATGGACTGGCAAATCATGTTGTATATGATTGCCGCAATACTGTTCCTGATGGTGTTAGTTTTTGCCATTGTGATCAAAACTCCGCCAAAAGAAGAGAAACCGGCAGTTTCCACCAGTGCAAATATGCCTGACTCACCGGTAACCGCCGGAGGAAAAGCAAACCTGTTTACCTCCAAGATGATCGCAGCCTACATCATCTATTTCGCTACCTGCTACGGCTACTATATGGTGGTTACCTGGTTACCATCCTTCTTACAGCAGGAACGCGGTTTTGAAGGCGTCGCTATCGGTTTCTCATCTGCCCTGGTGGCTTTCTCTGCGATTCCGGGTGCCCTGTTCTTTAGCCGCATGTCTGATAAATTCCGCGACAGAAAAGTCGGTCTGATTATTTTCCTTGAGATCTGTGCGGCAGTGATGCTGATCGTCACCGTTATTGCACCAAATTCAACCATCTTACTGATCGGTCTGATTCTGTACGGACTGCTAGGTAAATTAGCCGTTGAGCCAATTCTGATTTCTTATGTCGCTGACCATGCACCAAAAACCGGATACGGCACCTCTTTCGGCGTATTCAACTTCTTTGGCATGAGTTCATCGGTTATCGCCCCGTTCTTAACCGGCGTAATCTCAGATCAGTTGGGTTCAAAGCAGATGGGCTTCTATATTTCGGCCATTATTCTGGTAGTCGGTACCGCCGTATTCTTCTTCTCTAACCTGAAGAAGAGTAAATAATTTAATTAATACTGAGTAACAAGATTTGTTTCTTATAGGAGTTGAACATGGGTTATTTCAATAATAATACGGGCTATCCGCGCGATCTGTTGGCATCCCGAGCGGTAATTAAACGTGAAAACTATGCGTTAATTCCAACTGATGGTTTAGTGAAGAATATCGTGCCCGGGTTTGAAGAGTGTGATGTCACCATTCTGTCCTCACCCAAGCTGGGGGCGACCTTTGTCGACTATATCGTCACTATGTTGCCTAACGGTCGTAATGAAGCAGGCTACGGAGCTGAAGGCGTTGAAACCTTTGTCTATGTTATCGATGGCAACATTAAGGCTTCTGCCGGAGAGCAGCCGTTTGATCTATCCACCGGCGGTTATCTCTATTGTCCGGCGGGTACCATGATGTACCTGAAGAATAATAACGGCGACAAAAATAGTCAGTTATTCCTGTATAAGAGAAAGTACTCACCGCTAGCCGGTCATTCTGCTGAGGTTGTTTCAGGTAATGCCAATAATCTGGAAAAAATCCATTATGAAGGCATGAGCAACGTTATTCTGCAAGACTTCCTGCCTAAGCATTTGGGCTTTGATATGAATATGCATATTTTGAGCTTTGAGCCGGGCGCCAGCCATGGTTATATCGAAACCCATATTCAGGAGCACGGTGCCTATATTCTAAGTGGTGCAGGTATGTACAACCTAGATAATGAATGGATACCGGTTAAAAAAGGCGACTATATCTTTATGGCCGCTTACTGTTTACAGGCCGGATATGCGGTAGGAACCGATGAACCTTTTAGCTATATATATTCCAAAGACTGTAACCGGGATGCCGAGCTGTAATTAAGCTAACGCCCTGCAACCTTACGCCAAACGGCCACTTAACGGTGGCCGTTTTTATTTTCTTTAGATAAAGCTATCGCGATCGTAGCGGCCGTTTTACCGAACATAAATAAATCCCGCACAGAATAAATAAGGCGCTGACTAAGTGATAATAGCTCACCGGCGCACCCAGAAATATAATGCTCATAATGCCACCCGACAGCGGAATGACGTGGGTAAAAATTTCACCCCGAGTGGCGCCTAAGGCCATAATGCCTTTGTGCCAAAACAGGTAAGAAAGCCACGACGGAAAAACCACCAGATAGGCCAGGCCAAGCAGAAAATTGGGGTTATTCGCTAATTGTGAAATGTTAACCACCAAAGGCGGCATATCAAACGTTAAATAGTAGCCAATAGCGGCAGGTATTAAGATTAATGCCCCAATAATCGACGATGAAGTGACGAAAGCATAGCCGCTGATACGCCGATCTTTGGTTCGCAAAAACGAACAGTAAAACGCCCAGCTTAAGGCAGAAGCTATAGCCCAAAAATCGCCTTGATTAATATTGTCGGCGAGCTGTTCTAAATCAAGAAAATTACCTTTGAATAATAAGTAAAGGACGCCAACGGTACTGATGATAACCCCAAATATATTCGCTTTAGTGACGCTATCATTAAATACCAGCCGGTTAATTACCAATACGACACAGGGCGTTGCTGACATATAAACAGCGGCATTAAGTGAAGTGGTATATTGCAGCCCGATATAGAGCGTTAACGGAAATAACACCTGTCCCAAAATAGACAGGCAGGCAATTGTTCTCAAACTCCCGATGATAAGCGTTAGGTTAGTGCGTAGCTGTTTATGGTATATCATCGTTAGCAGTATGGCGGTAAATAGCCAGCGTAACGCCGATAGCAAGAAGGGATTCGTGTCCTCAACCAGAATCCGCCCCACCACATAATTGCCTCCCCAAAAGACGGCTGCCAAAAATAAAAAAATATAATTCATCTCGCCCCCTGCTTATATATCAACGAATATATTACAGGCGCAGGCGATTATGGTACTTTTTCGTCGTGTGATTCTGCCGAAAAGGCATTTTTAAACAAGGCTAAAACAATATAGTCCCCGCGAGGTAGCAAGGACTATATTTATTCTCAAGGCGTATATATTGGACTGCGGACGAAACTCGCATTGAGACTCAATAAAACGGCTTTGCCATCAATCGAGTCTCTGCTATCAGTTACCGCTGTTCAACGCAATGTCCGCACTCTTTCCATCAAAAATATCACGATCAAATTCATCTTCACCAACGGCGATAATCAACGCAATCAGCGCATCATCAACCACGTTTAATACCGTGCGGAACATACCTGAGAACCAATCAATACCGGCTAATAACGCGATGCTTTCCAACGGTAATCCCATTGAAGGTAAAACAATGGCTAAAGCAACCAGGCCGCCACCGGGCACGACTACCGTGCCCAGCGTCGCTAATGTAGAAAGAACAATAATCTGGATCAGAAAAACCAGAGACATTTCGAGATGGTAAAACTGAGCCAGCGTAATGCAGGAAATCGCCAGAAACAGTGACAGTCCGTTACTGTTCAGCGCCATACCCAGCGGATTAACTAACTGAGAGATACGCTTGCTGACGCCAATTTTTTGTTCTGAATCTTCCATCTTCACCGGTAAACTGATAGCGGATGACGTTGTGGTAAACGCAACAACCCCCATCCGCCAAACTTTACCCGCCAGCTTTAGCGGGCTTACCTTGGCATACATTGCCGTTAGGGTAATAAAAAGAAACAGAATAATGACCGTTCCCACTGCCATACAGATAAGGAACTTCATCAATGGCACCATCACCTGTAGACCAATGGTTCCGGTTACCCAGGCTAATAGTGCAAATATCCCTAACGGGGCCATCTTCATAACCAGCTTAACGACCCCCAAAATAATAATATTGAAGGTTTTAATCGAATCCAATATCCGTTTATCATTGGTATTATGGCTATATAAACTTAGGGCCATACCAAAAAGTAAAGAAAAAACAATGCATTGAATCATATTGCCGGCAGTCATGGCCTCTATAATATTTTTAGGAAAAAAGTTCACAACCATCTCATAGATGGTTTGTTGCGGTGCCACAATATCGGTAGCGGAGGTCAATTTAACGTCAATGCCCGCTCCCGGCTGAATGATCTCAGCTAAAATAATGCCGATAATGGCGGAAATAACGGTAGAGATCATAAATAAAGAAAATATCTTGCCGCCCAGCTTACCTAAATCCTTAGGCGCTATCTGGCCGACCGCTTCAATAACGGCTCCCATGACTAATATAACAACCGTCATTTGTATCAAACGCAGGAAAATATCACCAATCGCGCGAATATTACCGATAGCCGGACCTACCACGATTCCTGATACAATTCCGAGTACCATGGCAATCATAATCATTGTGGTCATTGATATATTTTTTATCTTCATTATTTTATCGCTCACTCAGATACTAATGATACATTCAGATTTCAGCGTTGATTATTGTTCTGATTGTTCATAATTTGATTAACTAGATAATTTAAATAAATCAGAATAGGCGATAGACTCGATTCAGCTATAAGTGTGCCGTTTCTCATTGAAATAATCCTTCCCATAATTATTTTCTTGGCGACATATTAACTAAACGCAGATATAAAATATTAGCGGTATTACACACTTTCAAAAATAAATGATATTGATAAAAAAATATTGCTATAGGTAATTTAATTAATAAGTTTATTTTAATAATTAAGCAAACCCCAATAAGAACAATAAGATATATTTAAATTAAAATATCGAGAGCGATATCTGCAATAGCAACAGCCACAATGCCACTTATTAACCACAAAATAAATGGTACTATTTTAATGTGTGATATATGACCCATTTTCATAGCCAAGAACCCGCTTAATTTACTTGATATCTACCGCTGCTGCTTTACTATTTATAACTTGAGCTTACTGGTTGTAACAACTTCATTATATTCCTCTGGAGTTTATTATTTTAATTATTTTCGGCCCGCGTCAGACGCCATTTAGAATAAATACACTCATTGCTTGATGTTAATTTGCGACGCAGCTCATAACAACTGATTAGACCAATCGAAAAAAATGAGCTTTTATGATACTAAAGAGTCTGGAAAGCGAGCACCTGCAGCGACAACTTGGCGAAAAACCATAAGGCTATTTAATGTTAGATCACGATACTATCCGCTCATTTATTAAAGTTGCCGAATGCAGTAGCTTCTCTAAGGCAGCAGAACTGCTGCATAAAACTCCCGCCGCCATCAGTTACCGCATAAAAACGCTGGAAGACGACGTCGGTACCCAACTTTTTTTACGTACAACCCGCAGCGTTTCCCTTACGCCCGCGGGGCTACACTTACTAGACCAGTGCCGGATGTGGCTATCGTGGCTAGACAGCGTTCCCAATGAACTGCGGCAAATCACCGATGGCATTGAGCGGCAGGTCAACATTGTTGTGAACAACCTGCTGTATAACAATGAAAGCTGCGCCGCCCTGCTGTGTTATTTGCATCAAAAATTTCCATTTACCCAGTTTCAGGTTTCCTGCCAGATCTACATGGGCGTTTGGGATAATCTACTGTATGGCGATTGCCAGTTAGCTATTGGTGCCACCGGCAGCGAGTCTCTGTCGAATAATATTAATATTCTCTCCCTTGGCGACGTTGAGTGGATCTTTGTTATGTCGCCGAACCATCCGTTAGCCAAAGGAGCGGATACGCTAACGGAAGAGATGATGCGACCTTATCCGGCTATCAACGTTGAAGATACCTCAAAAAATCTCACTAAGCGCGTCGCCTGGCTACTTCCGGGGCAAAAAGAAATTAAAGTGCCCGACTTAGACAGCAAGCTGCAGTGCCACCTCAACGGGCTCGGCGTTGGTTTTCTACCGCGTAAACTGTGCCAACCTTATTTAGATTCGGGCCAGTTAATTACTAAGAATATCCAAAACAGCCGCCAGCCTTCTCAGCTATCACTTGCATGGAATAATGAGAAAGACGGCCAAATAGTGCAGCATATCGTTTCACTGTTTGAAACAAACGATCCTTTGATTAAAGGGTTTTTAGATTTGATTACGCCGGGAAGCGCTAAAAGTAAGGTTTAATCACATCGATGAAGGGCTGGCTTTCAGCTTTGCCCTTCATTCCAGCCAGCTGTCCGTCACTTACTCTATCCGCGCCTCTGCGACATCATACTTCACGATCACATCATTCTGATATAAGCACTCGGAGTGCAACACTATGGGTTCCTGACCTTTAGTTGATATATCCCGCCAAATTTCATTTTGCCGGTAAATACGTTTTCCTCTACCAACAAAACGATGCGCTTTCTGATAAATATGATATTTCACCGTACGAGGCTTGGAGCATAAAAGCTCCCCTTCCAGCTGATGTTCAGCCACGTTAAATACCAGTTGGAAGCTATCTTCGGTCGGATTATGCAACACTAAGTCAATGTAGTTATAAAATATCGCCGCACCGGAACCAAAGGGCAGCACCCGCCCTTCATCAGGAAAAGGGTCAAAGCTATGATTTGCCCGTTCAATCACCACCAGCGGTGAATGCATCGCCATCCAGTGGATTAAATTACTCAGTTGGCAAATCCCTCCGCCAATCCCGCTGCGAGCTTCACCAAATGATAGTTCCATGCCCTCAACAAATCCCCGCTCACGGCTGGGCTTTCCGACTAACTGACAGAAAGAAAAGTATTCCCCCGGGCCGATAATAATGCCACCGATAGCCTCAGTAGCCAGACGCAGGTTAATCACTTTGTTATGTTGCAAAGCAATATCACTATCACCTAATTGACGAATAAGTTTTGAAGTATGTTTGATAAAACGATGGTCCAGCCGTTGATCCGGCCGTTTCTCTTGTGCATAACGGCGAGATGAGCATGCCCACGCCAAACGGCGAAAAATCCGTTTTTGCTGAACTCTTAACCAGTAAAGAATCGGATGATAGCAAGATAAAGGCTTGCGCATAACGTTAGTCCATTAATCACAAATAATGTCCGCCAGATTAATCGGTTACTGTGTGTTTTATATGAAGTCTGAATAACGATTACCTACCGTTGCATTGTTGATTGTCAGTCGTAAAAATTTTTCTGCCATAAAATCGCCCTTCAAACCATCAAGTTTCCTTGCTGTATCAACTTGCTGCTTGTCTTCGATAAAACACGGATGAAACTTTAATCTCAAGAATGTTAAGCAAACGATTGCAATTTCAAGTAAACGATTGCTATGATACACCACATAATAAGTACCACGATTTACCCGGCTCGTTTTTAACCTTTAAATTTCAGTTTTATATACCCCTTTTCTATACGGTTGTGCCGCTACACTTTAAAATGTAGTGGCCTTTTTGGTTTTTATAAAATACTGAAATTTATCAATTTAATTAATGATTGTTCAGTCTCTGGAGAAAGCAAGTGTCTGATATTGCTACCAATGCACCGATAACAAAGCGTTCATTGTTACAACGGGTATTTAAACTGGAAGAGCACGGTACTACGGTCAGAACTGAGCTTATTGCCAGCTTCACGACCTTCATCACCATGGTGTACGTTATCTTTGTTAACCCACAGATCCTCGGTGCGGCCGGCATGGATATGAAAGCGGTTTTCGTTACAACTGCGCTTATCACCGCAATCGGTTGCATATTAATGGGGCTTATTGCCAACCTACCGATTGCCGTTGCACCCGGTATGGGTATCAATGCCTACTTTGCCTATGTTTTGGTTGCCGGTATGGGTCTGGCATGGCAAACCGGTATGACCATTGTCTTTCTCGGCGCCGTGGGGTTTTTCTTATTATCGGTGTTTCGCGTCCGTTACTGGATGGTCTCCAACATCCCCCTCTCCTTACGCATTGGTATCAGCAGCGGCTGTGGTTTATTAATTGCGCTGATCGGACTTCATAATGCCGGCATCGTTGTTGCGAATCCCGATACTATGGTGGCGATTGGCAATGTGAAATCCATTCCTTTTGTCTTAGGTAGCCTGGGCTTTTTGCTGATTGCGGTTCTGGCCTATCGCGGCCTGCATGCTGCCGTATTGATCTCTTTTGCGGTAGTCACATTGATTGGCTGGCTGCTGGGCGATGTACAGTATAAAGGGGTGATGAGCACGCCACCGGATATTTCGCCGGTTTTTGGTCAGCTTGACTTGAGCGGCGCGCTGAATATGTCGCTGGCCGGAATCATTATTTCGGTGATGCTGATTAACTTGTTTGAGTCATCCGGCACCCTGATCGCCGTCACGGACAGAGCCGGACTAGCCGATGACAAAGGCTGCTATCCCAACCAGCAAAAATCATTGTGCATTGACAGTATCAGCTCCGTCGGCGGCGCCTATATGGGTACTTCAGCCGTTACTGCCTATATCGAAAGTACGTCTGGCGTAGTAGTCGGCGGCCGCACGGGCTTAATGGCCGTCGGCGTTGGCGTGCTGTTTCTATTTGCCATCTTCTTTTCACCGTTGGCCGAAATGGTGCCTGGTTACGCCACCGCCGGCGCGCTGATTTACATTGGCGTATTGATGATTTCTGACTTAACCCGCATTGACTGGCACGATTTAACTGAAGCCGTTCCGGCCTTCGTCGCCACGGTCATGATGCCATTTAGCTTTACCATCACTGAAGGTATTGCCGCAGGATTTGTTGTTTATTCATTTATGAAACTGGGTACTGGCCGTTGGCGTGAAATATCCGCCTGTACGGCAGTAATGACTACTTTGTTCCTTGGACGTTATATCTTTTTATAAATTGGAGTATTTGGGATGTTACAAGAAGACTTACGTGAAATGATTGATGCTGGCGCGGCTAAATTCCCGGCGGACATCGTTATCTGTAATGGCCAATTGGTTAATGTTAACTCAGCGGAAATCTATCAGGCTGACGTTGCGATTTATCGTTCACAAATCGTTGCCACCGGTGACGTATCTGAATATATCGGCCCTAATACCCAACGCATTGATGCTACCGGTAAATATCTGGTTCCCGGACTGATCGACGGCCACCTTCATATTGAATGCAGTAAATTGTCGATGACCAGCTTTGCTAAAGCGGTTGTTCCACACGGTACCACCAGCATCATTTCCGGCCTTGACCAGTATGTCGTGACTTCCGGTCTGGAAGGCGTGCGTGAAGTGTTAGACGAAATCGATATGGGGCCGTTAAAAGTATTCTGGGGCCTGCCGTTTATTACCCCTTATACCCTGCCACAAAGCAACGTTGGTTTTAACGTGACGGCAGAAACCCACCGCGAAGTTCAGAAGTGGCCAGAGGTTTTCGGCGTATGGGAAACCGTATCCGAGTTTGTCGAAAACCAGCACGATGACGTAATGAAAGCCATTGAGCTGGCGCGTGAAAATCGCCTGCCGGTATTCGGCTGCGCACCAATGACCCGCGGTAAAAAACTGAACTCGGTACTCTGTGCCGGCCTTCGCCTTGACCACGAGAGCTATGACCATCAGGAAATGATGGAAAAAGTACGTAAAGGTATGTACGTGCTGATTCGCGAATCGTCTATTTCTCACTTTATGCGTGAGAACCTGAAAATCGTTACGCATCTTAATCCGCGTATTTCACGCCGAGTTAGCTTCTGTACCGATGACGTTATTGCCTCAGACATCATGGCTAACGGCCATATGGACAAGCTAATTCGTATGGCTATCTCCTGCGGTGTTGACCCGATGACCGCGATTCAGATGGGGTCAATTAACTCAGCTGAAGCTTATCGCATTGACCACTTGGTCGGTTCAATCTCTCCGGGACGCTTTGCCGATATCCTGTTAGTCGAAGATCTGTGCAAATTTGAAATCGATACCGTTATCGCCAAAGGTAAGCTAACCGTAGAAAACGGAAAAATGGCTTATGACCTGCAGCCACCGGTGCGAAGCGCAACCTTACTACAAAGCATGAAGCTAAATCCGGTGTCTGCCGATGATATGAAAGTGCGCACCGAGCTGGATGCCGATCGGGTGCACGCCCTGTCATTAGACGTTGACTTCAACGTTCCTTTCGTGCGTAAAGGACGCAATGTTGAGCTGAATGTGGTCGACGGCGTCGTTCAACCTGACGTTGAAAATGACGTACTGTATGCCACCGTTGTTGAACGCTTTGGTAAAACAACGACCAAACCGGCGGTTGGCTTCTGCTCCGGCTGGAAACTCAAAGCCGGTGCAATGGCCAGTTCATGTGCTCCGGATGATAACAACGTTATCTGTATTGGCACCAATTCAGAGGATATGGCGTTAGCGGTTAATCATTTAGCGGAAAACGGCGGCGGACAGGTTATTATCCGTGACGGAAAAGTCTTAGGATTCTTACCTCTACCAATTTGCGGTATTGTCTCCGACCTTGAGCCCGATGTTATGGCTGCGGAAGAAGAGAAACTGCTGCAATTAGCCAGAGAGCTAGGCTGTGACCTACCGGATCCACTGTTTTATATGTGCTGTCTGCAGATTACAGCCATACCTGACTATGCAATCACTGATTTAGGTGTGATTGATTTCCACCAGCAGAAGACCTTTGACCCTGTGCTGAGATGTGGCTGTAGCCATGGGAAATTGCATAAGCAATAATTGCCGGCGATAACTAAAGCGGCGCTACGGCGTCGCTTTAGTTTTATGATGCAATAATTTGATTTGTCCAGATAAAATTCAACGTACTAAACAGTAACTTTCAGAGGTATAAAGTGAGCGATAAAGCCCAATTGGCAACACTAATTGATATGGCGGCGGGACGTATTCCTGCTGATTTACTGATTGTAAACTGTAAAGTGGTAGACGTATTTAACCAAACGCTGATGGATGGTCCTTTAGCTATCGGCGGCGGAAAGGTTATCGGCTGTGGTGACTATCAGGCTAAAGAGATTCTGGATGCTAAAGGCGGATATGTGATGCCGGGCCTGATTGATGGACATGTGCATATCGAGTCATCATCGCTGACACCACCTCAGTTTGCCCGTTGTATTCTGCCTCACGGCACCACCACGATTATTGCCGATCCGCACGAAATTGCCAACGTCTGCGGCCTGGACGGTATTCGTTATATGCTGGACTCTTCGCGCAATTTGCCATTAAACGTTCGCGTTATGCTACCGTCCTGCGTTCCGGCGACGCCGTTTGAACAGGCCGGCGCCATTCTGGAAGCCGAAGATTTAGAACAGCTGATCGACTATGACGGCGTTTTAGGCCTGGGCGAAGTGATGGATTACCCGAGCGTAATCAATCACTCTCCGTCAATGATGAATAAAATCATGATGGCCCGCCGCCACGATCGCGTAATTGACGGCCATAGCCCGGGCATGAAAGGCAAAGACCTGACCGCTTATGTGATGAGCGGCGTAATGACTGACCATGAGTGTAGCCGTCGTGAAGAGATGATCGACCGCCTGCGGTTAGGCATGTACGTGCTGTTGCGTGAAGGTTCAACCTGTAAAGACTTGCTTAACCTGATCCCGATGATTACCCCGGCAAACTCACGCCGTTGCGTTATGTGCACCGACGACCGCGAACCGTCAGACATTCTGTCTACCGGCCATATTAATAAAAGTCTGCGCCTGGCGGTTGAAGCCGGGTTAGATCCATTAATGGCCATTTCTATGGCGACGCTGAACGCTGCCGAATGTTTCCGTTTACGCGGTAAAGGTGCGTTAGCTCCGGGCTATGATGCTGATATTCTTATCGTCGATAACTTAGAACAGTTTAATGCCAAGCACGTCTTCACGGAAGGTAAAGAAATTGCCCGTGATGGCCAGATGCTGGTTGAAATTGAAAATATTATTCCGGATACCGTACTTAATACGGTTCGGTTAGCACCGTTAACCGTAGACAACTTTAAGCTGCCGTTAACCAGCAATGTGGTACGGGCTATCGGTGTTAAGCCGCGCAGCGTTGTAACGCTAAATCTGGAGTTGCCGGTGGTTGCCGATGCCCAAGGGTTATTTAACGCTGAGCTCAATCCCGGTTTGAATAAGTTAGCCGTTATTGAACGCCATCACGCGACCGGTAATATGGGGTTAGGCGTGTTATCTAACTATGGTCTGAAAGGCGGCGCTATTGCTATTTCAGTTGCCCATGACTCCCATAACATCGTTGTCGTCGGTGATAATGATGCCGATATGCTGACCGCCGTTAAAGACGTAGAGTCTATGGGGGGCGGTTTCACGCTGTGCCGTAAAGGTGAAATTCTAGCCCATCTGCCATTACCGGTAGGCGGACTGATGTCAGATAAAAGCGCTCAGGAAGTGGCCGAACAGATCGAACATATGCTGAAAATTGCTCATAAAGAATTTCACATCAATGAGAACATCCAGCCATTAATGACGCTGGTATTTATGACATTACCGGTAATCCCGGCATTGAAACTGACCTCAACCGGGTTATTTGATGTGACTAAGTTCCAGCCGGTCGAAGTGTGTGTCTGATAGCGGTGAATCGCTAAGCGGATAAACCAGAGGGCAGAGTACGTCACACCGACTCTGCCCTTTTCTTATCTGATATGGAATCAGATCAACATATATTAAGCGATACCACGATTAAACGTTTTTACGCTCAATCATTTCCTCACCCCAGAACAACCGATCTTCATCAGTTTTACTGAAAGCAATCACTAAAACCTCATCATTGCCCTCTTCCCAAATTTGCTGAGCAATCACTTCGTCATTGCCCGCAATCTGAAAAATAGCCTCTGCAATTTCTACAGACGTCTCGCGAACTTTGGCCCATTCTTTGATTTTCAAATCATGCATTTCAGTTCCTCCGGTTAACTACTAAGTAAAAGTGTAGTCCTGTTAATCAGTAATTGATATTGATTTGAGGTATTGATAAGCCACTTTCTTAACGCAAATTCTGTTATCAACGTATCAAACACCATCCGCTATTGAATTACACATTTACATTAATCCCACACATCCTTGCGATCGATTTATGGTAATGTTACGGGTATAGCATATTGACTTAACGCTTTTATCAATGTCGGTTAATCCTTATATTTCCTATCTATAACCTACAGTCAGGGTCTATTATCATGAATAATTTCAGCTTACATCTCGCAACGAAAGTCCTATTTGGCGAAGGTCAGATTGCACAGCTTCCTACGGTTATCCCCTCCGATGCCCGCGTATTAATCACCTACGGCGGCGGCAGCATTAAGCGTAACGGCGTTTTGGAGCAGGTACATAACGCACTTAAGGGTTATACCTTATTTGAATTTGGTGGCATCGAACCCAACCCAACGTATGAAACATTGATGAAAGCCGTGGAAGAAGTTCATAACAACAAGATTGATTTCTTGCTGTCCGTGGGCGGTGGGTCAGTATTAGACGGCACTAAATTTATTGCAGCAGCGGCTGACTACCTCGGTGAGCCGTGGGAAATTGTCACCAGCCGCGGCAAAAAAGTGACTAAAGCGATACCGATTGGCTCAGTGTTAACCCTGCCGGCGACGGGTTCAGAAATGAACGATGGCGCAGTCATTAGCCGTCGTGAGACCGGTGATAAGCAAGCCTTTATGTCAGAACACGTTCTGCCTAAGTTTGCCATTCTAGACCCGGTAACTACCTACAGTTTACCACCACGTCAGGTGGCTAACGGCGTAGTTGACGCCTTTATTCATACCATTGAGCAATATCTGACTTATCCGGTTAACGCCAAAGTTCAGGACCGTTTTGCCGAAGGCCTGCTATTAACCCTGATTGAAGAAGGCCCTAAAGCGCTAAAAGATCCGGAAGACTACGCCGTGCGGGCAAATATTATGTGGAGTGCCACTATGGCGCTGAACGGCTTGATTGGTGCCGGCGTACCGCAAGACTGGACGACCCATATGCTGGGCCATGAATTAACCGCTATGCACGGTTTAGACCATGCCCAAACGCTGGCCATTATTCTTCCTGCCGTAATGCGCGCTAAAAAACAGCAGAAGCGTGAGAAGTTATTACAATATGCCGAGCGCGTATGGGATATCCGTTGCGGAACGGATGATGAACGAATTGAAGCAGCAATTGTTGCCACCGAACAGTTCTTCCAGCAAATGGGCGCGCCGACCCGCTTATCTGACTATCAGTTAGACGGTAGCACTATCCCGGCACTGGTGAAAAAATTGGAAGAGCATGGCATGACTAAGCTGGGTGAGCGTCAGGACATCACATTGGCTGACAGCCAAAAGATTTACCAGTCAGCTATCTGATACGCTTGTTTGATAAAATAGCGCCGACCTGAGGCGTATACTCAATACGCTTCAGGTTAATTTGAATTCAATAAGACCGTTATTCATGTTCGTCAGAATGGCCGTGGTGATGTCCGTCTTCGCCATGCGCAGTCGAATTATCCGGCACCATAATCAGTTTACCGTAGCGAACGCCCCGTTCAGTAATCACCTGCTCAGCCAGACGCTCTACTTCATCAGTATTTCCCTTCAGCATGGAAACCTCCATACAGCTGCCATGATCAAGGTGGACATGAAGACTGGCCAACGTCATATTATGCTGGTCATGAAACGTTCGGGTTAATCGTTTAGATAACTCTCTGGACTCGTGATCGTAAACATAGACCAGTGCGCCTACGCAAGGCGGATTCCCTTCAACGCTCAATGATGAATTCTGAATGCCGGTACGGGTTAAATCTCGTATTGCTTCAGAACGGTTCTGATAATTTTTCTGCTTGATAATCTTGTCGATCTCTTCCATTAGATCATCATCAATAGAAATAGTGATACGATGCATCGCCGCTCTCCGTGGGATTAAAACCGCCTAATTCAGAAATTCCATCATAGCGATAAATAGCCAACGCGTCGAGATCGCTTCCCTATCTAAAACTATTAACCAAATATTTACATCTGGTTTAAATGTGAGATTTTTTATCTAAAATATATTTATGTTGTCTATTTAGCCAATATATAACAATCCAAAAATCAGCGTTTTTATTTAATCAATTCATTGTAAATGAAATAACTTTTCACAGCTTGATACAAATAACCGCACATTTGGTAAATGTTTTCAAAGAACATGGATACCCAAACAGAAGTAACTTATATATTATTGGTCTTAATTACCCTACGACATCACCACTGATTGATATATCAGTATCATTACGGTTAAAGGAATAACAAGTGAGCACTATAGATTACATTATCAACCTGATTTTAAGCGGAATTCTTATTGTCGGTATCTATCAGTTCTACTTCTTCACCCAACGGAACGCTATCAGAAAAGCAAGATCATTTCATTCTCCGATCGACGAGAAAATACCCTTCTGGCCCATTTGGTCTTGGGTTTATAGCTTTTTATACTATCCGGCTATTCTATATATCAACTGGATAGTCGAAGATCATCGACAATTTGTTATTATCGTCTTTAGTTATACCGTACTGTTAGTTATGCAAATGTTCTTTTTCATGTTATTTCCAGTTTCAACGCCCCCTCACTGGAGAACGATGAATACCGGAAAGAACTTATCAGAACGCTTTCTATTATATGTACAAAAATTTGATGACTCATCAAACTGCTTCCCGAGCATGCATGTTTCAGTGGCAACCTTAACGGCTTTATTGGCATTGAGCACTCTGGGTCCTTGGGTATTTATGTTCCCGCTATTAATTGCGCTGTCATGTATGTTTACCAAACAACATTACCTAATCGACCTGCCAGCCGGAGCACTACTGGGTTGGGTTGCCTTTCAGGTTTACTGCGCCGTTATGTAATATCGACTAAGCCGGTAGCTTTACTGTTACCGGCTCTATGATTCCCGTCATCTCGCCCCACACTTATACTACCCGTTTGCTGCCGATCGCTTAATGTGATTATATTTTCATCAAAGACATTCTACCTTAGCGGTTAAATTATGCTTTTTTAGTCGCTAAATGTGAGACAAACACAAAATTTATGCGGCTTTGATTGCATCCCCTTGCTGTCAACGTTACCATTACACCATTCATTACTATTCATTAATGGCGCATGAGTATTCATTTAAACGGCATAAACTGTTTCTACGGTTCCCATCAGGCACTTTTCGATATTAGCCTCGATTGCCCGGCCGGAGAAACCCTGGTATTACTCGGTCCAAGCGGCGCGGGTAAAAGTTCTCTGATCAGAGTATTAAACCTGCTGGAGATGCCCCGTTCGGGTCAGCTTACCATTGCGGGTAATAACTTTGATTTCAGCCATCCGCCAGCAGAAAATGCAATCCGCGAACTACGTCGTAATGTCGGCATGGTCTTTCAGCAATATAATCTGTGGCCGCATTTAACGGTTATGCAGAATCTGATCGAAGCCCCCTGCCGCGTTCTTGGATTATCTAAAGAAGCCGCGATAAACCGTGCAGAAAAGCTGCTTAATCGACTGCAACTGACAAAATTCAGCACCCGTTTCCCACTGCACCTCTCCGGCGGTCAGCAACAACGTGTCGCAATTGCCCGAGCGCTGATGATGGAACCTCAAATACTGTTATTTGATGAACCAACCGCTGCGCTGGATCCTGAAATTACGGCTCAGGTGGTGAATATTATTCGCGAGCTGTCCGACACCGGAATTACTCAGGTCATCGTGACTCACGAAGTTGAATTTGCTAAGAAAACAGCCAGCCGGGTTATCTATATGGAACAGGGTCGGATTGTTGAGCATGGCGATGCACAAGCATTTATCCATCCGCAAACCAAAGAGTTTGCAGGCTATCTATCACATTAATATCTGAATGATATTGAAATAATTTTATCTATCACTGGAGTTTGTCATGAAAAAACTACTGGTTGCTACTCTTCTTGCCAGCATCAGCCTTTCCGCTGCGGCCGCAGAGAAAATTCGTTTTGCTACAGAAGCGTCCTATCCTCCGTTTGAGTTTGTCGGTGCCGACAATACTATTCAGGGATTTGATATCGATCTGGCTAAAGCCTTATGTAAAGAGCTTCAGGCGGAATGTACTTTTACTAATCAGGGTTTTGACAGTCTGGTTCCCGGCCTGAAGTTCCGCCGGTTTGATGCCGTTATTGCCGCACTGGACGTTACTCCGGAGCGTTTAGAACAAGTGGCCTTTACCAAAACCTACTACGATAACTCGGCTCAGTTTATTGCTCTTAAAGATAAAATCGCTGATATCTCTGCGTTGAAAGGGCTAAAAGTAGGTATGCAGAACGGCACGACTCACCAGAAATATCTGATTGAAAAGCATGCTGAAATTAAGCCTGTCGCCTATGACAGCTATCAAAATGCCATGCTGGACCTGAAAAGCGGCCGTATTGATGCGGTATTCGGTGATACTGCCGTAGTGGCAGAATGGCTAAAAAACAATGCTGAACTGGCTACCGTGGGTGAAACCATCACTGATGATGCTTACTTCGGTACCGGCTTTGCCATTGCCGTTGGCCCTAAAAATACCGATCTGCGCGACAAACTGAATACTGCGTTAGATAAAATCAAACAAGACGGCACGTATAAAGTTGTCTACGACAAATGGTTCCAGAAGTAATCAGATAAGCGATGAATGAAATCCAACCTTTAGCAAGCGCCGCCGGGATGACCGTCGGCCTTGCCGTTTGTTCTCTGGTCATCGGCCTGATACTGGCAATGTTTTTTGCCGTATGGGAGTCGTCTCGCCTGAAGTTTGTCAGCTATATCGGCACCGGTATTGTGATGATTCTGCGCGGGTTACCGGAAATTCTGGTGGTACTGTTTATTTACTTCGGTGCCTCTCAGCTATTAATGACGCTGGCTGACGGCTTTTCAATTTTCGGTTTTACCCTTCAGTTAAATATCGAAAACTTCGACGTTAGCCCGTTCCTGTGCGGTGTGATTGCACTATCGCTGTTGTATGCCGCTTATGGTTCTCAAACTCTGCGAGGAGCACTGAAGGCCGTGCCGCACGGTCAAAGGGAATCCGGTCAGGCATTAGGGTTAAGCAAGTCAGCTATATTCTTCCGCTTGATCATGCCTCAGATGTGGCGACATGCTCTGCCGGGGCTGGGTAACCAATGGTTAGTTCTGTTAAAAGATACCGCGCTTGTTTCGTTAATCAGCGTTAATGACTTAATGCAGCAAACCAAAAGTATCGCCACCCGTACGCAAGAGCCCTTTACCTGGTTTATGATTGCTGCACTGATCTACTTGGCGATTACCCTGATAAGCCAGTACGTTTTAAAGGCAATAGAGCTGCGGACCACCCGCTTTGAACGGGGAGCGTCATAATGTTTCAATACTTACCCGACGTTCTTCAGGGGCTATATACCAGCCTGACATTAACCGTAACCTCACTGATTGTTGCTCTGGTACTGGCGCTGTTATTCACCGTGATTCTTACCTTAAAAACGCCGGTTATTAACTGGGTCGTTAAAGGCTATATCACTCTGTTTACCGGCACTCCGCTGCTGGTTCAAATTTTCCTGATTTATTACGGTCCGGGCCAGTTTGAGTTTATTAAATCTTTTCCCGTGCTGTGGCGTTTACTGTCTGAGCCATGGTTATGTGCCATGGTCGCGCTGGCGCTGAACAGTGCGGCTTACTCCACGCTGCTATTTCATGGTGCGGTGCGCGCTATTCCTGCCGGACAATGGCAGTCCTGTGAAGCATTAGGAATGTCAAAAGGCCAAACGTTACGCATTCTGCTGCCCTATGCTTTTAAGCGTTCGCTGTCATCTTATTCCAACGAAGTGGTTCTGGTATTTAAGAGTACCTCTCTGGCCTATACCATTACGCTGATGGAAGTTATGGGCTACAGCCAACTGATGTATGGCAGAACCTACGATGTTATGGTGTATGGCGCTGCCGGTATCATTTACCTCTGTGTGAATGGTCTGTTGACCCTGATGATGCGAGAAGTTGAGCGTAGAGCGTTGGCATTTGAACACCGGTAATGTTTTCTGCGATCAATAAAAAGGCGTGAAGATAATCTTCGCGCCTTTTTATTTTAGATTGCTGACAAGGTTATATCATTGGGTTTCAACATAGGCTTGGTGCGCAAAAACAATAGCAAAATATGGCTATTTTCCGGCGGCTAGAGGCTTAATCGTCTTACCGTACCGGCATACGTTCAGGATCCGGGAACTGATATTCAAAGCCCAGCTCGTGGCAGATTTTCTGCCCGTTTATAATCCGACCCAGCGATTGTCGGGTAGTCGGCGTATATGACGGTGCGTCTACACCTAGGGCTTTAGCCATAGCCGGATAAAAATCTCGCTTACGCGGATGCATCTGAGCGCATAGGTTATAGATATGCCCGCCCTGTGGCTGAGCCAGCAAAAGCTTAATCGCCGCAATCACGTCTTCCTGGTGCACCAGATTCACACCGCAGTTTCCTTCCGGTAACTCTTGCTTACCGGCCATAAACCGTCCCGGATGACGATCCGGACCAATCAGGCCTGCCGGGCGTAAAATATCAATGCTGACATGCGGCAAGTCATGTAACCAGTTTTCCAGCTCGACCAAAATCTTGCCGGATTGGCGTACCGCATTACGCGGCGACTCTTCTGTCATCTCCCCTTCAGCATCACCATACACCGAGGTTGAACTGATAAAGATAATACGCTGAACCTGTTTACCCAGCGCACTGTCCACCAGAATTTGCACTGACTGGCGATAAATTTCACCTTTCTCCGGCGTACGGCTGGCGGGTAGCGTAATGATAAGTACATCACACTGAATAAGCTGTTCCCAGTCATCAGCCTCACATTCCGGCTGTGGCGTCATCACTAACGGGTAAGCATCAATGCCCGACATGCGCGCGGCTTCAAGACCGTCCGGCGTCGTCTTACTCCCGACAACCTGATATCCTTTTCCCATCAGAGAAAGCGCTAACGGCATTCCTAACCAGCCCAAACCAATAATAGAAACTTTCTTCATTTGTATGACACCTATAGAAAACTCGACAAAGTCAGCGTTGCATTTTAGTAGTAATGATAAGCCAGATTGCTAATCATTGCCGGATTTACTCAGCGATTTGTGCCATCGCTTCTTTCATTATGGCCGGAGAAGCTTCTCTCACTTTCTGAGTCAATGACCTGAAACAAAAATCCCTTAATAGTGATTCTGTTGTACCAGGATACCAGCTAAAAATAGCCGGATAATATCCCCGCTGACGGCAAAATAACTCAAAGCGGCGGCACCATATACCGTCAAGATTGAACGCCAGTGCATAAGGTAAATAGCGTTCAAAAACATCATCACCGGCCAGAAACGGTGAATTATGTCGGTTATTGTTCTCGGGCGATTCATCAGATAAATAATGTCTGAAAGACGCTATCTGATGTTGATAATTAAGCATTGAAGGCGTCGGTCTTTTCAATAAAATAAAGGCCAGAACGTGTAATGGAGTAAGTAAATGGATAGCGATAATGCCGTCAAGACGCAGAGACCCTATGTCACTATCTATATAATCAAAGCTGAAAAATACAGCGCCAATCGCCATCAGCCAGACCATGATGACCAACACTATTGACTCATCTTTCGGTTTTTTAATTATGCCGGTCGTTAACTTATAGAGTGCCCAGCCGATCAATATAAAGACGCATCCCGAAATACAGGTAGTGACGCCATAGACAAGCAAACCCGAAAGCATTTTGGCAACATCCCCATTGCCCCAATAGCAGGCAATAACACTGATAATCATCGACTGAAACACCAACCCGGTCCAAATAACCCAGCTATCACGATGGTAAAGTGGCATCAAAAAGCCTTGATGCCACGAACTATTAAGATATTGAGATAGCTTGTCAAAGTGCTTTTGAATCTCGAAGTCATCAATCCATAAACAGCGACTCTTTTGCTGTTGAATTCTTTTGGCTAATAAATATTCATCATGTTTCAGGCTGTCTTGACAACGCCGGTCTGAATTTAGAATAACGCCACTGATGCCAATCTTATCTTCACCGCTGTTTAACAACTTAATTTCAAAGCGAATCACGCCTTTTATCGCAATGGAAAATAGCACCGCATCCAGTACCTGATAGCGATCTCTGTCTTGCAAAGTGCAGACTTCTGACAGCGTCAAATCACCAGGCGGAGTATCAGAAAAGGCCGTGGTACCGTAAAAGCCTTTCCCTTTACTTAGATAAAACCAGCTGAAAAAATAGCCGATTGCTAAAGTGAGTAAACCACCCACAGCCAAATTACTGACCGCATTTTCGCTTAACTGGCTGAATGGTGATAAAAAAGCATCAATGCACCCTACAATAAACAGCGGAGTGGCCAAAAAAAGGGCAAAGCGTTTTATCATCAAATTAGTCCATTAATTTATATCGTGCGTAGTCGGATAACTGATGTCGATTACGCGTAAACGCCCTTTTCTAAGGTTGTCAGTGTGAACATGGTTAGTATGAGTATATTGAGCTAAAAATACATCCTTACAGTCACTATTAACAATAAGATAATTGTTAAATAAGGATCAAGTTAAGCGCGATCATTCCTTTTTTAGCTGAAATATTCAATTACGGGTAAAGTCGTCAGCCCCGGTGAGAAGATATATTTATTGCCCCGGAATACAAAATTATCAGCAACATTACCTAAAAAGGCGGCGCTATCAGGTGGTTTATTTCTCCTTCTGATTGGCATTCAACACAGTAGATAACCCGGGATTTTCAGTTCCTTTTCTGATTATCACTAATATTTAAAAAAGTAGTTGCCATTCATCCTAACAATGGTTAGGTTATTGAACAGCAACATCGAAATGTCATTTTTAAAACACATTCAAGGCATAACAAATTATGAATAACGTTCTGTTTAACCACCATCATCACCATCACCCTGATTAGTCTTTGGGCGTTTGGTGCTGGAAGACGATCAACGAATCTTCCAGTGGCGACAGAAAGTTAAAGAGAGCCCTCGGAAGATTCCTTCCGAGGGCTTTTTTAATGCCCACGATTCAAGAAATAAATTAGAAAAATTTAAGAGGATTACCATGTTAGATAGAACTCGTTTACGGATAGCAATGCAGAAGTCAGGTCGTTTAAGTGATGAATCAAGGGAGCTGTTTGCCCGTTGCGGTATCAAAATTAATCTTCAGGAACAACGCCTTATTGCCTTTGCTGAAAATATGCCTATCGATATCTTACGGGTTCGTGATGACGATATTCCGGGTCTGGTAATGGATGGCGTGGTTGATTTAGGTATCATCGGCGAAAACGTATTAGAAGAAGAGTTACTCAGCCGTCGTGCTCAGGGAGAAGATCCTCGCTATATCACGCTGCGCCGCTTAGATTTCGGCGGATGTCGCTTATCCATTGCTATGCCATTAGATGCTGAATATCAAGGCCCTCAAAGCTTGCAAAACAGCCGTATTGCCACCTCTTATCCTCACTTATTAAAGCGCTACCTCGACGAGCAGAAAGTTCGCTTTAAATCCTGTTTGTTAAACGGGTCAGTTGAAGTTGCGCCGCGAGCCGGCCTGTCCGATGCCATCTGCGATTTAGTCTCTACCGGCGCAACCTTAGAAGCCAACGGCCTGCGCGAAGTCGACGTTATTTATCGCTCTAAGGCCACCCTGATTCAGCGCGACGGTGAAATGTCTGACGAAAAACAGCAGCTGATTAATAAAATGCTGACCCGTATGCAGGGTGTGATTCAGGCCAGAGAATCTAAATACATTATGCTGCACGCGCCAAGCGATCGTTTAGACGAGATCATTGCCCTACTGCCTGGCGCTGAACGCCCGACCCTGCTACCACTAGCCGGTGATAAAAATCGTGTCGCTATGCACATGGTAAGCAGCGAAACCTTGTTCTGGGAAACCATGGAACAGCTTAAAGCCTTAGGTGCCAGCTCAATTCTGGTGTTACCAATCGAAAAAATGATGGAGTAACGGCGATGCAACTGACCTATTGGGAAAAAAGCACTCAACAGCAGCAAAAGGCGCTGTTGTCACGCCCGGCCGTTAATGCGTCGGACCGAATCAGCACCGCAGTCAAAGAGATTATTGAACAGGTGAGATGCGACGGCGACAAAGCGCTGCTTGCATTAACGGCCAAGTTCGATAAAACGGAACTGAATGATATCCGCGTAAGCCAGCAGGATATTGACGCTGCCAGCGCCCGCTTAGGCGATGAAATTAAGCAGGCAATGGCGATTGCTGCCCGAAATATTGAGACGTTTCACAGCGCTCAGGCTATTGCGCCGGTCGATATCGAAACCCAACCCGGCGTGCGCTGCCAACAGGTCACTCGCCCAATCAGATCTGTCGGTCTCTATATTCCCGGAGGCACCGCGCCACTGCCTTCTACCGTATTAATGCTGGGAATTCCTTCCCGGTTAGCCGGATGTAGCCAAGTCGTGCTGTGCTCACCGCCGCCGATTGCGGACGAAATTTTATATGCGGCTAAGCTGTGCGGAATTAAAAACGTATTCCAGCTCGGCGGAGCGCAGGCCATTGCGGCCATGGCATTTGGTACCGACTCAGTGACTAAAGTCGATAAAATCTTCGGGCCGGGTAACGCCTACGTGACCGAAGCCAAACGCCAGGTCAGCCAGTCAATTGACGGTGCAGCCATTGATATGCCGGCAGGCCCGTCAGAAGTTCTGGTCATTGCCGACAGCGGTGCAACACCGGCCTTTATTGCCTCTGATCTGTTATCACAGGCAGAACACGGCCCCGATTCTCAGGTTATCTTACTGACGCCGGACGAAAATATTGCTCAAGCCGTTTCTGATGAGTTAGAAAAACAACTAGTGACACTGTCACGCTCAGCTATCGCCCGTCAGGCACTGGCTGAAAGCCGCCTGATCGTGACCAAAGATCTGGACCAATGCATCGAAATCAGTAACCAATACGGGCCTGAACACTTAATTATTCAAACTCGCCAACCAGAACAAATGGTTGACCGTATCACCAGCGCCGGTTCGGTGTTTTTAGGGGATTGGTCACCTGAATCTGCCGGTGATTACGCTTCAGGTACCAACCATGTGTTGCCGACATACGGATATACCGCCACCAGTTCCAGCTTAGGCTTGGCTGATTTCCAAAAGCGGATGACCGTTCAACAGCTAACGCCTCAGGGCTTTCTGGCTTTAGCGCCGACCATTGAGATACTGGCTCAGGCAGAACAACTGACTGCCCACAAACAGGCTGTCACCCTGCGGGTAGCCGCGCTGAATAACAAGGCTTAGGAGACGTTATGACTATTGAACAACTGGCCCGAAATAATGTGCGTCAACTAACGCCTTATCAGTCCGCCCGACGCATCGGCGGAAACGGCGATGTGTGGCTGAACGCCAATGAATATCCGGAAGCTACTGACTATCAACTGACTCAGCAAAACCTCAATCGTTATCCTGAATGCCAGCCGGTCAGCGTCATTCAACGATATGCCGCTTACGCCGGGGTTAAGCCGGAACAAGTGATTGTTAGCCGCGGTGCCGATGAAGGTATCGAACTGCTAATGCGCGCTTTTTGTGAGCCTGGCATTGATGCGGTACTTTACTGCCCGCCTACCTATGGAATGTACAGCGTCAGCGCTGAAACCCTGGGCGTTGAGCGCAGAACCATTGCCAGTAAATCTGACTGGCAGTTAGACCTTCCGGCAATTCAGGCGGCACTGGACGGCGTTAAGCTGGTTTATGTATGCAGCCCGAACAACCCTACCGGCAATCTGATTAATCCGGCAGATATCCGTGAACTTCTGGCTATGACCCAAAATCGTGCATTAGTGGTGGTCGACGAAGCCTATATTGAGTTTTGCCCTGAAGCCAGCGTGGTAAGCTGGTTAGCTGAGTTCCCGAACTTAGTGATTCTGCGCACGCTGTCTAAAGCCTTTGCACTGGCAGGCTTACGCTGCGGTTTCACGCTGGCCAGCGAAGAGATTATCGGCCTGCTGCTGAAAGTTATCGCCCCATATCCATTATCAACGCCGGTGGCTGATATTGCTGCCCAAGCCCTGAGCGAACAGGGTATTGCGACCATGCGTCAGCGGGTGACTGAGCTGAACGCACGCCGTGATAACCTGAAGAAAACCTTAGCTGAATGCCGCGCTGTGACTCAGGTATTTCCCAGTGAAACTAACTACCTGTTGTTCAGCCTGAATGATTCTGACAAAGCATTTAAGGCGCTATGGGAAAAGGGAATTATACTCAGAGATCAAAATAAACAGCCGGGTCTGAAAGGATGTCTGCGCATATCTATCGGAACTCAACGCGAATGTGACGCTGTCACAGATGCATTAAAAACCTACTAACATCAGGAGCCGCCATGAGCCAGAAATTCCTTTTTATTGACCGCGACGGTACCTTAATCGCCGAGCCGCCTGAAGATTATCAAGTCGACAGGCTGGATAAACTGGCCTTAGAACCTCAGGTTATCCCTGCCCTGTTAAAATTACAGGCGGCCGGTTTTGAGTTAGTGATGATTACCAATCAGGACGGTTTAGGCACCGCCAGCTTCCCGCAGGAAGACTTTGAGCCGCCACATAACCTAATGATGCAGATCCTTGAGTCTCAAGGTATTTGCTTTAAAGAAACGTTGATCTGTCCGCATTTACCGGCCGATAACTGTGATTGCCGTAAGCCAAAAACCAAATTGGTGATCGGTTATCTGAATAAAGACGTGATGGACTATGACCAGTCGTACGTTATCGGCGATCGTGAAACTGACCTGCAACTGGCCACCAATATGGGCATTCAGGGTATCCGCTATCAGCGTGATACCCTGGGATGGAGCCAGATTGTCGAGCAACTCACCAAGTTAGACCGCCATGCTCACGTTATTCGCACCACTAAAGAAACCTCTATCGACGTTGAAGTATGGCTGGATCGCGAAGGTGATAGCAAAATCCACACCGGGATCGGATTCTTCGACCATATGCTGGATCAGATTGCCACCCATGGCGGCTTCCGGATGAATATTAACGTTAAAGGCGATCTGTTTATTGACGATCACCACACCATTGAAGATACCGGTTTAGCCTTAGGCGAAGCGCTTAAAAAGGCGCTGGGCGATAAACGCGGCATCGGTCGCTTCGGTTTTGTCCTGCCAATGGATGAATGCTTAGCCCGTTGTGCGCTGGATATTTCAGGCCGCCCGTTCCTGGAATATAAGGCTGAATTTACCCACCAGCGCGTAGGTGACATGAGCACAGAGATGGTTGAACACTTCTTCCACTCCCTGTCTTACGCAATGGCTTGTACCCTGCACTTAAAAACTAAAGGTAAAAATGACCACCACAGGGTTGAAAGCCTGTTTAAAGTTTTTGGTCGTACCTTGCGTCAGGCCATTCGGGTTGAAGGCGATACCTTACCGAGCTCAAAAGGGGTGCTGTAAATGGACGTGGTTATTTTAGATACCGGCTGCGCCAACCTTGCGTCCGTCTCTTACGCCATTAAGCGCTTAGGATACAACGCCAAGATCAGCCGCGACTCAGAGGTTGTACTTCGTTCAGACAAGCTGTTCCTGCCGGGAGTAGGTTCTGCACCTGCTGCGATGAAACTGCTTAAAGAACGCGACCTGATAGAGTTAATCCGTGCCTGTACCCAGCCGGTGCTGGGAATTTGCCTTGGCATGCAGCTTATGGCTAAAAGCAGCGAAGAAGGCAATATCAATACTCTGGGCATCATTGATGCTCCGATTAAGCAGATACCGGATCACGGTTTACCATTACCGCATATGGGCTGGAATAAAGTGAATTATCAGGCAGGCCACCACCTGTTCCGTGGCATTGAAGAAGGTGCCTACTTTTACTTCGTACATGGATTTGCAATGCCCGTATGTTCAGCCACTATCGCGCACTCCACCTACGGCGAGGCCTTCACCGCCGCCGTACAGCAAGACAACTTCTTCGGCGTGCAGTTTCATCCAGAACGTTCTGGACAAGCCGGTTCTCAGCTGTTGAAAAACTTTCTGGAGATGTAACACCAATGATTATCCCCGCTTTAGATTTAATTAATGGCACGGTTGTTCGCCTCCATCAGGGCGATTACGGCCAGCAACGTGATTACGGCAATGACCCGCTGCCAAAGCTGCAACAATATCAGCAGCAAGGCGCTCAGGTATTGCATTTGGTCGATTTAACCGGGGCTAAAGACCCGGCAGCTCGCCAGCTTCCGCTGTTGCGTAAACTGTTGGCCGGCGTATCCGTTCCGGTTCAAATCGGTGGCGGGATCCGTACCGAGCAGGATGTAGCCGATTTAATCGAGGCCGGAGCCAGCCGCGTAGTGATAGGTTCTACCGCCGTTCGCCAGCCGGACATGGTTGAGAGTTGGTTCTCCCGCTTCGGGGCTGATGCACTGGTATTAGCGTTAGACGTGCGTATTGATGATAACGGAACCAAAAATGTCGCTATCAGCGGCTGGCAAGAGAACTCCAGCAGCACGCTGGAAGAGATTGTCGAACGCTATCAGTCCGTTGGTTTAAAACATGTGCTCTGTACCGATATTTCACGTGACGGCACGCTGGCCGGCTCTAACGTTGAGCTCTATTGTGAACTGACCCAGCGTTATCCTGACATTGCTTTTCAAGCCTCCGGCGGTATCGGCAGCCTTAATGACATCGCAGCGCTGCGCAACAGCGGCGTTCAGGGCGTTATTGTAGGCCGGGCATTACTGGACGGTAAATTTAACCTAGAGGAGGCTATTTCATGCTGGCAAAACGGATAATTCCTTGTTTAGACGTCCGCGACGGGCAAGTTGTCAAAGGCGTGCAGTTCCGCAATCATGAAATCATCGGCGATATCGTCCCGCTGGCCAAACGCTATGCCGAAGAAGGTGCCGATGAGCTGGTGTTCTATGATATCACCGCCTCATCCGATGGCCGGGTGGTAGACAAAAGCTGGGTGTCTAAAGTTGCAGAGGTGATTGATATCCCGTTCTGCGTAGCCGGTGGCATTAAGAGCATCGAAGATGCAGCTCAAATTCTGTCATTTGGCGCAGATAAAATCTCGATTAACTCCCCTGCATTGGCTAATCCATCGCTGATTACTCAGCTATCCGATCGCTTTGGCGTGCAGTGTATCGTCGTCGGTATTGATACCTGGTATAACGAAGAGCAAAATACCTATCAGGTTTATCAGTTTACCGGTGACGAAGCCCGCACTAAAGCAACCGCATGGAGCACGCTGGACTGGGTTCAGGAAGTTCAAAAACGCGGTGCCGGTGAAATTGTACTCAATATGATGAATCAGGATGGGGTACGTAACGGCTACGATTTAAAACAGCTCAAACAGATTCGTAAAGTGTGTAAGGTGCCGCTAATTGCCTCCGGCGGGGCCGGTACCATGGAACATTTTTTAGATGCGTTTAAAGTTGCCAACGTTGACGGTGCTCTCGCCGCTTCCGTGTTTCATAAGCAAATTATTAATATCGGCGAACTTAAACGTTATCTGGCCGATAATCAGGTGGAGATCAGAAAGTGTTAACACAAAAACAGCATGACCAACTGGACTGGGAAAAAACCGCAGGCATGATACCCGCAGTGGTTCAACACGCCGTTTCCGGTGAGGTTCTGATGCTGGGCTATATGAATCAGCAAGCCCTTGCCGAAACGGAAAAAACCGGCAAGGTCACCTTCTTTTCACGCACGAAGCAGCGTTTATGGACCAAGGGTGAGAGCTCAGGTAACTTTCTCAATGTGGTCAGCATTACGCCTGACTGCGATAATGACAGCCTGCTGGTTTTAGCTAACCCTATCGGACCAACCTGCCATACCGGCACCAGTAGCTGCTTTTCACCGACCACCAGTGACTGGACCTTTCTGTATCAGTTAGAAGAGCTGTTGGCCAGCCGTAAGAATGCCGATCCAGACACCTCTTACACCGCCAAGCTATATGCCAGTGGCACTAAACGCATCGCTCAAAAAGTGGGTGAAGAAGGTGTAGAAACGGCCCTTGCCGCCACCGTGAACGACCGTGAAGAGCTGACCAATGAAGCCTCCGATCTGATGTATCACCTGTTAGTGCTATTGCAAGATCAAGATTTAAACCTAAGCACGGTGATTAATCGCCTGCGGGAAAGGCATGCAAAGGCCTGAAGTGAATACATAGCTGCAGTTCCGGAGTCTGTTGGTTAAGACTCCGGTATTTTTCACCCTCATGACTCAAACTGACTCACTCAAACCTCGTCATTCAGCGGTATTTCTAATCGCATCCTGCAATAGCTGGTAAGCCTTAGCGGAAAAACGGCAGTCGTCTATCGAATCTGGAGTGACTAATCGGTAATAGAACACTTGATCAAACATCAGATTAATATCATACGGCTGAAAGTCAGTATCCTGTTCGAATTCAAATAAGGATGCTTTGCCATCCAATTTAACTTTTTTAGCTTCAACACCGAAGCACCCTTCGCCATTTATAGCCGTGTTATATCCGTTATCCATATGGTCTTTCAGCATGGCTGCATTTGTATAAAAAAGTAACGAGCACTCAAGGTTATATTCATGATAATCAAACTGATAACCCATTTTCATCGCCTGAGTTTTCAATGTGTTAAAAACGGCTGATATCTGTTTGTTGCTATAAAAATAGTACAGGGTACCGGTCCATTCACTCATCTGTTTTCCAATTAATATCCTGAATAAGCCCACGGACAGAACCTCAGCAAAATAGCTGAGTTGGCACCACTGGCTCAGTTACTCGTAAACGGCGGCGGCAGATAAGATATCGGCAAAAACGCTCCAGTTAAGGTTATCAGGTATATCTTTACCGGTATTCTTATAATACCCGTCCATATCTTCGATCCATGCGGCCATCGCCTCTAAATAGAGCGGCAACGTATTATTTTCTAATTCTTGCGGGTTATTACGCGCCTGTAGTGCTAACGACGTGATTAAGGTTATCAGCTCATCTTTAGTGTTCACTCTGGGTAATCCCTCTGTTATATCGATAAGCCAGGCTCACTTGACCATCACCACATCAACCAGGTCCTGACAAAAACGCTGATGTTCAGCCTCAGTCAGTTCTCTGCCGCTGGAAAGCACCCGCAGGCTATGACCATTAAACTTAGGTTGATAAGGCGGATGAACGTGGGTAAACCGATTTTCTACAAAGCCCAGCGCCAGATAGAAACGTAATCTTTTACGTGAGATTTCATCGATAACCGGGTCGATCTCCAACACCACAATTTTATCCGTTTGCTCAATTAACTCTCTGAGCAGAAGCGTGCCATAGCCCTGTCCCCTGACGTTATCGCTAATGGCGTAATGCTCGATGTAAATATACTCAGCAAACGCCCAGTAAACAACAAACCCGATAAACTGCCCGTCCTCTTGCTGATAGCAGTTTATAAAGCAGTTTTCTGCCGTCAGCGCTTTAGCATGATGAGTAAAGGTACGTTGTTCGTACTCAGGAAAAGAGATGCGGTAAAGCCGCTCAAATGCAGGGAATAGTTGATCGTCCGTTGTGCGTAAGCGAATCACGTTCATGGTCGGTTATTAGCTCTTCAGAGTAATGGTAACAGTCAAATAAATCAGTCTGTAACCATACACAATTCAGATAATGATGCAATAATTCGCGCTAATAAACCGTTAAGAATAGGGGTTGAAGCACCGGCGCATTCAACCGCAAGACAGCTTAACCCGCCGCATTTTATTTAATCTATATAAATCAGTCATGAAGTAAATAACTATAAGTTTGGTAAGTCATCCTGATGCTTTCTAACGATATCTAACAGAGGTAGCAAATTATCGACAGCGGCCGCATAGCTCACCGATGAGTTCCATCCGTCAAAATCAGCCGAAAGCTGCGCTACTGCCGCCTGGTGAACATCCTGTTCGACGGTGAGTAGATCATTGAGGCTACGCTTGCTGAGTTTATATTCATTTTTATAAACATCCCGGGCAGTTACCGCACTGGTAAATTGCTGCTGACCGGCCTCTTCTCTTTCTCTGGCACCATTCCAGTTAGCAAACGCCGTTGCTGCACGCTGGTTAATATCCATCTTAGCCTGATTAACCTGTGATTCAGCGGCCCGTCTGGCGCCTTCCGCCTGCTTAATTCTGGCCGATGTTGCACCGCCCTGATAAATAGGTGCCTCAACTGACAGCTGCATCTGATCGTTCCAATATGCGTGATTGTCAGTCTCATAGCGAGTGCGCCCGGCCTGAAGGCTTAGCGTTGGCCAGTATTGAGACTGAGCATTTTTTACACCATAACTGGCCGCATTTTGCTGCGACTGAGCGGACTGGACCTGTGGATTATTCTGATAGTTAATATCATTTAGGCTAATAGGTTGCTCTAATAATTGCTCGGGGAAGTCGGGTAATATATCGGCGCGAATACCGGTTAATACCGCCAGTTGTGACTTTGCCGTTTCCAGCTCGGCTTTATACTGTTCTAACGTCGCTCGCATTGCCGCTATCCGACTCTCAGCCTGTAATACATCGGAACTTGAGCTCAGACCGGCATCGGCACGTAAAGCAGCCATGCTTTTTACATTATCCAGAGAGCGAATATTTGTCTCTACTGCGCTGCACAGCGCCTGATAACGTTTAACCTGTAAATAGGCCAACGTGGTTTTTTCTCCGACCTCGGTCATTACGTTCAATAAATTGTAGTGATAAGAGGCCGACAGAGTCTGTTGCTGCTTGATATTATTATTGGTTTTACCGAAGTCATAGACTAACTGAGACAGCGTGATACCGTACGAGGCAGAGTTTCTAAGCGTTCCATTGGAGTCAGTTTGCTTGGACTGGCCTGCCGCTCCGTTTAAGCCAACCTGTGGCAGCCAGGCACTTTTTGCCTCATCGATTTGCGCCTTTCCAATACCGGCCTGAGCGGCCGCCTGCTCTATCGCAGGGCTCCTCCCGAACGAACGCAATATAGCCTCTCTTAATGGCAGCGAATTTACCTGTTCAACCTTGGGTGATTCAGCCCACTTCGGCAATGGCGCAGCCGAGAGGCTAGCCATGCTATCGATCGCAAACAAAGAAATAGCTAAGGCTAAGCGTACCGCAGCCTTTTGATAACCAATATAACTTTGGTCAGTTGGACAATTTCGCTGAAAACAAACCGGTAAAGCAAAAGACTTACCAAACATAATAATCACAATTCCCTTTGATTATAAAACAACAAGATATAAAGAGTTGGTTAAAACCATTAAACGAACAACCAAACACGTTGCCCATCGAATTCAATCAATGAACAATGAAGACATAAAAATCATTAGATGCAGATTCTACTTACCCTTGCGGGCAAAAACAATAACGATTTATAGATTAGAGATAATGCTTATAAATATTAATAAAACAATACACAACAATACAAAAAAATGACTCTTTATAGTTAAATAAATATGTTTTATTAAAAGTTAACAATAGAAAATGGTTAAATATAATAATTATTAGCCATATCAATAATAAAAAACACCTTAAATAATAGTGTTAAATAAATGGACATACATAAAAGTATTTAATTTAGCTCAATGATAGGCTCATAGCGCTTCCATGTTGATAGTTACACCAATATAACTTCTGGATAATATTGCTATTTTTTCTAACCGGCTGTAATTTTTTGTTCTCCGCCAAGCGATTTCCTAATCTAAATCAAACAACAATCAGATAATCGATTTCCCCTGTTTCCCTATCAGGTTAAGTGCGCTAAAACTGAACTAATTTAATAATTATCCGGCTTTAGTGGTCTGTGCCGTTATAACGATTTCCTTATTTTTCAATATCCCAAAACTAATGGAGCTTATAAAGATGGCAAATAGAATGATTCTGAACGAAACCTCTTACTTCGGTCCGGGCGCCATCGCCCATATCGTTGAAGAAGTTCAGAAACGCGGCTTTACCAAGGCATTATTAGTCACCGATAAAGATCTGATCAAATTTGGCGTAGCCACTAAAGTCAGTCAGTTATTGGATCAGGCTAAACTCCCTTACGAAATCTTTGATGAGGTTGTTCCAAATCCGACTATCGCCGTGGTTCAGAAAGGCGTTGAAAAATTTAAGGCGTCTGGCGCTGATTATCTGATTGCCGTCGGCGGCGGTTCTCCGCAAGATACCTGTAAAGCTATTGGCATCATTATCAATAATCCGGAATATGCGGATGTCAGAAGTCTGGAAGGCGTTGCTCCAACTAAAAAAGCCAGCGTGCCGATGATTGCTATTCCAACCACTGCGGGTACCGCGGCAGAGGTGACGATTAACTACGTTATTACTGACGAAGAGAACCGTCGTAAATTCGTTTGCGTTGATCCGCACGATATTCCGGTGATCGCAATTATCGACTCCGAAATGATGTCCAGCATGCCGGCCTCATTAAAAGCGGCAACCGGCATTGACGCACTGACTCATGCTATCGAAGGTCTGACGACCAAAGGTGCATGGGAACTGACCGATATGATGCATCTGAAAGCCATCGAAATTATCGCCCGTTCACTGCGCTCTTCAGTAAAAGGAGAAGCGGCCGGCGTAGAAGATATGGCTCTGGGTCAGTATATTGCCGGTATGGGTTTCTCTAACGTCGGTCTGGGATTAGTACACGGAATGGCTCACCCGCTGGGAGCCTTCTATAACACGCCGCACGGCGTCGCTAACGCAATCCTGTTACCACATATTATGGCCTACAACGCTGACTATACCGCTGAGAAGTTCCGGGATATCGCCATTGCCATGAACGTAGCAAATGCTGCGACCATGCCACTGGCCGAAGTACGGGAAGCGGCAATTAACGCGGTTAAGCAGCTAAGTAAAGATGTCGGTATTCCGGCCAAGCTACGCGAAGTTGGCATGAAAGAGAGCGATATTGACGCTCTGGCTGAAGCTGCATTTGCCGATGTATGTACCGGTGGTAACCCTCGGGATACCAATGTAGAAGAAATTAAGCAGCTCTACCGTTCGATCTATTAATCGCATTACGCGGTCAATAACGGCGTCGGTAATTTTCGACGCCGTTTTTTATGCCATCCGATAACCAATTAAACTGAAAATCAACCCAGTTCCGCCAACCTTTTTTGAACCAGTTCAAGAAACAGGCGCACTCTGGCCGGTACATATTGGCGGCTAGGATAAAGTGCTAACAGTTCCAGCGGTGCAGGCACCATTTCAAACTCAACCTTAACCAATCGGCCGGATTCAATATCATCCCGACAGCCACTCTCAGCTAAAATAGTCAAGCCAATACCCCGTAGCGCCGCCGTTCGAGCCAGTTCCCCGCTGTTTACCTTATACCTGCTGCTTACCGCGACTTTATGCAGGCTGCCCGATTTATCAATAAACTGCCACGGCTGCCCTTTTAGCACACTTAAGGTCGTCACGCAGGGCAACTGCTTAAGCTGCCGGGTCAGCTTAGGAATTCCGATTTGTTTCAGTAACTCGGGTGAGGCAACGACTACGCTGGTCATTGACGCTATTTTTCGGGCGATCAGTGAGCTGTTATCTAGCAGGCCGCGGTTAAATACAATCGCTAAATCAATATCATCTCGCAAGATCTCACTGCCTGGTAATCCGGTATTACACTGAATCTCAACCTGCGGATGGCTTTGGGCAAAATCTGCCAGGATAGGCCCCAGAACGCCCGGTCCGAACTCTCCCGGAAGACAGAGTTTTAAGGTACCACTTAACACAGCCTGCTGTGAGGTCAGGGTGAGTTCGGCTAATTCAAGGGATTCTAATAGCGGTTTGGCATGCTGATAGAGCAGTTTACCGGCCTCGGTAATTCGCATATTTCTCGTGCTGCGCTCCAGTAAACGACAATTGAGCTGTTTTTCTAATTGTGAAATATAACGACTCACGTTCGAAGTTGGCAGCGAAAGCATGGTTGCCGCGCCGACAAAACTCCCCCGGTCGACCACCGCGACAAAAACATGTACCAGATTCAGATCCATACCACCCGTCCATTATCCCGAATAAAGTCACAATCAATCTCACTTTATCACTCTAATCCTATAATCAGCCATCGAATAAGATAACTATTCAACCTATGACATGGAGTATTTTTTTGAATCGTTACCAACACATTAAATCTAATATCTTTATCTCAGCGGCTATTATCGCCCTGCTGCAGTTCACGCATGCACTTGAATACATGATGGTCGGGCCGCTGTTTAAATATATTTCTGACGATCTCGGGTTACCCATCGGTGCCGCAGGCTATGTCACCGGTGCGTATACTGCGGCATCGGTCGTTTCTGGCATTGTTTCATTTTTATTTATTGACCGGCTGGATAAGAAAAGAACGCTGACGATTAATCTTGCCCTGTTGGCAATCATCACCGCCATTACGCCGTTTTCACCCGGTCTTAGTACTTTGTTAATATTACGCATACTGGCCGGACTGGTGGGCGGCATCACCTTAGGCATTGGTCTTGCGCTATTACTTAATCGGGCACCGCCGGAGATCCGTGGTCGAATTATCGCTATCGTGGTGGGCGCATTTTCAGCGGTGAGCCTTCTGGGGCTCCCCTTATCACTTTATCTGGCAGAACATCTAAGCTGGCACGCTCCGTTCTGGCTGATTGCCGCCATTTGTGTTATTTGCCTGCCTCTGGTCAGCTATTGTTTACCTGAAGAAACGGCAGAGAAAATCACTCGGCCGGCAGCTCAAAGCCTAAGCATGTCACCTGCCGTATTACTGGCTTCTGTCGCTAATGCCGTCTCTAACTTTGCCCCTTTTGTGATTATTCCGATTCTGGTTCCGATATTAATTAATCTGACTCAAATCCCTTCTGACCAGATTCCATTGGCATTTTTTGTCGGCGGTCTTAGTAGCTATATCGGAACCCATCTGGCTGGAAGACTCGCCGATAAGTGGGGAGCGTTATGGACAGGGAGCGCAGCCAGCCTGCTTTATTGCCTAACGCTGGTGTTATTAGCGCTGAATATGATTAACGGTTACTGGTTTATGATTCTGTTTATGTTTTCAACCTATATGCGCATTGTTTCATCATCGGTGATGTCGTCTTATTTTCCCGATAATGCCCATCGGGCAGGGTTTAATCTACTGCAAACCGCACAGACAAATCTGGCAGCAACCGTTGCGTTTTTTATTCCTGCTGCTTTACTCGGCAATAACGATGTGAGTTCTGCCAGTATCAGCACCATTTTGCATCTGGCGATAATCGCCGGGGCATTGCTGCCACTTTACCTTTGGATTCTGAGCCGGATATTAAAACGGCGAGCGATATCTCAGGTGGCTAAAATCACATCGCCATAAAACCTTCGCCCTCGCTATTCAGGCGATCATTTTCTTCAAATATCAGCCTAAACGGTTACACTAAGGGATAAGTTTTTACATTCCTCCATTATTCCGTCATAAAAGGAAGCTTACTATGCAGATGATCAAAACTCGCGCCGCCGTTGCATGGGGCCCGAACCAGCCTCTGGTGATTGAAGAGCTGGACCTGATGCCGCCGCAGAAAGGCGAAGTGCTGGTCAGAATTGTCGCTACCGGTGTTTGTCATACTGATGCCTATACGCTTTCGGGCAAAGATCCTGAGGGCGTATTCCCTGCGGTACTCGGTCATGAAGGTGGCGGTATCGTCGAAGCTATTGGCGAAGGCGTGACCAGCGTTCAAGTTGGTGACCATGTGATTCCGCTATATACCCCGGAGTGTGGTGAATGTAAGTTCTGTAAATCAGGTAAAACCAATCTGTGTCAGGCTATTCGAACCACTCAGGGCAAAGGGCTGATGCCAGACGGCACAACCCGTTTCTATAAAGACGGTAAGCCTATTTTCCACTATATGGGAACCTCAACCTTCTCCGAGTACACCGTATTACCGGAAATCTCGCTGGCTAAAATCAGCAAACAAGCCCCGTTGGAAGAAGTCTGCCTGTTAGGCTGTGGTGTGACCACCGGAATGGGTGCGGTAATGAATACCGCTAAAGTTAAAGCCGGTGATAGCGTGGCTATTTTTGGTCTTGGCGGTATCGGGCTTTCAGCCATTATTGGCGCTAAAATGGCCGGTGCAGGCCGAATTATCGGGATAGATATTAACACCAGTAAGTTTGAACTGGCCCGTAAGCTGGGGGCAACCGACCTGATTAATCCTAAAGATTACGATAAGCCTATTCAGGATGTGATCGTTGAACTGACTGACGGCGGCGTAGACTTCTCCTTTGAATGTATCGGCAATGTTAATGTGATGCGTTCAGCGCTGGAATGCTGCCATAAAGGCTGGGGTGAATCGGTTATTATCGGCGTCGCCGGTGCCGGAGAAGAGATCTCAACGCGTCCATTCCAACTGGTCACCGGCCGAGTATGGCGTGGTTCGGCCTTTGGTGGTGTTAAAGGGCGTTCTGAGTTACCGGGTATTGTTCAGCGTTATCTGGATGGTGAATTTAAGCTGGATGACTTTATCACTCATACTATGGGCCTGGATGAGATCAACCATGCCTTCGATCTGATGCATGAAGGTAAATCAATCCGCAGCGTTATTCACTTTAACCGCTAATCGATGAGTTAAATAAAATAGGCCGGAAGGCTTCAGGTTCGGCCTATTTTACTGAAAACGGATTATCTGTCAGTTTACCCACCAAGAACGCGGTGGAATTCACTATTTCTGGCGACCAATATGATATTTTAAATGCCGGGAGTCACTCCCCTCTAACGGCACGGCTCTCTTTAAGACTACCAAGGAATTCGCTATTTATGTCTAAACCTGAAAATCTGACCTTAACTGAAGAACACCGGTTATTTGGCGGCAGGCAGCAACGCTATAGCCATTATTCTGCTTCGCTAAAATGCGATATGACCTTAAGTATTTATTTACCCCCGCAGGCTGAAGATAATACACCGCTGCCATTAGTCTATTGGTTATCCGGCCTGACCTGTAGCGATGAGAATTTCACCACTAAAGCCGGAGCACAGCGGATCGCTGCCGAACTGGGGCTAATATTAGTCATTCCGGATACCAGCCCTCGCGGAGAGCATGTGGCTAACGATCCGGCCTACGACTTAGGTCAGGGGGCAGGATTTTATCTCAATGCCACTCAGGCCCCTTGGGCAGAACATTTTAAAATGGATGACTATATTAGTCAGGAATTACCCGTGCTGCTGGCGGCTAATTTTAATCTGAGCGGCAAACAATCTATCTGTGGGCATTCAATGGGCGGACATGGTGCATTAACCCTAGCCCTGCGCAACCCACAGCGCTTTAGCTCAGTATCCGCCTTTGCACCTATTGTGAATCCGTCACAGGTTCCCTGGGGAATAAAAGCCTTTAGCCATTATTTAGGCGATGATAAAACATGCTGGCAACAGTACGACAGCTGCTATTTACTCAGCCAGAGCACCCATCAGTTACCGATATTAATCGATCAGGGTGGCGCAGATTCATTCCTGCCTGAACAGCTACAGCCGGAGGCTTTTTGTCAGGCCGCTCAGGCTCGCAACTGGCCGGTAAAGGTCAGGATTCAACCGGGCTATGACCATAGCTACTATTTTATAGCCAGCTTTATTGAAGACCACCTCAGGTTTCATGCCAAACATCTTGGCTAGAGTTTGACGGATATCAGAGAGGGTTATCGCTGATATCCGTTTATTCGCTTGCTGATAGATATCAGCTATACAGGGCAAATATCTGTTCGGCGATATCCATCGGTAATCCGTCATCGTATTGGTCATCATCCAGATCGACAAACTCCGTTCCTTCCACTGCGATTAACATCAAGTCAGGAATTGGGCGCTTCACCACTAAGTCAGCATAATCATCAGGCCTTCCGCCCTCTGACTGTAACGGATCAAACCAGATATTATGGCAAGCGTAATAGCCTTCGCTATAGCGTTGTTCAAGCAACTTTAGCTGTTGAAAGGTTTCTCGCTCATAGGACTGCATCTTCTGTTCAGACTCAAACTGAACGTACCACCCGGCACCTAAATACCAATAGATCAGTAACGCCGTTGCCCGATCGAGATTAGGATTATCAATAAGCCAGCGTAGCGGTTGATCATTGCCATCATAGTTTGAGCGAGCAGCGAATAGATGCCACTGTGCCGGCGTTGCCTGTTCCAGATAGCGACGGACAATATCCCACTCCTGCTGTTGTTGATTTATCTGTTCCATATAACAATTTATTTCCTAATGTTTTGATAATATTCAGAGTTTCGCTAATCACATAGGCCGACAGAATGCTGGTCGGGATTGCCAAAGACAAATACCCCCAACTTAGGCCCGAACAATACGGCGGCAAATAAATAACGGATAGCCGTATATTGCGTCGAGTCAGGGCATGACGCAACTTTTACCATCGAGTGACAAACAGAATAAAGCATTGAGGAAAATATACATCAAACGGCGGGAGGCCGAACCCGCGCACGGTCGTTACCCGGCCTTCTCCACCTGCCCGCCGCCTTTTCTGTATTCCCTTGGCGTTTTACCCGTCAGCTGTAGAAATGCGCGGTTAAAGGCTGAGGTGGTATCAAAACCAATATCCTGCCCGATATTAATAATCGGCTGAGGGGTGCTGTGTAATAGCGCACATGCCTTTTGAATGCGTAGCGAAGTGAGATATTTGCTAAAACTTACCCCAACATAAGTATTAAAAAATCGGGTAAAGGTACTGCGCGACATACAAAAATGTTTAGCAACCTCATCAACCAGTAATTTTCGGAAGGCATTTTCGTTGATATAGCGAAGAACCTGCTCTGATTTAAGCTGATTTTTACGAAAGTCAGAGTGATAATCGTAATGTTCAGAGATGATGCTAAAACGGTTATTGACCGAGAGCTGAATCAATAACGTCAGTATATGAATAGCCTGCATCAGGCCGGATTCTGTTTTAATTAACCTGACCAGAAAAGGAAAATAATCGTTATCCTGCCCGTGGAATATCATTCCCTCAATTGCACGGTCCAGTAAGTCACGCAGTTCTTTAGTAATTTCACTGTCAAAAAAGCCGGACACTAAAAAGTCCCGGTTAAAAATCAACGACACCGAATGGTGATTCAGGCTATCTTCCAGAAACTCATGCGGGATCCATGGGCCAAGCAGAATCAAATCCCCTGCTTTATACGCTTTCACGCCGGAACCGTACTGTATGTGCCCCCACCCTGACTCAATATAAACAATTTCGAAATCCCGATGAACGTGCCAGGTTGAACTGAACCGGTGGACAATTGTTTCGAACACCAGACAAGAATTATGCGGGATTTCGCGATTATAGACCTGTATTTTTGGCATGGTTTGCAACTCCATTTTCGCGTCATACATCCGGCTTACGGCCGATAGTCATTGATAGCTATCGGCCGAAGGCTTTAAGCAACAGGGCTTATAACGATGTTTCCCGCTTCCAGAATATAAAATCATATTGAGCTAAGCGGTCGGCTTTAACAATATAGTCGCGTCCGGCAGTCTCAATCACTTTATCAAACAGTTGCTCACCGATGGCATTGATCGCTACACCATCAATAATCGGGCCACAGTCAAAATCAATCATGTCACTCAATTTATTAGCCATCGTCGTATTGGTCGCAATTTTCAATACCGGCACTATCGGATTTCCGGTCGGCGTGCCCAGCCCGGTAGAAAAAATCACTACGTTGGCCCCGGACGCCACCATACCGGTAACCGCTTCAACGTCATTGCCCGGAGTACACAACAAAGACAAACCGCTGTCCGGCATGGGTTCACCGTAATCTAATACGCTGGTAATCGGAGCTGTCCCCGCTTTTTTAGCCGCACCGGTAGACTTGATGGCATCGGTAATTAATCCGTCTTTAATATTACCCGGGCTCGGATTGTCAGCAATCGATGCGCCGCAGGCCTGAGCTTCCACCTCGTAGCGTTGCATCAAATCCACAAACCGCTGTTTATCTTCGCGCTTAAGACAGCGGTCGATCATATTGGCTTCCGCCCCGCACAGCTCAGGAAACTCAGCCAGCACTGAACCGCCACCCAGCGTCACCAAAAGATCGGAAACTACCCCCATCGCCGGATTAGCTGAAATACCGGAAAACCCGTCAGAACCGCCACACTTCACGCCAATCTTTAATGCTGAAACCGGGACCGGCTGCCTGACGAACTTATTGGCATCCTTTAAGTGTTCAAACGTTTCTGCGACTGCCCGCTGCATCATTTCGGCTTCGCTATGCCAGTCCTGCTGGCGATAAATCAGACAGGGTTTATCAAAGTCAGGATTACGCGTATTAAGAGCCTGTTTAAACATTTTAATCTGCGCTTTCTCACACCCCAGGCTGAATACCGTTATGCCGGCCACGTTAGGGTGATCGGCATATGCGGCTAAAATTTTGCACAGTGACTGAGAGTCGACCGTCGTTCCGCCGCATCCGCTGTTATGAGTGATAATACGAATACCATCTAAGTTGGGGAATGGCCGTGGGATAACCGGATCGTGATTTTCACTTAATTGGCCCAGTAGCGAAGCCGTCAGCGATGTCAGGTCGTCTGTTCGATAACCTAACGGCTTCTCTAACGCATCGCGTAATTTTTCTACCGTTCGATTTTCGCAAAAGACTAAGGGAATAATCAGCCAATAGTTAGCAGTACCTATTCGGCCGTCGGCTCTGATTACGCCGTTAAACATTCGCCCCTGCCACTGACTGACATCCGGAGCCTGCCAGTGATATGGCCTGGCTGAATTAACGTCGACCTCTGCGGCATAGTGTTGAATATTTTCTGTCGTAACGGTCTCACCCTTAGCTATTGGTCGGGTTGCTTTCGCTACCGGCACGCCATATAAGCAAAGAATGTCACCTGCCTGAACGTCTCGGCGGGCAAACTTATGTTTAGCCGGCGTCTCTGTCACTAAGGTAAAGCGTTCGTCGTTCCAACTGACCTGCTCTCCCTGATATACATCTTTTAGCGCGACTAACATGTCATCGTCAGGATGAATACATAGTATCTTCTGCATTAATATCTCCTTTCATCACAACAGAGCTTACAGCCTGCCTGTTGCTGCCATAATAAATGCCATAGCCGTTGCTATCGTTGAGTTTGAAACATCTGTATCAGTCGGGTCATTAAGCAGATTTAACCGCCTCTTTAGCCTTAATGGGGCGAACAAAGAATAGAATTGCAGCCGCACCAATAATCGCAATTACGCCGGCAATCACAAAGGTCAGTGGGAATGAGCCACTGCGATCCAGAATATAGCCGGTCACCGTCGGGCAAATAACACCGGCCAGGTTGGCAATAAAGTGGATAAAGCCGCCAACGCTGCCGATGCTTTTTTGAGGAATGGTATCCAGCACCGTCGACCATATACAGGTGCCTGCGTTATATAAGCAGTAAACCGTCAGTGTCATCAGTGCGACCGCCGGATATACGGTAGATATATTACTGGCATAAATAATCCCGGCGGCTGATAGCAGCATTCCGCCGACCACAACGGTCTTGCTGGAGGCCAATGCTTTACCGCTGCGACGGAATAACCAGTCACAAATAAGACCGCCGGTTAATAAGCCTACCGCGCCAAATAGCCACGGAATCGCATTAACAAACCCCATGGTTTTAATATCCAAACCATGTTCACGCACCAAATAGGTCGGAAACCAGGTCAGGAAAAACGACAGCACATAGCTGTAGGCAAAATAACCGGCAGCAGTTGCCCATACGGTCGAACGGGTCAGGTAATAGCTCAGCTTAGGCGCATCAGTCGTCGAAGCTTGGTCACTGGGTTTTTCTTCCAGTCCGGCCTGAATATATTCTAATTCTGCCTGATTAACCTTGGGATGCTCTGCCGGTGTATCTCTGGCAATTCGATACCAGCCATATAGCCATAAAAAACCGAACAACATGATGATGATAAACGCCGCCCGCCAGCCTAAAAAAAGAGCAAAAGATCCGACTATAGGCCCGCATAAGGCACCGCCTAAAGGTTGCCCTGAATTTACAAAACCGGTAGCCGTTGCCGCCTCTTTTCTCGGAAACCAGCTTTTAATGGTTTTATTAATCGTGGTCTGCATCGGCCCTTCGCCCATACCAAATAACACCCGCACCACCACCATAGAAAAGAATCCGGTAACGGCAGCGGTCAGTCCACAAAAAATAGACCAGAGTCCAATGGCGCCGGCCATGGTTTTTCTCGGCCCGAACCGATCGGCACACATACCACCAATAAAGCAGAACAGCGCATAACCAAGAAAAAAACTGCTAAAGACCATCCCCATTTGGGTTTGTGTTAACTGTAAATCTTTTTCAATAAAAGGTGCCATCACTGACAGTGATGCCCGGTCCATGTAGTTAATAATGCCACCGATAAACATAAAGGTAGCCAGTGTCCATCTGATGCGAGTTTTTGCCATGAAAAATCCCCTCAACAACTTGAAATTCCGTTGATATCCGCTTTCCATTATTTTGAAAAAATACGGTGTGATATTTATGACTCTCTCAAAGAGAATATAGGTTTAGACTATTATGTGTTGTCTATTCTCTTTTTTGATTGAGCCCATTATCTTTAGGGATATAAAGCAATACTATGCAAATAAAACTAATTACCGGCTAAATTAGTTCACAATGTTATTTTTTTGAAGTTGAATAACCTGTTGCAGGGTAATTTAATGTGATGTAGATCTCTTTAATTAAATGGCTTATTTCGAGTGAATTAATTCGATGGTTAATTTAACCATAACAAACCTATAGCTTATTATATTTAAATTAGGCAGGCAGGTGCGCTCTATTATCATCTGCCAATGGTCACTTCCCACAGTACAAATACATCGGCTAAATAGAATTTAGTCAGGCTACGGTCTCGATTACGTCAGCGGGACCGGCGAATTACTCTCTGCCTCAAAGTCCTGCTGCTGATAAACCACGACCTGATTTCGCCCCTGATACTTAGCCCGATATAAAGCCATATCGGCTTTGCGATAGAGTTCATTGATGGTTTTACCATCTATTGGCGACCGACTTATGCCAATAGAGATTGTCACTTTTAGCTCCTGTTCATCAGGCAGAATAAACTCCGACGCTTCAATCGCCTGCCGCAGCTCTTCCGCCATTTGATAACTTTGTTCCGGCGTCATTTGCGTTAATATCACTGCAAACTCTTCACCACCTACCCTGAACGGCTCTTGGTTATTATGGCAATGGGTTTTCATTACCGTCGCTAACTGTTTCAAAACCGCATCTCCGCCATCGTGACCATACCGATCGTTAATTGATTTAAACTTATCAACGTCAATAACTAATAGCGTGGTGTCATAAGAGAACTGCAACAGAACCTCGATCTTCTTGGTAAAAATTCTCTTATTCTTTAGGCCCGTTAGAAAATCTATCTCAGCCTGTTCTCGATAAGAATGGAATTGTACCGTTTGCTGGCGAAGATCCTTCATAAATATAAATACAATCACTAATGCTATTGTAGAAGAAACCGTCATAATTAAAATAAATTTTAATGCGACTATTTTATCATTTGAAAAGAACAATAGGTAATTAATACATATACATAACATTGTTATAATGCTAAATATAATACCCCGCACCTTAATCACTCTGGATACATATTTATCACTAAAATAAAGTATCAGACCCAACATTAAATAGGTTAGAGATACGCTTATGGCGGTAGCGCTCAGGCCAAACTGTAAGCGCGCAACGGCAATAATGATACAGGCAATCAGCGCAGGTAACCCGCCAACGTAACAGGAGATAATAATAAGCGGTACATGGCGAAAATCGAGTATGATTTGGTCACTAATCGGGGCTGGCACCGCCGATAACATCAAAATATAACCCAGTAACCCGGTGGTTATCCCTAACTGAACTTTTTTACCCACCGATAGCGTTGGACTCAGTGGCTCATGGGTCAGTTTCGTGATCAAATAAAATCCGGTGATCATGATACAGATATTACTCATAATGCCATGAAATAGCATATTTCCAACGCCTCTGGAATCATAATTTATTTATATCAGTTTTATTCGGCAATATAGAATATATCGCTAAGTATGTAAAGTTATCTTATTCGTCTTAAACATAAATCTTCATTATGTAACAAGGTAAAAAGCAACGGTATCATCGAAATTTAAACCCTATTTATCATTACACTGAATGCAATCACTTTAAATAGATCACACACAACCAATATGTTGTATTTTTTAAAACATCAAAACCTACGTTTAACAAATCACAGCTAATCTATGGCAATAATCATAAGGATTATATCGTAAGATTGACTTTAGGTTGTAAAAAAACCACTCACGACTGGCATTAACCGACTTGTCATCTATGCTTGTGTTGTAGGTACTGGCGACACCATACCTGCAATCATTATGTAATTTTTGCCCCACTCGCTGGGGCTTTTTTATGGCTGCTGAATGCCATGACTGACCAGATGCCCCCATTCTCGAAGAGAAAAACCATCTCACCGCCGCCTAGACCAGCCACTAATACCCACAGCAGTTTGTATCAATAAGTTGCCACCGTTGGAACATAATTAAAGATTAAAATTGCCTTAAAGTGTGTTTTACATACTGGAATTGATTTAAATCATAAACTATAACTTTTAGTAAGTATTTATGGAGGTGTTCAAGGTGATGAAATTTAGTAAGTTTGAAAAGGTATTTGTCACATTCATCTGCCTTTCCTTATGCCTAAGCGTTATATTCGGTGCTTTTATTATTACTGAATATGTTCGTTTTTGATGAATGATAAAAAGAAAAAACCGCCTTACCATGGCGGCTTTAACCGTATGCTCGACCTATTATCCCACCATTAATATTCAATTGGTTGCAACACAATTTTTTCTGCTCATAAGATATATAGCAATCAATGGCATCAATTAAATACGCTGTGCAAAACCGTATTCACAATCAGAGTGGTCGCAGCGACAAGAACTAAATCATCACCGACCATGTACCAGTCATATCCCGAATAATGTGGTAATCCACTCAGCATATTTGCAGGAACTCGTTTTTTGGCAATTCCGGGAGGTAATGGCTTTCCTCGGGCGAGGTTTTTGGCAATGCCTGGCGGTAGAGACTGGTAACCGGTTAAACCATAGCTTACCGCTAAGCCTCTGGCCTGATCTACCGAAAGAGTAATACTTATCGGGCTACCGTCAGAAGGGTTATTTTTGGTATCTGAATTGCCCTTATTGGAGTTACCCTTATTGGCTTTCCCTTTATTCCCTTGCTGCTTGTGGTTATTGCCATCTTGATGACCTTTTCCATTACCGCCCGGATCGGCCATAGCCGGAGATAAGAACATCATAAACGACACTATGACGGCAGATACCCCAGCGGTTAGTTTTTTGTTCATATTTAAGAATCTCATCGGCCCAAACTCTCTATCAATATAGATCATTTCTATTATTTGAGCACGGTAATGAACGCCATCGTTATCGGGTCAGAGGCTAACCCTGACGTTATGCGAATAGAGCCGCTAACAAGGATTTAACTAACAAATCAATACCTATATTAACGCTTAGTCATTGATTTTTAGACATCTTAATCACCTCAATGACATATCCCCTCGTCGCTAATGAACAATATCGCTTAAACCAGTGGCGAGTTAAATAAAAGGATCTAAAATGTTAATACATAGTTAAATTCAGGGGTACCACAGATGAGTACATCAATTTCAACCATCACGCTAATCATTAGTATGGCCGCAATATCTGGTTTAGCCGTCAGTGAGATAGCAAACAAAAGAATAATATTAAATTTTAAACAGTTAAGCCTTAACCTACCTCCCGTTCAAACAACAAATAAGCAGCTAAATGATCTATCAACGCTTCAGCGTGAGAACAAAACAACAGGCATGTGAACTGACCTATAAGTTCACCCTGTTATGGCTTAATACTTAACGCAAATATCACCACAGCCCCGAATCGGCTGCTGCTCATTATGGCTTGCTGTACATCCCATTAAAATAAGTACCAATACCAATATGATAGATTTCATCTTCTATTTCCCTATAAAGTGACAGAATAGCCATGTCAAACCACTCAACTAATGAACATCATAATCGCGATAGCCGCCGATTTGTTTTGCTTATCATCCCATTTCACTTTCCTTCAGTCGTAAAAAAGACCACCGAAGTGACCTGACTAAATTAAAGTGTGGTGTCTTGTTAAGCCGATACTCGCCATTAATTAGAAGCATTACCCCAACAATTTGTGTGATTAACTGCAGTGATATATATAAAGTCGCCCTCAGTCATATTTGGGTTTATGCTGCCAAACGGGACTTTTACCATCTCGGTTATCTCTGATTTTGATAATGTATTACTCATTTCATTATATAAACAGGTGCAATTCTCTTTTGTTCCCGACTCAAATATTTTCTGGGCATCTAAGCAATAAGCAACAACCTTCTCTTCCATCGAGTCAGTACAGGCAAATAGAGAAAAAGAAAAAAATACAATTAATATCCGTTTTATCACCATAGCCTCTAATGGCCATTCAGCTACAATTTACGCTAGGTTAGTTATTATTGGAATCTATTGCATAAATAATGCCATCGACAGGTAATAAGACGGTATCTAAGACAAACGAAAATGGAAGATCAATCATAATCAATGGAGAAATCAAAGAGTCCTTATTGCTCAACTCATCAAGATCGCTCCTTACGCCTGTATATGCATATGTGTAACGACCATTGTTGCTCGACCTCTCAAACACGCTTACGCAGCCTGACATGATGAAAGCAAGCAATAATATTGATAACAGCTTTTGTAGTTTCATTTAATTATGATTTAAATTATTTTTAAAATTAATTAGTTATGTACTATATCTCTATTTAAAATCTTAAACTAGCGATCGGTTTTTGTATAGTGAGCTGTGTCAGATGTTAAATAACAGATGTTAAATAGCTGATGCTAATATCGCTACACTTTAGCCAGTCCATGCTTCCTGCCGGGAAATGGGCTTACCGTTTTCATCAAGCAGCCCATTTTGCTCAGTAACTGCCACATCGGACGACCACAATGATTTCGGAGATAAAAAAGTCTAACCGGCGCTGAACTATGTGATGCAGGTCAATATAGAAAGCACAAAATGATCAACATTTATTTAACAATTGATCAATATTTAGCCTTCATAAAAATAATGAACAAACCCTGTGTCCGATCCTTTCCCCTTGGTCATCCTACCCGTTGATTGAGGGGATTTTTTTGCCGGTTATGGTGATTGAAAATATTGGCTTGTCTTTTTCCTGAGTGTTTTATGCACAAAAAAACCACTTATTGTGATATAATCAACGGCCCATTCAGGAGCTCCTAATGAAATCCTCTGATACGTTAGATTGGTACCCTTCCCTATTACCCAACGTTAAATTAATACTCGGAAAAGCGGTTGTTGCTGTAGGTCGGCAAGGGCGGGCTATAAACACCAGAACGCTAATTGAGTACCTGTATGTTGTTCAAAAAAGAAAGATGAAACCGGACGATAGGGTCGCCTTAAAAACAGCGATATCCGTGCTCAATGATAATCAACTTAAACACGGGCACATCTAATTTTAACGCCAGCTCCGGGTATAAATGAATGTTGCATGCCGGATAAAAGCAATGGATTGGCTTAGAATATAGAGTATCTGCAACTAATTAGCCACTTCACCTACCTTTAACCATTAAGTTGGATAATTAGTTTGCATTACTCGCAGATTGGCGGAGTATTGAGCTATCAACATAATCCTAATTCTTGTGTTGATGCATAATTTGCTAATTTTTGCTTTCCCTCATTACTATTTTTGAGGGCTTTTTTTTTAAACGCTTAATAACTCATAAGCACCAAATACTTTCCATTCTTAATTCAATGAGTTTTAACCTATTGAATTTTTAAACCTCATTAACCGTATTAACCTCACTGGCAAGGAAATGACTATGAATAAAATATATCAATATCTTGGCGCGTCTATATTAGCAATCGCCCTGATTTCTATCGTTGGCTGTGCGCCAACCCAGAAGCAAGAAGGCACTGGTGAATATTTTGATGATACGTTAATCACAACAAAAGTGAAAACTGCAATATTCAACGTCCCGGTGTTGAAATCATCTGAAATTAGTGTGGAAACATTTAAAGGCGTTGTTCAATTAAGCGGCTTTGTCAGTTCGGTGGATGCATCTTATCAAGCAGTAAGTGCCGCATCAGCAGTCGGCGGTGTGAAGGCTGTAAAAAATGATATGCAAATCAAATAACGTCACTATCAATCAAATATAGACCTGTTATATGCCCTCGATAGCCGAGGGCTTAGTCCTTTTTATTCACTTCCTGCCACAATTTAGCAGTACCAGCACTGCCCTGCACTACAGAGCGGTAAGTTATAAATAATAGGGCGTAGATTCAGCTATATCTTTAAACTCATTGACTAGCTCATCGGAATCAACGTTAGGAACGCATACATCATCCCTACTCTTCGCTTCTTCACAACCTCTTACTCGATATCCAGATTTGTAGGCAATGGTTATAAAGAATTTGATATTTGTTACGCAGAGCTTTATATCCGTAGCACCGGACTGCTTGCAAGCATCAACCATGGTTTTAGCCAGTCCATCTAACTCAGTTTCAGCCACAGTCCCAAAGCTGGCTAATCCCATCGCAATACCCAGTATTAACTTTTTCATCTTACGTCCTTATATGTATGTTGGATGGATATCAGCCGTTGTAGCGATTAAATCAATGATATAACGGTCACGGTGACAGTTTGATATCGGGTTTAAATATGGGTTGATAAAAATACCGAGATTCTTGCAGGCTTCTGTGTCACTTACGCTATTAGCGCTAATGGCATAACAGCTATCAACAGCGGTACCGGTAACCCTTTAGTCACACCAAGATTATCATTATCAAGCAGAATGGCTAGTGAGGCCCAGAGGCTAACGGTGAAGGGAGACGTTAGTAAGAATTAAAGTGCTTGATGTCTTCCATCCTATCTTTGTCATTTTTCAATCGAATACACCCCTCTTTTTGTTTATTTTCTTTCTTCGCACATAAGCTATCCGTATAGCCAATTTCGTAAGCCATCTGAGTGAGTTTTTTAAGCGTTAATATGCATTGCTGTTTATCTGATTCCTTAGATGACGCCGCGTTGCAATAGCTATCAATACGGCCGGTAACTGTTTTATCTTTATCCGCTGTAGCGCTAAAACTAGCCAGCACCAATACCCCTCCCAACATCACCTTTTTCATCTTGTACCCTCATATGTGCGTTGGATGGATATTATCATAAGGAAAATAAATGACTAACTGTGACTATTCAAAATTAAACGACTTTAGAGTATCAGCTAATCGTCGCCAATAACCTTATTGCCGCCCCCCTCTTTTCTTTAGATATCCCATCACCTTTAATAAGGTTTTTTCTACTTATTCTAAGGTGATGGAATCATAAGTTTCAAATCGTGACTATGGATTTTTAGACTAATATCACAGGCACATTATTATCATTCTTGAGAATTTCGTTATCGAACAACCAGGCAATGACTTAATAATTCTTTGCTGTGTAAAAGTTCATCGGCGTTTCCGGCAGTAATCATAAAATTACTCCCCAATTCAGCGTATATGTTAGCCGTGGAAATAACCTTATCTTTATAAGAGAAAACAACTTTCTTTCCCATGTTTTCTTGAGAAAACGTCTTCATTTTCTCACCTTCTTCATCGCTAAACTTTATAGATAAAAAGGCAAATCCAGATTGATCAACGCCGGCATCAGTAGAGATTAGATTTTTGCACTCAATATTAATCTTATTATCTCCAGCAGCCATCGTTAAAAACTCATCCTGCTCATTAGAGCATGCCACTAAAAAAGGAATTACCAAAAAAGACAGATACTTCATAGATACATCATCCCTAACTAATTGAAATATTAAAATATCTTATATCACTAATCAGAGAGTTATCAACACTATTGCGCCTTCGGCGCGGTTTTTAATACCGTAGGATTTATGGGAACACATCAATTGCTGATGTTGATATCTATTGCAAAAAATTGAGTAAGGCCTTTGAAAAAGCTCTATCTATCAAAAAAAGATCGATGAATGCCCATACTCTCAGTTCGTTATTTTTAATCATTAAAACTGTGCTGCATACAACAAAAATAGCAACCTTTTAGTTAAATATAAACATCACAAGGCTAAAAAATATGAAAGAAACTATCGAGTACATCACTAATTATTTAGCTTACGATAACCTTTATCGGGACCTTACGCCGGACTTAGCGCAACAGCTAGCTAACGATCTGGTGCGTGATATCCAAGCCGGGGCGGTACCTAATCTGGAGTTTAAAGAATGATACCCACCGACGAGTAAAAACAGGAAATATTGGACGTTATGAAGGGATAATCTTTGCAGTTTGCTTTTCAGCGCTACCGATATTGGAATGTTATAATCCCTTTTGGTGTTATCCTTACGGGCAGGCAATGACCATCCGTAAGCTCTAGATTGAATCAACGCAAGAATAACATTAACTTGTTAATATTTAAGTATAAATTAATACAACGAAAAACAGACAATTATAATGACCAACAAACGCGCTCAACCTACATTCTACGTTCATGATTACGAAACTTTTGGTATTAGTCCGTCTTATGACCGGCCGGCTCAGTTCGCCGGCGTACGGACCGATAGCGATTTTAACGTTATTGCCGAACCCTTGGTCATCTATTGTAAACCTGCCGATGACTACCTGCCGGAACCTGATGCAGTGATGATCACCGGTATTACACCGCAGGAAGCGTTGCGTAAAGGGGTGAATGAAGCCGAGTTCGCCCGCCAAATTCATCAAGACTTTAGTACTGCGGAAACCTGTATTCTGGGCTATAACAATATTCGTTTCGATGACGAAGTCAGCCGGAATATTTTTTACCGGAACTTTTACGATCCATATGCCTACTGTTGGCAAAATAATAACTCACGTTGGGATCTTCTGGACGTGATGCGAGCCTGCTATGCCCTGCGCCCAGAGGGTATTCAGTGGCCATTAAATGATGAAGGCTTGCCCAGCTTTAAACTTGAACATTTAACCAAAGCTAACGGCGTTGAACACCTTCAGGCCCACGATGCGATGTCTGATGTTTATGCCACTATCGCTATGGCTAAGCTGGTTAAACAGGCTCAGCCAAAGCTTTTCGATTATCTGTATCAGCTACGTAATAAGCGCAAAGTCGCTGCGCTGATTGATATTCCTGAAATGACGCCTTTGGTTCACGTTTCCGGCATGTTTGGTGCCCTGCGTGGCAATACCAGTTGGGTGGCACCTTTGGCATGGCACCCTGACAATAACAACGCCGTTATTATGTGCGATCTGGCCGGTGATATGACTCCGCTGCTGGAACTGGATGCCGATACGCTACGCCAACACCTTTATACTCGGCGAGATGATTTACCTGATGGGGCATCGCCGGTTCCTTTAAAGCTGGTACACACTAATAAGTGCCCGGTGCTGGCTCCGGCAAAAACGCTGTTAAAAGAAAACGCCGAGCGACTGGGAATCGATCGTGAACGCTGTCTGGCTAACCTTCAATTATTGCGCCAACGTCCGGACATCAGAGAAAAGGTGGTAGCCATATTTGCTAATGCCGCCCCCTTCACACCGCCAACGGATGTCGACGGTCGCTTATACGATGGCTTCTTTAGCGACGCTGACCGGGCAGCAATGAAGATAATTCAACAAACTCGCCCCGAAAATCTGCCGGCCCTAAGCCTGACCTTTAACGATAACCGTTTAGAAACGTTATTGTTCCGCTTTCGTGCCCGCAATTATCCGTCGACCTTGGATGATAGTGAACAACGTCGCTGGCTGGCCCACCGTCAGGAAAAACTCAGCCCTGAACGCATTCAACAATATGTATTAAAGATTGAACAATTGGCTGAAATTAACCGTGAAGATGCTGAAAAACTGGCCCTGCTTAAACAGCTGTTTAAATACGCTGAAGAGCTAGTGGGCTGATGTTGGCTGTTTCTTAACACAGGGCCATAGATCAATCGTTGATTTAAAAACCGTTGTTATATGGCCGGACTTGATATCGCTCCCAACATAGAAGAGTTATCTGTAGTACTATGCCCTTATCGGTTCATGACATAAGTTCAGAGCAAAATAGAAATGAAGTCTCGTTCAGGACCGGCGCTTGCTATATTTTCCTTTATTCTTTGGGGCATTACTCCGCTGTTTTACCGGCTACTGCCCGACGCCAATCCCCTTGAGTTATTAGCTCAGCGCGTTTTCTGGTCGTTGCCATTATTACTGTTGATTCGCCCATTGATTAAACAACGCACCCTGTGGCGAAGCGTTTGGCAAGATAAGCGTTCACTGTTTTATTGTCTGCTGGCCACATCCATTATGGCGGTATCGTGGTGCACCTTTACCTATGCTATTACCCATAATCAGGTGCTGGCGGCCAGTTTGGGTTACTTTATTAACCCGCTATTCTCTATTCTGCTGGGGATGATTTTTCTGCACGAAAGGCTGAGTCTCACTCAGAAGCTGGCGGTCATATTTGCCTTTGCCGGCGTCGGCTACCAGCTTTGGCAATATGGCGAATTACCGGTGCTGGCATTAGTTATGGGCGGTGCCTTTTCCCTGTACGGTCTGGCACGTAAATTTATCAATTTTGACATTATCACTGCATTGACCGTCGAAACACTTTGGCTCTTTCCTGTTGCTATCGGACTAATGATTTGGCTGCCGGCTAACCACGCCAGCGCCCTGACCGATGCCGATATCACCACCAAAATTTATTATGCTTTAACGGCACCGGTTACTTTGCTTCCACTATTGTTCTTCGCTGCCGCGATTAAACGTACCACTTTAACAATTGTCGGGCTGTCCCAATACATCGAACCTACCCTGCAGTTTATTCTGGCAATATTTTTGTTTGGTGAGGCGTTTGACAGCGTCAAGGGCGTCAGCTTTTCATTGATCTGGATAGGATTATTGTTTTGTATGTGGGGCTTATTTCACGGCTGGATTAACCAACGTAAAAAACTCAACCATTCAGTCAAGTATGTACAGAACGAGTAACCCATCTTATGCTGATTTTTACTTTTCCATTCAGTTGGCGAAAGTTAAATCATTCTGAATAATATAAGAACAGTCATTGGAATAGTTAAAGGTGTTTGATAAGTAGATAGAAACATTATTAATGCGCAATGATAATAGTTAACTGCCATTAATTTAACTTTAATTAATTATATACCTGGTGTATTACGCTGTTGTTTAATAGCCAACATTTTAACAGTTAACTCATTGTTTATAAATCTTAACTGACTATCACAGATATTTTTAACATTATTATATTAAAATTCAACATTTCCCTGCTGACCATCATCATACCGTTGATTTATATTCAGGGTAACGGCCCGTATTTATTCTCCTTTGATCGTCATCAATATAATCATAATCAAAAAGAAGTAATTTCATTACTGATGATTCAACTTTGTTTAGGTTTATTTATTGTTAAATTTAAACTTCACGTGTTTACCCCACCTGAAATATTAAAGATCGCTATTTATTAAAATTAGAAAAATCCACAAACCAATTATTTCAATTTTGTGAGCAACCCATATGTCAAAAACGATTGATGACTTACTCGTTAGGGATATTTCCCGACGATCGCTATTGAAAAATAGTGTTAAAACCGGAGTGGCCATTACCGCGGTCAGCTCTGCAACCTTACCTTTTGTTTCTGTTCAGGCTGAACCTACGGTTGCCGGTACCCCTGGTGCAAAAGAGACCGTGCGCCATAGTGCTTGCTTGGTGAACTGCGGTAGCCGATGTGCACTGAAGGTTATTGTAAAAGATGACACTATTGTGCGCATTGAGCCTGAAGATTGCAAAAATGACGACGTTTTTGGTGAACACCAGATCCGCCCTTGCTTACGCGGGCGCGCCAGCCGCTGGCGGGTATATAGCCCGGATCGCTTAAAGTACCCGCTACAGCGCGTTGGTAAACGCGGTGAAGGTAAATTTAAACGAATCAGTTGGCAAGAAGCCTCATCGATTATCGCTAAAGAGCTAACCCGTATTACTGAAAAATACGGTAATGAATCTATCTATTATAACTACCAATCAGGGGCTTATTACCACACTCAGGGCACCAATGCCTGGAAGCGGTTATTGAACCTGAACGGCGGTTTTCTAAAATATTACAATACCTACTCTACGGCACAAATCAGCGTAGCAACTCCCTATACTCAGGGTACCTACGTAGCCAGCCATTTTGATCAGGTCAAAAACTCCGATCTGGTGGTCTTTTTTGGTATGAATTTATCAGAAACCAGAATGTCTGGTGGCGGTCAGGTTGAAGAATTACGCAGGGCGCTGGAGCAATCTCAGGCCAAAGTCATCATTATCGATCCCCGCTATACCGACTCGGTTATTGGCGAACATGCTGAATGGTTAGCGATAAAACCAACCACCGATGGTGCTCTGGTTGCCGGTATTGTCCATACGCTGATTAATGAAAACCTACTGGATGAAGCGATGATTAATCGCTATTGCGTCGGTTTTGACAGCCAGACGCTGCCGGAATCAGCCCCGGCGAATGCCGGATATAAAGACTATATTCTGGGTCTTGGTGATGATAAAACTGAAAAGACGCCGGAATGGGCGGCCAAAGTCACCGGCTTACCTGCCGTTCGCATTCGCCAGTTAGCGCGTGAAATTGCCAACGCGAAAGCCTGTTATATTGCTCAGGGCTGGGGCCCGCAACGCCATGCAAACGGCGAACAGACCGTGCGTGCCATTCAGTTACTGCCTTCATTGACCGGCCACTTTGGCCGACCGGGAACAAATACCGGTAACTGGCCTTATGCTACCAGCTACGGCGTCCCTAAACTGCCTGAGGGTACCAACCCGATTAAAACTGCGATTCCGTGTTATTTATGGACCACCGCGATTGATACTCCTGAAACTATCACCCCGACTAAGCTGGGTTTACGCGATGCCGATAAGCTGAAGACTGGCATTAAATTTATGCTGAATCAGGCCGGTAATGCCTTGCTAAATCAGCATGGCGACGTTAACCGGACTAAAGAAATTCTGGCCGATGAGTCTAAATGTGAGTTCATTCTGGTGATTGATAACCATATGACGCCTAGCGCTCGTTTTGCTGATATTTTATTACCTGAAACCAGCTATCTGGAAGCTAACGACCTCGTCGATAACTCTTATGCCTCCGGCTCCCACAACTATATGATTGCGATTCAGCCGGTAGTGACACCGATGTGGGAAGTGCGCAGCACTTACGATATGTGTGCTGATATCGCCGAAAACTTAGGTAAGCGTCAGGAATTTACTCAAGGCCTAACGCAAATGCAGTGGATCGAAAAGAACTACGCAGAAGTCAAAAGCAAACGCACCTACCTGCCTGAGTGGAGCGTGGCGAAAGATATGGGCGTTATTGATCAGCAAATTGCGACTGAAAAACAGAGTATTGCCTTGGCCGATTTCCGTCGTGATCCTGATGCTAATCCGATAAAAACTCCGTCAGGAAAAGTTGAAATCTATTCTGCCCGTTTGGCTGATATTGCCAGCAAGTGGGAATTAGACAGTGATGAAAAAATCACGGCGATACCGGAGTTCTGCCCGTCTTGGGAGTCTCATTTGGATACCAAAGCATTAGAGAAGTATCCTCTACAAATGATCGGCTTCCATACCAAAGGCCGTACTCACTCAACCTATCACCCCATTGCGCAGCTGCGTGAAGCCGTGCCTGATGAAATCTGGATCAACCCGATAGATGCGGCAGCACGAGGCATTCAGTCTCGCGATCGCATTCAGGTGCGTAACGATCGCGGCATCATTGAGATTCATGCAAAAGTCACTAACCGGATTGCTCCCGGCGTCGTTGCCGTACCTCAAGGTGCATGGACCCAAAGTAATAACGAAGGTGTCGATATCGGCGGATGTATTAATACGCTGACAACGCTGCGCACATCTCCGTTAGCTAAGGGTAATCCGCAACACACCAATCTGGTCGAAATTAAAAGAATATAAAGGAACATACTTGTGACTCAATATGGTTTTTTTGTGGACTCATCCAGATGTACCGGCTGTAAAACCTGTCAGGTTAGCTGTAAAGACAACAAAGATCTGGACGTAGGGCCAAAGTTCCGTCGGGTATATGAATACGGCGGCGGCGAATGGATTAAACAAGGGGATGCGTGGCAGAACAGTACCTTCAGCTACTATTTGTCAATTGCCTGTAACCATTGTGACGAGCCGACCTGCGTGCAAGGCTGCCCGACTGGAGCGATGCATAAGCGCGAACAGGATGGCCTGGTTGTCGTCAATGAAGAAGTTTGCGTCGGTTGCCGCTACTGTGAAATGCGCTGTCCTTATGGTGCTCCACAGTTCGATCCGGTCAAGAAAGTTATGCGTAAGTGTGACGGCTGTTTTGATCGACTGGAACAAGGGCTACATCCAATTTGTGTCGATTCCTGTCCTCAACGCGCACTGGAATTCGGTAAGATTGACCAACTGCGTGCTAAATATGGCGACAGTAATGAAATTGCGCCGCTACCCAGCTCACAGCTGACTAAACCAAACCTGATTGTTAAAGCTCACCCGAACGCACGTCCGACTGGTGATACTCAGGGCTCCATTCAGAATCCGTCGGAGGTATAACATGCATGAATTACCACTAGTGCTATTTACGGTGTTAACTCAGGTTGGCGTAGGTGCATTTATCATCCTCTACCTGAGTCATAAATTATCTACCATCAGCGATCGTCAACTGGCCGTAGGCCTGTTTTGTTCAGTCATTATATTCGGTCTTGGCGTGGTTTTGGCTTCATTCCATTTAGGGCAACCGCTGCGCGCGCTGAATGTATTCCACGGCATTGGTCGTTCACCAATGAGCAATGAAGTTTTACTCTCAGCCCTGTTTGGTGCCTGTGCCGGACTATCTGCCTTGGGTTTACTGTTAGATAAAGGCGGAAAAGGACTGTTTAACCTGTTGGCCGGCGTTGCTGTACTACTGGGAGTTGGATTTATCATTGTCGTTCCAATGGTATATCGCATAGAGACAGTTCCTACTTGGGCAAACAGCTACACCACTTTAGTCATGATACTCACCCCGTTTATTGGCGGTGGTGTACTGGCAGCCACATTTGGCGCAATCCGACTGGGCTCGGCGTTGAGTGCATTGGGTATTATCGTTGCGCTGGCAGTACGCACCGGATATATCAACGCACTTTCTTTCGCCAATGCCAGTCTGGCAACGGCACAGGAAAGCTGGTTTACTGCGCAGTCAGCAATTTTAGCGATTGTATTAGTATTCTGCGTTGCCGGGTTATTTAACCGATTAACCAGTAAAGGACTCTTTGCCCTGTGTACTTGCATGGCAATTATTGCTGAATTATTGGGCCGTATTGCGTTCTATAACCTATGGGTTATACCGATGTAACTTTCTTAAGGCCTGCGCTGCAGGCCTGTTTACTTTTAATATGGTTATGCAATGAATCAACATATCGCACTCATGCCCAGAGTTATCGGCTCGCTGTTCTACTATTCACCGGACAGCCCTCAGGTTAATGCATTAATTCCTCAAATCGAATCATTAAGTGAACTGTTTGAGTGGCGCGACAGGGCTAAAATCGGGCAAATTTGTCAAAACATTGAGCTGCCCAAAGAGGATGAACTGACTTGGCAATTCTCGGTCCTGTTTGAAGGCCAAGGTGAAATGGTTGCCCCGCCGTGGGGGTCCGTTTATCTGGATAAAGATAACCTACTGATGGGAGATAGTACCGTTGCGTATCGGCATTTTCTGGCAACCAATGGCATTGCGTTTGTCGCCGATGTTTGTCAGCCGGAAGACCAATTTGGTTTAATGCTGTTGGCGGCGGCTCAGCTGTTAGAACAGGAAAAAACCGAGGCGGTTAAGGCACTATTGGAACAGCACCTGATGCCATGGAGTTATCGATATTTGGAATGTTTAGTCAATAACACCATCAGCCCTTTCTATGCTGCACTGGCCAATATTGCGACGCTATTCTTACAGGATTTACAGACCCAATACGCATTGAAGCCGGCAGAGTTACGGTTGAGATTCTAGTCGTGGAGCGCTCTGCGCTTTACAGCCTCGTTCCTCGGCCGCCAGGAGAAATCAATATTCCGATATTGATTATGCGGACAAAATTTACACTGCAATCAAATTAGACTAATGTGTCATCAATCTAAGGCCATCAGTATTGATGGCCTTAGATTTCATCATCACAAGCCGCTATTTAATCTCAGTTACCGAAGGCACGACAGGCGTAACAGGTATCGTAAGAAGCTCAGGAACCAACGGTTGAGGCTTTCTGCCAACGGTGGGAACCGGTTGCCTGAATCCCCGGGTCAAATACACCAAGTATAAGAAGCCTAACGCCCCCCAAATCAGTCCGAGCCGTAGGGAGTCAACCTCTAAATTGAGCCACAGGACCACAATCATTGCGGCACCGATTAACGGCATGACCAAAAAACTTACTCTATCTTTAAGCGTTTTATTGCGCCCCTGACGAACAAAGAAAAACCAGAATACTGAAATATTCACAAAGCTGAATGCCACCAGCGCCCCGAAATTAATCAGTGAAATAGCACTTTCTAAATCCAGTACAATCGCCGTTAAAGCGACCACGCCAACCAGCAAGATATTGGTCACCGGCGTTTTCCACCGCGGATGAATATAGCCAAATATCTTTTCAGGGAAAACGTTATCTCGCCCCATGACATAGAGCAGCCTGGCGATACTCGCCTGTGATGCAAGGCCTGAGGCCAGTGCGCCTACGACAGTGCAGCACAGTAAAACCACTTGGAAGAATTTACCGCCAACGTACAGAGCGATATCAGGTAAAGCATTATCCGGATCGCTTAACATTGAAAGGTCCGGGAAAAACAGCTGAATAAAAAATGACACTGAAACAAAGATGATTCCGCCGTAAAATGCGGTTAAAAAGATCGCTTTAGGAATCACTTTTTTCGGATCCGGCGTCTCTTCTGATAAGGTACTTACTGCGTCAAATCCCAGAAACGAGAAACACAGCACCGTAGCACCGGCAATAATCGGTACCACTCTGGCTTCATCAGAGAAAAATGGCCGAGCCAAATCTCGTTGAATGCCTTCCGGGCCCTGACTCAGCCCCTGCCATACCAAATAGATAAACACCACCAGAATCGCGATTTGAATAAACACCAATACCATATTCAAATTGGCAACCCAGTTGACGCTTCGAAGGTTTATAACGGTCATCACGGCCACAAAACCGACCACCCAGATCCAAGGATCGACGGAAGGAAACAGAGCCATTAAATAGATTTTCGCCAACAGCGTATTAATCATTGGCAGGAACATGTAGTCCATCAGTGACAGCCAGCCCACCATAAAACCGACGTGCGGATTTATCGCTTTTTGCGAATAGGTGTAGGCCGAGCCCGCTTCAGGAAATTGCCGTACCAGCTTGCCGTAGCTTATCGCAGTAAACAGTACCGCCACTAAGGCCAGAATATAGGCGCTGGGAACATGCCCTTCAGTTTTACCCGATACAATAACAAATGAGTCAAACACGGTCATTGGCGTCAGGTAAGCCAAACCGATAATAACAATTTGCCACAGTTTAAGGGAACGCTTGAGTTGAACTCGATTAGGCGATGCTGAAATTGTTGACTGACTAATCGCCATAGCGGTATTCCCCCAAACTCTCAACTTTTTGGATCGATACAACATCAAGCAGAGAGGCCGCAGGGGAATAGTCTGACGAGCGGCTGGGATAAAGAGAGGAATAACATCGGTTTTCGCAAAGCGAAATGTTGGCACCATAGTCGCTGCGGCGGTATTTATTACCGACGCAGAGAGGCGGTTTGAGTACGGAAGTTGCCATTGATCGTTCCTTCTTAAAACGTTAACCGAAGCTAACTGATATTAGAGAATATTTATTCACTAGAGAAATTAGACTAAAAAATCGCTATCACTAGGATTTATAAATACTTTTCTCAGCCATAAACAAAAAAAATAACCGACGTCATTTTACGCCGGTTATTCACTATTCGGCCATTTTGCACCACAAGAATAACCTTGCCAATAGTGTGAAATAAATATTCTTGATGATAAGTTAAATTGTTTTAAAAATGCCTTAATAAACAAAGAATAATAAACATAAATATTATTGCTATCCCTTGAGCTTTCTCATATCTTCAATAGCGATATCTGAGTCGATTGTTTTACATTTTTCAGAAACGATTTGTAATAATATTCCATCGACTTTATTGTGTGACTTATAGCACACTTATTTTTTAAATTGTATGATGAATCAAATTCAACGCAGGGGACCATTTTTCATGCTTCCGTTCCTAAGACTCTGCTGGCAATACCTCCGGGCCTTTATTTTAATTTATATTTGTTTACTGATTGGTAATGGCATATCGGCCATTATTCCGCTGGATATTCCGGGCAGCATAATTGGTATGTTGGTGTTGTTTGCCCTGCTCTCCTCACAAATACTCCCCCCGGCCTGGGTCAAACCCGGATGTCACCTGTTTATTCGTCATATGGCCCTGCTGTTTGTGCCTATCAGCGTCGGTATCATGAATTATTATCAGCAGATTTTGACCCTGTTCGGACCCTTGGTGGTCTCCTGTCTGGTCAGTAGCCTGGTGACCATGCTTATCGTCGGCTTTTCATCTCATTACGTGCACGGCGTTAAGAAAATTAAGAGTAATAAGGAGCCATTATAATGTGGTGGGCTATCCCGTTAACCCTGGTGGTATTTTACGGCTCCCGTAAGCTGGCGATAAAATTGAACATGTCGCTGCTGAATCCGCTGCTGGTTTCATTATTTATTATTGTGCCGATTTTATTACTCACCAATACCTGCTATGACAGCTACTTCCAAGGCAGTAAGTTGCTTAATGATTTGCTACAGCCTGCCGTTGTCGCGCTGGCCTTCCCGCTGTATGAGCAACTTCACCAAATCCGTGCCCGCTGGAAATCCATTATCACCATCTGTCTGATCGGCAGCCTGGCGGCCATGATCAGTGGTACTGCCGTAGCGCTGTGGTTAGGCGCATCGCCCGAAATGGCGGCATCCGTACTGCCAAAATCAGTCACGACACCGATCGCCATGGCGGTCTCGGAGTCGATTCATGGCGTACCGGCTATCAGCGCTATCTGCGTGATGTTTGTTGGTATTTTCGGCGCCGTTTTCGGTTATCCGATCCTCAATTTAATGCGGATAAAAACCCCAATAGCTCGAGGATTATCTATCGGTTCAACTGCCCATGCCTTAGGCACCGCCCGCTGCGTAGAGCAAGATTATCAGGAAGGTGCTTATAGTTCTCTGGCGTTGGTTATTTGCGGCGTGATTACATCACTGACCGCCCCTTTTATTTTCCCTATCCTTTTACGTTTATTTAGCTAACACGCTATATCGGGTTGTCAGTAAATCTGCCATTTGCATTTACTTACAACCCGATAGAAACAAGAAGGGAATTTTCAGCTACCCTATAGAGGTATGCTTTACGCCAATCGGTCAATCAAATATGTAGTTCAGATCGCAATACTCAACAAAATGTTTATATCCGAGTAACATTGATTGAACATTTGAGTTGGGTTTCTTAAAATTGACTGACTTGTTGTTTTTTAATCTGATTTAAGAGCCCATCTTCATGGATATGGAACTAGAACATAAACGCCCTCTTTATATTCCTTATGCAGGCCCGGCTTTGCTTGAAACGCCTTTATTAAATAAAGGCAGTGCATTTACTCAAGAAGAGCGTAGTAATTTCAACCTTGACGGTCTGCTACCTGAAGCAATCGAAACTATTGAAGAACAGGCCGATCGTGCCTATAAGCAATTTCAGGGATTTAAAACTGATATTGATAAGCACATTTACCTGCGCAATATTCAAGATACCAACGAAACGTTGTTCTATCGCCTGATAGAGAATCACATGAGCGAAATGATGCCGGTGATTTATACCCCGACCGTGGGTGAGGCCTGTGAACATTTCTCTGATATCTACCGCCGCCATCGTGGTCTGTTTATCTCCTATCCGAACAGAGATAACATCGATGACATGCTGCAAAACGCCACTAAACAAAACGTAAAAGTCATCGTGGTGACTGACGGTGAGCGTATTCTGGGTCTCGGCGATCAGGGTATCGGCGGTATGGGTATTCCTATCGGAAAACTCTCGCTTTATTGTGCCTGTGGCGGTATCAGCCCGGCGTATACGCTGCCTGTGGTATTGGATGTGGGTACCAATAACCAGCAGTGCCTGAACGACCCACTGTATATGGGCTGGCGTCATCCGCGTATTTCCGGTGACGAATATTATGAATTCGTTGACGCCTTTATTTCTGCGGTAAAACGCCGCTGGCCGAACGTATTACTGCAGTTTGAAGACTTCGCCCAAAAGAACGCAACCCCGTTGCTTAACCGCTATCGCGATGAGCTCTGCTGCTTTAACGATGATATTCAAGGTACCGCAGCCGTCACATTAGGCAGCCTGATTGCCGCCAGCCGTGCAGCAAACAGCCAGCTAAAAGACCAACGAGTGGTATTCCTTGGCGCAGGCTCAGCCGGATGTGGTATTGCTGAACAAATCATTGCCCAGATGATCACCGAAGGTCTGAGTGAAAGTGAAGCCCGTAACCGTATCTTTATGGTTGACCGTTTTGGCCTGCTCACCGATCAAATGCCAACCCTGCTGGACTTCCAGGCCAAGCTGGTACAAAAGCATGATTCTCTGAGCCATTGGCAGCGTGACAGTGAAGCCATTTCCCTGCTCGACGTGGTGCGTAATGCTAAACCGACGGTCATGATTGGCGTTTCTGGTCAGGCAGGCCTGTTCACCGAAGAAATTATTCGTGAAATGCACAGCCACTGTGCCCGTCCGATTGTCATGCCGCTGTCTAACCCGACCTCTCGGGTTGAAGGCCGTCCGGAAGACATTATTAACTGGACCGACGGAGCGGCGCTGGTTGCCACCGGTAGCCCGTTTGCTCCGGTTATCCATAAAGAGAAAGTCTATCCGATTGCCCAATGTAATAACTCTTACATCTTCCCGGGTATTGGCTTAGGCGTACTGGCCTCTAAAGCCAGCCGTGTGACTGACGGTATGTTAATGGCTGCCAGTCGCGCACTGGCGGACTGCTCACCGTTAGCGAAAAATGGCGAAGGTGCGTTATTACCGGCAGTTGACGATATTCAGGAAGTTTCACGCTATATCGCGTTGAAAGTAGCCAAAATGGCTCAGCTTGAATCCGTTGCGGTATTAACCTCCGATGAGGCTTTACTCCACGCACTCAATGATAACTTCTGGAATCCGGAATACCGTCGCTATAAGCGCACGTCGTTCTGATCGGAATATTTGCCTGAACTTAGCCAGTGCCGCCCAATGGCACTGGCTGTTTTAACTGAATCTTACTGTTTTTCTGACTCTTTTCAGATTTTTTGCTCTCTACCATCTTGTGTTAACGCTTACCGTCGAGTAGCCTTGAAATGTCCCACTCAAGTTAAAAGTACTCAACTATGATATTAAAACGACTGATATACAGCCTGTTGGCATTGTTGATTTTATTAATCGGCACGGCCCTACTACTCGATCGCTGGATCAGTTGGCGTACTGCACCCTATATTTATGAAAATATAGAAGAACTACCCGAAAGCCACGTTGGCGTAGTATTAGGCACCTCTAAATACGTCAGAACCGGCGTGATAAATCAATATTATAAATTTCGCATTCAAGGTGCGTTGAATCTGTATAACAGCGGCAAGATTAACTACCTGCTGCTCAGCGGTGATAATGCCTTGCTCAGCTATAACGAGCCTATCACCATGCGCAAAGATCTGATTGCCGGCGGCGTTCCCTCTTCCGACATTGTGCTGGACTATGCCGGATTCAGAACCTTAGACTCGATTATCCGCACCAGAAAAGTGTTCGACACCAACGGTTTTACCATTATCACTCAACGCTTTCACTGCGAACGAGCGCTATTTATCGCCATGCATAGCGGAATAAAGGCTCAGTGTTATGCGGTGCCGTCGCCTAAAAATATGTTTACCGTCAGAGCGCGTGAAGTGATCGCCCGGTTGGGCGCCCTAACCGACTTATATATTTTAAAGCGTGAGCCCCGCTTTCTTGGCCCGATGATACCGATTCCGACACCTTATAGTCTGGAAGGTGATGTGCAGGATTATCCGGCCGTATCACCGGAACAATTGTTTGAACTGGAAGATGCCGCTATTCAGGCTCAGGCGGCTAAACGCCCCGCAGCGGCTAATAGCGTCAAATAGTAGGTTGTTTAGTCGCAGGCGGCTTACCGGATAGCAAACGCCATAGCCACTCGACGGGCCCCAGCGTAAACCAACGCAGCCACAGTACTGAAAACACAATATTAATGCACCAGATAAGCGGTACTAAGGCCAGCAATGATAAGCGGTCGAGCTGTTGGTACCAGCCCAGATGGTAAAATAACGTGGTGCAAACGACCGTTTGTAGCAGGTAGTTACTCAACGTCATACGCCCTACGCTGGCCAGATATTTGCTGATTTGGCTAAGCTGAATACGCTGACCGTAGCCATACCACAACGCCATATAGCCCAGCCCCTGTAAAACGGCCGCCAGGTCTTTCGGTACTTGTAAATAGTAGTTGGCCCAATCAAAACGCCAGTCGGACCACCACTGGAGTGCCGCCACCGGGAGATGAATAAGCAGAGAAAGGCCAAACAGCATCCATCCCTGACGGCGATAAGTGGATATCTCTGCATTGCCCTTAAGCCAGCCATTACGCATCAAAACAGCGCCGATCAACATCAACCCGACCAGCTCCCAGCCATACTGAATAATAATTGCCAGCTGGATCATCAACGTCATACTAAAACGGGCTGACCAAGCCTGAATGCCACCGGCCAGCTTCCATTGTGCTTCTGCATCCAGCTCTGCGGCAGTTGGCGTCCAGAAGCTATTAGCTTGACCATCGATACCCGTTAATAAGCCCAAACAGAGCAACAGCGCTATACCGATCGAGAAAAGCACTATACCGGTTCGTAACAGATTATCGCCGGACGTTGCCCCGTGAATTAACATCACAGCACCCAGCCCGGTAATACCGTACGACAGCAAAATATCGCCGTCCCACATAAATACGCTGTGAATAAACCCGATAACCCCAAGCCAAAAGAGCCGGATAACATTCCAGCGTCGGCCTCGTTTTTGTAGCAGTTCGAGCCCGCCGCCAAATAAAATGGCGAACATCGACAGAAAGGTGCCCTGAGCGAAAATGCTTAACAGCGACCATACCACCCCGTCGCTTAGCGAAGGTAACCCCGCATAAGCCGGGTTAAGATAAGCCGCCTTGGGCAGGCCAAATCCACTAATATTCAGCAGCAGAATACCGAGCAAAGAAATGCCCCGCACGCTGTCCAGTAATGAATTACGCCGGGCTGAGCCGTTAAAAGGTTCAGCTACCGGCGTAGAATCTGTGGAATATTGCTGCATTCAATAAGCGATGATTTAGGGGTGGTGAGAAGTATGACGCACCGAGGCCAAAAACTCCTGACGCGTACTTGGGTTGCTCTTAAACAAACCGCCCAGTGAGGTCGTACTGGTCGAGCTGGTTGCATCACAAACCCCGCGGGATTTGACACAATAATGAATGGCATCAATCGAAACCGCCACGTTAGTGGTGCCCAATAGGGTTTGCAAAGCCAGCAGGATTTGCTGCGTCAGACGCTCCTGCACCTGAGGGCGCTGGGAGAAAAACTGAACGATACGGTTGATTTTAGATAGCCCGATAACAGAATCTTTCGGAATATAAGCCACCGTCGCCTTACCATCGATGGTGACAAAGTGATGTTCACAGGTGCTGGTCAGTGTGATATCTCTGACCGTAACCATTTCATCCACTTTCATCTTATTTTGTATCAGGGTAATTTTCGGGAAATTAGCATAGTCCAGCCCGGAAAAAATCTCATCAACGTACATTTTAGCAATTCGGGTCGGAGTTTCGGCCAAACTGTCATCGGACAGGTCAAGATTAAGCAGTTGCATAATCTCGGTCATATGCGCCTGAATGCGTTGTTTGCGTATGTCCGAATCAAGTACCGCACCACGCAACGGCGTCTCCAGCCCTTTGGCTTCTAATGCGGCATGAACTAATATGGCTTCTTTACTCAGCGATGACATCGTATCTCTCCAACACGTTTGCAATATCTTTGATAAGGATCACACCTTACAGCCGACCACTGTAATTTAGCCTTACGGGTTTATCCAGTGCTCTGTAGTCATTTTGTTAATAAAAAATATCTTATGCTGAAATTTATCGCCGTTCACCCGACTGATGATATCAGGCATAATAGAAAGATTATTTTCTTTCAGCCCAAACCCAATCAGGTTTGTAACGGAGCCTCCGGATGGATTGTTGTGCAACTACATCATCAGATCTTCTTACTCTTAGCCAGGCCTTAGAAAAAATACTGTCACAGGTCAGCACGGTATCCCAAAGCGAACAAATAGACCTGACTCAAGCCGCGGGACGAATTACCGCCCGGTCAGTGACCTCTCCGCTCGACGTTCCGCCATTTGCTAACTCAGCCATGGACGGTTACGCCGTACGCCTTAAAGACGTGACTGAGTCGGCTATTTTACCGGTAGCCGGTAAAGCCTTTGCCGGGCAACCGTTCCACGGTGAATGGCCGACAGGAACCTGTTTACGCATTATGACCGGAGCCCCGGCACCAGCCGAAGCTGAAGCGGTTATTATGCAAGAGCAGGCTGAAGTGCTGGATAACGGCATCCGCTTCACTCATCTGCCTAAAGCCGGCCAGAATATTCGCTTAGCCGGTGAAGATATTATTAAAGGGGCCGAGGTATTAGCCGCAGGTTCAAGGCTGGGCGCAGCGCAGTTACCGCTGTTAGCCTCGCTAGGTGTCAGTCAGGTTGCCGTTTATCGCCGCTTAAAAGTCGCCCTGTTCTCTACCGGTGATGAACTCCAGCTCATTGGTCAGCCGCTACAGGACGGGCAAATTTACGATACTAACCGTTTCGCGGTTCGATTAATGCTCCAGCAACTCGGCTGTGAAGTTATTGACCTTGGTATTATCCGCGATAATGAAGCCGCTATTCGACAAGCCTTTGACCGTGCAAACAGTCAGGCTGATTTAGTTATCAGCAGCGGCGGCGTTTCGGTTGGTGAAGCTGACTACACCAAGCAAATTCTTGATGAACTGGGCCAGATTAGCTTCTGGAAACTGGCAATTAAGCCGGGCAAACCTTTTGCCTTCGGTAAATTAAGTCAGGCTTGGTTCTGCGGACTACCGGGGAATCCGGTCTCTGCCGCCCTGACCTTCTATCAATTGGTTCAGCCGTTAATTGCTAAACTCAGCGGATACACTCAGTGGCAAAAGCCACGTCAGTTCAGAGTCAAAACCACCAGCAAGCTGAAGAAAACGCCGGGTCGTTTAGATTTCCAGCGTGGTATTTTGTCGACCAATGCACAGGGTGAAATGGAAGTTTGTACTACCGGTCATCAGGGATCACACGTGTTTAGCTCATTTAGCCAGGCTAACTGCTTTATTGTGTTAGAGCAGGAACGCGGCTCTGTTGCCGCCGGTGAATGGGTTACGGTAGAACCCTTTAATTCACTGCTGGAGAGCTAAGCGATGCTGCCTGAACTGAGCGATAGCGAAACCCTGCGTTATAACCGTCAGATTATCCTGCGCGGATTTGACTTCGACGGGCAGGAAAAACTGAAAGCCTCTTCGGCGCTGATCGTCGGCTTAGGTGGTTTAGGTTGCCCGGCAGCCCAGTATCTGGCCGCTGCCGGTATTGGCTCGCTGACGCTGCTGGATTTCGACACCGTGTCGTTATCCAACCTACAGCGCCAAATACTGCACCGCGACGACCGCATTGGTATGTCAAAGGTTGAATCTGCCCGCCGCTCGCTGAGCGAAATCAATCCCAACGTGGCTTTGCATACGGTCGATGCCGCGCTGGATGACCAACAGTTGGCTGCGTTAATTCAGCAGGTGGATATTGTTGTAGACTGCACCGATAACGTAGATATCCGCAATCGGCTTAATCAGCAATGCTGCAAATTACGCATCCCCTTGGTTTCCGGTGCGGCTATTCGCATGGAAGGTCAGATTAGCGTATTTACTTACCAGCAGAATGAACCTTGCTATCAATGCCTGAGCCGCCTGTTTGGTGCCAATGCTTTAACCTGCGTCGAGGCCGGCGTAATGTCACCGTTGGTTGGCATGATCGGCTCAATGCAGGCAATGGAAACGATTAAAGTGTTAACTCACTTTGGTACCCCGTTAACCGGCCGACTACTGATGATTGATGCCATGACAATGCAGTTCAGAGAGATGAAACTGATGCGCGATCCGGCCTGTCCGGTGTGCTCAAGCTGTAGCTGACAACGTGGTTTAATTTGATTTTAGCGTAGATTTCGTGCGCATAATTGACATCGGGATATACATTTTTCCTAGCGGCCGAGGGGCGATACTTTTAACGTCTGGTGGGCTACCGGCCTACCTTTCCTAAGGGCCATTATTGGACACATTCATGTGTCCAACCCTACGGGCCAGCGCTAGCGCTGTTTAAATTTATTGCCGACAAATTTGTCGGCAACTCAAGTTGCGGCGCCCCCTTCGGTTGACCACCTTTAAGAGCAATAGTTTAATTATTGGAGTTTGTCAGCAGTCTGAGCCCTCAATAATGAGGGTTTTAAATTTATCATCGTCGCCAAACGTCATCCTCCTCAGCCCGTGAACGACGATCGGCTGAGATTTGTCGGAATACTTTATATTTCCGATTTGATTCCGGGGAAAAGAGAGACTACTAGTTTAAATATTAGCGTGATAAATATTCGGCAAGATAGCTTACAGTATGCTACCACTTTGACTGTTTGGCTGATTAGGTTGAGGTGCTGCATCTTGAGCCTGCCGATCGGGATCGGCCTGTTTATTATCACAGCCCTTAGCACCACACTTAACCAACTCTAGTGGGCCACTGTGCAGCAGGATAGCTAACCAGCCGGTTTTACTGGTAAAGTCTTCACCATTAAACGGCTGAACCCCTGAAGGCCCGCCGCATAGCATCATATGGCTTGATGCTACACATGACCAGCCACGGGCTTTCAACGCTTCCGACATTTCACTGTCTTTATTATCAAGCCGGTCGAGATATACTTTTTCTTTGGTCTCGGTATTTTCTGCCACCCAGGCCCTGAGCGATAGCTGCTCTTCGGTCAGGTTACTCTCATCCTCCATCCCCTTTTTATAAGGGATAACCTTTAAGGTTGACGGTGTCACCTCTCCACTTCTCGGATCGATGGCCTGATATTCACCAGCAAAGGTAAATAACGCAGAATTATCCGTCGCGGCTATTGCTGATGAAGTGCCCCATAACGCCAGGCAAGTCATCATTACCATTGAATATTTTCTCATTTGATTAACTGTCCTTGATTGACGGGAAAGGTCCGTACATGATGTAGGGAAGATAGCTTCCGCTCACCAGATGGCTTGATTTCCGTTAATTATCAGCATGCGGTAATGTCAGCACAGATAATAAATATAGCCCGCTTTTACCCATAAGGGCTATTGTTATCCAGATGGCTGATATTACAAATAAATTAATGAGCAGGCTATGTTTATAACCTATATCTTAGGGGAATTACCGCGGGGATAAAGCGTAAAACGTAAGCATAAAGGGAATTTTAATCAATCCCCTTTATGGTATTGTCGATTAGTCTACCAATTTACACACCCCAAACGCCGCCGGAATATGGAAGTCAGGCTTCACGGTTTGTGGGTTAACCCAACTAATCCATTTACGCACTTGGCCGGTTTCACCTTGACTAAACTCGCCGCGTAAAATTGCACACATCAGCTCGCGTTTATCACTTCCCAGCAGTAGATTGAGTTTTTCCAGCTCGCTAAGGTCAACTTTACCCGCCACGCTATAACCCTCTTTGGTTTTCTCTGCATGGGTTTTTAAACTGTTCCAGTTCCAGGTCGCATCCACCTGACGATAAAAATTAGCTTCGGCATCAAACACCCGCCCTGCTGAATCCATTTCCATGGTGTAGTAAGGCTTCAACTCTTTGCCGGTTGAAAAAAACAGCTCAACCCGGTCAGAGGCTAAAACCGCGGTATCTTTATCAGGGTCGTCCCCGAGCTGAATATCATCATCCTTCACGTTAAAGCGAAAATAGAGTGCATCTTTGTCCCACAAAGCACGAAACTCAGTTGCAGGAACCGCTTCTGGATTCCACGGAAAAACAAAATCAGTCAGCACCTCGGCTTTACTCCAGATAGCCGGATCGGCACTGCCGGTTAGCAATGGCGCCTTATCGGTATGATGAATATTGTACTGTTGAGCATGAGCCACCGTGATACCTAAAAGCAGAGTGGTAAAGCAGATGAGTAATCTTTTCATTAAAAGTACCTTATGCAAAATGTCACCAAGGGGTTAGCTGGAAATTATCTTGAAATGAAATTTCAATAAAAATATAGATCAATGAATTATTATTTCAAATAAGTTTATGACCAATTAAGCAACTGGCGTGCGTTTTTGCGATGGGTATCACTTAACAAGCTGACTTAGCCGCCGGTATGGCGAACCAAACCTATCCATGCGAAAATGCGCCGCTTATTATCAACTCTATCAACCCGGTGACCCGATGCGTGTAATGCTCGCTCCGATGGAAGGCGTATTGGATGCCTTTGTTCGTGAACTTCTCACAGAGATCAATGACTATGATCTTTGCATCACCGAATTTGTGCGCATTACCGGTACCCTGCTGCCGCAAAAAACCTATTATCGCTTAAGCCCTGAATTACATAACGGCGGGCTAACTAAATCAGGTACGCCGGTACGGGTTCAGCTATTGGGTAATTCACCCGACTGGCTGGCAGAAAACGCCGCCAGAGCGGTTGAGATGGGATCTCACGGGATTGATTTAAACTGCGGCTGCCCGGCTAAACGCGTTGTCGGCGGCGACGGCGGAGCCAGTCTGTTACGGGAACCTGAAACCATCTATCAGGTAGCCAAAGCGATGAGACAGGCGATTCCCGCAGATAAAATATTATCGGTTAAGGTCAGATTAGGCTGGGACTCTAGCGAACGTCGTTTTGAAATTGCCGATGCGGTACAACAAGCCGGAGCTAATGAGCTCACGGTACATGGCAGAACGAAAGAAGATGGCTATAAAGCAGATAAAATTAACTGGCAGGCCATCGGTGAAATTCGCCAGCGATTATCAATTCCGGTGATTGCTAACGGTGAAATCTGGAACTACCAAGATGGCCTGCGCTGCCAAGAAATCACCGGTTGCGATGCGCTGATGGTTGGTCGCGGCGCGCTAAATCTACCTAATCTAGGCTCGGTGGTTAAACATCAACAGGATAAGATGCCTTGGGATCGGGTGCTCATGCTATTAAAGAAATACGTTCAGACTGAGAATCCTTACGATACCGGGCTATATAATATTGCCAGAACCAAGCAATGGTTAGGGTATTTGCGTAAAGAGTATGATGAAGCATCAACATTGTTCTCATCCATCAGAGCGATGACTGATAAAGAGCAACTATCGCAATTTATCACTAGCCTGGTGAGGTGAAAATAATTTCAAGGTCAGCGCTGAATAGCCGATAGGCTGTATACGATGCGCCTACTCAAATAAGCGATCCCGGCAAGTAAGCAGCGCCAACAAAAATGCCGCTTGATATATGACAGGTATGATAACAAGGATTTACCGAACGCCATGACCTTCACAGCTGGCGATTTAATATTGCCAATCAATATAGAAAAGCAGCCGATTGACTACTTTTCTATAAAAATAGTGGTAATGATTACAGACCTGCCCGTGGATCAGGGCCATAGGCATTATCACCTACTGTAGGCTTCATCACTAAAGCCGCACCAATAAAGGCCGCAGCAAAAACAAGCCAACCCAAACACCACCATCCACTTTGACCCGCATCATGCAAACGCCGAACGTTATAAGGCAACATTGTCAGGATAGAAACCAATACAAATCCATAAGCAACAATCTCAGCAACGACTCCACTTCCACCAAATAACCGGCTGGCGATGAATGCAATAACAAAAAATACAATAAGTTGTATTAATAGAAAGAAGCCAAAATCTCTACGCCGTTCACGTCCGCTGTAACAAAAAATCTTTTTATACCCATTTAACCAAGCATTTATCGCATATGACATATGAATACCACTTCTATTAAAATTCCATTTAAAGCCGCTCTCAATATACATTTTGAATCGAGCAACCACATATTAAGATAACCAATAAGGCAAAATAATGATACTGCAATCTCAGTATAAAAAACACCATAAAAATAAAATAAAAAATTGGCGGGTCAGATGCTTCCCCATTAAAAAAATAGGTTAAAATCGAAAGCTCGTATGATACTGTTTTATATAATATTGCCAGAACTAAACGGGCCATTGGATATTTGAGCAAGGAATATGATGCTGCTAAGTTATTTAATCAAGTCAGAACTATTATTCAAAAATAACCATTATCACAGGCTATTTATTCAAAAACACGACCGGTATATATAAGGATATTCTATGAAGCTATTCTGCCTGCTGTTACTGTTCTCCGGCACTGCGTGGGCGTGCAGCCCGTCAGCGCTAAATATTCCTCAAGCTTTGTCTGTACCACTAGGCACTCAAGAAATTGTCTCGGTTGTAAAAGGATATTATGTACAACAGCAAAAAATAGAACAGAATAATAATGAAGGGATTTTTCAAGTCGTGCACTCTTTTGGGCAGCAGGTCGATGCCGGAAAGTATCGGGTCTTTATCGGTGGCCCATTAGGAAATTTCTGTGAATATGGCGAAATAGAAATGGAGTCAGCCTATCAGGATCAATATGCAACAGGTCTACGTTATTTGTTAGTGAGTAAAGTGGATAAAAAAGGACTGATTATTCCCCTGTTTTCGTCAGAAGGTTTGTCAATTAAGGACGGGCAAGTATATAGCCCTGAGCCCTATAAGCGCAGGGCTGAGAAGTACTTAACCATAGCGCAGTCGGCCTTTGATGCCAAAGTATTACAAGGAATTCCGGTAACCAACTGGCAGCAAGAATAAATAGACCGGTTTTTTGTTGCCAGTGCCAGAGATGAAACCATGTCTCCGGCGCTGGCAAATTAATTAATTAAGAACATTCAAAAGTGAGTAATGCAATACGATTTTTAGGCTCAAAAAATAAAATGACAGAACGTTCGGCGATATCCATAAAAGGATGCGCATAGGTTTGAGCAATAAAATGGAAAGGTGAGCCATCTTCAGCCAGTGGCCTGATATTGGTCTCCTGCATACAAGGCTTAGCTTCTGTCCCTACATTTCGCATATCAGACTGATAAGGAAATGGTTCAAAAGAAAACCAGTTACTGCATGAAGAAGCCACTTCCCCCGCGAACTGCTCTAATATGCCATCGTTTAATGGATAATCTTCAGGGTATTCCTCAAAAAAGTAATTACGCCGATCCAGAACAATATCACCTTCCTTCTGGTATCGCCGTTTACACGCCTGATAGTCAGCATGCATCTGCGTATATTGGTCTTCTAGATCCTGCCGATGGGTTGGCCATAATTCCAAATCTTTAGTTAGCTCAGCCGAAGGCTCATTCTCTAAAAAGAAATAGCGCCAATCGCCCATTAATTCATAACGACTGTCATCGGTAAGATGGAAAGCTATCCAACGATGACGTAGGTAATAGTTATGAAAAGTCGAGGTATTCTCAACCAAATCGATATCTATAGGATTAACAATGTGGATGTTGCCTGACCAATTTGGATTCACTGCCTTTAGATCTATTGATGCCAGTGGTAATAAATGACGGGCATATTTTTCTGTCGGTTGAGCAAATATTTGCTCAGGTTCCGGATAAGCCGTTAGATAATCAGGTAGCTTAAAGTCATCCCAAACGCTGGTCTTTTGATCAACCACCCTGAGAATATCCTGATGCTTATACAAGATGTTGTTGAAGTGATTAATGATATTATCGCTCGGCACCGGCGAACCGGTTAAGCCTGCAAAATCGCGGAAAAGTGTACGACTCTCCAGTTGCTCGCTCACGTCATAACAGAGTTTAAGCCATTTACTGAGGCAATAAACTCTCAGCATATTTTCGACCCTAAAGTTTCTGAATCCTTTTTTATCCGCAGGATAATAAGGCTCCAGCAAGTCAACCAGCTCTTGCCAAGGGACTTTAGCATTCATCTTATTTAGCAAATGCTCCCCGCGGTCTAAATAGGGAGAGTGGCGTTCATCGCTCATATAAGTAATATCCTTATTTATTGAAGCTCAGGAAAATCAGCCGTAGCACAAATCCAAAAACAAAATAACCAATTGAAATAAAGTGATTTTCACTATAAAAAATGGCTAAAATCCTCAAGGTATAATATATACATCCTCACCTGATTGATGCAATATAATCCCCGGTCTTCGTAACTGACGATAAGACTATTTCTAAAAAAAAACCAGAATAATAGCGGTTCCTGATGCTGAAATAATTTTCACAACAAATGGATTTAAGGTGTATTAATGATAAAGGGAATGACCAAAGTTACCGTCTGCATTTTCATCTTTGCATTAGCGGGTTGTGATGATTCCTCTCCAACAGTTACCGAGCAGCATAAAGAAAAATACATTTCAAACGAACCCGGTGCTTGGCCGTATTGTCCAGATAATACGATTTCCTGCCGCAATTTGCATAACGTTCATGAACGCCCCGAACAAGAAGATAGCGAATATCAAGTATCCCCAGTTATATATTTCTTGAATAACGAGAACTACCAAGCTCAAGCTATTTCTCTTCCTGGTGTTAGCGCCAACTTTAGTAGCCTTGTTTCCTCTGAAGGTAAAATATATGCCGTTGGTGGACCAACACTCACTATCGTTCAATCCGGCCGTGATGTTTCAAATCCATGGCAAGTACAGAAGTACTCCCGGTTTGCTGATTCGTTCCGAGATATCACTGTCGCCGGTTCAAAACCCGAACGTTTATTCACCACTGGCTCAAAGGGTGATATTTTCCGCACTCAAAACAGTGGAAAAACATGGGAACCCTTTAACATGGCATTCTGGGTTGAACCATCGATTCCAGATAATGAGCAATTAAATGAAAGGCAATCCCGCTTAGCGCCATATTCTTTTGAAGGTGAATCATATGGTATCGCTTTTGCTAACGACAATGTCGCAGTCGTAGTAGGCGAAGCAAATATTCTGCGCTCTGTGGATGGAGGGCAATCCTGGCAACCCGCCACAACTCGCCTTTCCTCTAGAACTGCACTTCAGGGCGTCACCTTTGTTTCAGATAAACAAGGTTGGGTGGTCGGTAGTGGTGGCTTGATAATGTTCACTAAGGATGGCGGAGATAACTGGGAAACAGTTCCTTTAGACACACAACAGACACACTTTATGTCAGTCAGCTTCTCAGATATCAATCATGGCTGTATCGCAGGTGGAAAAGGACGCGTATGGTGCACAACCGATGGAGGCACCAACTGGCAACAGGGCAATGTATCGAGTAAAAGTGATAGCATGATCACCCGAATTCAGTTGCTGAATGAACTAGATGGTTGGATGGTTAACCATACTGGTCATATTTACCGCACCCAAGATGGGGGCCTTCACTGGTCACTTTGGATGGATATTGCTGCCGCTTCCGCAGGAAAAATCACAAGCGTCAATCTATGGGGGATGACATTTGATGAACAGCATGGATGGGCAGCCGGCACCGTTAAATTTCCAAAAGACAAAGCAAACTCTAATTCCATGTCATTAACCTCATCTCCAGTAATTATCACTTGGGATCTGCCAGCAACAAAAAATTGAAATCAGACAAGAGGAAAATAAATTTCAAGTTTCAAAATAGCCGTGTTAGTAACGGCTTAATTAACACTCAGGATGATAATTATTATGATGATGCCTATGTCTGACGAAGCGTATATGTTGATTTTTCTTATTATAATGTCAATAAGTGTGGCTATTTCATTCATTATTAGTTTAATTGTCAGTAAACCAGATAGATTTTATCTATTTTTTGTATTGCTTACCGTTATTTCTATGGCGTTAATGGCGTTTAGCTTGCTTCTTTTCACATCATTCGCGCTTTTTTATCTTTTTGTCATGGTTATAATTTTTTTTATTGGTATGAATTGTAAATCCGAACAGGAAAGCAAGGTAGACAAAAATGGAAATACTCGTTTAAAAACAAGGATAAGAGAAGAAAGAAGAGAGAAGAAAAGGAACAAGTGGGGTGTTTAAAAATAGCTCTAAAATTCACCGAGGAGAAGCGCTCTGCCCCTCTATTTCAGTTAAATAAACACCCAGGAAAAACAGATATATATTTACTCTATAATTTTAAAAGTGAAACGGCTTCCGCCCGATGAGCAAAACTAGCCCCTTGATTTGGCAAATAGATATACCAACCATGACTGCTCACCTCAATTAGGCTCGCCGTATTGACTACAAAGTCAGAGTAATAAACTCATTTCTTCCGTCACTCCATACCTCGCCCTTTTCGGTTTTTACCGCTTGGCTAAACATCGGGCCATCGGTGCAGAAAGTATGATACTCACCATATTCTGCACAGCGATCGACTCCGGCAGGCAAGTTATCCAGCAGTTGGTTATCTATGGTCATACCAAGATAGTCAGAAGTCAGCCGAGTACTATCAACTGCAACAATCGACGTTTTATAGCCTAAAGCCAGAAACTCCTCGGTAATTTGTTCCGGTGTAGAACCCCACAGCGGATAAACGCCCTGTATGCCACTTTGCTGGTTAAGATTCTCCCGATAGGCTTTTACATCTTCCAGATGAATATCTCCGTACATTATGTGAGAGATTCCCTGTTGGACGAGATCAAGGCAGAACCGCCCTACTTTTTCATCGTAGTCGGCATAGGCATGCCCGCGTTTATCTTCCAGTTCAATAATATGTAATGGCAGACCTAATGCGTCAGCCTGGGCCTGTATCACTTCCCGGCGAATATTATGCGCGGTAGAACGACCGGTGTTAGCATCAAACATCGTCATCAGCCCGACTGGCTGATAATCATTGAATCGGGGGTCATAGCGCAGCCGATGCAGTGCCAGCGTGGCATCTTTTCCGCCGGAGGTTGCAACCATAATCGGGCGTTTTTGTGGCTGAATAATCATGTCTACCTAACGCTTATCTGAGATTATTATCGGATTAATATATATCACGCTCAGTGATAATGATGATTTTCATTCATTGTAAAACATAACCGATAATGATTTTTCAAGGGGATTAATATACGTAAAAATCAATTAATTCTCTCCAACAGCATAAAAATACAATTTATTACAAATAACCTCCCCTTTATCAGGCATATATAGGCTAATTCAGTTGTACGGGAAACCACATCATAAATTATAATTCTGTTAGCTGAACGTCCCGTTCATTTCCCATAATCTAATTAAGTCAGTGAGCTATGCGCGCAAAAATTCGTTGTTCATTATTAAGCCTGTTAATTTTATCCGCCGGCACAATGGCGGTACCTGAGGCCATGGCTAAAACTAGCCAAACTACAACTCAAAGCGCATCATCGCAACCGGAACTGGCTTCTGGCAGTGCGCTGGTGATTGATATGAAGAATCGCAGCGTTATTTATTCCAGCAACCCGGACAAAGTGGTTCCAATTGCCTCCATTACCAAGCTGATGACCGCGATGGTCGTTCTGGACAAGAAACAGCCTTTAACCGAAGTCATCTCAATTAATATTAATGACACTAAAGAGATGAAAGGTGTCTATTCGAGAGTAAAAATTGGCAGCGAAATCACCCGTCAAGAGATGCTATTACTGGCACTGATGTCGTCAGAAAACCGGGCGGCGGCGAGTCTGGCCCACCACTATCCCGGCGGCTATAACGCATTTATCAAGGCGATGAATGCCAAAGCTAAATCCCTGGGTATGAAAAACACCCGCTACGTTGAGCCGACCGGACTGTCAGAAAAAAATGTTTCAACCGCCAGAGACCTGACCCGTTTACTGATTGCCACCAAACAGTATCCCCTGCTTAGCAAACTGAGTACCACACCGGACAAGACCGTTGCTTTCCAGAAGCCTAACTACAGTTTAGGCTTTCGTAATACCAATCATTTGATCAGCAATGAAGCCTGGAATATTCAGCTAACTAAAACCGGCTTTACCAATGAAGCCGGACACTGTTTGGCAATGCGCACCACGATTGCTAATCGTGACGTCGCCTTGGTGGTATTAGATGCCTATGGTAAATACACCCACTTTGCTGATGCCAACCGTTTACGCAAATGGATGGAAACCGGCAAAACACCACCGGTTCCTGAAGCGGCTAAAAGCTATAAAAAGCAAAAAGCTCGTCAGGGACAAGCCTGATTCCAGCTTAGCCATCGCTAAGGTTCGATAGACAGACAGAACCGTCGCTTCAACCTACCGTTGAACGGCGGTTTTTTAATGATTAAACCAACCTGTTAGCTTGCCTGAGTGCTTCATATTTCAGTAGGAAGCGTTGAAACCTTCAGGTAAGCTTGACGCAATGTTGCCTGTATAAAGGCAAATTGTTAATTGACCCTATAAGGAATTTACACATTGGCTGGTGGTAGCTTACTTGCGTTGCTCGACGATATCGCAGCAGTTCTTGATGACGTTGCTTTAATGACGAAATTAGCCGCAAAAAAAACGTCCGGCGTCTTAGGTGACGATCTGGCACTGAATGCCCAACAGGTTAGCGGCGTCAGGGCCGAACGCGAAATTCCGGTAGTTTGGGCGGTAGCCAAAGGCTCATTTATCAATAAGCTCATTTTGGTTCCTCTGGCTTTGGCTATTAGCGCATTTGCTCCCTGGGCGGTGACTCCGTTACTGATGCTGGGTGGGGCGTTTTTATGCTTTGAAGGCGTTGAGAAGCTGGCACATAAATATCTGCATGCGAAAAACTCCGCTGATGACCAACAGAATTCAGCAGAAATAGACGTTTCTGAAGAAGATCTGGCCGCGCTTGAAAAAACAAAAATCAAAGGTGCAATAAGAACCGACTTTATCCTGTCCGCCGAAATTATTGCAATTACCTTAGGGGTTATTGCCGAAGCTGAATTTTTACAACAGGTCATTGTTATGTCCGGTATTGCTATCGCAATGACCATCGGTGTTTACGGACTGGTGGCCGGCATCGTCAAGCTAGACGATCTCGGTTTTTACCTGAGCCGTAAAAAAACCAGCGTGGTTAAAGCTATGGGCAATGGGCTTATCAGCGTTACACCTTACCTGATGAAAACCCTTTCGATCGTTGGTACCGCAGCCATGTTTATGGTGGGTGGCGGTATTCTGACTCACGGTATTCCGCCGGTAAGCGGCGCTATTGAACATTTGGCTCAAATGGCCGCGACCGTTCCGACCATAGGCTTTATTCTTAGCGCGGTTAGCCCGACCATCTTAAGCATGGTTTTTGGCGCTATTGCCGGCGCGATAGTACTAATCGGTGTCACTATCGTGGGTAAATTAAAAAATAACAAACCGTCGACCCCATCAGCCTGATTCTTTCCCGTTCGCCTTGCTGACCCATATTCAGCAAGGCGACATATCTGCTGACAAATCCGCCAAAACCAACACATCTATTACAGCCAATTAAACTATACTTACCCTAAGACCGCGAGATTAGCCTTAATTAAATAGAAGGTGTTATCTGTTGCCGGGTGCGGCCACCGGCAAGTCCGGAGGTGTCTTATGATGTTCAATCATGTCTGGGGACTTTTGACCCATCCCGGCCGGGAGTTCCAACAAATCAGTCAGGAAAAAGAGACAGTATCTCACCTGTATACCCGCTATATATTATTGATGGCGGCAATACCGGTGATCTGTTCGTTTATTGGTACCACCTATTTCGGCTGGATGTTCGGCGATGGTCAGGTTGTTAAAGTCATGCCAATTATAGCCATTTATATCGGCATTGTTTTCTACGGTATGCTGTTAGCCGCGGTGGCTATCGTGGGTAAAGTCATTCATGTTATGGCCCGTCGCTATCACCAACGCCCTGATTTGTCCCAATGTATTATTTTTGCCGGTTATACGGCTACTCCGATGTTCTTAAGCGGTATCGTTGCCTTATATCCGCTGGTGTGGATGTGTCTGTTAGCGGGTATTATCGGACTGTGCTATTGCGCTTATCTGCTTTATTCCGGCATTCCGGCCTTTCTTAACATTGACCGAAGCGAAGGATTTATCTTTTCCAGCTCAACGCTGGCCATTGGTATTCTGGTACTGGAAGCCCTGTTAGGACTCACGGTGTTACTGTGGGGATATGGCGCTCACTTTTGGTAAATGATTCGGGTGAGTAAACGCAGCCAACAAAGATGCAGCTTGAAGTATGACGGGTATAAGAGTAAGGAAGTCAAATATCACTAAGGGGGCGCATTTGATGGCACGCCCCCTTTGTTTTAACTCGGTAATCAGAAAAACACCACTTCACCGCCGTTCAGATTATACATAGAGCCAACGATTTTAATTTTACCTTCTTTTTCCAGCGTGTTTAGGATCTCGCTCTTACTGCGAATATTATCCACCGTCATCTGTACGTTAGTTTTCGCCACTGCATCAACAAAAGCGTCGTTACTTGATTTTCTTTCACCATCAAATTTAGTGGCATCTACGGCTGGCTTAATTTTTTCAAGCAGGCCGGTTAGATTGCCGAGTTCAACATTATCAATAGCGCCTTTGACTGCGCCGCACCCTGTATGCCCAATAACCAGAACCACTTTAGCCCCGGCTGCAGCACAGGCAAATTCTAAGCTACCCAAAAGATCTTCATTGGCAACATTGCCGGCAACACGACCGTTAAAAGCCTCACCAATTCCGGTATCGAGCAAAATTTCTGCCGGTGCACGCGAGTCGATACAGCTCAGAATAACCGCTGATGGAAATTGCCCGTCCTGACTGGAAACTTTTTGCGCCAGGTAATCATGGTGCTTTGGTTTTCCTGAGCGGAAACGCTGGTTTCCCTGTTTGAGACTTTCAACTACCTGATCAGGGGTCATACTGTCCCGCTGTTCTTTGGTCAATGCTGCGGCATAGCTAATACCCGGAACGCTGACGCCAATAACACCGGCAACGCCCAGAATAGACAATCCTGCCGCTTTTTTAAACAATGTACGGCGCGGAAGTTCAATAGGATCGGATACGTTTTTATCAGTCATGATGTGCACCTAAAGGGAGATAATGGACGATTTATAATGGGAATGAAGGCATCTGATTTCCATTACTTGAGTGGAGCCTTTAATCAGTATCGTAAGTGAATGCTATTTTTTCCAATAAAACCCCGACTTTTACTAAGTTTATTTAAATTAAAAGCAACATCTTAAAAATAAAATGAAATATTTAAAATCTACTATAATAAGTATTATTTATATTAAAATATTATTAGCCTGTTAATAATCACCAGCAAATTAAAGCAATGATGATTTTTGGCTTGGTCAGATGTTGAATTTAGAGAAAGTAATATGGATAACCAATTTATTGAAGGTGACAATCGTTTCTATCTAAATGATAGAGATAACAATATGATAGCTGAGATTGTTTTTATTCCCACCGGCGTTAATCTGGCAATCATTGACCATACTTACGTTGACCCAAGCTTTAAAGGCCAAGGGATTGGAAAAAAGCTGGTTGCCTTAGTGGTAAAAAAAATGCGCGCTGAGCACAGAAAGATTATTCCTCTGTGTCCGTTTGCTAAACATCAGTTTGATATGACTCCGGAATATCAGGATATTCTGGCTTAAATTAACAACAGCAGAAAACAAACACGAGTTTAACGCAACCAACCAACGCATTAATTAACATAAAGAAACAAAGTTTATACCGCAATAAAGGTATATCGTAAAAGGACGGTTAAAATTGATTGATCGGTTATCATGATATCCAGAGAAAAATAAAACGGGCTACCCGATATTGCGATAGCCCGTTTTACATACTTCAAGTTTTACATGCTTCAAATAGTCTTAGAAGCTGACTTTGATACCCAGATTTCCTGAATAACCATCCATTTGGCCATCAAAAGCTTTCTGGTAACGCGCGTCAGCATAAACATCAACGCCCTGCCCGACTTTTGCCGTCACTCCTACACCGCCCTGCCAGTATGACTCACTGAAATCTGGCCGAATCGTTGCTGTATCAACGGTCACTTTCGGATCCTTTCCTAACTGATAAATCACATCGCTGGACAGATAAGGCTTAATCACCTGCTCTTTACCACCGTCATGATACAGCCGGAATCCGCCTCGGGCCTGACCAACGCTATGAGAAGTCCCGCTGATATCAGAGATATCATCACTGAAGCTCTCAAGATTTAAATACTGATACTTAAGCTGCCCCTGAGGTTCAATGCTCCAGCCATCAGCAATATTAAATGCCTTGCCAACCTCGGCCGACATCGCTAAACCGTATCCATTCTGGTCGGCGTTATTGCGACTTTCATAACTATTGCGATAAAAAGTCCCCTGACCAACTAAGTCGATATAACCACCATCATTCGTCATGATGGTGTAATAACCACCCAAACCATAGGCATCAGTTTTGATTTTACCGGTATTAACCGACAGTTCCGCTCTGACACTACGTGCACGGTCTTGCGTATTAGTATGCTGAGTTCCCAGGGTCATCATCACACCGGCCGTTGTCTGAGTACCGGCCGCATTTTCTGACTGGTATAAATCGCTGCCCATTTGAGCAAACCAGATATCCGAATCATAGCTAAACCGCCCGGCATCAAAGTTATTGTGCTGACCGCTAATACGTCCCCATGCGCCTTGACTAAATCCACTGCCATAGGAAGCGGAGTCACCTCGGCGTTCATGCAAACTACCTAAGGTAGTAAAACCATAAAACTCATTGAGATAAGGTGCTGCAATATAGCCGGATACTTCGGTCCGATAAGCAATTTCGGGCTTAGGCGGAAGCGGAGGTAACGGTGGCTCCGGCGGTTCAGGCGGTACTGGAGGCTCAGGTGGTTCTGGCGGCTCCGGAGTTAAGTTAGACTGTAAATTCCAGTGATTATCATCAATTTCATACAGATAATAGTCATAAGCACCGGCCGACACGCTGCCGTTCATCGCAAACTGACCGGCTGATGCATCACCGTCTACGCTAATAAGGTTAATACCATTGCCGGTCGTCAGCGCACCAAGTCCGCCACGGTTCACTACGCGAACGCCATAATCACCGGTAACGTCACCCATTACGTGAATTTTATCGGTCACCGAGTCGTTATCGCCTAATGCACCATTTAGCGTAAAGTTACCGCCGCCGCTCAGGTTGCCATTAATCGTCAGAGTACTAAAGTCTGAGCTAGAAGCACGAGCGCTGGTTGAGCTTGGTAAAAAGACGACGTTTCCGGCCATGTTCAATGACTGGACATCAACATCACCGGTCAAATTCCACAGGCTAGTCTCATCAATATCGATGCTGTTTGCGTTAATCGCTGCACCGCTCCAAACAGAATTGCCGGTGAGTGATAGGTTAACCACATTGTTTTCGGCAGCCCGAATATCACCGACAACGGTCGACTGATTGTCTACCGTCATATTCACATTACTGACAATATTCAACGGTGAACTTACCGTTCCCACGTTGGTTGCCGCATCGATCAGAATACCGTTGCCGCCACTGAGTATTGAACCATTTCTCACATCAGTATTGATATTCGCGCCATAGGCCCGCAAACCTGAGCCCAACGTACTGATTACCGATGAATTATTCAGATCAACGTTGGTATAGACTGCGGCAGAGCCAGCCGCATAGATACCACCGGCATTAACGCCTTGAGTGGTGATGCGGCTATTCTCAAGATTAATGTTACTGCTGGTCTGAGTCCATAAAGCATAAGCGCTGGCACCGGTTGAGGTTCCAATAACGTTTTTCGCATCTACCGTTGAACTGGCAAACGTGCCAATCACCATGCCTGAATCACCAGTGGTATCGATACTTGCGGTGTCCAGATTTAATAGGCCACCTCTGGCCGCCGTCGCGCCTACGCTGCCAACACCCGCGGTAGAGATAGCCATATTAGTCGCGTCAAAACGATATTCAGAATAGATTCCGTGGGCGTTACCGCCTTTCGTTCCCACCGTGGTGCTATCAACCACCGCCGTTCCGCGGTTTTCTATCGCTGATGCGCCATAACCTTCGGTGTATATCTGACTGTTGGTGACCTGGACTTTAGAGTCCTTACCCGGCACCCAAATTCCGATCGCATTGTCGCCCTTAGACAGATAAGAACCGCCAATCACCGTAACATCAGCATAGGTGTTGACGTTGATCATGGTGGCGTTACCACTTTGAGAAGTGGCATTAACGTTAGTCAGCGTCACCTTTGCCAGATTAGTCGCATTCCCGATAACTCTAACTACCGCACCGCTATCAAGATGAATTTCTGCGTTACTTAGGTTAAAGGTTCCCCCGCCTTCTAGTACCTGATTAACCTTACCGGTGACATTCAGGCCATCCAGAGTAAGGGTTGATCCTCTGGCAACAGAAGCAACGGCGTAACCGTTATCCAAATAGGCCGTGGTATTGGTTAAATAACCATTAGCACCGGATGACAGGTTAATTGAAGTACCTGAATACCCGGTATTGCTAAAACTATTACCATCGCCGGTCAGCGTGCTGTTGGTCCCCGTCAGGTATACCCCTTTCAGCGAACCGCCATCGGTACTAATATGCGTATCGGTTAGAGATATTTCGGTACCTGACCAACCTTCAATACCATTCCCGGTAGCCGTAATCGTGGTACCGTCAAGGATCGTTTTAGATCCGACCCCGGTAGAATAAATCCCACGAGCAGTGTCACCGCTGGTTGTGATAGTTCCGCCGTGAAGGTTAACGGTGCCTTTACTGTTAGAAATACCGGATGCCACTATGCCATGCGTGGTTATGGATGAACCGGTCAGGTTCAACGCCCCACCCTCAGTCACTTTGACCCCGGTAGTATTGCGGCCGGTTGTATCAATCACCAGGCCAGAAATACTGTTTACGATGCTGTTTGCTCCGCCAACTTCAATAGCATAGCCGTTCTCTATTGCTGAATCATAGTCGCCGGTAACAGACTTTGTTGTGCCATCGATAACACTAAGAGTATTCTCCGCCCATGCGGAGGGCACACTAAAAAGTGGGATCAATAAACTGGCAAGAAGGGTTTTCCTAAAACTAGGCGGATTTAAAAACGTGGTCTTCATAGATAATATCCCTTTATTACTCTTGATATCCATTCATTGCAACTGCAACGTCATCATTTAATAAATAATTAAATTCGCTGCCGGCCCATTTTTAAAAAATAGGTTTAAGCAATGAATTTGAATACCACCCTATAGAGCTACTATTAAGTTATTAATAATCCTTAATAGTGTCGAAAAATCCCAATGTCCTGACTACACTTTAGCTATACCAAGCAATAGGTATATGTGTCTTCGGTCATTAAACAACCGAAATCACGCCAGAATTAAAAACTCAGAAGAAATTAAACTACAATTCAATATACTGATCAACATAAATCCATCGATCTAATGAGCTACATTAACAATCAATCATAAGATTTAAAGCTAATTAATGGCTTTATACCAGATCATCAGATCGAAGAAACCCCTCCTAATCAGGCCTATGTAATGATTAATGGTTATTTGATAGATAAATACACTAATAAACATAGTGTCAAAAATGTTATTAAAAATATAAAACTCATTATTTAAAGTTCATAAAAATTACTGAAATAATTTCTTACTTATTTTTAATAAATAAACTAATAGGTTGCTATTTCATTTAAAAAAATCAAGTATTAAATTCTTACAATTACCCTTAAAGAAAAATATTGTGATAATTGTGATGGCAAAAAACAGACAAACCACCCATCCGATACAACCTGAAATCATTAATATTATAATTATCAATCAATTATATTAATTCAACCTGACAGGGATCCTGACTCGTCTCCAGATTAACTCATCGTCGTACAAGCACGATGAATTCAGTTAAAAATCGAGTAACGGCTAAAACCAGTCAACCATAAAAAACAAAATATAACGGTTGTATGAGGTCATTCCTCACCCTTTTTCATCATTCAAAAAATGATTGAATTCTCTATCGCCGATCAACCCTTCAATTCCTTGGATTCCCGCTAGCCCATAGGTGAATTCAAGAACTAACTCACAGTTTTAATCTACTATTACAGTATGGTGATACTAGGTAACTTATTGATATAGGCTTCGGTTTAAGCCTTATCAGATCTCATCTTTTATACTTTTTTGAACTGTACATTGGTTCAGTTTTTTAAGAATTTCAATAAAGGGAGACGACGGATGTCAGACGCTATAAATAGGGATACTATTCAACAACTGACCGCCGGACACTATGCCGATCCGTTCTCCATATTGGGTATGCATAAAACCAGCGCAGGCTTTACCATTCGGGCCTTTCTACCTGATGCATTGCAAGTCGATGTATTAGATAAACAAACCCAACAATCTTTAGCTACGCTAACTCAGGTTGATGAAACCGGCTTTTTCTCCGGCCGCCTTCCCGCCAGAGCCCAACCCTATCAGTATCAGTTGCTTATTCAGTGGCAAGATCACCAGCAGGTGATTGAAGATCCCTACCGCTTTGGCCCGCTTTTGCAAGAAATGGACAGTTGGCTTTTAGCTGAGGGTACCCACCTTCGCCCTTATGAGCGGTTAGGCGCTCATCCGACCCGCTTAGATAATGTTGATGGCGTAACCTTTGCGGTATGGGCACCTAACGCTCTGCGCGTTTCCGTCGTCGGTGAGTTTAACTTCTGGGACGGCAGGCGTCACCCAATGCGCTTTCGTAAAGAAAATGGCATCTGGGAGCTGTTTATTCCGCACGTTCAGATTGGGCAAATCTATAAATATGAGGTGATAAACTGCCACGGGCAGCCAACGCTCAAAGCGGATCCTTATGCCTTTTCTGCCGAAATGCGGCCGAATACCGCCTCCCGAATTAGCCAGTTACCCCCTAGGGTAGCCATGTCAGACAAACGTCGCGCAGCAAACGCTTTTTCAGCACCGGTATCGATTTATGAAGTTCATTTGGGCTCGTGGCGTCGCCATACTGACGATAATAGTTGGCTAAGTTATAAAGAGTTAGCTGAACAGTTAATCCCCTACGTTAAATATATGGGTTTTACCCATATAGAATTAATGCCAATGAGTGAGCATCCCTTTGACGGTTCATGGGGGTACCAACCTATAGGCATATACGCACCAACCCGTCGTTTTGGCGACGTTGAAGAGTTTCGCGATCTGGTTGATGCTGCTCATCAGGCCGGAATTAACGTATTGCTTGACTGGGTGCCGGCACATTTCCCTACTGATGCCCACGGTCTGGCGCAGTTTGACGGTACTTCTCTGTATGAATATTCAGATCCGAAAGAGGGTTTTCATCAGGATTGGAACACGCTGATTTATAACTATAGCCGGCTTGAAGTCCGTAATTACCTTTCCGGTAATGCCCTGTACTGGATGGAGCGCTTTGGCATTGATGGCTTACGGGTTGATGCCGTGGCATCGATGATCTACCGCAATTACAGTCGGGCCGACGGAGAATGGATCCCCAATAAATTTGGCGGCAATGAAAATCTGGAGGCTATCGACTTCGTTCGTTACACCAATAAAACCATTGGTACCGAATGCCCCGGTGCTGCGACTATCGCTGAAGAGTCTACTGATTATCCCGGCGTCACTCTGCCACCGGATATGGGGGGGCTGGGTTTTCATTACAAATGGAATTTGGGCTGGATGCATGATTCGCTGGACTACATGAGTCTGGATCCGGTTCATCGCCAGTACCATCACGACTTGCTGACCTTCGGCATGCTTTACGCCTATACCGAAAACTTTGTTCTGCCGCTGTCTCACGATGAAGTGGTTCACGGTAAGCGTTCCCTGCTGGGCCGCATGCCCGGCGATACCTGGCAACAGTTTGCTAACCTGCGCGCTTACTACGGCTTTATGTGGGCTCACCCCGGCAAAAAACTGCTGTTTATGGGCGGTGAATTTGCTCAGGGTCGCGAATGGGATCACGACAGCAGCTTGGACTGGCATCTGCTGGACCCTATTCAAGGCGGCTGGCATAACGGCGTTCAAGATTTGGTTCGCGATCTTAACCATTGCTATCAGCAACAGGCCCCGCTCTATCAGCTAGATTTTGACCCTCGTGGCTTTGAGTGGCTGGTGGTTGATGACAAGCAAAATTCGGTATTTGCCTTTGTTCGTCGCGATGACGAAGGTAACGAAGTGGTGGTGGTCAGTAACTTTACGCCAGTTCCTCGTGAAAATTATCGCATCGGTATTGATATTGCCGGTGAGTATCGGGAAATCCTGAATACTGACTCCGAGTTTTATCGCGGCAGTAATACCGGAAACCACGGTGGAGTACACAGTGATGACATTCCTGCCCACGGCAGAAATCACTCGCTGCAATTGATGTTACCCCCTTTGGCAACGATATATTTACGACGGGAATCCTGATATGACGGCAACGCTACTCAGGGGGAGTGATTACCCGGTCGGCAGCCATTTTGACGGCAGCGGCATTAACTTCAGCTTATTTTCAGCCCATGCTGAAAAGGTTGAACTGTGCCTGTTTGATGAGCATGGACAGGAACAGCGATTGGCATTACCCGGCCGAACCGGTGACGTATGGCATGGTTATCTCGCCGGTTATAAACCGGGCGTTCGCTATGGCTATCGAGTTTATGGCCCTTGGGATCCGCAAAATGGCCTACGATTTAACCCGCAAAAACTGTTGATCGACCCTTACTGTCGTGCGCTGGACGCAAAAGTCCCCGACAGCCCTCTGCTAGTCGATGCCGGTTCTCAGCCCGATGCGGCAGACAGCGCCCCTGTGTCGCCAAAAAGTATCGTAACCCATGAACCCTATGACTGGCAGCAGGATAGGTGCCCGCGTACGCCGTGGTCGCAGTCGGTCATTTATGAAGCCCATGTTAAAGGGTTAACCAAAACTCATCCGGCTATTCCCGCCATTCTGCGTGGAAGCTATGCCGCTGTAGCGCATCCGGCGATGATTAATTACCTGAAAAATTTAGGGATTACTGCGCTGGAACTCCTCCCGGTTCAGCTGCATGCCGACGAACCCCGTTTGCAACAGGCCGGATTAACCAATTACTGGGGCTATAACGTTCTGGCCCCGTTTGCCATTGAACCGGATTACTGGTCCGGACAGCCAAATTCAACCCCGCTGTCTGAGTTCAGAGATATGGTTAGAACTCTGCATACCGCCGGTATTGAAGTGATTTTAGACCTGGTATTTAACCACAGTGCCGAACTCGATCTCGAAGGCCCGACGCTATCACTGCGCGGTGCTGATAACGCCAGCTATTACTGGCTTGATGACCAAGGCAATTATCACAACTGGAGCGGCTGTGGTAACACCCTGCAGCTGACACAGCCGGCCACGGTAAAATGGGTCATGGACTGCCTGCGATTCTGGGCCATTGAGTGCCATATCGACGGTTTCCGTTTTGACCTTGGCAGCGTGCTTGGCCGCACGCCTGAGTTCTCATCGTCATCGCCGTTAATCAGCGCCATGTTGCAGGATCCGATTATTTCACGGCTAAAGCTGATTGCAGAACCTTGGGATATCGGCCCCGATGGTTACCAGTTAGGCCAATTCAGCTCTCCGTTTGCCGAATGGAACGATCGTTTCCGTGATGATATCCGCCGTTTTTGGCTACAGGGCTCCGTGCCCCTTGGCCAATTTGCCAGACGCTATGCTGCCTCCAGCGATATTTTTAACCGTCATGGCCGCCAGCCTTGGGCCTCAGTCAACAAAATAACCTCCCATGACGGATTCACCCTGAATGATTTAGTCAGCTTTAATCACAAACATAATCAGGCCAATGGTGAAGATAACCGCGACGGTAACTCACAGAACTACAGCAACAACCACGGAACGGAAGGCCTTGAAGCAGACGACCAAACGTTAGATCGGCGGGCAGCCAGCCAACGCGCGCTGCTCACCACCCTGCTACTGTCGCAGGGAACCCCAATGCTGCTTGCCGGTGATGAATCTGGTCATAGCCAGCAGGGAAATAACAACGCCTATTGTCAGGACTCCCCCCTGACGTGGCTGAACTGGATTCAGGCCGATGATGAGTTAATGAACTTTACCCGCGGCCTGATAAATTTGCGTCAAAAAATCCCCGCATTAACCACCTGTGACTGGTGGACGGGCGAGGTCGCATCAGAAAAGGGAGATCGTGATGTGGATTGGCTGAATGCTCAAGGCCAAAGGTTGTCACCGCAGCAATGGGAACAGGGTGAACAGCAAGTCCTGCAGATTTTACTGTCGGGCAGTTGGCTGATAGCCATTAATACGAGCAACTGCAAGCAAACGTTGATTTTACCAGCGGGAAGTTGGCTAACCTCACAGCCGTTTAGCCTGCGTGAAGTACAGGTCGGCACTACCGATTATCAGGTGATGCCGCGAACAATTTGTGTATTACAACAAAAATGACCACGGGCTACAAAGTAATGCCGCTTTAGAGCACCCGATATAATTTTACGCATAGGATTTTAAAGATGTCAGGAGGAAACATGGTTAAATCTGATACAAGTCATCAATTGATGTTAGCAAGGCAATTACCTAAGCAGTCCGTCGCATTAATTTTGGCGGGAGGACGTGGGTCCCGCCTTAAAGGTTTAACCTCAAAACGTGCTAAGCCGGCAGTCCATTTTGGTGGGAAATTTCGCATCATTGATTTTGCATTATCAAACTGCATGAATTCAGGCATTCGCCGCATTGGTGTATTAACCCAATACCACTCTCACTCGTTGGTGCAGCACATTCAGCGCGGCTGGTCATTTCTCAATGAAGAGATGAATGAATTTGTCGATTTATTACCGGCCCAGCAGCGTGAAGATGTCGGCGAATGGTACCGGGGTACTGCCGATGCGATTTACCAGAATTTGGATATTATTCGTCGCTATAACGCGGAGTACATCGTTATTCTGGCCGGCGATCATATCTATAAGATGGATTATTCTCGCATGTTGCTCGACCATGTGGAGAAAGGCAGCCAGTGTACCGTTGCCTGTATTGCCGTACCTCGGTCAGAGGCGTCAGAATTTGGCGTAATGGATATTTCTGACGACCACCGGATCTTAAACTTCTTAGAGAAACCGGAAAATCCGCCGGCGATGCCCGACGATCCGGATATGTCTTTAGCCAGTATGGGAATCTACGTTTTTAATACCCAATACCTGTATAAGTTACTGCAAGAAGACAGCATCAACATGGAGACCAGCCATGACTTCGGTAAGGATTTAATTCCGAAGGCCGTATCTGAGGGCGTTGCGTGGGCTCATCCGTTCAGCCTGTCTTGCGTGACATCAGATATCAATGCTGCCCCTTATTGGCGTGATGTCGGTACCTTAGATGCCTACTGGAGTGCCAACCTCGATTTAGCTTCGGTGACGCCTGAATTGGACATGTACAACAAGAACTGGCCTATCCGGACCTATATGGAACCGCTGCCTCCGGCTAAGTTTGTACAAGACCGCTCCGGTAGCCACGGAATGACCATGAACTCTCTGATTGGTGCCGGCTGCATTATTTCAGGCTCAGTGGTACTTAACTCTGTGCTGTTCCCGCGGGTCAGGATTAACTCATTCTGTACGCTGGATTCAACGGTGCTGCTGCCGGACGTCTATATCGGGCGCTCTTGCCGCTTACGCCGCTGTGTTATTGACCGTGCCTGTCATTTACCGGAAGGTTTAGTTATCGGGGAAAACGCCGAAGAGGATGAACGCAGGTTCTACCGCTCTGCCAGCGGTATTGTGCTGGTGACCCGAGAAATGCTCGATAAGCTTTAATCGTTCATAACCGCGGAGGCAGCTTTCGATTCGATGACTGCCTCCGGTTTGTTCGATATCGCCATGTTTTACTATCAGGCATTTTTAATTGATTAGACATTCAATGTTATTTGGAAATTATTAAGAAATAGCACTCCAAATAAATCACATCAGGAGATGATATGCGAGTTCTACACGCATGTTCTGAATTATTTCCGCTGCTGAAAACCGGAGGGTTAGCGGATGTTATCGGCGCCCTTCCCGGCGCCCAGATCGCCGCAGGCGCAGATGTTCGACTATTGTTACCCGCCTTTCCGGCTTTAATGGAAGGGATACCGCAAACGTCTATCGTCACTGAAGTCGATACTTTTGCCGGCCGCGTAACGCTACGCTACGGCACTTATAATAACGTCGGCGTTTATCTGATCGATGCCCCGCACCTCTACGATCGCCCGGGCAGCCCGTATCACGATAATTCACAGCATGACTATGCCGATAACTATAAACGCTTTGGCCTGCTGGGTTGGATAGCCTGTGAGCTGGCCTGTGGCATTGATTTTTACTGGCAGGCTGATGTGGTTCACGGCCACGACTGGCATGCCGGATTAGCCGGTGCCTATCTGGCGGCCAAAGATTACCCGGCCCGCTTTGTATTTACCGTCCACAACCTGGCTTATCAGGGATTGTTTTCGGCTAGCCATATTGATGAGCTCCAGCTTCCTCGCCACTTTATGCAGCCTGAAGGGTTAGAGTTTTACGGACAGATTTCTTATCTAAAAGCCGGCCTTTATTACGCCGATAAGATTACTGCGGTCAGCCCGACCTATGCTCAAGAGATTACCCAGGCTGAATTTGGTTTTGGTATGGAAAACTTGCTGCGTCAGCGCCGAGAGCAGGGAAAGCTGGCCGGTATTCTCAACGGCGTTGATTACAACATCTGGAGCCCGCAAAAAGATACCTTACTCCCGCAAAACTACAACGATAAAAAAATGGCCGGCAAAGTAGAAAACAAGGCCCATTTGCAGTCAGTGATGGGACTCTCTGTTACGCCAAAAGTGCCGTTATTTTGCGTGGTCAGTCGCCTGAGCAACCAGAAAGGCTTAGATTTACTGCTTGACGCTCTGCCGACATTATTAAACGAAGGCTGCCAGCTAGTGTTGCTCGGCAGCGGCGATGCTGACTTACAAGATGCCTATCTTGCCATGGCAAAGAAACACCCTAAGCAAATCGCCGTCAAAATCGGCTATGACGAAAATCTGGCCCACCAAATTATCGGAGCCGCTGATGTCATACTGGTTCCGAGCCGATTTGAACCCTGCGGGCTAACCCAGCTCTACGGTCTGAAATACGGTACTTTGCCGTTGGTCAGGCTTACCGGGGGATTAGCCGATACGGTGATAGATTGTTCTCTGGAGAATCTGGCCGATAAAACCGCGACCGGATTTGTCTTCCGTGACTGTCAGGTCAGTGAACTAATCGATGCTATGCGCCGGGTGTTTGCACTGTGGGCAGAGCCGGTCAAGTGGAAGCGAGTTCAGCGTCAGGCGATGTCAATGGACTTTAGCTGGGACATTGCCGCACAAAAATATTTACAAATGTATCAACAGCTGAGGTAAGTCCTCAGTGGTATTGTTGAGTTTTTAAGCGATAATCAAGGTTAATAGCAATTTCGATTTAATGTCACGGCGAAGCATCCGGCACCAAGCCGGTAACTGAACGACCCGTGACAATACGTTTATTCACGGGGCCGCTGATAACAAACGGATTTGCCCATAATGCCGACACAAACCAGAGATGAATTAACGATATGGCTTCACAATTTAATTTTGAATCACCGGCTGAACGAGTTGAACACCTTAAGACGTCAATTCAAGAAAAGCTAAAGTTTACCATTGGTAAAGAACCGGCCTTAGCCACCGAACACGACTGGTTAAATGCCATCTCTTTTGTCGCACGGGACATGATGGTGGAACGCTGGCTGCGTTCTACCCGGGCACACTTTTCCCAATCGGGCCGTCGGGTTTATTACCTGTCGATGGAATTTTTAATGGGCAGAACGCTATCTAACGCCCTGCTCAATATTGGTATTTATGACGATCTGGCTGAAGCGCTGGACGGAATGGGATTTAGCCTTGAACAGCTGATCAGCGAAGAAGATGAGCCGGGCCTCGGCAACGGCGGCCTCGGTCGCTTAGCCGCCTGCTTCCTCGATTCGCTGGCAACCCTGGGCTTACCTGCCCGCGGCTATGGTATCCGCTACGAATATGGCATGTTCAAACAAAACATTGTTAACGGACAGCAGGCTGAATCTCCGGATAACTGGCTGGAATACGGTAATGCCTGGGAATTCCCGCGGCATAACGTTCGCCACAAAGTGTTTTTTGGCGGGCGTATTCAGATTGAAGGAAATGTCAGCCATTGGTTGGAAACCGAAGAAATCCTGGCCTGCGCCTATGACCAGATCATTCCCGGTTATGATACCGATGCCACCAATACCCTACGGCTGTGGTCAGCCCGAGCCAGTAACGAAATTAACCTCGGTAAATTTAATCAGGGGGATTATTTTGCGGCGGTAGAGGATAAAAACCACTCGGAGAACGTATCTCGGGTGCTCTATCCGAATGATTCAACCTACTCCGGGCGTGAACTGCGTTTACGTCAGGAATACTTCTTAGTGTCAGCAACCTTACAGGATATTCTGAGCGGTCACTGGACGGCTTATGAAACCTATGAAAACCTGGCCAGCAAGATTGCTATCCATCTGAATGATACTCACCCGGTACTGGCCATTCCTGAGCTGATGCGCCTGCTGATTGATATCCATAATTACAGTTGGGAAGATGCATGGTATATCACCTGTCAGGTGTTCTCTTACACCAACCATACGCTAATGAGTGAAGCGCTGGAAACGTGGCCGGTGGAGATGCTGGGTAAAAACTTGCCGCGCCACCTACAGATTATTTTTGAAATTAACGATCAGTTCCTGGATGTGGTTAAAAGCCATTATCCTGACGATAGCAGCTTACCTAGCCGGGTTTCTATCATTGATGAAAACAACGGGCGTCAGGTTCGCATGGCGTGGCTTGCAGTTATTGCCAGCCATAAAGTGAATGGCGTATCAGCCCTGCACTCAGAGCTGATGGTTCAGTCACTGTTTGCTGACTTTGCTATGATTTTCCCCGGCCGTTTCTGTAATAAAACCAACGGTGTCACCCCTCGCCGCTGGTTAGGCTTGGCCAATAAACCGCTTTCCTCACTGTTGGACGATGTGATCGATAAGACCTGGCGTACAGATTTAAGTAAGCTGTCATATTTAAACCAACAGGCTGACTTCCCGGGCTTTATTGACAAGATCAAACAGGTCAAACTGCAGAACAAGAGCAGGCTGGCGGAGTATATTGCTGAAAACCTGAACGTGATTGTTAATCCTCACGCCCTGTTTGACGTGCAGATAAAACGGATTCACGAATATAAGCGCCAGTTGCTCAATCTGCTGCAGGTGATTAACCGTTATAACCGGATTCTGAAATCCCCTGATGACGAGTGGGTGCCGAGAGTGGTTATTTTTGCCGGTAAAGCAGCATCATCCTATGTCAACGCGAAGCTGATTATCCGCTTGATTAACGACGTCGCGAAAGTCGTCAATAACGATGAGCGGATTAAAAATAAGCTCAAGGTTGTTTTTGTGCCTAACTACAGCGTCAGCCTGGCCCAGATGATTATTCCGGCTACCGACCTGTCAGAACAAATTTCATTAGCAGGAACCGAAGCTTCCGGTACCGGCAATATGAAGTTTGCTCTAAACGGCGCCTTGACCATCGGCACCCTTGACGGCGCGAATATTGAAATCAAACAGCACGTCGGTGACGATAATATCTTTATTTTCGGCAATACCGCCGAACAGGTTGAAGAGATTCGTCGTAACGGCTACAACCCGCGTAAATACTATGAAGAGGATAAAGAACTTCATGAAGTATTAACCCAGATTGCTACCGGTACCTTCAGCCCGGATGAGCCGCATCGCTACAGTGGATTATTTGACTCGCTGGTCAACTTCGGTGATTTCTACCAGTTACTGGCTGACTACCGTTCCTATGTCAATATGCAGGATCAGGTCGATAAGCTGTACCGCAAACCCGATGAATGGGCACGTAAAACCGTGCTGAATATTGCCAACATGGGGTATTTCTCTTCAGACCGTACCATTCAGGAATACGCCGACGAAATCTGGAATATTAAACCGGTTAAATTGTAATTTATCTAACCGCCAATCTGGCCCCCATCCCCCGCTTTTCGCGGGGGATTAATGATGAATTGATTCATGGACAAGCTTCCTCCTCAGGTAACACCACCAAACGCCTCACCAAAAGATGCTATGACGCTGGCCGGGATTGCCACCGACTACATCAATGCTAAAGGGCAACGAGAAAGTATTACCCAGCATACCCGTGAGCGGCTGTTTGCAGCCATGAGCGCCTCAGAGCCAAATTCAGGGCTATTATCAGATAACTCACCGCTGCCACCGGTCAGCGTTTTTTATACTGATTGCGAATATCGAATACCACTGACCCGACCCGGTGCCTATCAATGGCATTTACAGCTGGAAGATTTAGCTCTGGTTGAAACGACCGATACCAACCGTTATTCCGGCAGCCTTAAAGATAAAAATAGCTCTGCTATCGTATTACCATCATCACTCCCGTTGGGATACCACCGGCTGATTGTCAGCGATCCGCATAGCGATAATACCAATTGGTCATGCCGAATTATTATCGCCCCTAAACGCGGTTTTATTCCCCGCCAGCTAGGCAATCAAGCCAAGCTTTGGGGCACCTGTATTCAACTATATACCTTACGTTCAGCGACCAACTGGGGCATCGGTGACTTTAGCGACCTGAAACATATGCTGCACCATGTTGCGCGGCGAGGAGGTGCCTTTGTCGGGCTTAATCCAATACATGCGCTCTATCCGGCAAATCCGGACAGTGCCAGCCCTTACAGCCCTTCGTCCCGTAACTGGCTAAACGTCATCTATATCGATGTCGCCGGCGTCCCTGAATTCCAACGCAGCGCAAGCGCGCAAGTTTGGTGGAACAGTGCTGAAGTACAGCAGCGCTGGCAACAAGTCAGGCAGACAGATTTAGTCGATTATCCGCAGGTTATTGCCCTCAAGCTGGACGGTTTACGCCTCGCTTATGCCCATTTTAAACACCTAAACCACCAGCATGAGCGCGTTCAGGCATTTAACTATTTTATCTATCATCATGGCGCTCCCTTACAAAAACAGGCCGAGTTTGATGCACTTCATGCTTATTATGCCCGACGAGAGCCTGATATGTGGGGCTGGCCGGCGTGGCCAAAGGAATACCAAGATGGCAATAGTGATGCCGTCAGGCAATTTGTCGCTGAGCATCAGGACGAAGTCCGATTCTATGCATGGCTACAATGGCTGGCTCATGCTCAGCTAGCCGAATGCTTTACCCTCAGCCAGCGCCAGGGAATGTCGATCGGTATTTATCGCGATCTGGCGGTCGGCGTTACTGAGGGCGGCTCAGATACCTGGTGTGATAAAACCCTTTACCGAATTAAAGCCTCGATTGGCGCACCGCCTGACCCGCTGGGGCCGCTGGGGCAAAACTGGGGATTACCGCCAATGGACCCGCAAATTATGGTCCAGCGAGCCTATCAGCCCTTTATCGATTTATTACGTTCCAATATGCGTTACTGCGGCGCACTGCGTATCGATCACGTTATGTCGCTACTACGCCTGTGGTGGATCCCTTACGGGGACACTGCCGACCGGGGGGGATATGTCTCTTATCCGGTAGATGACTTACTGGCTATTCTGGCGTTAGAAAGCCAGCGCCATAAATGCATGGTTATCGGTGAGGATTTGGGAATCGTTCCGCCCGAGATCGTCAATAAGCTTAAACAGAGCGGTGTGTTTTCATACAAAGTGCTCTATTTTGAACAGAACGGCAGCGGTCAATTTAAGCAGCCGGAAGAGTATCCGGCTCAGGCAATGGCGACTATCACCACCCATGATTTACCCACCCTGCGCAGCTACTGGCAGTCGGGTGATTTAGATTTAGGCCAAGCGCTGGGCCTATATCCGAATGAACAGGTTTTGGCCGATCTCAGAGCAGACAGAGAACGGTGTAAACTGGCCCTATTAGATAACCTGCGCCAAGCTAACCTTATTGATAACTCGGTTAATCGTCACTCAGATGAATTCAGCGCCGACCAACCCATGACCCCGGAACTGAATAACGCCATCCATCGGTTTATTGCCTCAAGCGGCAGTTTACTGATTGGACTACAGCCCGAAGACTGGCTAGCAATGGATACGCCGGTTAACGTACCCGGTACTACAGATCAGTACCCTAACTGGCGCAGAAAATTAACCGCCAGTCTGGATGATCTATTTAGCGATCCTCAAACGGACAGGTTACTTAAAACGGTACAGTCAGCACGAGATAACCTATTTTAGCTTGGTTATCACCGAACCATCACTCTCGTCACCCCAAAGGAAGCCAGGATGATGATTGAGTGGCGTCACATAATAGAGACATGCTCAACCGATCGATATTACCCGAATCAGACGACCCTATAACGATGGAGAACTTAACGTGAATATCACCATTGAAACGCGAGACACAACGACCGTATATGGTATCCGTCACAACGGCCCCTATATGGAAATTGATAAAGCCTTTAATGCACTGTGGGACTGGGTGGTCGCGGTAGACCTTCCGACTCAGGTTACTTGTGGCATGGCTATATTCCACGATGACCCGACAAAAACCGCGCCGCAGAGTTGTCGTTCAGACGCCTGCGTCCAGTTAAAGCAGCCACCGTCAGAGCTGCAGCTGTCTGAAATAGTTAAACCTATCGAGATTGCCGGCGGTTGCTTTGCTCTTTATCGACATATCGGCCCCTATTCTGCCCTGGAGCCGGTTTATCATCAGTTTTATCACCAATGGCTACCGGCCAGTGATTACCAGAAAACGGCTCAGCCATCGTTTGAAATTTATATCAACAATCCGCTGGATACGCCGCCGGATGAGTTAATCACCGATATCTATTTTCCGGTCATGGCTAAATAAGCGTTATTTCATAAACAAAAATGGCGCCCTTACGGGCGCCAGATAGGAAGGCTGATAGCTTAAGTCGTTATTCTTTTACGCTCTGAAACTCTTTCTCGGCGGTATTAAAGCGTGACAGCATTTTTTCTGTCGGACGGTTGCCGACCATGCTGAAAACAAAAATACCGATAGTGGCGAAGATAAAGCCCGGGATGATTTCATACAGGCCAAACCAGGCATATTGCTTCCAGATAATGACGGTCGCAGCACCAATCAGCATACCGGCAAGAGCACCGTTACGGGTCATGCCAGACCACACCACCGACAGCAGCACAACCGGACCAAACGCCGCGCCAAAGCCGGCCCATGCATAGCTTACTAAGCCAAGCACCCGGTTATCCGGATTTGATGCCAGCAAAATAGCGATGATAGCGATCAATAGCACCATAAAGCGCCCTACCCAAACCAACTCGTTTTGGCTTGCCTTATTGCGTAAAAAAGCTTTATAGAAGTCTTCGGTCAGCGCACTGGAACACACTAATAGCTGACAGCTTAGGGTACTCATTACCGCCGCAAGAATGGCAGACAGTAAAATGCCGGCAATCCACGGATTAAACAGCAGCATGGCTAACTCAATAAATACCCGCTCGCCGTTTTCATTCACGTTACCGGCCAGCGACGGATTATTAGAGAAGAAAGCAATACCAAAGAAGCCCACCGCAACCGCTCCGGCAAGACAGAAGATCATCCAGGTCATACTGATGCGACGAGCATTATGAATAACGTGGTGAGAATCAGCGGCCATAAAGCGAGCCAGAATATGTGGCTGACCGAAATAACCTAGCCCCCAGCCCAACAAAGAGATAATGGCAATAACGTTCAGCCCCTTAAACATATCCAGATTTTCAGGGTTTTTCGCCGCGATCACCAGCATCGAGCTATCAATACCCCCTACGGCAATAATCACCATCACCGGCGTTAGAATCAGGGCAAAAATCATTAATGTTGCCTGAACGGTATCCGTCCAGCTTACCGCTAAAAAACCGCCAATAAAGGTATAGGCAATGGTGGCTAAAGCGCCAACCCAAAGCGCCGTTCCATAGCTTAAGCCGAAGGTACTTTCAAACAGACGCGCACCGGCAACGACCCCTGATGCACAATAGATAGTGAAGAAAACCAAAATAATCAGGGCAGAAAAAATGCGTAAGATACGACTTTTATCTTCAAAACGGGTGGTGAAATAGTCAGGCAGCGTCAGCGCATTGTGGTTAACTTCGGTATGAACCCGAAGGCGACCGGCAACAAAACGCCAGTTTAAATAGGCCCCGATAGTCAAACCAATCGCAATCCAGCTTTCTGATATTCCGGAAAGAAATACCGCCCCCGGTAATCCCATTAACAGCCAGCCGCTCATATCGGAAGCACCGGCAGATAATGCTGTGACAAAGCTGCCTAACCGACGGCCGCCTAAAATAAAATCACCAAAGTTATTGGTGGCACGATAGGCGATAAGCCCGATAGCTACCATCCCTACAATATAGACCACAAAGGTCACTAACATCGGCATACTGTCGTTCATGTAGCTCTCCGCATTCCGGTATTCTCATCATTAAGTTAACGTTATATGTTATGTATCGTGCTGGTAGCACTTCATCTAAAACAGGTTAACCGCGCATATCTCTGATTACTGAAAGGCGCTCCATATTGCCGCTTGTCAGGTATCACCTTCTCTGATTCAGTATCATTTAGCCTATACAATAAATTCTAAAAGACACAAATAACTTAACAAATAAATTACAAATATCCGTGACCGTGTCTCATTTCAGAAATTTATTTATCGATTCGGATAAAAAGCTTGCTGCCACTGTACTGGGCAAAAGTGGGAAATTATCCATACAGTATCAATGAATTACAAGCCTTTGGAATATATTCCTAAAAATACTCCATCTATAGAATTAATCACCAAGATGGATCGGGATCACATAATAGGTGCAACCATATTTAAACAAGGTTGCAACATCATGCCATTTACACCTATTCTCAATAACCATCATCTATCAATTCAGCATAACCATTTTTTACTATTTTTAGTTTTTCAGACCATTATCGCTGCCTGATTTACCATCAGAGATGTTTAGCGATTGTTACTTGGTTTTGGCTACCTGCGATAAGAGGAAATAAAATGGCAATGACTACCATGGGCGTGAAGCTGGATGAAGCGACGCGCGACAGAATAAAAAAAGCGGCCCATACCGTCGACCGCACACCTCATTGGTTAATCAAACAGGCCATCTTTAACTACCTCGAACAGCTTGAGGGGGGAAACATTCCCGCGGAGCTATCAACCAACGGTCAGGACAACAAATCAGACGGCGAGCTCATCGCTGAACCTGCTACACAACAGGGTTATCAGCCATTTTTGGAATTTGCTGAGAATATTTTACCCCAGTCGGTCAGCCGGGCGGCCATTACCGCGGCTTATCGCACGCCGGAAACTGAAATTATCCCCCGATTACTCGAGCAGGCCAAACTGACGGCGGAACAAGCACAATCGACCCACCAATTGGCCTATAAGCTGGCAGAGAAACTGCGCAACCAAAAAAATAGTATTGGCCGGGCCGGTATGGTCCAGGGGTTACTCCAGGAGTTCTCGCTGTCATCATCAGAAGGCGTTGCCCTGATGTGTCTGGCCGAAGCCTTACTGCGCATTCCCGACAAAGCCACCCGAGACGCCCTTATCCGCGACAAAATCAGTAACGGCAATTGGCACTCTCATATCGGGCAAAGCCCTTCTCTGTTCGTTAATGCCGCCACCTGGGGGTTATTACTGACCGGCAAACTGGTCTCGACCCATAATGAGTCTCAACTCTCGTCATCGCTTAATCGAATTATTGGTAAAAGTGGTGAACCCCTGATCCGCAAAGGGGTTGATATGGCGATGCGCCTGATGGGCGAACAGTTTGTCACCGGTGAGACTATTTCAGAAGCGTTAGCCAACGCTCATAAGCAGGAAGAAAAAGGCTTTCGTTACTCTTACGATATGTTAGGCGAAGCGGCTTTAACCGAAAAAGATGCTCAACGTTATCTGTTCTCTTATCAACAAGCTATTCATGCCATTGGCAAAGCCGCAAACGGCCGCGGGATATATGAAGGCCCGGGTATTTCCATCAAGCTATCGGCGCTGCACCCTCGCTATAGTCGGGCACAGTATGAGCGGGTAATGGATGAACTCTATCCGCGCCTGCTGGAACTGACCCTACTGGCGCGTCAGTACGATATCGGGCTGAATATTGATGCTGAAGAAGCAGACCGGTTAGAGATCTCATTAGACCTGCTGGAAAAACTGTGTTTCGAACCTAAGTTGGCTAACTGGAACGGCATTGGCTTTGTGGTTCAGGCTTATCAAAAACGCTGCCCGTACGTTATCGACTATCTGATCGATCTGGCCCACCGTAGCCAGCACCGGCTGATGATTCGTTTAGTAAAAGGCGCCTACTGGGACAGCGAAATCAAACGCGCTCAGGTTGACGGTCTTGAAGGCTATCCGGTTTATACCCGTAAGGTGTATACCGACATCGCCTACCTGGCCTGTGCGCGTAAATTGCTGGCCGTGCCTGAAGCTATTTATCCTCAGTTCGCCACCCACAATGCCCATACTCTGTCAGCCATCTATTATCTGGCTGGTCAAAATTATTACCCCGGACAGTATGAGTTCCAGTGCCTGCACGGTATGGGGGAACCGCTCTATTTTCAGGTGGTCGGAAAGCACAGCGATGGCAAACTCAATCGACCTTGCCGCATCTATGCTCCGGTAGGAACCCATGAAACGCTGCTCGCCTATCTGGTTCGTCGATTACTTGAGAACGGCGCGAATACCTCGTTTGTTAATCGTATTGCCGATAGCGCAATTTCACTTGATGAACTGGTTGCCGATCCGGCCAAAATCATTGAGTCTCAGTCAGCAGTAGAAGGTGAATTAGGCAGACCTCATCAGCGCATTCCACTGCCAAGAGGTTTATATGCCGGCGTTCGCCTGAATTCTTACGGTCTGGATTTGTCTAATGAACAGCGTTTAGCTTCGCTCTCCAGCGCCCTGTTATCGGGAGCAACTCAGGAATGGCAATCAGCCCCGCTGATTGATGCACTACTTGATGGTGAACGCACGCCGGTTAAAGTGTTTAATCCGGCGGATGCCAGAGACTGTGTCGGCTATGTCACCGATGCCACCGAACAGGATGTTGACCGGGCCATTGAAGCCGCAGTGAACAGCGCGCCAATTTGGTTTGCAACGCCGCCAGAGCGCCGGGCTGAACTGCTAAATCGTAGCGCATCAATGCTGGAAAACCAGCTTCAACCGATGATTGGGCTATTAGTCCGCGAAGCAGGCAAAACCTTTAATAACGCCATATCTGAAGTCAGAGAGGCCATCGACTTCCTGCGCTATTATGCCGAGCTGGTACAGCATGATTTCAGTAATGACAGCTATCGTCCGCTCGGGCCGGTGGTCTGTATTAGCCCGTGGAACTTCCCGCTGGCGATCTTTGCCGGCCAGATTGCGGCTGCGCTGGCCGCCGGTAACACCGTTTTGGCTAAGCCGGCAGAGCAAACGCCGCTGATTGCCAGCCAGATGATTAAACTGATGCATCAGGCAGGTATTCCCGCCGGAGCCGTTCAACTGCTGCCGGGCAAAGGTGAAATCATCGGCGCAAAACTGGTGGGTGACAATCGGGTTAAAGGCGTGATGTTTACCGGCTCCACCGAAGTCGCACAGATGTTACAGCGTAACTTATCCGGACGACTGGATCACAATGGCCAACCTACTCCGCTGATCGCTGAAACCGGCGGGCTGAATGCCATGATTGTCGACTCTTCAGCGTTGACTGAACAGGTGGTGACCGACGTAGTGGCATCGGCCTTTGACAGCGCGGGCCAGCGCTGTTCGGCCTTACGTATTCTCTGCCTACAGGAAGATATCGCCGACCGGACGATTGAAATGCTAAAAGGGGCAATGGCTGAATGTACGATGGGCAACCCCGATCGCCTGTCTACCGATATCGGTCCGGTCATTGATAGTGAAGCTAAAGCGAATATTGAACAGCATATTCAGGTGATGCGGGCCAAAGGCCATCCGGTTTATCAGGCGGTTTTCTATCCGGAGGCCGATGAGTCCGTATGGTCTAAAGGCACCTTTGTTAAACCCACCTTAATTGAACTCGATAGCATTGATGAACTGACGAAAGAGGTCTTCGGCCCGGTGCTGCACGTCGTGCGCTACCAAAGAGAAAACATCAGTGAATTGGTTAGTCAGATCAACGCCGCCGGCTATGGACTGACAATGGGAATTCATACCCGCATTGATGAAACAATCAGCCAGATTACTGAGCAGGCTCGGGTCGGTAACCTGTACGTGAACCGCAATATTGTCGGTGCGGTGGTCGGCGTCCAGCCTTTTGGCGGCGAGGGATTATCAGGAACGGGTCCTAAAGCCGGCGGGCCGCTGTACCTTTACCGTTTGCTCTCTCATCGCCCTACCGACGCATTGACTAAAGCCTTCCAGCGCTCAGATGACTTGCACCATATTGATACCCGGGGCAGAGATCTGCTGTTGCAGCCGCTGGAGCAATTTAAAGCCTGGGCCGTTAACCAATACAATCTGCCACTTGCGGCAGTCTGTGATAGCTATCGGGATAACTCTCAGTCGGGCACCATTCGCTTACTTAATGGCCCGACCGGTGAGCGCAATAGTTACGCCCTGCTGCCGCGCGATAGCGTGCTGTGCCTTAATCATTCAGAAGAGGACGCACTGATTCAATTAGCCGCCGTGCTGGCCGTGGGGTCTAATGCGCTATGGATAGACGATAAAACCACCCGAACTTGGTATAAAAACTTCCCTGACTCGGTACAGAAAAAGATTGGCTTTATTGCCGACTGGCAGAGTTCTGACGCTCAGTTTGATGCGGTTATCTACCACGGAGACAGTGATAAACTCAAAGACGTTTGCCAACAGCTTGCCCGGCGCGACGGGCCGATTGTTTCGGTTCAAGGCTTTGCCTGCGGTAACAGTAATATCTTACTGGAGCGCTTAGTGGTGGAGCGGGCCCTGAGTATTAATACTGCGGCCGCGGGGGGAAATGCCAGCCTGATGACCATCGGATAATTCATCTCATAACCCGGGCATCGGTTAAATTTTAAGGATGCCCGTTTTTTTTAGTCATATGCACAAATTACCGAAAATCGCTATGAATCACGGGGGTTTGACTGATTGTGCGTATGACAGATGACCTAAATTAGTTATACTGTCTGTAATACTGAATTCGATTAACGTCTACGACAATTCCAATCATACAAGTACATCAATGAAAACAATCACAACTCAGATTCCGGCTCTCGATAAGGTGGTTCGCATTTGTGACTACTTATCTGATAAAAATGGCGCGACCTTTAGCCAGATATACCAGGACGTTGGTATCGCCAAAAGTAGTACATCATCATTGCTGAACGGGATGGTAGCCCATGGTTTACTTCGTCAGGATGCTGATAAATATTACCTTGGATTACGGCTGTATGAGTTTGGTAATAAAGCGGTTGAACAATACGATATTAAAAAGATCGCCCTGCCGGTATTAAGCGATCTGCGAGATAAAACCAATCTCACCTGTCATCTCGGCGTGTTGCAGGGGTCTTCACCGATTTATCTCACCAAGCTGGAAAGTCCTCAGGCTATTATTATTCGGAGCTGGGAAGGAAAACGGCTTTCATTGCACAGTTCCGGTCTGGGTAAAGTCTTAATGGCTTGGTTAACCGATGACGAAGTCGATGCCCTGCTTCCGGACGATCAGCAGCTCCAGCGTTTTACTGATACCACGATTACCGATAAGTTTAAGCTAAAACAGGCGCTGGCTGAGATTCGCGTTAAAGGCTGGGCCTATGATGATGAAGAAGACAGTCAGGGCGTGCGCTGTATTGCAGTTCCGGTCAGAAATCCTCAGGGCAAAGTGATTGCGGCTATCAGTATGTCAGGCGTCGCCTTCCAGATCCCTGACGATAAACGGGAACATCTGGCCTCTCTGGTGATTGAAGCCGGAAAGCGATTGTCTTTACAGCTAAAATAACAACGGCTGAGTCGGGTTAAGCAAAATGAGCCACCCTAAAACGCTTTGGGGTAGCTCATTTTACACGCATCAAACCTGCAGTAGCATCACGCTCAGAACCCTACTCCTGATAAGCGACTCCCGCATATTTCAACACCTTCATCAGGCGCTGTTTTTTCTCTGATGATAACGGTTTTACCGGCGCTAAAACCTGGGTTGAAATATCCAGGCCGGTTAAGCGAATCGCCTGCTTGATAACACCAAAGAACGGGGTTTCCAAACTGTATACCGTTGACAGCTTAGAGAGCTGGCACTGAAGCTCAAACATCGTCTGATACTCTTTGCGCTTAAATGCCCGATAAATTCCGCAGGTTATCTCTGGCGCAAAGTTAGCCGTTGCCGGGATCCCGCCGTTCCCGCCCATGACCAAGGTATCCATCATATATTCGTCATAGCCTGAAAAAATCACAAAGTCAGGACGAATCGGGCGAACCTGATTAACGGTTTCGCGAATATGACTAATATTATCTACAGTGTCTTTAATACCAATGATATTAGCTACGTCTGTGGCTAATCTGGCGATCAAATCAACGCTGATATCTTGTCCGGTAAGCGCAGGGAAATTATATAAAATAACCGGAGAACAGATATTCTCTGCCACCGTACGGAAATGATGATAGATAAAGTCATCATTGAGTAGTGCGTAATAAGGATTCAATACCAGAACCGCATCAACCCCGAGTTTATCGGCATGAAGGCCAAACTCAATCACTTCTTGAGTACTCGGGCTACTGATACCTAATAATACCGGCACGCGCCCCGCAATATGCTTAACGGCAAACTCAGCCACCTCAAATCGCTGTTCTTTTGGCATATGACAAAACTCACCGCCGCTGCCCAAAATCAGCATCCCGTCGACGCCGTCATCGACCAGCTTGTCGATCAGTCGACCCATTCCCTGTGTATCCAGTTGCCCGTTGGTATCAAAAATTGTCGGTACCGGTGGAAAAACACCTCTAAATTTGTTCAGATCAGCCATTGTTTTACCTTATTGCCTATAAAATTAAACCGTCCCATCGTCGGGTACTGTTTATGCACCACTTAGGCGCTATTCAGGCAGGCCTCAGCTCAATCCACCGACGCCTGCCTGATGATGACTAACTGGTGTAAGCACCGGCCATCAGTGACGCAGCTCTTTCTGTAAACTGCTTATAGATTCCTCTGCGGGCAGAGTAGTCCGGACGAACCCAACGGCTCTTACGTTCAGCCATAATGGCATCAATTTCCTGCTCGGTTTTACGCTCACCGTTAACACCAATAATGTTAAGCTTGCGCTCCGGTACGTTCATTTCAATCACATCACCGTCTTCAATTAGGGCTATTGGTCCACCGTCAGCCGCTTCCGGGGATACATGGCCCACGCACGGCCCGCTGGTTGCGCCGGAGAAACGACCGTCGGTAATCAAAGCAACCCGACCGTCCAGACGATTGTCATAAACGATCGCATCGGTGGTCATTAGCATTTCTGGCGCGCCAGAGCCTTTTGGCCCTTCATAGCGAATAAACAGCACATCGCCCGGCTCCACTTGGTTATGGATAATGGCTTGCTGTGCGTCTTCTTCTGAATTAAATACTTTGGCCGGCCCGATATGCTGATGCATATCAGCACGACAGGCGGCGTACTTAATGACTGCCCCGTCCGGTGCAATATTGCCTTTTAGAATGGCAATTGAGCCTTTCTTGGTTGCTGACTCCGGTTTTCTAATCACATCTTCCGGCTGGACTTTATAGTTCGCCAGATAGCCATGATTACGTTCAAAGAAGCCTGACTGCTGAATCATCTCCAGGTTATCCCCCAGAGAGCGTCCGGTGACGGTCAGCACGTCTAAATCGAGTTGATCGCGCAGCAGCCACTGGATCATCGGGATGCCGCCGGCAAACCACATTAATTCAGTAACATACTCGCCGCTCGGCTGGATATTAGTCAGGTAAGGAATCTGATGATTAATGCGGTCAAACACCTCCGGTTTTAGTTCCCACCCCAGTTCATGAGCAATGGCCGGTAAGTGAATAAGCCCGTTGGTACTGCCTCCGATTGCAGCATGAACCTTAATCGCATTCTCAAATGCGGCAGGGGTCAGAATTCTTCCGGTAGTAATATTCTTCTCAGCCAGATACATCGCCTGATGCCCGGCAGCGCGTGCCATACGGCGAATTTCAGACATGGTGGCAGGGATCAGTGCACTGCCCGGTAACGCCATGCCTAAGGCTTCGGACATACACTGCATGGTACTTGCCGTGCCCATAAACTGACAGGCACCGGCCGTTGGGCAGCCACACTGTTGATAGGCTTCGACCTGCTTAACGCTGATCTCCCCTTTCTTTAACTTAGCGGTAATGCCACCTAAGTCGGAGGTGCTCATATTCGGTGCCGGGCGCATAGAGCCGCCGGGAATATGCAGTAATGGCATATCCAGCCGCGCCGCGGCGATCAGGTGCGCCGGAATAGATTTATCACAGCTAGAGATCAATACTCCGGCATCATAAGGCACTACCGACGCATGGATTTCCACCATATTGGCAATGGCTTCACGGGAGGCCAGAATATAGTTCATGCCGTCGTGGCCTTGCCCCCAACCGTCACAGATATCCGTCACATGGTGACGCACTGCCCGGCCACCGCTTTCATGAACGCCTAATACCGTTTCATAACCCAGTTCGCCTAAGTGGAAGCTTCCCGGATGGCTCTCGCCATAACAGTCATCAATCAGGACCTGAGGCTTTTTGGTATCTTCTTTGCTGTAGTTCATCCCTAAACGCAGGGCATCAAGCTGGGACCATAAATCACGGGCACTTTGACATTTTTGTTGCATTTTCAATTCCTCAAAATAATCTATCAACACGACATTGAATCATCATTACCGGCTATTTAGTGGGTGGTCGGGCCGTAATGGCCGGTAAAGTAAAGAGTAAGAAAGTGGCGATTAACAGTGCTCCGACTAACACAAACATGCCTGCAGTTTGGCTAATGGTCATGGTTAATAATCCCACCAGATAAGGGCCGATAAAGCCGCCTAAATTACCCAGGGCATTGATTGAACCCCGTACGCCACCCAACACGTTGGCAGGGAAAAGTAACGGTGGAAGCGTCCAGAACGGTCCGGCATAGGCTTGCAGGAAGAATCCGCATATCACCATCATTCCGTAAGCCAGCCAGATATTGTCTTTTAATAGCAGAGACAGCGTCAGACAGATGGCAAAACCGACCAGAGGAATAGCGGTATATAGCCGACGGTTCATCGTCTTATCACACCATTTGGCAATGTAGTATTGGCCGATAATACAGAGGAAATAAGGTGCAGCGGTCAAGGCACCCACAATGGTCATACCGCTTCCGGTCAGATTTCTAATCAGGTTAGGCATCCACAGTGCGAAGCCATAGAAACCGACCTGAACGAAGAAATAAATCCCGATTAACTTCCATAAATTTACGCTACGGATAATGGTTTTAAAACTGGCTTTATCGTCAACGGACGAGCCCATTTTGTCTTCTTCAAGCTTGCGCTCAATCCACTCACGTTCACGCGGGTCTAACCACTTAGCCTGATGCGGATGATCTGCCACCATCGGCATCCAGATAAACAGTAATCCTAGCGATAATACACCTTCGATAATAAACATTTCACGCCAGCCCTGAACTTCAATTAACCAGCCGGAGAGCGGGCCAGTAATAATCGAAGCGACGGCCAAGTTCATTTGGAAGAAGGCAATAGCACGGGCTTTTTCCTCATTAGGAAACCAGTGTCCTATCAGTGCTAAGATCGCCGGATAAACACCGCCTTCAGCCACCCCGAGTATGAAGCGTATAATCAGTAGCTGAGTTGGGTTCTGTACGAATCCGGTGAGTAAGGCAAAACCGCCCCAGGCAACGATTGTCCAGGCGATAAACTTTTTAGCACTATAGCGTTCGGCAATGTGTCCGCCGGGTACTTGTAGAAAAATGTATCCGATAAAGAAAATGCCTGCGACTAATCCTGAAAACGAAGCAGTCATTCCTAAATCTTTATCCATACCGCCAGCAATACCAATGGCGATATTTGTTCTATCCATATAAGCCACGATATAGACCAATATCGTGGCGGGGATAATGTGTTTCCACCGTCCTTTAGGAATTGGGGCACTTGAGGCTGTATTCATCAGTATGTTCCTTGGCTCAACCTTTAAATTATTAGAAATTAATGCGTTGTATTATTTTGGTGTATAGCTGTTGAGATGAATCATTTTAGTTCCATATACAGAACAAATGTACTGCATATGGAACATATACTCTATTGTAGGTAGGAAAGAGTCAATCGTTTGAATCGCTAAAGTTAGGGTTCTGTGAGCAAACGCAAATTTTTTATCTATCCAATTCGTTGAATCTGCAGTACGCCATCTCCCCTCCTCACCACAGGGCTAAGTGCCCGATATATTAAAAAATCAATAATTATCAATACATTGTTATAGATAGCCTATCGATAGCGGATGAAATTAGTTGCTGTCGATCACAAAAAATCAACTTGACCGGCGCATATCATTGACTCCGGCACTGCCTGAGTCGAATATAAAACAAAATACAGAACAATAGTTCCACATAAAGAACAAATCAGCAGGCGTAATTATTTTTCAATAATCCAAGGAGTAAAAAAATGATTACCACTGCTATTTTTCCCGGCCGTTATGTGCAAGGAGCCGATGCAATAAAGCTGTGCTTAGGTGAGGAACTTTCCCGCCTTGGCAAGAAAGCGTTGGTGTTACAGGACCCGTTTGTTAACCAAACCTTAGGCGGCATGATTGCCGGGGCATTAGACGGTAAAATCGATTTTCAAGTTGAAGTATTCAATAGCGAATGTTCAGACGAAGAAATTGCCCGCATCTCATCGCTGGCCAAAGCCTATGGTGCTGAAGTCGTGGTCGGAATGGGCGGCGGTAAAACGCTGGACACCGCTAAGGCTACGGGTGCGGCACTAAAACTGCCAATCGCGATTGTGCCTACGCTGGCGTCAACGGATGCCCCCTGCAGCTCGCTAGTGGTGATTTATACTCAGGAAGGCCAGTTTAAGCGTTATCTGATGATCCCTCGTAACCCCGACGTGGTGCTGGTTGACTCTAAAGTTATCGCTCAGGCTCCGGTTCGCTTTTTGGTTTCCGGCATTGGTGATGCGCTGGCGACGTGGTTTGAAGCCGAAGATTGTCGGATTAAGCTGGCAGGCAATATGACAACCCGCCCCGGCCCTATGTCAGCCTTTGGTCTGGCCCGCCTGTGTTACGATACCTTGCTTAAGTATGGCGTTCTGGCCAAGTCTGCTTGTGAGCAACAGCAGGTAACCCCGGCACTTGAGCACGTGATTGAAGCCAACACCCTACTCTCCGGCCTCGGCTTTGAAAGCGGCGGCTTGGCCGCGGCCCATGCTATTCATAACGGGCTCACCGTATTGCCGCAAACCCATAGCTATTGGCACGGAGAAAAAGTCGCCTTCGGTACCTTAGCCATGCTGATGCTGACCGATCGGGATCCTGAAATTATTGATACCGTTTATACCTTCTGTCAGCAGGTCGGGTTACCGATTACGCTGGAAGATATTGGTCTAAAACAGGTCAGCGATGAAGAGCTTATGAAGGTGGCTAAAGCGGCGTGTAATGAAGGTGAGACCATGCATAACGAGCCTTGTGAAATTAGCCCGGAAAATGTGATGGCTGCGCTTCGGGCGGCGGATGCTGAAGGTCGTCGACGTAAGTTAGCGGCGTAGTTCCTATTTACAGGCAATAAAAAAACCGTGGCCCGCAATAAAAACGAGGGTCACGGTTTCGGCTAGCTATTTTTCGGCGTCACTGATGCACTAGGTTAAAGATTGATCTCGCAGGGTATCCAGCAGGTCATAGCCTTTCCAGGTTAATCCCGTCACCTGATAATAATCTAATGAGCTGGAGCTATAATCGTGCCCTTCGATATAACTATTCTCTTGCAACAGACTAATATGGGCACAGACCAGACCATGATCATATCCGGTAATGCTGGTACTTTTTACCCCGTTGGCACTGACATCAGATGCTTCAACCATCACTAATATTTTTTTAATTAATTCCCAATCTCTTTTCATATTCCACCTCATGACTGATTGAATACTCAAAGTATCGGCGGTTTTCTCATAATCAGCCAACTTCAGCGGTTTCATTTTTGTCGTTGAGTTAACAGATAAAATAAAAAGATCGCTAAAAAACACAGTATGCGGAATAAATAGCCAGTCCTGCCGTAGTGACCACAATGGCGCTCTGCCGGCAACGCCGGAATTTAGGGTGTTTCTGGCAATAATGATAGCCAAATACTTATTATGTGGTATCCAATAAAACCACACGTTATATTATAATTTACACATCGAATAGATTGCGTTCTGAGTATGTATGAATAAATCATTTAGTGACGGGCTGATGGCGGGGCTTGTTGCCCACGAGCCGGTGATAACAAAAACCATGCTGAGCTATAGCATCGATTACAGAAAAGGATTTGTCTGTGGCTTTTCTTATGCACTCGAAAAATTATGCAGTGACTCCACCATGGCTCAATATCAGGCAGGTCAATTAGCCTATTTTTATCAGTTGGAGCAAGAGCTGCTGAGCGATTTTTTTACCGACTTTAGTGGCAATCACCTTTCAGATGATTTCACTAAGGGCTATAACAGTGCCCGATTATCCCCTGCTTCTTAAGCCAACGTTTTATTACTTTGGCTTATATTCATATCCGCCCCCTCAACTCTCTGTAATAATTCATTATTATCAATTAATTAAAAAATTTTCACCGTCTATTTTTAAGTAAAAAACCCCCCATTCATCCCTTATTTGACGCTATTCCCCCCTGCCATTAATCCTATTTTTCGCCGCCAACGGCGCATTTATCGTCGGCAATTTTACGCCATAAAATACAGACAAGATCACACAACAATCATTTTGATCGTAATTTAAACCAAAAACAGTTGACTGTACTGTGAAGTGGGTGCAGCCTAACTAAAATAAAGAACAGTAGTTCCACATGCAGAACAAATCACATACTAAAAAACGGAGTACGCCATACTATGAGTCTGAATAAATTTAGAGGTATCTTTCCACCGGTTCCAACCATCGTTAACAGTGCAGGCAAGCTCGATCGCGACGGCATGGGCAAACTGATAGACAGAGTGATCGACAGTGGTGCAAACGGTATGCTGATTCTAGGCAGCGGCGGTGAGTTTTGTCATATGGACCATGAAATGCGTCTTGAAGTGGCTGAATTTGCCATGAGTCACGTTGCCGGTCGTGTTCCGGTCATGTTAGGTATCGCTGCCCCGGGAACAGATGAAACCATCCAATACGGGTTGCATGCGCAAAAGATTGGTGCTGCCGCTGTACTGGTGGTTAATCCCTATTATGCCCAGTTAAGCAGTGAGTATATTTACCATCACTATCGGAGCATTGGGGAAAGTCTGGCTGTTCCGGTGCTGTTATATAATTTTCCGGCATTAACCGGGCAAGATATCGGCCTTGATGTTATCACCCGCTTAGCCAAAGACGTTCCCAACATTATTGGCATTAAAGACACTATTGATAATATCAGCCACACCAGAGAGATCATTAACCGAATCCATCCTTTCCGACCTGAATTTATTATCTTCTCCGGCTATGACGAATATCTGTTAGATACCCTAATTCTAGGCGGACACGGCGGTATTCCAGCCACCTTCAATATTGCACCTGAAGTGACCGGGGGTATCTATAACGCCTTTGTAAATAAAGAGTATGAGAAGGCGTTCGAGTTACAGCGCACCTTGGCAAAACTCTCTTCGTTATATGCCATTGAATCCCCTTTCTTTGGCGTGGTGAAAGAAGGCATTAAAGCATCGGGTTTAGATATATCAACAAACGTTATTGCACCGGTCAGAAAGCTCTCTGCCGATAAAATTTCGCAGGTTAAGCGCATTCTGCAGTCAGCCGGAATCGACGCACAATAACAATAAAAACCGTTATTTGGATCTAACAATTATCAGGAGATTTCCATGAGTAATGTCTATCCCGTAATGAAGCTTAATCCTAACGATGATGTCGTTGTCGCCCGCTTTCCGGTATCTGCCGGCACGGTATTAGCCAATGAAAACATTAAAGTTCAATCCGATATTCCTGAGGGCCATAAAATATCCCTACGGGATATTCCCGTTGGCCAAGCGGTAAAACGCTACGGGCAAATTATCGGTTTTGCCTCAGAGCCCATTAAAGCAGGCGACCATATCCACACCCACAACCTAAGCATGGGTGACTTCAGCCGCGACTACGCCTTCGGTGAAGATACCATTGAACTACCTAAAGCGGAAAAAATCGATACCTTTATGGGCATCAAACGGGCCGACGGTCGCGTAGCAACCCGAAACTTTATCGGTATTCTGACCTCGGTAAACTGCAGTGCCACAGTCGCCCGGGCAATTGAAGATCATTATAAAAAGCACGGACTAGAAAACTACCCTAACGTTGACGGGGTTGTCGCTCTGCCGCAAAGCTTCGGCTGTGCGATTGGTTTTGACAGTGAAGCCATGGTTGTTATGCGCCGCACCTTGAGCGGATATGCCCGACACGTCAACTTTGCTGGCGTGGTTATCATCGGTCTGGGATGTGAATCTAATCAGATCAAAGATCTGATTCAGGTCGAAAACCTGACCGAAGGCAAAATGCTGCATACCATGACAATTCAGGAAACCGGCGGCACGCAAAAAACCATTAATAAGGGCATTGAAGTTATTGATGGAATGCTGGCCGAAGCCAACCAGGTTAAACGTGAAGAGGTACCCGTTTCTGAAATTATTCTGGCCTTAGAGTGCGGCGGTTCCGATAGCTATTCGGGTATTTCAGCCAATCCGGTACTTGGCTATGCCGCCGATAAAATTGTTCAGCAAGGCGGTACCGCAATTCTGTCCGAAACATCTGAGATCTACGGGGCAGAACATCTGTTAACCCGCCGTGCCGTGACGCCCGAAGTCGGTAAAAAACTCATCAGCCGGATTAAATGGTGGGAGGATTACTGTGCCCGCAATAACAGCGAGATGAATAACAATCCATCGGCGGGCAACAAAGTCGGTGGCCTGACGACAGTACTGGAAAAATCCCTCGGTGGCATCGCCAAAGGCGGAACCTCTAACTTAGTCGATGTTTATGAATATGCTGAACCGGTCACCGCCAAAGGGCTGGTCTTTATGGATACCCCCGGATACGACCCGATTGCCGTTACCGGCCAAATTGCCGGCGGAGCCAATCTGCTATGTTTTACGACCGGCAGGGGATCGGCATTTGGCAGCAAACCAACGCCGTCCCTAAAGCTGGCCACCAACAATACGCTCTGGAAGCGGCAGGAAGAAGATATGGATATTAACTGTGGCAACGTCGTTGACGGCACAGAAACCATTGCTGAAGCCGGCGAGCGTTTATACACCATGATTCTGGATATGGCATCGGGTAAAAAAACCAAGAGTGAACTTTTTGGTTACGGTGGTTTGGAATTTGTTCCCTGGAATATTGGTTCAATTATGTAATTGACCGATTATCAGGCACCACTGTTTATTTAAATACTGCGTTTCATAACAAGCTTTATATTCACAATTATAAATAGCGGTGCCTAAAAATAAAATAATAGAAACCTTCGGGTAATCATTCACAGGAGTTGTGAACATGTCTTTTATTGATAAGCTATTACAAGATATCCCTCTGCCTAATATGATAAAAGTTCGGCAACACTTTGCATCACCGAATGAAATTATTGATATAAAGTCAGTGGTTAAACAAGAATTAAATAAGCCTGAAATTAAAGCGACGATAAAACCCGGCATGACCATTGCAGTTGGTATTGGCAGCCGGGGAATTGCTGAAATACCCAGAATTGCACAGGCCGTTATTGCTGAGTTAAAAGCCTTGGGGGCTATTCCCTTTGCCGTTCCGGCGATGGGAAGCCACGGTGGTGCGACCGCTGAAGGTCAACGCCACGTGCTGGAGAATTTGGGGATGACGGAAGAAATACTGGGCTGTGAGATCCGCGCATCAATGGAAACGGTAAAGCTTGGTGAATTGGAAAATGGGCTGCCTATTTTAATGGATAAAAACGCGATGCAGGCTGATGGCATTATTGCCATTAACCGGATTAAAGCTCACAACGCGTTCACCGCCCCGATAGAAAGCGGCATTATCAAAATGATTACTATCGGTTTTGGCAAACAAGACGGCGCAGACTCTTGCCATACTCACGGCTTCGGCAATATGGCGAAAAACATTGTCGACATGGCGCGAATTAAGGTGAAAAAGACCCCTTTTCTCTTTGGTATCGGTACGGTTGAGAATGCCTATGACAAAGTGGTAAAAATCGAAGCTATTGCCGCAGACAGATTAGAAGAGCGTGAAACCGCACTCTTGGCTGAATCTAAATCCTATTTCCCTAAGATCTTGTTTGATAACGTTGATATCGCGGTTATTGATCTAATGGGCAAAATATATTCCGGCGGCGGTATGGACGGACACGTGATGGGCAGAGCGCCGACGCCCTTTGTTGAACCTATTGCGACTATCAGGCCCGATCGCATAGCGGTGCTGGATTTACATGAGCAAAGCGGCGGCAATGCGACCGGCATGGGTTGGGCCGATTACTGTACCCAGCGCCTGTATAATAAAATCGATTTGCCCGAAACTTATCCTAATGTCATTACATCCCGACTCGCGCGCGATGGCTTTATTCCCGTCATTATGCCATCAGATAAGCAAGCCATTCAGGTTGCGATTAAGACCTGCATTATATTAGATGGCAGAACTGAAGCGCGAATAGTCAGAATGGCTAACACATTACATATAGGTGAAATTTATATTTCTGAAAATATGCTGGACGATGCTCGCGCCAATAATAATATCGAAATATTAACTGAACCGTCCCAGTTTATTTTTGATGAAGAAAATAACTTTACGGATATCGGCGAATGGTAAAGAAAAATATTCATTAATTAATCAGTAGAAAAAACTCAATAATATTATCGTTTATTTAAAACTAAAATTATATATGAATATATAAGGATACCTCATGTCTGTCACCTTACCGTCGGTGGTTAATAAAACGAAATGGCGATTAATACCCTTTATGTTAATGCTGTATATTTTGGCCTTTTTAGATCGCTCTAATATTGGTTTTGCTAAAGAGACCTACCAGCTTGATATTGGATTAAGCAATGAAGCCTATGCGCTCGGTGCCGGCTTATTCTTTGTGGTGTATGCCTTTTTAGGCGCGCCGGCCAACCTCTGTTTAAGAAAGTTCGGCGCCAAACGTTGGATCGGCGTAACGACCCTCGCCTGGGGTACACTCTCGATGGCAATGGGCTATGCCGACAGTGAGGCTAAATTTTTAACCGTACGCGTATTACTCGGCATCGCCGAAGCCGGATTCTTTCCCGGCATGATTTATCTGACCTCACAATGGTTTCCTCAGGCTAACCGGGCCAGCGTGATGGGCCTGTTCTATATGGGTGCTCCGCTAGCAATGGCATTCGGCTCCCCCTTATCCGGTGCGTTATTAGAACTTCACGGCATGTTAGGCCATCCCGGCTGGTACTGGATGTTTATTATTGAAGGCGCATTAGCCTTTGCTGCCGGTATATGGACCTTCTTTTATCTGGACGATGCACCGATATCCGCCCGCTTCCTAAGCCCTGCTGAAAAAGAGCTGTTAATTAATCAATTGAATACCGAAGAAAGTAAAAAAGTCTCTTCCAGCATTATTGAAGCGCTTAAAAATCCGAAAATATGGCATCTGGCGATTATTTACGGAACCATCCAGTGTGGCGTTTATGGTTTGATTTTCTTCTTACCGTCCCAAGTGGCTTCGATTATGGGTAGCTCGGTTAACTTTATGACCTCGGTCGTTACGGCTATTCCCTGGCTATGCGCACTGCTAGGCACCTACTTTATTCCTCGTTATTCAGACCGGACTCAGGAACGCCGTAAAATTGCTGCCGCAACCCTGTTGGTCGGAGGGATAGCCATTATGCTCTCTTCGGTTGCCGGTCCTTATGGCGCCATCATTGCACTTTGTCTTAGTGCAACCGCCTTCTTTGCCTGTCAGCCAATATTCTGGGCGATTCCGACCAGTATTCTGTCCGGTAGCGCTCTGGCTGTCAGTATCGGATTTATCAATATGTTCGGCGCATTGTTCAGCTTTGCCGCCCCGATTATCCGCGTTCATGCCGAGAATATGTTTAATAGCCCGGTAGCCGGATTAGTGGCCATCGGCTCGGTAGCATCTGTCGGTGCACTGGCCATTATGGCCCTCAGAAAACAGAGTTAACCATAGTGAGTTCAGTCGATTATTGGCACCTCAATCATCGACTGAACAACCAGAACTGAACGCTAAAAACGACCAGAGGACCATATGCATATACATCTTGACGTTATCGGCGGTATTGCAGGAGATATGTTTTCAGCGGCTATGCTGGATACCTTTCCCGACCTTGCCCCGCCGCTTTTCAACCTGCTTGATAAGTTAACGCTAAGTTCCCGGCTAAACATCACGCTGGAACCTGCTCAGGATAAGGGACTAAACGGGAAGCGTTTTCAGGTCCGTATCAAGGGGCTGGCCGTCAAAGATTCAACCCACTTTATTTTCCAGAATACCCAACAACACGCTAACGTTTTAACCCCTACGGCAAGGGCAAGCACACATCATCACACCAGCTGGCAAAAGATTATTAACACCTTGGAACAGGCGCCTCTTACCGATGAAGTCCGTCAGCGTGCGCTGGAAATTTATACCCTACTCGCTCAGGCTGAAAGCCAGATACATCAAGTGGATTTACCGCAGATTCATCTGCATGAAGTGGGCGCACTCGACGCATTAGTCGATATTATCAGTGCGGCATTTCTTATCACCCATAGCGGCGCTAAAAGCTGGTCTTGCTCCGATCTGCCGTGGGGCGGAGGAACCGTACGCTGTGAACATGGTGAAATTCCGGTTCCTGCACCGGCGACGCTGAAGCTACTTGAAGGCTTCAATTGGCATGATGACGGCGACAGCGGGGAGAGAGTGACCCCAACCGGAGCCGCCATACTCGCTTGGTTAAAGCAATATCGGCGGCCGATCGTCGGTCAGGCCCAACGGGCCGGTTATGGTTTCGGCAATAGAAAATTAAAAGGCCGGGCTAACGTCCTGCGAGTTTGCCCGTTCAAAACCCCGAACGCTACGGAATCTGACGGTCAATATATCAGTCAAATCGCCTGCGTTATTCAGTGCGATATTGATGATATGACGCCTGAACTATTAGCTATCGCACAAAAAAACCTGCGCCGGTTAGACGGCCTGATTGACCTTACCAGCCAAACTTTACAGGGTAAAAAAGAGCGTTGGGTAACCCGCTTAGAAATGCTCTGCCTACCGGAAAACTTATCTGCTATTTGCGACGCCATATTTATTCAAACGTCAACCCTGGGTCTTCGCCATTGGCAAACCCAACGTTTTATGCTGCCCCGCCGTCAGGCGTTAATCGAATTTAACCAACAGGACTGGCCGGTAAAGTATGCCCAACGCCCCAACGGAGAACGTAGCTGTAAGCTGGAAGCCGATGCCTTACTTACCCCATTGACCAGCCATGACCAGCGGCAAAGCATAAAATCCAGCGTTGAAAAATGCCCTGACTTAACGCAATACGACCGTCGTCCAGAATCGGCCAAGGAGATTAAATGAACAACAACCATAGTACTCAGCTGGCTTTACTCCGGTTAGAGCAATGGCTGAAAGCCGTCGGACAATGCACCGTTGCCGTGAGTGGTGGTATAGACAGCATGCTAATGGCTTATATCGCCCACCAAGCCCTGGGACAAAAAGCGCTGATAGTCCATGCGACTTCGGCCGCGGTTCCTTATGCTGACGGTATTCGAGTCGCGGAATATGCCCGACGCTATCAATGGAATTTTAAACAAATTATTACCGGCGAAATCGATCGCGAAGATTATCAAAGAAATCCGGTCAACCGCTGCTATTACTGCAAAACCAGCCTTTATATTAACCTGCGTAAATTAGACCACGGTCAGGCGATCGGCGGTACCAATCTGGACGATCTTGGCGATTATCGTCCGGGGCTCATAGCGGCAAAAGAACAGCATATCCGCCATCCGTATATTGAATGTCTGATCGATAAGAAGACTATCAGGCAAATTGCTGCCCTGCTTGGCCTGAGGGATTTACAGGATTTACCCGCGTCTCCCTGTCTGGCGAGCCGAGTCGAAACTGGTATTCGCATATCGTCAGCACAGCTCGACCTCATCGATAGGGTTGAACGCCACGTGCGTAAAGTGATAAGCGGCGAAACCATCCGTTTTCGCATCCGACAGTCAGCCATGGTACTGGAACTTGACGATCGTACTTTAGTGGAGCTACAGGCCGGCGATATCGACCAGCTTGCTATACACATTAAAACCATGGCTAAAGAGTGCGGATTAAACGCGCCATTATTTATTTCAGCTTATCAACGGGGTAGCGCCTTTGTCGGTAATAAGGAGCCGGTAAATTATGTCGAAGCCTAATCTATCCGCGCCAGATATTACGATGGATTTCGAGCGGTTACAGCGATGTGGCGTTGAAGAGGCCGTGTTGTGTGAATTTAAACGCGGTGAGCAAATTGAACACATTCTGTCACTGGCAAAAGATCAACATCGTAGATTATTACTCACTCGTCTAACGCCGGAAAAATTGATTCAACTGTCCGAAAGCTGGATCCGCCAGCTTGAATATAACCCAACCGCTCACTGTGCAGTATTTGGTGGCGATGTTCTATTAGCTGCGCCGGTAAGAATCGGCATCATTTCCGGCGGCTCATCAGACGTCGCTGTATGCCAAGAAATCCAAACCACCCTTAACTTTCACGGAATAGATTGCGACTTGCATCAGGATATTGGCGTTGCCGGATTATGGCGACTGCAGGAGAGGCTGCCCGTATTGCGTCACTACGCCATTATTATTGCGGTTGCCGGCATGGAAGCCGCCTTGCCAACCGTCATCTCCGGATTAGTTCATGCCCCGATTATCGCGGTGCCGACCTCCGTTGGCTATGGCATCGCCAGCGGCGGTCAGGTTGCACTAAATAGCTGTTTAGCCAGCTGTTCCGGCGGCGTAATGACCATGAATATTGATAACGGCTATGGCGCAGCCGCCGCCGCAATCCGTATTTACCAACAAATTGTCGATTATCGTTCCACCAACACGCCAGATAAATAGCCTGAATAAAAGCGTTAATCAAATAAAACACAGAGGGAGTAATAATAAAAAAAACCAGCCTTTATTTTTAGCCGGAATACCTAATCCAGAGCACCAATAAATTGGATTAGTGAAATATTCCTGACAATTAATCTTAAATATACAAGCTATATCTTCACCGATATGGCTGAGGGATTCTTTATGTCTAATAATTCGATATCAAGATACAGCCCGGGTGCAGCGGCAACCACCGTCAGATGGAAAATATTCATTATTATGCTGCTGTTAGGTGCAATTAACTATATTGACCGAACATCATTGGCTATTGCTATGCCTTATATCGTTGAAGAGTTTGATATTCAGGATGCAGTGGTAGTCGGTCTATTACACAGTACGTTTTTCTGGGCTTACGCGTTAATGCAAATACCCAGCGGGGTACTGGCGGATAGATTTAAAACCCGAACAATTATTGCCTGGGCAACAATTATTTGGGGAGCATTTCAGGCGGTTGCTGCACTCTGCTATAGCACCTTTACCCTGGCCATTGCGCGCGTCGGATTAGGCGTATCTGAAGCACCGATTATGCCATCAGGCGCCAAGCTGATGGGAGCATGGCTGACACCGACAGAACGCGGACGAGGCTCAATGCTGCTAGACGGCGGAGCTGCGTTAGGTACCGCGCTCGGCGCCGTGATACTCACTTGGCTGATTGCATTTTTTGGATCCTGGAGAATGGCATTCGTGGTGGCCGGTATTGGTACTATTATGGCCGGCCTTCTTGCCTGGTGGTATATCCGCACCTATCCCCATGAGCACCCGTATATCAATAAGGCTGAGCTGGACCATATTACTGAACATAATCCGACCAGCGTTGAAAGCGGAAAAAAATTCAAACTATCCGATATCAAACCCTACTTAAAACAGCGCAACGTTCTGGCATTAATTGGCGGCTGGGTTTGCTATAGCACGGTATTTTATGGGCTAATGACATGGCTTCCGCTCTATTTCCAAAAAACCTACGGATTCGATATTAAATCGATGGGTGGCGCGATGGCCTTTATCTTCTTACTGTGTTTTATCGGTCAGTTAACCGGCGGCTACATTATGGACCGTTGGAGAAACTCGGGCGCTAAAACAAATAAAGTGCTCCACACCATGTTGGCAATTTCTGCCATTACCGCCGGAGTGGGCATATTCCTTTGTGCAAACAGCAGCGATCCTATGCTTGCCGTTGGGCTACTTGCCGTTGCCATGTTCCCATTACGCTGGGCCAGCGTTTACTGGTCGATTCCGTCGCTGCTTGGCGCGCAAAAAGTGGCGGGCACTATTTGTGGAACCATGAACTTCAGCAGCAACCTGTTTGCAGCAATTATTCCTATATTTATTGGCTTTATTGTTCAACTCACCGGAAATTACTATGCCGCAATGATGGTGTTTGTTCTGGCTGCGGTCGGTTATCTCATCTGTTCCTTAATGATTAACTTTGATAAGCCGGTTATTGTGACGGAAGATCAGGCGTAATTTATGGCATGGCCCGACGTTTTCACGCCGGGCCACTGCTGATGATGTAATTTGCCTGTTTGGCGATTAAGAAAATAGCTTAATCGCCTGCTGGGTTTTACTTAACCAGGCTTTGTGTAGTTTACGATAATGAGGTTTGGCACAGCGGGCAGTGGTTAAAATAGTCTCCAACTGCTGTTTTGCCGCCTCCATTTTCCCCTGGTCCATCAATAGCTGATAGTAACGAAAGCGCGCTTCAGGCCCGGTGTAATAGTTAATCAGTGCCTGATATTCGCTTTCTGCTTCAGCAAGATGACCGTTTTCAGCCAGCGCTCTGGCATATAACAGGTGCCCGTCCTGTGACTGATAGTCAGGGCTATGCTGCGTAATGTCATCTAACGTCTGCTGACAGCTGACGGGATCGTGGCTGTCGAACTGGGCCGCAGCCAGCTTAACCATGATATCCGGGTCCCGAGTAAAAATACCGGTTAATGCATTTTTATATTCAGGTATCGCTTCTTTGGGGCGACCAACCCGCATTAACTCATCGGCTAACAGGACATAGTTCTGGCTGGTTTGGGTGATATTTAGCTCATCACGTAGCATGCGGATATGGCGTTCAGGATCCATTTTATCATGGGCATGACGTATAATTTTGCGCCCGTCTCTGCTGCTGAATAAGTCAGGCAGCATAATTGCCAGGGCGTACACTGCGCAGCCAATGCCCGGTAACCCAATGATCAGGTATAACCAATAGCGTTCCTGACCGGTTTTTACCACATGGACACCGCACAAAACTTGAAGACAAACCACAAAGATAATGGGCATTTCAGCACTCCCTGCTAAATATTTCGACTATTTGGCTATACTATCATCCTGACTAGCATTGCGGACAAAAAAGCGGTTTATGATATGACTCATCGGGTGATTTAACAATCGCAACGGTGTCAAATTAGTGCATAAAAATGACGTTTCTGCTTCCCGATAATTACCACTCTCTATAACTATCTCAAATTAAGTGTTGCTATTATCCAAGCAAAATGCGTTAATAGCTTCACAGGCTGGAACGCAGTCTATTATATGTATGTCATTTTGAGTAAAGTAGTTCCTATTTCAAGCGTTATCTGTCGATATCACTTATCTGATGAATTTCTTCTTAGTGCCGCCATATGTAATAACTAAAATCACAGCTTATCGTCACCTACTTTTTAGGTGTACATAATCACTAGAGGAAATTAAAAAATGGCTAAAATTACTGGTCAGGTAAAATGGTTTGATGCAGGTAAAGGTTTCGGTTTCATCACTCCAGCAGACGGCAGCAAAGATGTATTCGTACATTTCTCTGCAATCGAAGGTAACGACTACAAAACATTAGATGAAGGCCAACAGGTTGAATTCAATGTTGAAGCTGGTCAAAAAGGTCCTTCAGCTGCAAACGTAGTTGCTATCTAATTTAAGCTAACGCTTAATTAAGATTTAAAAAACCGCCTCAGGGCGGTTTTTTGTTATCTGTGATGCATGCGGTAATATATTTACGCCAATGCATTTCCCTTTCTGATGATATAGCCTCTTCCCCCTCTCGCTTTGTTTTCACAATTAATTTTTTAGAACACTTTCATTTAAATAAAATCACTACAGATTCAGTTTAGTCTTTTGGTATAACATAGATATGTTAAAGCCTATGGGTTATTAGTTTGTAATTTTGTTAAAAACAAAAATAACCCTATCATATTGATTTTAAATATTTTTTATATTTAACCCAACCTCGATATATAAATAAATACATATCGACACTTTAAAAAATATAAAAATATGTGATTTAACCGATAGATAATAAATAGCCAAAGGCATACTTTTTTATCATGTAAAAATAATCATAATCATTATCGAATGAATAAACGCTCTCAGGTCTATTTGTTTTAACTGATTTTTATTAGCGGACAAGGCTGCCATACATGAGAATAAAGAAATCACGCATCGCCCTAATACTGTTTATCGGCATTATTCTGGGTGTTATTGGTCTAAGCGGCGGAGCTTACGTCCTGCATAAAACCTCCGATACCCAGTTTTGCCTCTCATGCCATACCATGCAAACCCCCTACGATGAATACACCGGTTCGGTTCACTTTACCAATCAGAAAGGAATTCGGGCCGAATGTTCTGACTGCCATATTCCTAAAGCCCCTCTCGATTTTCTGATAGCCAAACTGAAAGCGGGAAAAGACGTTTACCATCAGTTTGTCACCGGAAAAATTGATAC
>NZ_ATYS01000069.1 GCF_000427805.1 Budvicia aquatica DSM 5075 = ATCC 35567 | reverse complement strand
CACGTTTCAGGTGAGATTGGGTGACACTGTGGCGAACAATGCGTTATACACTTGGTCGACGCAGAGTGACTGGGTCTCGGTCGATAGTCAGGGGCGGGTCAGTTTTATGGCAACCCCGTCATCTACCCATAAGACGGTGGTGATTAAGGCCATCGACAAGGTGGGTGGCGGTGAGTCCATCTATACATTTACCGTCAATGAGTGGTTTATTCATCAGGGTTCTGTGGCGGGAACGGCCTCACAGGCTGACAGTGCGTGTGCCGCACAGTCCGGGGGGAATTACGCCGTACCGAGCTGGACTCGACTGAGTGCGGGGCCGGGCAGTGCGCGAGCCGGAGACGGGCCATTATGGAATGCCTGGGGCAGTTTGAGCGCTTACGGTGCGGGTTGGCATGACTACAGCTATTGGGCCCGTGAAACACAGGGAGGTAACCGTTATGATGTCTATCTGGCATCAGGCAATGTGGGTAACAATCCACCCGCCAGTCTTTGGTTTATCACCTGCTCTCAGTCGCTATAATGGATGAGTTGAACAAGCAAGGCGGTGTTGTTAGGTCGTCAGGGGGGAGGGGGTGTCAATGTGTGTTTTCGCCATCGCTGAGGCATGACTGATTTTTATCGGCACCGATAAGCCACCAGTGTATCGGAAGGCCTTTGCTCGTGCCGGTTTTAATCACGGCCCCTTCATCGACCAGCTTAAGTAGCAAGCGGCGTGCCTGATACACGTTGATGTTCCCCATGTGCGTATTACCGTTACGATGGACACCGTTTAACGGCATTTTTCAAGGCAGTTGTCGCCTGATGTANTTAAATTACGTTAAGCCGCCTCTTTTTCCGGGTTAAGGTAAACCTCTGGTATGTAGTCCCAGTTACGCACCTGTTTCGCATCCAGTATCAGCAGCGGCGTTTCATCGGCGTGCACCACGGTTCTTTTCAGCAGGTCCAGACGCAGTAGCTCTGCCAGTGGCGCCAGGGCAACTCCGGCAGCACCAACCCCTCCGGCCAGCGTACTGACGGGGATCTCAACACCATCACGGGCAAAGATGTGACTTTGGCGATAGAGCGGCTGATAGTCACGGTATTTACTGGCAACAACCTGCGTGACCAATCCAACCTCAGGTAATCCTTTGGAAATATCTGACGTTGGCGAGATAACTTTTCCCACGCGAGGAAGATGTTCAGACAATGGCTTGCGAGCCGGTATGGAACGTTGTTCAGCCTCGTCTGACGGGCTTTTTGGTAACAGACTTTCCAGTTGGTTTTCAGCGGCGGCAATATCGGCGTCGGTAACCCTGTTGAATAATGTGGTTTTTATGCTTGTACTCCAGCCCAGGCACGGTATGATCCTGCGATCTCTCTTCCAGTTTTATGCTTGCCGCCGTTGCCGATTGTCGAACAATGCCGGGAAGCCTTAACCGCAATTAAGGACACGGCATGGATTTCTGGATATTTGTTATTGCGCTGGCTGTTATCTGGCTTTTGTTTTCCAAAAAGAAAAAGTTACCTCCCCCCAGAATAAACGGCAGAAACATCAGCCAAATAAATAATACGTCCCGACAAAAACCTCTCAATAAGCCAACCAATAGCGTGGCAAGCATGAATTCTCGGACATCCGACGATGACGAACTGGCAACGTTCACTGTGGTTAATGGGTTAACGGTTGAATACCGTACCAGTCGCGAGCAGACGTGTGAAACCGCCGCCCGACGTAATACAAGGCCTGCGCGGTGGATCAAACAAGGAGAAAACATCACGATTCAAAATACCGTCATTTCTCGCGGTAACTTTTATTTTGGGGATCACTTAAAAATATATTCATCACATGAATATAATTATAACAATGGTTCAGATGCCTCTCTGGTTAACGATGCCTTATCCATTGAGTATATTTCAAGGCATTACGAAGATGAGTCTCTGGGATACTGGCCCAGTTTTTCAACGCTCTCCCCTCGCTGTCGTGGTGCTTACCTTGACTGGCTGGCAAGCGAACGCAACGATGCTGGCTGCCCTATCGGCTACATTTTTATCTATTTTTACGGACTTGAGCGCCGCATCCTGGTGGACGGAAAGCAGGAGGCTATTTCAGATAATGAATTCAAATCGTTATTTGAAGAGGTGTTGCGTCTGAGAACCCTGTTTCAGGCAAACAATTCCTTTCGTCGTTACTCGACACAGTTAATAGAAACCATGGCACTCCTTCGGCCTGCTATCATCGTGTTAGAGAATGAAAACGAATACTTTGCCTCGGGAAGCTCACTGTTATTTCAGTTCCGTCTTGCCTCAACGGTTGCGCAAGGAGAGCCCGTTTCAGCAGGTCTGGCTCTGGCATGGCTAAAATACTATCCCGAATATACCCTACGGACTCCGGCGAGGCGCTGTGCCGAGGTGTTTACAGCCCTGTTTATACAGCGCTACGTCAAAAAATTTGGCGAGGGTCTGGTGGTTAAACCGAACAAGACCCGGTTGAAACTGGATTATACTCCCGCAAGCAATACACTGCGGGGAGTACGTATTGAACTCACTGATCTTCCCGATCCCAGCGTTTTAAAAGCTCCAGTTCAGAAATTAATTCCTATTGCAGAATCCTGCATCAACGCTCTGGATGCCTACAGTCGCTATCTCGGTAAAAAAGATGCCTCAGCAAGTGATGTCGTCGCCATCATGCTTCTTCCCGACGAAATACTGACTGAAAATGCAGAAGAGATGTTCGCTGGATTTAAACGCTGGGCAGATGAGCGGATCCGTGAGAACTCGGGGCTGGCAACGGTGGCTGATTTCTGGGCCAGACTGGGTATGCCAGTACCGGATAAGATCAATAAAAAAGAAGCCGAATTGATGCAAAATTTCACCAGGCGAGCAGGCTACGGCATTGCGCCGGATATGCGCTATCACCTGGTTAAACCAGAGCCAGAAGGTAATCTTGTTTTATTTGCCGAAGGGCACGCTGAATTCTACATACCGTCTGAGGAATTTACGTCAGTCTCCGTGGCGCTTCGGCTGGGCGCAATGATGGCACAAATGGATAAGATCGTGGACATTGCTGAACAGGCAGCGCTGGAGAAAATCATTGACCATAATGATTCATTAACCCCGATGGAGAAACGCTCGCTGCACGCCTACCTGGTCTGGCGACTAAACACACCCGCCAGCATGGCTGGTCTGAAAGGCAAAATTGAGCAACTCAGCAATAAAGAAAAATCTACAATTGGCAACGTTATTATTCACGTTGCCTGCGCGGATGGCAAAATCGATCCGGCAGAAATTAAACAACTGGAAAAAATCTACGCCAGCCTTGGGCTGGACAGCAATACCGTCACCAGTGATATCCATCGCCTGTCAACGGCAGAAAAAACCTCGTCAGCCACGTTACAGGCCACATCAGAGACAAGCAGCACATTTTCTCTCGATGAAACTGTTCTTGCCCGCCATGAGTCTGACACCACCGATGTTCGTCTTCTACTGAGCACAATCTTTGTCGAAGATACAACCGAAGACGCATCGCCAGCAGATACTGCGGCTCCCCCAACAACAGGTCTTGATAAAGCACATCACCAACTCTATCAGCGCCTGCTGGAAAAAGAGCGTTGGGCGCGAAACGACGTCGCTGAGCTATGCCAGCAGCTTAATTTGATGGTAAGTGGTGCAATTGAAACGATTAATGACTGGTCTTTCGAACAGGTTGACGCGCCGGTGCTTGATGATGACGATGATATTTACGTTGACCTGGAAATTGCACAAGAACTCAAAGGATAATTTATGTCTGGCATTCGCATTCGTCTCAAAGAAAGAGACGCTATTATTCAGTCACTGAAATCAGGCGTTACGCCTAAAATTGGTATTCAGCATATTCAGGTTGGCCGTGTCAACGAGATTAAAGCGTTGTATCAGGATATTGAACGTATCGTCGATGGTGGCGCAGGGTTCCGGCTGATTATTGGGGAATACGGTTCAGGTAAAACATTTTTCCTAAGCGTTGTGCGTTCAATTGCATTAGAGAAAAAGCTGGTGACAATCAGCGCCGATTTATCCCCGGACAGGCGCATCCACGCGACCGGTGGACAAGCGCGTAATCTCTATTCTGAATTAATGAAGAATCTGTCCACCCGAAATAAGCCGGATGGAAATGCTTTATTAAGCGTGGTTGAGCGCTTTATCACCGAAGCCCGAAAAGAAGCACAAAGCACAAATTCGTCGGTTCCGGCTATTATCCACCAAAAACTCGCCGCCTTGTCAGATATGGTTGGCGGTTATGATTTCGCCAAAGTGATTGAATGTTACTGGCAAGGCCACGAGCAGGATAATGAAACACTAAAATCGAATGCCATCCGCTGGCTGAGAGGCGAATACACCACGAAAACAGATGCTCGTAACGATCTTGGCGTGCGCACCATTATTTCTGACGCCTCTTTCTACGATTCGTTAAAGCTAATGAGCCTATTTGTCCGCCAGGCCGGATATGCCGGTCTGCTGGTGAATCTGGATGAAATGGTGAACCTCTACAAGCTCAGTAATACCCAAGCCCGGATTGCTAACTATGAGCAAATACTGCGTATTCTGAATGACTGCCTTCAGGGAACGGCTGAACATATTGGTTTTCTGCTCGGCGGCACACCAGAGTTCCTGTTCGATCCGCGTAAAGGTTTATACAGCTACGAAGCGCTCCAGTCGCGGCTGGCAGAAAACAGTTTTGCCCAGCGAGCAGGCGTTATTGATTATTCATCCCCTTCTCTGCATCTGGCCAGCCTGACGCCGGAAGAACTCTATATTTTGTTGAAAAATCTTCGTCACGTTTATGCCAGCGGTGAAGCGGATAACTATCTGGTTCCTGATGAAGCCCTGACGGCATTTTTACGCCACTGTAGCAATACCATCGGCGACGCTTACTTCCGTACGCCACGGAACACAATTAAAGCGTTCCTGGATATGCTTGCCGTGCTGGAACAAAACCCGTCCATTCAGTGGTCACAGTTGGTTGCCGGTATTGCTGTTACAGAGGAAAAACCCAGCGATATGGATGAGTTATCTTCAGCAGATGATACTGATGCGGACGGCCTGGCCGACTTCAGATTATGATGAATGAATACCGGCGGTTGGATCCACGCATACAGAAGTGGATATACCGGCAGGGATGGGCAGATCTTCGGGATCTGCAGAAAAAAACCATTCCACCAATATTAGCGGGCGATCGGGACGTACTGATCAGCGCTGCCACTGCAGCAGGTAAAACCGAAGCCTTTTTCCTGCCTGCCTGCTCTGCTACTGCAAATATTCAGGGCGGCTTCGGTATTTTATACATAAGCCCACTCAAAGCCTTAATTAACGATCAGCACCGGCGGCTGGAAAGTCTGGGGGATGCACTGGAGATGCCGGTCACACCCTGGCACGGTGATGTTGCACAAAGCAAAAAGCTAAAAGCGAAGAAAAATCCTGCCGGTATTTTGCTTATTACCCCAGAGTCGTTGGAAGCGATGCTGATCCGTAATGCGGGATGGTTAAAGCAGGCTTTTGCTCCACTGGCTTATATCGCTATTGATGAATTCCATGCCTTCATCGGTTCTGAGAGGGGTATGCAGCTTCTCTCTCTGTTAAATCGGATCGATCACCTGCTGGGAAGAATCGACAATCCAGTTCCTCGGGTCGCACTCAGCGCAACGCTGGGAGAACTGGAGCGAGTACCGTTATCTCTGCGGCCAAATCAACGTATACCCTGCGACATTATTACCGACAGTCGGAGCAATGCCACACTAAAGGTTCAGGTAAAAGGATATCGGGAACCGCTGGTTATTTCAGGTCAGGAGCCGCCGCCTTCGGCAGAGACGCAGATTTGTTACGATATATTTCGATTCTGCCGTGGTGATTCCCATCTGGTGTTCGCCAACAGCCGTAAACGGACCGAAAGCATCGCCGCTACGCTTGGCGATCTCAGTGAAATGGACATCGTTCCCAACGAGTTCTTTCCTCATCATGGCTCGCTGTCCCGAGATCTGCGCGAAGCGCTCGAACAACGACTCCAGAAAGGCAACTTACCTACCACCGCCATTTGTACCATGACCCTTGAACTGGGCATCGATATCGGCAAAGTCAGTTCCGTGGTGCAGGTTACCGCACCGCATTCCGTTGCCAGCCTGCGCCAGCGTATGGGACGTTCCGGCAGACGCGACTCACCTGCCGTATTGAGAATGCTGATTGCCGAACGTGAACTGACGCCGACATCAGGCATTGTTGATCAGCTCAGGCTCCAGCTTGTTCAGTCGCTGGCCATGATCCGCTTACTCATCGGCAGCAAATGGTTTGAACCCGCCGATACTCGCCAGATACACTATTCCACCCTGTTTCATCAGATCCTGGCGATTGTTGCGCAATGGGGAGGCGTACGAGCAGATCAGATCTGGTCGCAGTTATGTCAACAAGGGCCATTCCAGAAAGTCATAATCGATGACTTCAAAACGTTGTTGAAGCATATGGGAGAACTCCAGTTTCTGACCCAGCTATCCAGCGGTGAACTGGTACTGGGCATCGAGGGCGAGCGTCAGGTTAATCAATACACCTTCTACGCCGTGTTCAGCACACCAGAAGAATTTCGAATTGTCGCAGGGAGTAAAACGCTGGGTTCTATTCCCGTTGACTCTCCCCTAATGCCTGACCAGCATATTATTTTCGGCGGACGGCGCTGGAAAGTGACCGATATAGACAGTGACAAAAAAGTGATTTATGTCGAGGCGACGAAAGGTGGGCAGCCACCGTTATTTGGCGGACAAGGGATGTCCATTCATGATGTCGTCCGCCAGGAAATGTTAATCATCTACCGGGAAGGTGACTACCGCATCGCGGTTGGCGATCGCAAAGCCGACTTTGCCGATGCCACAGCCCGAAGCCTGTTTGATGAAGGTCTGCACTGTTTTCGCAACAATAACCTGACTACTGAAGGCTTTATTCAGCAGGGGCAGCATGTCTACATCCTCCCTTGGCTGGGCGACCAAACAGTAAATACGCTGTCGGCATTACTTATCCAGCGCGGTTTCAAGGCGGGCTCATTTGCTGGTGTGGTTGAAGTTGAAAAAACCACGGTAGCGGAAGTTAAGCAGACGTTAGCCAGCGCACTTAAGGAAGGTTTGCCCTCCGAATCCCGTCTTGCCGAAAGCATCGCTGAAAAGTGCCTCGAAAAATATGATGAGTACTTACCGGAGGCATTGCTGACGCAGGAGTATGGGTTACGAGCTTTTGATGTTGCACGTGTGACTGAGTGGTTGCAGGGGCATTTATATTAGAGGATAGAAAAATGAGAAAAACCTGGACTATTGAGGAAGACTGTAAGCTGCTCACCCTGGTGCGCCAGCACTTTTCTGCACTGGTCGGGCATGACCGTCTAAATGCCACGATGCCATTTAGCCTGCAACTCCACACTGAATTTGATTCACCTTATCGTGATGCCTCAGCATTGCTGTATCGCCTCGAACAGGCAAAAATCCTGGGATTTGCCGGACGCCCCGGAGGTGATCCAGCTAAACAACCCTTCCGCTGCCTGATAAACAATGATTTGGCGCTCTATAATTACAGCATTACCTTCCCAAAACTCAGGCAAGCGCTGCATCCAGATACGGTTGCAGCGGTACAAGAGCGCTTCTCTATTAGCAACCTGCACGAGCCACTATCCGATACCATCAGTGAAATCGCGGCTGCATTGCACCTTTTCCCAATGCAGGTGGAAAAGGTTCTGACCGAAAACCGCCAAATTACCATTAGTAGTTATCGTCAATATGAGCGTGTTGGCGCAAAAACTATTGATAATAACCTACAGGACCTCATTTCCCGTCAAACTCCTGACGTAACACTGATTGAAGAAATTAACGCTTGTCGTGCCCAAGCTTCACAACTCTATCACGTACATGAGCGTGATGGTGCCGAAGTGATTTTCAGTTCCGACGGTACTGGATTTGGCAAAAGCTACGGTGTGATTCAGGGGTATGTAGAATACTTAACACGCTTTGCCCAAACCCAGAAGCAAGGTTATCTGTTTCCCGAAGGCGGCTTTACCAACCTGCTATTCATGTCGCCGCAAAAATCACAAATCGACCTGGACGGCAGCCAGAAAAACAAAATTCAGGCGGCAGGAGGAGAGTTCATTTGCGTTCTTGCTCGTAGGGATATTGCCGACCTCGATTTTATGGACTGGGCATCTGGGCTAAAAAACCGCGACCGTTATACTCAATGGTACGAAGGGGCGAAAGGCAGCGCCCTTATAAAAGTGGCTATGCGTTCGCTCAATTATCTTGTCTCACAAGTAGATCGTTGCGAAGAGCAACTGAAAAAGCTGGCGACATATAGCACCCAGGATACCAACTACGACAGAGAAATGCTCGAAGAGCAGCTAAAAAACTGCCGTCACAGCATCCGCAATACGATTGAGTCAGCCTGTAAATCACTATTTGGATCAGATAGTGAAAAAGCCTCCATTAAAGAATACATTCGTCTCGGACTCCAGGCACGCCAGAAACGAATGCAAAAAGCGATAACAGCAAGAGAACAAGGAGAGTCCGAACCGAAGATAAGCGTACACGAAGTCTACTTCGAGCTTATTAAACAGGTATTACCTTTTGAAGTTTGCCAGTACCGTCCGTCGGTACTGTTAATGACCACGAACAAGTTCGACACATCAACTTACCGCCTGGCTCCTCGTAAAAAAGGCGAAGGCGTGCGCTTTGAGTCCGTAGATTTTGACTTGCTCCTTGGCGGCAAGCTGAAACCAAAAGATCCGCAGATCAGTACCGTTGCGGCTGCCGATCATGCCGGGCAAGTCGCCTATCTTCGCGACGAACACTTCAGACGCAATCCAGACTGTCCTTTTCGCCAGAAGAATATTCGCTTTACGGTGATCATTGATGAACTTCATGAAGCCTATACCCGCCTTGAAGAAACATGCCATGTGAAACTGGTCAAACAGGAAAACAACCTGGCGCATGTCATCTCAGTGACAGGGCGCATTCACAATGCGGTATGTAGCCTGGAGAAACGAAACAAGACCAAAGACGCGCAAACGACCTTTGAGCAAGAGATGGTCAAATTCATCGCCACCCTGCGCGAGCTACTGGTAGAAAAGTGTGAACTCTCATTCGGTACGACGCTGGGATCAATACTGGAAATGTTTCGGGATCAGTTAGGGGCATTTGAAGTTAACGGCGACGCCGCCGAACGCATCATCTCAATCACACATAACGTCTTCAGCTTCAACGCTAAAATGTACGTCAATGAAGAGGGACTTAAACGCATTCGTATGCGTAACAGCGAAGGCGACATAACACGTACCGAGCTGTATTACGAAGTCGAAAATGATGCCAGCGACACCAATCCTACCCTGCACGATCTGTTCCAGTTGGTATCCGTCATACTCGCCGCATGCGCTCAAATCACCAACCGCGACTTTAAGCGTTGGGTGAAAAACGGCGGCCAGGATAATTCCAGCAGTCAGAACACGCCTTTGGGCCAGTTTGTTGATGCAGCCAATAACGTAGCCGGCGTTGTGCGTCATATCTTTGATCGTACCACCGATAAAAATTTGTTGATTGATCATTTCTACACCTATCTGCAACCTAAAACCGTATTCACGATGACGCCAATAGCTGAACTCAATTACGTGAACAGGGGAGCTGAACGCACAATCATTCTGGCGTTCGAGATGGATCTGGTACAAGAGTTGCCCGAAGCCATGCTGCTACGTTTATTAACCGGCACACACAATAAAGTTATCGGGCTTAGTGCCACTAGCGGTTTTAGCCACACCAAAAACGGTAACTTTAGTCGTCACTTCCTGGCGCGCTATAGCCACGACCTTGGCTACCGGGTCGTTGAACGCAAAACGGCAGATGTCGATACGCTCAAGGCATTACGCGGGTTGAGAGCTCGTATCCGCAGCGTCGACTTCAAGATGTTTGATGACGAACAGGCTGAATTAACCGACATTTACCAAAACTGCGAGATCTTTCGTGAGGTATATGACACCGTTTTCGACGCGTTAAAAGTACCACTGGAATACGCCCTAAAAAATTCTTATAAAAAGCGTCAGTACCGTCGGGAGCTGGAGGCGTTATTGCTTGCCGCATACGAGGGTAAAAACAGCCTGATTCTGTCACTTTCAGGGGCGTTTAAGCGAGCCTTTATTAGTGCCTGGCGCGCACACCAGACAGCATGGCGCCAGCAATACGGTATGCACTCCCGGTGCGATAAAAAAACGGATAACAATAAGAAGCATGACCAGATCCTAACCTTTACCCCATTCAAAGGGCATCACACTGTCCATCTGGTCTTTTTCGATTCACCGTTGGCCAATGTCGAAGATATCAGGAACGAGACCTATATCGATAACAGCAACACCGTACTGGTATTTATGAGTACCTACAACAGCGCGGGTACTGGCCTCAACTACTTCGTTAAATACCATGACGGCGATATTAATGATACGAATGCGCCGCGTCTGGATGTCGATTTTGAGCGCTTAGTGCTAATCAATTCATCGTTTTATAGCGAGGTGAAAGGGAATAGCGCAAACCTCAATACATTGCCCAACTACGTTACCGTGCTTAAACACTACGCCGATGATGATATTACCGTCCACAAGCTGGCAGATTTCAGCGTTAATTTTGCCCAAGGAGAAAATTATCGTCTGCTGATGGCCGAACATGATATGAGTCTGTTCAAAGTCGTCGTACAAGCCGTAGGTCGGGTCGAGCGTCGCGACACGCTATTGAAAACAGAAATCTTTTTACCTCGCGGCGTGTTCCGTAATGTCGCATTCCAGTTCGCAGCTCTCAGTGAAGACAGCGGCAACGAAGTGGTATCGGAAAGCATGTCCTTGCTTAACCACCGCCTCATGGATGAGTGCGAAAAACTGAGTCAGAGCCAGTCATTTAGTGATGCAGAACAGCGGCATGCGTTTGAACAGACTGTGGTAGCAAATGGTCGCCGCATCGATGCAGTTCACAAACGAGTCCTGAAAACCGACTGGATAAATCAGGTACGCGCTGGCAACGTTGAATATCTCGAATTGTGTAATTTGTTCCGCGCACCTGAATCCTTTACTAATCCAGAACGCTGGCTGGCAAAACTTGAGGCCCACCCTATCTATGCTGCCAATCGGCAAATGCAGTCTATCCACAACTCACTGTTTATTGATCGCCAGCAAGACAATCAAGCCATCTTACTTTGTCACAAGCGCGGGCCGGATGGACTTGCCCACAGCGATTACTCCGCCCTGTCGGACTTCGCTGGCGGCGCCAGAGTATATCAGCCAGAACTCACCCTCTTCCCGCAGTACAGAAACGATGTGGACTCCAGCAATCTGGTCGGTACGTTGATTCGTGAATGTAACAATATTCAGGAAACGGTATTCAAAAAATGGGTGCCCAACCCCAGGCTGGTTCCGTTGCTCAAAGGTAATGTCGGAGAATATCTATTTGATAAAGTGCTGAAAAGTTATGGTGTTGTCCCCCTCACCGACCCGCAAGTGTTTGAATGTCTTGAACCACTGGTATATGAATTCTTTGATCGCTTTATTGAAGTGGGCGACGACTTGCTCTGCATCGACGTTAAGCGCTGGGCGACGCATCTGGACGATTTGGCGCGGGCAGAAGAAACGCTTGAGAAAAGCGGCAACAAGATTTGCCAGATCCGAAGTCTTGTAAGCCAGAAGGCTGATTCAACTGGGCGGGAACAGCTCCAGGCGGCGTTAGCAGGTCGTTACGAACGTATTCGGTTTGTCTATCTGAACGTCGCCTACAGCCAGAATCCCAATAACCTGATGTGGCAAGATAATGTAGATCACACGATCCACTACCTTAATCTATTCCAAACTGACTACCAGTATTATCGGCCAAAAAATCGAGAGAGTAAGCGCCCTCTGGAAAAATCCAAACTGGGCATCACGCTGGACATTAATCCGATGTTACACACCCTTCTGGGTATAGAAAAGTTGCCGACTAAAGGAAAAGTCTCATGATCCCTAATCTGAATAAACTGACAGATACCCCGATTGCCCGCACCAATTTGATCAAGCTTGAAGAAGATCAGTTGACGACAGTTCAACTCCTATTGGCCCCGATATCTAATGTATATACAATAGACTTTATGGTTCAGCGCTTCACTAAAGATCGAAAAGAAAAATCTGCTGATTACTATGCGCGTATCCATCAGGAAGTTAAATCCTGTGTGCGGCATAAACTTGGTCTGGGTGCCAACCAGGACGTAAAATATGAGTTACATCTCTTACCCAATTACAATCATGTCTTTTTTTTCTTAGCGCCTGCAACAACACCGAATAGCCCGACACATCACTCGCTGGCAGAACGTATTGAAAAGATTTGCCAACAACTCACCGCCGAAAATTACAACCTGTCTCGCCTGATTCAGGGATTATTCAGCTTGCATTTGAAAATGGTAATGCTGGAACAAGCCAGCGAGCGCTTTTCGGTATCACCGACCTACTTCAACTCAACGCTCTATCTCAACGCTCGCCTGAGTCAGCCCATCACGCAGAAAAGCGGCGCTGGAGTGATGGAGGCATTCGAACTCGACATTTATGCTTCAGAATATAACGAACTCGCCTTTACCCTGCACAAACGAAAATTTCTGGTCGAACCGGCGGATGAGTTGCACCTCTCTCTGGACGATACCAGCTTGTGGTTTAACATCGATAATCGTCGGCTCAAAGCCCGGCGTAAACTCGATGCCCGGGATAGCAAACTGGACTTTTTTCGTGAGCGCAGCGGCTATGGCGAATGTCAGGCCTACACCTATAACGTGCTCATGAATGCTGCCTGCGAGCGGCTCAGTGAACTAGAGATCCCACATCAGCCTATCCCATTTCAGGCCACCCACGAGGTCAATCAGTTCGCTACCAACCTCGATCAACATCTGGTCAACACGCTGTTGGTGGTTAATAACGGCGTCGAATTCAGCACCACGCAAGAAGCCTATTTCTTTGACGCATTAGCCATCCAGTTCCCCGGGTATCAACTCTGGCCGCTGGCGTCACTTAAACATTCTCAGCAAACTGGCTTTTCTGAGTTGCCTGCCAATACGTCCATTCTGGTGCTCAACAAAGTAGATGGGGAACGGAGCAACAGCATCCACCAGCAAGATGATGAATCCGTTGAGTACAGTGATTTCTATGCAGCCTTTGCCTATGCCCGAAAACAGCCTGAACTCAACTGGGATACTTACACCCAGCTTAAACTGGACCGTTTGCAGGGGTGGCTAAATCAGCAGCCGCTGCCTGTGGTCTTGCAGGGTATCAACATTGATCGCAAATTACTGGATGCGATCGACCTTACTAATGAGCTATCAGTAAACAATCCCGAGCAATACAATACCGATCTTGCAAAGCCTCGTAGCCGTCTCAAGTCGGCAGCTAACTTGCTAAACAGCAAGATCCGCCGAACAAAAACCGAGTTGTGGTTCAAAGAGAACCTACTCAACCAGCATCACATCCCACTACCAGACCTAACAGACGGCCACTATACCGCCTATGCGGTACGTAGTACGAAAATCAATCCCCCTTTACTTGGGCATGTTGAACTGAAAGTAGAAAATGGTCAGCTTAAGGTGGTAGATACAGGTATCACTGAAGGTAAACTGGACTGGCTATTGATTGAACATCCCCCGCTGGAAAGACTTAAGAAAATATTCGACAAAAGCTTTTATCTTTACGACCATGTCGCAGATGTCCTGCTTACCACCTATAACAGCGTACGCGTGCCGCGTCTGATTGGCCCGACTATATTTGATGCAGTCGATTGGTACGCTTACCAGGAGCGTGAAAAGGCGCTAGCGGAATGTAAAGGTGATAATTTTGACGAGTACACCATCACTCGCTCGGCAAAACCGGAGCAAAACATACTGCCTTATCTGATATCACCAGGCCGTTCAAAGCACGACCCACTGACCAAATCGCAAAAGATGAAGCATCACCATACGTACTTGCAGCCGCATGAGAATGGGGTGTTTGTCCTGATTAGCGACGCTCAACCTACAAATCCTTCAATTGCACGACCTAACCTGGTGGAAAACCTTTTGATATGGGACGCTCAAGGTAATGCCGTAGATGTATTTAACCACCCATTAACTGGCGTTTATCTCAACAGCTTCACCTTGGATATGCTCAAGAGCGGCGACAGCAGTAAGAGTTCGATTTTTGCCAAACTTGCCCGACTGATGGTGGAAAACTAGCCGAATGTGTGGCGGTAATTCGTTATCGCCACTGACCTGCCTCAGCATCCTTGTGGATGTCTAAGCCGGAAGGTATGATTTTACCGCTGGAGATGGAGTTAAGTTTTTAGAACCCATATATGTGAACCTGACTCCACTCATAATGAAGACTCATTCGCAAAATGACGATTTTTTGTGATAACTATCACAAAAACAAAGCGATTTCTTATGGGGGCTTTATTGGGGGCTCTGTTTCAACAGTTTCTCAGTGAAATTAAATTAAAACAGTGAGTTAGTTGTAGGTATGATTCCGAGTCCGGATTCGTAGTTGGGTAACAATAATTATGATGGCTGTAATATTTGTTTTATGGCTTGTCAGTTTTTGGTTAAAACTTCCCAAGGGAGTAATAACAGTATTTATCTTTTTGTATACTATCGCGTCTATTCTTGCTAACAACATTCTTGTTAGTCGCATGTGGCGGTGTCCACGCTGTAATTCTCCTTTGCCGGTTAAAATCCGAAGAGGCGGCACTGCCCCTAAATTGATTCAGTTTTGCCCTTGTTGTAATTCCAGAATAGCAACTAAATAGAAATCATTTAAATCCGATTTCACTCACCCTCTTGTCACCAAACTTTATCGGCAAATGTCGCATGAGTTGGTTCATCACCATCAGGAAAAAACAAAACCTGCTCATGCTGTTCTGATAACCCATTATTAAATCGAACTAATTGATTTATTTTTAACTTATTGTTTTCTATGTGCGGCATGTTAGATGTTAATGGTTTTGCCGTTACTGATGGGGATAAGCTAAATAGCTTCGCAAAATAGTAGAGCACTTAGAGGGAACTCAGCCCGGATTGTGCGATCTGATCAATCGCCAAAAAGAAACAAACCACCAACCGGACTGAGCGATGCCAATCATAGCAGCTATCCCTGATGAAGAACGACTGTTGATGCGTAAAGAAGCACAGCAGACCCTCGATAAAAACTATGCCAGACGTCTCATTGCCATACTGATGCTGCATCAGGGAATGACTGTCACCGACGTCGCCAGAATACTTTGCGCCGCCCGTTCATCCGTTGGACGGTGGATAAANTGGTTTACTTTACATGGTGTTGAGGGGCTAAAAAGCCTTAAAGCCGGACGCGCCCAACGCTGGCCGGTTGCGGATATTCTTAAGCTCCTGCCGCTGCTGGTTCAACGTTCCCCGCAAGATTTTGGCTGGCTTCGCTCATGCTGGAGCACGGAGTTGCTGGCTCGCATCGTCAACCAACTTTTTAACGTGGTTCTCCATCCCTCTACCTTGCACCGATATCTCAAAATGGCAGGTATTGTCTGGCGCAGGNCTGCACCAACGCTAAAAATCAAAGACCCGCACTATGAGGAAAAGCGGCTTGCCATCAGTCTGGCGCTGGCTCGGAAGCAAACGGAACATCCCGTATTTTATCAGGATGAAGTCGATATTGACCTGAACCCCAAAATCGGTGCGGACTGGATGCGTAAAGGGCAACAGAAACGTATCGCCACACCGGGGCAGAACCAGAAGCATTATCTGGCTGGANCACTACATTCTGGCACCGGAAAAATCCACTACGTCAGCGGCAGCAGTAAAAATTCTGATTTATTTATCAGACTGTTAGTGGCATTACGGTGTANATACCGGCGAGCGAAAACCATTACGCTGGTTCTTGATAACTACGTCATTCATAAAAGCCGCAAAGTAGGGCGCTGGCTGGAAAAAAACGGGAAGTTCCGGTTGTTATTCCTGCCGACATATTCACCGTGGCTGAACCCAATAGAACTGCTGTGGTTATCGTTACACGAAACCATAACGCGAAACCATAACGCGAAACCATCAGTGCCGCTATATGTGGCAGTTACTGAAACAGGTCAATCAGTTTATGAGGGCTGCTTCACCGTTCCCAGACAATCAACACGGACTTGCTAAAGTGGAGCGTTAATATGCGAAGTTATTTAGTCCACAAGTTATTTAACGTGTTGCCATACTGAAGCTGGGATTATATCGTAGCGTTTATTCATAGTTAGTTCAGCAAGCCAATGATCTGCCGCTGAATTGAATAATTAAGCCTAGTAACGTTTATTTATTATTTTATTCAGATGGCCGAAATCCGGTCATCCTTTTTATATTACTCTTTACTTATCAGTCCGAGCAGATTGACGGAGCCCTTATATTATCAATGTTGAACTGAATTAGAAACAATTACTGGCTTAATGACATCAAACGTACCTGAGATACTCAGTGTTATTTCATATTCAGAGGGCGGTTGAATGTTTATATTGCTTGCTTCAACGTTTTGCATTTGTCCGGAATTAATTACGGCTGAAAGCGATTCCATTCTAGGTATGTATGGGTTGACTGGATTTACTGTACCGGATGTCAAGGTGCTTGGATAACCAAGTTGATAGTCGGCATTTGGAGAGTTACCCAACAAACGTTCAGTTTTAGCCGTTAGCTTATTTAGAAGATCCTTTTCTCTATCCTCTATGATTTTATCTCTGGCGTTATCTGAAACGCTGTACGTCATATCATTATTAACAGTCATTTTTAACTCTTGGGCTTTCGCAATAATCTTGCCTAAATTATCAAAGTTAGTCACTTTAATTTTAATCGTGTTATTCACGTAATATTTCTTTATTTCTTCAGTTTTAGGGCCCGTTTTACTGTTTTCATAGTCCTGAATAGTTAATGGGTCAACGCCAAGACTACTCAAGATTTTTTCTATTTTCTGGTATTTGTCTTTGGCTAATTTTGCTGTGGTTTCTGAGTTACTGCCAATTTCGATAATCTTAAAACTATATTGCTTATCGTATTGGTTCTTTTCTATATTCAATATGTTATTAGTCTCTAATGATTTTATTACGTTAAATACTTTATCTTGCGTAATATCGGCACTCACGGTTATTGAAGACTGATGGTATTCAGTTGAGCCATTGGATATTTCTTGCTGAGACGTCAGTTCATAATTTTGGTAGGCCACCGTGGTTAAATCTTGGTCGGTAATGCCAAGTGCATACATAGCGGTATTCAATTTTTTCATATTGTTGCTATTACGGTTAGATGCGTCATTAGGTGTACTGCCTTCAGATATGTAGGTGATTGAAAATTCTACCGTATCGGGCGATAACTTAATCACATCACTAATAGTGGTATTAATACTACCAACCACCACATAGTCTGAACCATATTTCATCTGGCTCAATATTAATGGGGAGTCAGCAGATGTTGCAGTGAGCGCTGAACATTGGGTATAAAAAGCGGGGAGAACGGATAAACTTAACAGGGCTATCAGTAATGTTCTCTTTTTCATCTCAATTTCCTATTTGATGATTAGTTTAACTATTTCGATAAACGTATCCTATAGGTGTGTTGAATAGAGTTGTTTGATGTTTGTGAATAGTTGTAACAGAATAATAAATGCATCAACTTATTACAAAATTGAAGGCGGGAATAAAGTGATATATCGGGGTGTGCTATCTGTTGACAATAAATAACGGTGGACGGGCCTGTATCAAATTCTGTGGTGCGACACGAGGCTGTTCCTGTGATTGTTTCAGCCAATAGGTAGTAATAAGTGCGAAGAAACCTGCTGTCTCACCAGCAGTTCCTTACCCGACCGTGCGTTAAAAGCAATTTCAGGGTGCGAAGCGTCGGGGACAACGTAGCCACGGATAATCCGTAGGAGCGGATCGTGAGATTCAATCCAAAACTGCCAGCCGCGGGTGGTGAAGGCCGGCAGGAGAGTCTTGCTGGGGTACTGGAACCCGATTATCGCTATTCACTGGCTCAGGCGATATTCATTAACCCATATGCGCGGGCGGGTTATTTCCATGCCGACGGTAAATCTATTTCGCTGAGTAATAGCATGACTGTCCACCTTGATAATCATCGCTCAGCAAAAGGTGAAATCGGTGTGATCTTAAGTCAGTCCCCTTATCTGGGTCGGGGCAAATTAGAAAGATATTACTCGCTAACGTTGGGGGTATTTATTTTATCCTTCTGGGTATTATCTGGCTCGGCGTAATAATTTGTTAGTGTCGATGTAGTAAAAAACTTCCCCCAAACCGGCAAAAGGATCAAATGGGGGAACAATGCTCTATACCACTTCAACCGAACGTTTATTATTTTTCTGCTGGGGAATGATTATTGCTATCGATTATTTTTTAACCAAGTGTTAATGGCGTGTTTATTTATTGTTAATTGAATCCCTATGGTTAATGTCACATTTTACGTTTGAAATAGAAGCGACGACTTGCCATGGTTGAGACCTATCAGCCATGACAATATCCGTTCTTTGCGTTGAGCATGCTGTTTAAGTGCCGCAGTTGCACCAAGTTCAGGTACTAACGTGCTTGAGGGGGCATGTCTAGGATCGGTACTCTATCGTCATGTGACAGGCATTAAAGGCGAACACTCTTCGCTGAAATAGTTCATCAATAATAATTTTCATCGATAAAACAATAAATAGAAGACCATTAGGCATGGCTGATATGATTTTGGATGTGGAAGATATCGAGGGAATTCTTGAAGAAGGAAANGGTTAAACGAGAAAAGTGCACGAGTACCTTGATGAATAGGTGCTTATGCCTCCTCAATGCTGGTCTTACACTGATAGATGTCATGGGAATGGTAATGGCAGAAGTTACGTTGCCAGAGGCTATACAGGGGGCCGTAGGCAGCAATAGGCTCAGGTGCCATACCAAGTTGACACCCCAACTCCCGACTGAAGTCAAAATCAATGGCATACGTTGATTCTTGGCCAAACGGTGTAGGTATATAGGTAAACTCGGTGACGTAACAGATATGCCAGCGATTATCCTGTTTCCTTTCTAGTCTAATCTCCACAGGGCGGTAACCGCCCGTTTCTGCGGTGTAGTCCGCATTGCTGTAATTGAGTGTGATGCTGAAGATTTTTGGGTGACGTTCGATAACATTAGCCAGCACTGTAATGAAGGGTTTAAAAATCGGTAAATCACAGGTGATGGTTAAGTGCGGTGTTTTTCGTTTTAGTCGGTTAGATTTTATTTTCATAAATACGTCTCATTCGCATAATTTATTATGAACAAAAAGAGGGGAGGCTAAAAAGCCTCCCCTCTATTCTCTTTATTTTACTGACTGCCTTAGAACGCAAAATACCTTTTCTTCAACAGACTACGCCTTCTTTTTCGAGTTTATCGATATAGTCGGCATACCACTGTAACATCTCACGCCGGCCATCCAGATACTGAGCATGGTTATAGGTTCCTCGTATGGAGTTTTTATCTACATGAGCAAGCTGGGTTTCAATCCATGCGGTGTTATAACCTTGCTCATGCAATATGGTACTCATCGTGTGGCGAAAACCATGCCCAGTGGCTTTACCGCCATACCCTATACGTTTAATCAACCTATTTAGTGTCGTTTCATTTA
>NZ_KE386590.1:17700-21356 GCF_000427805.1 Budvicia aquatica DSM 5075 = ATCC 35567 | reverse complement strand
CGGTTAGATTATATCCCGGCGAGCTTTGTCGTTAACCGTTATATCCGTCCACAATACAGCTGTGATTGCTGCCAAACGGTGGTCTCTGCTTCTATGNCTNCAACAATCATTCCCAAGGGATTACCTGAGGTTGGATTGGTCACGCAGGTTGTTGCCAGTAAATACCGTGACTATCAGCCGCTCTATCGCCAAAGTCACATCTTTGCCCGTGATGGTGTTGAGATCCCCGTCAGTACGCTGGCCGGATGGGTTGGTGCTGCCGGAGTGGCCCTGGCGCCACTGGCAGAGCTGCTCCGTCTGGACCTGCTGAAAAGAACCGTGGTGCACGCCGATGAAACGCCGCTGCTGATACTGGATGCGAAACAGGGCGGTAAAGCATGCAAAGGGTACCTGTGGGCCTATGTTAGCGGTGAAAAAACAGGTTCAGGTATTGTCTGCTTTGACAGCCAACCAGGTCGGGCAGCCAAATATCCTGAAGCGTACTTAAGTGGCTGGAACGGTAGCTTGGTGAGCGATGGGTATGCCGCTTATCATCCCCTGAATAATGGCGGCGAGGTGGTCAATGTGGCCTGTTGGGCTCATGCCCGCAGGGGTTTTGCTGACCTTTTTAAAGCGAATCATGACCCTCGAGCAGAAATGGCGCTGAAGATGATAAGCCAGCTCTATAAATTGGAAAAAAAGATCCGGCACCGAGGGATAGATAAAATCCGGCAGTGGCGACAACGGTACTCGAAACCGAGACTTGATGCATTATGGACATGGCTGGAGCGACAGGTTGAAGCCTGTGCGTCGAGTTCAGCGTTACACAAAGCGATTAAGTATGCACTGAATCACAAAACCGAACTTTGTCGGTTCCTAGATGACGGTGGATTACCCCTAGACAATAATCGATGTGAGCGAGCAATCCGTCCGGTGGTAATGGGAAGGTCAAACTGGCTGTTCGCCGGGTCATTGGCCGCCGGTCAACGCGCTGCAAAAATCATGAGTCTGCTAGAAACCGCACGGTTGAACGGTCTGGAGCCGTACGCGTGGTTAAAATCAGTGCTGACGCGCCTGCCTGAATGGCCAGAAGATCGCCTGCACGAACTGTTACCCTTCCCAGAAAACACCTTCACCGACTAACGGGTTCTGTGTGATGCGGAACCGATCTCTTACGTCAATGTGAGTTCACCGCAACGTTACGATAAGACGCTACGACAGATTGCCCCGACCACCAATGATGTGGCCGTGGCCATGGGGAACATCAACGTGTATCAGGCACGCCGCTTGCTACTTAAGCTGGTCGATGAAGGGGCCGTGATTAAAACCGGCACGAGCAAAGGCCTTCCGATACACTGGTGGCTTATCGGTGCCGATAAAAATCAGTCATGCCTCAGCGATGGCGAAAACAAACATTGACACCCCTCAACACTCCCCCTGACGACCTAACAACACCGCCTTGCTTGTTCAACTCATCCATTATAGCGACTGAGAGCAGGTGATAAACCAAAGACTGGCGGGTGGATTGTTACCCACATTGCCTGATGCCAGATAGACATCATAACGGTTACCTCCCTGTGTTTCACGGGCCCAATAGCTGTAGTCATGCCAACCCGCACCGTAAGCGCTCAAACTGCCCCAGGCATTCCATAATGGCCCGTCTCCGGCTCGCGCACTGCCCGGCCCCGCACTCAGTCGAGTCCAGCTCGGTACGGCGTAATTCCCCCCGGACTGTGCGGCACACGCACTGTCAGCCTGTGAGGCCGTTCCCGCCACAGAACCCTGATGAATAAACCACTCATTGACGGTAAATGTATAGATGGACTCACCGCCACCCACCTTGTCGATGGCCTTAATCACCACCGTCTTATGGGTNGATGACGGGGTTGCCATAAAACTGACCCGCCCCTGACTATCGACCGAGACCCAGTCACTCTGCGTCGACCAAGTGTATAACGCATTGTTCGCCACAGTGTCACCCAATCTCACCTGAAACGTGNCCCCCACAAACCCCTGCGTAGGAAAACCCGACGTTACCGGAAACTCAGCCCCGCCCACTAAAAGGGCCGTGACGGGNAAAGGGAGTTCGGGGACATGAAGGGTGTAGGTGGCACTGTGCAGGGTTTGTGTGCCACTTCGTGGGTCNCCGTCGCGNGATGATACCGTGACCGGCGCACTGGCCCTCACGGTAAGCGTGCGACCAGCAAATTCTGCCCCGAACGCTCTCGCCACCTGTTCCGCCGTCAGCGGGGTCTGATGAGATGTCCAAATCANGGTACCTGCCGCGCTATCTACCTCNGCCGTCAACCCCAGGTCGCCGTCACTGTCTGACAGTATCAGGTCGGTGGTATCCGGTGAAACGCTAAACTGCGCCGGCGNTGCACTCAACGACACGGCAACGTTATCCTCAATCACGAGACCTCCCGGCCCCTGAATGAGAATATTACCGCTGGCCGTCGGGACGCGCCCTTTAATACTTTGCGTCGATACCGATTGAGCCTGTGCGCCCAGACTCATCATCACAAGCAAGAAAGAAACACAGCCGACTGTCGCCGTCACGACGGTATTGATTATCCTGATTTTCATGATGTTGTCCTGAGTGACGAAAACAGCGTCCATGTGAATATTGTTTGTGCCGGTCAGTCGTGCAGGTTGCCATGCGACATACCCCGGCGTATTTATTGACGCGTGGGAGAGTTCAGCTATCTCACCCACACCATCCCATCCGCTATACCGTAAAATGCCGTAAAGAAGGACCCGAGTGCGCTGTGATCCAGTCTTGCTTGCATCCTTACCCTATCCCCCTCAATGTGACGCATTCAATGCTCTCTTTATTATCAATGACATTGTATCCCCCATCTCGTGGTAGCGAAAATCGGCTTTACCGCATCACCGCATCAATCCGACAAATCAGCCCCCGTACTGATAGCCCATAAGGCCTCCACATGCCGTCTCAATCCGCCCTGGTGGCGACCGACGTCTTGTAACCACCGAATATCCGCCGCCATATTCTTGGCGAACCGCTTTTGCCGTTGAGCCGTGGCCAGCCAATCGATAAGAAATCGGTCCTCTGACGCAACATGGATAACACGCCCATCCCGCCAGGCCAAATGCAATGCCACTCGCGCACAAAACATCAGGTGAGCGAGGTCCCGAGTCGTTTTGACTTCGGCTAAGGTCAGCCCCAGCCCTCGTGTTACAGTCAAGTGTTATTCTCCTCTCCGGGGGCTTATCTCACCCACTCCATCCAATCCGCGACCAGATAGAACACACTCCCCAAAATGGCGAGGGCAATATACGGTGCTATCTTTGTCATCATTATCCCCTAAAATAAGGTAGTCGTGACGTAGCCTCAGGTACGTTGCCCCATCACTACGCGGGAGTTAACGTCTGCGATAGCGGGCAATACCGTCTGTCACCAGGACGGCACCCATACCCAGCATCCCGCCCAGTAAGGCACCCAATACCAGTATCAGCGCTTTCTTCGGTCGGTCCTTTTTCACATCCTCCCCCGGCGTGAGCTGATAACGATAGACCTGTGCGGTCACCTGCTGTTGCAGTAACGGCGCCAGCAGACTCAGTTCCCGACTGATATCATGATACCGAACGGGGTATACTATCGGGCTCTCCGTCAGGCTGTTGATTTCGGCACTCAAAAAGTTCTCACCCAGCATGTA
>NZ_KE386590.1:0-17586 GCF_000427805.1 Budvicia aquatica DSM 5075 = ATCC 35567 | reverse complement strand
ATCACGAGACCTCCCGGCCCCTGAATGAGAATATTACCGCTGGCCGTCGGGACGCGCCCTTTAATACTTTGCGTCGATACCGATTGAGCCTGTGCCCCCAGACTCATCATCACAAGCAAGAGAGAAACACAGCTGACTGTCGCCGTCACGACGGTATTGATTATCCTGATTTTCATGATGTTGTCCTGAGTGACGAAAACAGCGTCCATGTGAGTATTGTTTGTGCCGGTTGCCATGCAACACATCCCGGCGTATTTATTGACGCGTGGGAGAGTTCAGCTATCTCACCCACGCCATCCCATCCGCTATACCGTAAAATACCGTAAAAAAGGAGCCTGATGCGCTGTAATCAAGTCTTGCTTGCATCATTACCTGCCCCTGCCGTACTGATAGCCCATAACGCCTCCACATGCCGCCTCAAGCCGCCCTGATGGCGTCCAACGTCTTGTAACCACCGAATATCTGCCGCCATGTTCTTGGCAAACCGTTTTTGCCGTTGAGCCGTAGCCAGCCAATCGACAAGAAACCAGTCTTCTGACGCAATATGGATTACACGCCCATCCCGCTTAGCCAGATGCAACGCCACTAGCGCACAAAACAGCAGGTGAGCGAGGTCCCGAGTTGTTTTAACGTCAGTCATGGTCAATTAGCGGCATCATATTGCTCTCCAATTCTACGGTTCCCCTGAATGGGCTTACCTCACCCATGCCATCCAATCGGTAATCAGATAGAGCACACCACCAAAAATCGCGAAGATAATATACGGTTTTATCTCTGTCATCATTTTCCCTACTATAATGTGGCAATGACGTGGTTTGGTGTACCTTGCCCTATCACAACGCGGGGTTAGCGTCTGCGGTAACGGCCATACCCTCTGTCACAATACCGTTATTGAGTGATCGTCTTCATGTTAATACGCACATAGTTCAGCCCACCGGTGTATCTTTAGGTTTTCTGCGCTGCCGGCGTCTGATCTCGCCCAACATTGAGGTTGAGATAAATTGATCTGCATTAACGTCATCTTCTTTAACCGGCTCGATTGAGGCGGTCACTTCGTTCGGAACGCGAGGCGCTGGTTTCCGTGATTTGTTTTTTGTCGTCATAACGAAGGACACCTATTGTGGGTGGGGGTGAGTTCACTTGATGGCGAGTTGGCCTCAGCTTTTAGGTTCAATGCCTAATCTACGTAGTTTTTCTCTGCAGCCTTCTTTGACCCATGCGCTGAAATTGCCACGTCCTACAACGGATTCAATTTGTGCCAATAAAGCATCCTCAAAGCGAATAATTTTTCGTGTACTACCGGAACGATCAGTTTTGCTCTTCAAATTCTTCCCTTGCATTCGTTCATACCACTATAATAATTTAAGTTTTATGGGTATGACCCAATTTATCGGTGATGGTCATAACAAGTAACGCCCCGCAGTGATTAAAATACACAGTCTATACGCAACCGCTCGACTTTATTTTAATTTCATTATCAACGGATATAGACTAACCAGTCATTGATTGAACGATTTTAATGCCGCCATTCGAGAGTACAATTGACCTAAAGAATGACCATAAAACCACACAACGTCAAAACAAGCGGAAAATCACGCCAGATGATGCAAGAGATATTGGTTGCTCTCGCCGAGCAATCTGCCCTCAAATATTCTACGGTAAAAGATGAGGTCGATATCCGTGGAGATATCAGCGATCGCACGTTACGACAGATTGCCCCGACGACGAATGATATTGCCGTTGCACTGGTGGCTCGTCGGGGCCGACAAAACACCGTGATAACGACGCCAATCCACTAACCTGATTGACCCATATCACTCAATAACGCGGCGTTTCAACCTCGGTGACCGACTGAGGTAAAAACACGCAACGCTGACTCAGTGGTCCAGAATATAGCATCTGGACCACCCAACGCCCTTATTTCCACGTATACTTGAAGCCCAGTGTGGCGCGGTACCCTTCGTGCTTATCGCCACCCAATGCATGCTCATAGCGGGTATCGGCATACACGTAGGCATCTTTACTCGCCGGTATCTGTAAACCTAAACCAACCTCACCCCACGTTTGGTTATACTTTTCTTGAATAACATCACGACCCATCTGAATGGCTTTCGCTGAATGACCGTCATGCCAAACGTTGGCAATACCATAGAATGTCTGAGTCCGATTTGCCTCATGATGTCGGTTATACGCTAAACGGGCACCAACACGGCCACGAACACCATGATTGTCACCTTGTTTCACCACTTTAATACCGTCATCAATGCTATCAAGATGCAAGTATTGATAAATCAGCTGTGCCTGTGGCTCAATTAACCATGGGCCATCTTGCAGGACAAAAGGACGGCCGGCTTCGGCAGAAAGCGCCGTTCCCCAACCATTCTGCCCCACATCCGGACCATTACGAGCCTGATACTGATTACGTAAGTAGGAAGCCTGACCCACCACATCTACGTACCCCCCCTTGTCAGTGTAATAGGTGGAGTATACACCGACAGTTCCGCTGTCCGTTTTCCCTTTTCCGGTAGATTTGTTACTGGCGAGGAGACCATTCTCTGCACGATAACGGTCATAGAAATCATTCTCATCGTGGCCGTATGACGCCATGACACCCGTATGACGACGGGAACCATTCTCGTCGTTATATCGAATATCAATATCATGGCCCGCTTGGAAGATAGACATATTACTGTCCCGGCTTAAGCGTTCTTGGCCATCAATCTCCATATGCTGAGTAAAAATACGGATCCAGGTTTGGGCATCAACCGCCCCACCGCAGGTGGCACAATTATCCCAGGCTAACGCTTGGTTCTCACCGACTCGCTCATGCAACGTGCCCAGCGTGGCATAATTTAATGCCAGATTAGCCTGAGGCATTTGCACATAGCCCGACACTTGCGGAGCCCAAATCGTTGGCCCAACCTTGGGTATTGTTGGCTCTACCTTGGGCGTGGTGGGTTCTATCACCGGTATGGTTGGAACTCCCTCGGGGGTTGTTGGCACTACCGGCGGTGTCGGCGGGTCAATCAGTACATCCAGCGTCCAGCGATAATGATTGCCATCGCGCACTAACTGAGCTTCGCCAGCCCCGGTTGTCCGTCCAGTCCCCGTAAATGCACCGTCTACCGTACTGCCGGTTTCAATGACATTGAGGGTATTGAGCCTATTTTTGACTTGTTGAATATTACCATCAATAAAGGATTCAGTGCCCGCTTTGCCAATCGGGACGACTTGAGTGGTGCCCGTGGCGCTTCCTGTAATGATGAATAAGTCAGACAACGAGTCCTCACCATTCAGCCCACCGGGTGCATTCCACTCCGTGTTCATTTGAATAATGCCACCGTTACCGGAATAATCACCGTCGAGGGTTAATCGCGTATTATATTGTTTATTCGTATCCGATAACGTAATCATTCCGCCATCATTGATAACGTTCCCTTTTAAGGTGAAATCATACTTAGCCGAATTCAGCACATCGCCGGTGGCATCTAACACGGCGCCGCGGGTCAACGTCAGCGTGCTCAATTGTGAGTCATCGGTCAGTTGCCATCGGCTATTTGCCCCCTGAACAACTAAATCAATGGTCGACGCGCTATCTTTCGTTGAGAACCCTATAAACTGAGACCCATCATCAAAATTTAAATCAATCGTTCCGCCTTCAATCGCCGACATGCCACCATTGACAATAAACTGTCCGGATGAGGACTGGATATTATTATCAATAATAACGTCAGTATTATTATAGGTATAATTCATATACCCACTTTTAATCATTGAACCCACACCTTTAGATTGGAATACCGTCTCGGTAATACTCCCCTCTTTATTCGCCGTGGTATCCCCTTTTAACAGGATCGTCCCCGGTCGTTCCTCAACCACTTGACCGACATTATTTTTACCTGCATTTTGTTTTTCGGTTGAGGCAAATAAATGATAAGCACCCTCGGCGGCAGTGATTGAAGTGTTATTGCCAAGCTGAATAACCCCCCCTTTATTTGCGTAAACCGCGGCACCTTTATAACTGGCCGTGGATTTTCCGGCAGAAGAGATAATGGCATTATCACCGATAAATACCGCTGAATCCCCTTTATTATTATTTCGATAGCCTTTTAAAAGCCAATCCGAAAACCCGAACCCACTGATATCTTGATCTCTATTGCCCGCATAGACCGCATAACCATTCCCTTCCGTGCCATTATCGACGGAAGTGCCGGTTTGTTTTATTGTGTAATTGTTACCCAGGATAATAATCGATTGAGACCCTTCGGCTAAATTATTATTGGCGCGCACCCCCATACCTTGCGCAATAATGCTGCCCCCCTCACCGCTGAGTATAGCAATATTCGTTGATACGTCAGTCGACGAACTTCCGGGCCCGCCTCTGACGCCAAGGTTAATTCCGTCAGCACTATTTCCGGTCGTGGTGATAGTGACCGTACCTGTGGATAGAAAATATCCTCCGCTATTCCCGTTACTAAAAATAGCATCAGACGCACTTCCCGACGTGGTCACACTGATATCATTCAGGCTATATCCGCCTGAATTCAAATACACACCATATCCCTGCAAAGAAGGGGTTATACTGGCATTAACCGTGGAGGTCACGGTTACATTATCGCCAGTTTGGGTTCCGCAATAATACAATGTCCCGGCACAGTTAATATCAGCCGCAAAGGCGGTATTGACGCCAGCCATTGCCAAGGGAAATAATAGGGCTGTAATTTTATTTTTACTTAATTTAAATGGTTTCATTTTTACCGTTCCCTCTAATCCATAAATCCTTGTGATATATTTTATTTCTATTTAACTTGCGACACCCTTAAAAGCCGACCACCCACAATTTGATATCTCTCTTTTTCTATATTATTTATATCAATGATGATAAATCAGGCAACGTATTGAGTAAAACCATTGATTGTTTCAAAACATATTGAAGGCGATAGGAATTAAGTCACGATGCGGTGAAGCATCAGGAAACGACTATTTCACTACCACACAACCGACGGAAAGCCCGTCATCGTGAAGGTAACCAGAGAGAGATAAATCAATCCGCTGGTTACCCATACCGATAATAATCGAAAAATCAATAAGGTCTCATCACGCCGTAATACAGACCGTTGATATGACGGCGTAATACCTTGATTAACAGCCTAGTTGCGTTAACGCGGGTTTAAACGCATCCATCGCCGATTTACAACTTGCTTTCAGCGCATCTTTATCACTCATTTGTTTCCAGGCTCCCGTCGCTGCATCCATTTGAGCTTTAAACTGATCGCCCATGGCTTTATTATCTTTACTCAACTTGGTCACGCAGGCATTGACCGTAGTGACGTACTCATTACATTCAGCCGGCAATCCGTTATCCGCCTTAGCCGGTTCTTTCTCACCACAACCGCTTAACGCGAATAAAGAGAGGGCAACAGCAGCAGAAAGAATAATACGCGTCGATTTCATCAGTTTATTTCCTTGAAAGTTAAATACTATTAAATTTGAACAATGATTTTGTTCAACGTCATGACATCACGCATTATTGTTGATGCGTCAATAATATGACCCTCAACGTGATGTTAATTTCACCTAACAGGTCGACATCATCTGTCGATAATGCCGACCTGGATGAACGTACACCCGATTCAATCAATCAGTATTCATTAAAGATTTTCTGAATGCTGACCGGGTCTTTGGTCTGGGTTAAGGCCCGTTGTAATAACACCCGCGCCTTTTGCGGATTCAACGTCCCTGACGCCACAAAGCCATATTTAACATCGTCAACCTCAGCATCCTTTTTTGAATGCTATCCTAGATGTTTAAGTATTTGGACTAATTCTTTTTTGTCATTTTTCCACTGGGGAAATTCATAATATTTTTAATAACCTCATCATGATCCACACGGCATCAAAACCGCAAAAAGAAATATTATTACTGCCCATATTGGCTGTTTAGCTGGTTCAATTGCTGACCTGTTGACATCTGCAATGCGACGGACTGTTTCCCAAGCAATGCCAGTTCTTTCTGATCTTCAGCCGACAGTGGCTGTTTAGCCACTAATTCAGTCATTTTGATCGCCTTCATATTGCCTTCAATAATCTTGATGCGCACAGCTTGCACTTCTTGGCTTCTCAGTGTCAGAGCTATCAGCTTATCGTTAACCGACTGTTGCAGTGTGCCGGATTTTTTCATCACCTCTTTGACTGCATTCATATCTCCGTCACGGCTAGCTTTCGTGACCTCTTCTCTTAGCTTGAGAGACTCGCTATTGGCAGAATTCATCACAACATTCAGTGCGAGTAAATCACTTTTAATATCGCTGTCATTAGAAACAGAGAGCGTTTCCTGCTTGGCATTAAAGTTGCCTACGGAGGCTGGCGTTGTTGATGATCCCTGACTATCACAACCAGACAAAACCAGCAGCAGAAGGGTAATAGAGAGCTTGTTCATTACTTGTCCTTAAGGTGTGTTATAGACCAAACAGAAAAATGCTTTATTGTTAGAACTCGATTTAAGTGCTCAAATTTGCTAAGCACTTCAGTTATATCACTCAGGCATGGGCTCATTTATAGATTTATAAATCTAACTAAACAGCCCCACATTCATAATGCAAATCTCATGTTACTAAGATGAGTTTCTTGCTTTATTCGTAGATTTAAAAACAAAAATCCCATAGCCAATAACGCACAGTCCCATAATAATCTGCAGTATGCTTCCCGGTACAAAACCTAAAGCATCATAGAGATAAGATAAAACTCTAGGTACACGAATATTCACTAAACCAAGCGCTGAACTGCTCCAGTCAAGATAATTTTTAATTGCAAAGGCAATAATACACGTTCCCACAACAATAATAGCCACTGACTTAATCTTATTAATAATGACAATTATAGATTCCTTTCTATTTTCCATAATCCTAGCTCTCCATAAAAAAATAACAGGTAATATGACAACCCATCTACACGGGGTATCGATCGCTTTCAACTCCGGACTGAGTTAATCGGCGATTCATTTTATTGATAATTTCTTGCGTGCGTTTCTTCTCTGAGCAATGACAGCTACCGCACCCACTAAAGTAAAAACCAGGCCTACTCCCAACAAGAACAGGCTTAACATTCCTGAACCCAGAGAAGAACTGTTCGCGGCTGAAATTACCTGAGCGGCCTGATTAGCTGAACTGGCATCCGAGGTCATTAAAGCGACATAACCAACATCGCTTTCACACTTATCTGACAGCATTTTCTTCGTGCTGTCATTAGAGCTGCCATATCTAACCGCAACTTCCCGCTGACATAAGTTTATATCTGCCGATGAGATGGGGGATTTGATTTGCAAAAAGCCCCCCACTAACAACAGAACAATACCTAAAATCAACATCAACGTTTTATTCTTAATCACTGTCAGAATTCCTAGTTTATGAGTGAACATAAACTAGGCTAAATCAATCAGTATTCATTAAAGATTTTCTGAATGCTCACCGGGTCTTTGGTCTGGGTTAAGGCCAGTTGTAATAACACCCGCGCTTTTTGCGGATTCAACGTCCCTGACGCCACAAAGCCATATTTAACATCGTCAACCTCAGCATCCTGCGTGGTTGAGCCGGTCGGTACGCGTGATGAACGCACCACCGCAATCCCTTTTCCTCGGGCCTGAACCAACGCATCGAATAAGGTATGATAAAGATTACCGTTACCGACACCGGCCGTCACAATGCCCTGAGTTCCGTCCGCCATCAACGCATTAACCGGTGCTGCCGAGGCATTGGCATAGCTGTACACAATGTCGACTTTCGGTAATGACGTGAGTGAACTGACATCGAATGAGGATTGAGTGGTATGCTTGCGACCCGGCGTGCGCTGATAGTCCACCTTGCCGTTATGGATATAGCCCAGCGCACCATAGTTAACACTTTGGAAAGTCTGCAACGCGGTTGTGCTGGTTTTAGTGATATCTCGCGCATCCAACACCGCTTCGTTCATCGACACGAGAACGCCCCGGCCGGCCGAGTTTTTATCCGAGGCAACCACCACCGCATTATAAAGATTAAACGGCCCGTCAGCGCTCATCGCCGTTGCCGGGCGCATCGCCCCGACCATCACCACCGGCTTATTGCATTTCACTGTTAGATTCAAAAAGTAGGCGGTCTCTTCCATGGTGTCCGTACCNTGGGTAATCACAAAACCATCACTCTCGGCACAGCGTGTGTTAATGGTATTCGCTAGCTTTAGCCATACCGCATCATTCATATCCTGAGAGCCGATACTCACTATCTGCTCACCTTTGATTTTTGCGATATCTTTTAGCTGAGGGACGGCCTCAACCAATTTATCCACACCAAACTTCCCTGACACATAGGCTGACTGAGTTTCAGATGCGCCCCCGCCGGCGATGGTACCGCCCGTCGCCAAGACGGTAATGGTGGGTAACCCAGCAAGTACCGGCAGCGTGAAACAACATAACAATGCACCTAGGGTAGACTTTTTAAAAACTGACATGCTTATACTCCTAATTTATCGTTATTGAATCATAAAAAGTTCAGTAAACTGAATGAGTAACTTATTCAATCTGCCTGTCATGCTTAACACCTTATCCCATCACCACGCCCATCATCATTGCCCCTATCAGAAGCTGTACTTGATGCCCAGCAGGGCTTGGGTATCGCTGTAGCCTTTATCGCCGAGCTGTTGGGCCACATTGCCCCACACGTTCAGGCGCATATTGAGTTGACCTTCCACACCGATTTTTAACTCACCGATATTGTTAGCGCCAGCCTGACGATTGCTGACATGATTCATCCTGACGGTGTCACTTTCTGTGTTATGGATCCAGTTTGCCTCAATAAAAGGCTGGAATGTGCGGTCCTTACCGTCATCACTCCGGTGGTGCCCGTTCATGTAAGCCCGCACGCCCAAACGGGTCATCACATTCGCGTCAGTCTCATGCGAAATCTCGGTCCCGTTACGCTCCCGACGGTCATGAGCGCTGACGCCCATCCAAACTACCTGCGCCTTAGGTTGTAACCAGTAAGTGTCCTGTTCATGCTGTCCCAGTTTAACCGTGTATCCACTTTCAACAGACGCCGTGACACCGCGGGATTGATAGTTCTCGGTACCTAAATAATCCCCTTTCACGTCATTATCAAACCAGTTATACAATGCCCAACTATCAACATAAACGCCGGTTTTATCGGCTTGATTGCCATACCACGTTCCGTAAACACCCACGCTGTAGCCGTTGACGTTGCCTTTCGAGGCATAGCCCGTCACGTTAGATTGGGTTTTACTGTTATTGCTGCCATACCCCGCCATCACACCAAGATGCACGCGGTCTAAACCGTTATTTGACCACTGCGCAATATCGCCGCCTAACTGAAGAACGTAACGATTGCTGGTGGTTTTGAGCTGCCCACTCTCATCACGAAAACGGTTATGCCCCCCGACATGACGCATCCATAAACTGGTGACTTTTTGTTCCCCGGTCAGGATATCGGTATACTGCGTCTCACCGAGGCGGTCGTGCAGGCGCGTCATAAACAAGGTATTGGCCGCGGCCTGGTTAGCCAGATAACTTCCCGCTTCCGGGCGGTACACTGGGGCATTCACCACCGGGGTGGTGGGTAATTCCGGTGCGACGGGCTGGATAACCGGCACCTCAGGGACCTCCGGCGTCGGGTCTACCGGAGGAATAACGGGGGGAATGGTCGGGCTATCATCAGAAATCAGGTACCAGTTCTTAGCGTTAGCCCCGCTGATAGCCGTCCCCGGACGGACAAAATAGTCAAACGCACCGGCCACAATGCGTCCGCTGCTATTAAAGGTGCCGACAGAGTTGCCGTAAACTTCAACAATCTCAATCCCGTGTGTTGTTAGCGCACCCTGCCCACCGATATTGTTAATTAACACGTTGGTATGACCTGACGTGTTACCGTTTACAATCAGTTTATCCGTGGCAGACGTATCACCTTCCAGTACCGTATTGAGAACCAGGGTCCCGTTGTTGGCGTTATAGTGGCTATCAACGGTCAGCGTTTTGGGTGTAAAGGCGGTTCCGGTTAAGGGCTCACTGTATTTGAGCGTTGAGCCGGTCAGCGTTAAGTGGGTCAGTTCTGAATCACCCACCATATTCCAAATACTGTTAGCCCCATCAATATGCAAATTGATGACGCCTTTCTCATCGGTCGTCGTTGCGCCACCGGCATCGCTGTAGGAATAGACATCGACATGGGTGATACCGGTAAAATGACTGGTGTCTGTCATCGTCACATCAATCAGGCCTGACTCCGCCAATAGATTGCCGGTAATATGATAAATACCGGATGTTGATGCAGTGACTTTAGCGGCATCATTGACCATCGTGCCAGCCCCATCGTAAAGCTTGTCGACACTGCCGGTATAATAATTCGTCTGTGACGAGGCAATCACCGACCCCTCGCCCAAGGCATGCATCGCATACGCACTATCGGGTTGAGCAACCGTGATAGTGGTATCACCGGTCAGTTCTATTTTTCCGCCCAAGGCGTTGAAATTGTTGCCTGCGGTTAATTTTTTCTCCGCCCTGAGTGCATCCGCACCCGCCCCGTCGGTCGACACTGTCACCGCACCCGCGCTACCCTGCAATTGTATCACGCCACCTTTATTGGCATACACCGCATGACCATTATTACCGATGGTTTTTATGGTTGAGCCTGAACCAATAATTGCCACGGCATTCGTCCCACTGGCCGTGCCATTGGTTAATACATCATCCCGGTTGCCGGCATACACGGCATAGCCCAGGGCATTCTGATTATTCGTGCCGGTACCACCGGACTGGATCGTCGAATTATCACCAATATAGGCCAAGTTATAGTAAGGGGCTTGTGAGGTTAAATTGACGCGAACAGCGACACCACTCTTAACGTTAACGGAACTGGATTGTCCGAGATAAACCCGACCGTAGCCACTGCCTGCGTTAGCACTTTGCGCAATATTAATGCCGTTGCTATTGGTTCCTGTGGCCGTCAGCGTCGCGTTATCACCGACCATAACCGTATAACTACCATAATCGCCCGACGACCCATTGGTTTTAATCAGGTCAACATTATTCCCTGTCGTGCTAACGGTTAATCCGGTACCGAAAATAAAATCGGGATGAGTCCCGTTCTGTGCGAAATAGATACCATTGGTATTACTGGTTTCTTGTGAGTTTGAGTATTTGGTCCCTGAGGTCGTAATGGTGACATTGTTACCACAGTTATTCGAAGGGGTATAAGTCCCCCCGAATACGGTCCCAGCAAGGGTGGCACCATCCCCGCACGCCACATTGGCATCGGCTGAAACAGACCCGGCAAACGGCAGGATGAAGCCAATCGATAAGAGGCACTGGGTGAAACTATTTTTATTGAAATGGTTTATATTCATTCCGTTGATACTCCAAAAAAAATAACATGTGGGGTGGAAAAAACACCCCATTCACAGGCAACGTTAAATAGTGCAACGCCGCGTGTTTTTTTGCCATCGACATCAAGGTCAGGTGCCCCCTGACCTGTTGCCTATTCAGCAATCACAGGCCAGCTTAACCGCACACCCCATCCTTTTTAGCCACTGAACTCACAATAACGACCCCTCAGGGGCTGAGTGCGTTAGCACCAGACTCCCGGTGCTGAGCACCCAGAGCGAGGTCAACGTCGACACCAGTCCGCCCTGATGGCGACCGACGGCTTGCAGCCACCGAATATCCGTGTCCATGTGTTTGGCGAACCGTTGTTGTCGCTGAGCCGTAGCCAGCCAATCGACCAGAAACCGGTTTTCTGAGTCGCTGTTCATCATCTGCCCGTCCTGCCTAGCCAGATGCAATGCCACTAATGCGCAAAACATCAAGTGAGCGAGGTCTCCGGTTGTTTTTATGCTCGTCATCGTCACCCCCTGCCTGTTTCCCTGTCTGTTTCTCTGTCTGTTTTTCTACTTGCCGTCGTCACAGTCCACGGTCCCTGAGCGAACTATCTCACCCACGCCATCCAGTCTGCGACGAGATAGAACACACACATCAATATGGCGAGCGCGATATACGGCTTTATCTCTGGCATGATGTTCCCTTTTCGTTGCGTTGCACATCATCACATGAGCAATATTGGCGCGAAATTTAACCCCGGCGATAACGGGTCAGACCATCTAACGCCAGAGCAAGACCGAGACCCAACACACGGGTTCCAGTAAACTCAACGCCCTGTCGATACCTTTTTTAGCCCATCATGGGTACCAATGACACCGAAGACCGCCCCACAGATACTACAAACCGTCGCCAGTACGGACAGCACCCACCCATGGATATCACCAACTTCGGTCACCGCGCCCCAATTAGCCATGAGTAAATACAGCAAACTTAGCGATAAAAGTAGGGCTAAAATCATCGCCGTCAGCCTTCGTTTATACGGTGCTGCAGCAGCTCCAACAGTGACCACGCTAAAATAAACAAGACCGGTAGCGAACGCGCCAATATAATTACTGAGCAGCACAGAATGCTGGCTTAACAGATGGAGTACGGTGCCAAAAAAGAGAAAGCGGACCATAATAAAGACAATAATGACAACTGGAATAACGCTTAACCAACGAACAGCGGCAGGCCAGTTGGCCATAAAGATTATCCCATCACGTTCATTATAAAGTGGGGTTTCAGGCTTATTTTTTTGATGACTCATCAGTACGACTCCATTCCCTATCCAATATTTTCCCAAGATAATCAATTTCGCTAAAAAACATTATCTTCGCGTCATTACTTGCCAGGTATTTCCCTATGCACCCATAAATTCACCCTCATCCGTTCTAATTTTTTGCGCTAACATTCCTCAAAGAAAAAAGTCGCTGAGACACCCTCAGTTAATCTCGTCGATAACGGGTCACACTATCCAATGCCAGAGCAAGACCGAGACCCAGTATGCTGCCCAACAGGGCACCGAGGCCAAGTATCAGCGCCTTGCTAGGCCTGTCCTTTTTGACATCCTCATCCGGTGACATCTCATAACGATATCCCTGCGCCGTCACCGGTTGTTGACCTAGCTGCTCCAGCAGATTCAGCACCCTGCCGGTCTCACGCTGGCCGACTGAATTCGCGGAGTCATTTTCACCCCCAATAAGGGGGACTGTCGTGCTGGGCCGGGCCAAATCACCCCATTGATTGTCTCGGTTTGTTTGCAGGCTGTTATTGATATCCTGCTGCGCCTTTTGACGCGCCAATATCATGGCTTCAACGTGATGACGAAACTCAGCCTCATCTTTCGCCATCACCTTGTCATTGATGCGGTCAACGTAATCGGTCAGCAACGCCAGTGCGGCCTGGGGATTATCCGCCGAGACCGACAGCGTAAAATACGGCAAGGTATTCTTTTCATCCGGCGGTGATACCACCAGTCCGTTGTCAGCCATTTCAGTCAACCAGGCCTCTCTGGCCTGCGGGTCCATCCCCTCAGTCTGCTGATTGGCGTAGTCCGTTGTCGACAAATATGCCCGTTTTTCATTCGGACTGGCCATCCTCTGCGTGAACTGGCTAAACAAATGGTTGGCTATCGCCTGTGGGTCAGCGTTAATGCCACTCACTCGGTCAACCGCCTGTCGACGTGCCAGATAATCCTCAAGCTGGGCGAGTTGTGGCGGTGCCACGTAGGCCCTGACGGTCCACGGTGCTGTCGCGGTCAATGCATACGTGTCGACTATCAACGTCGTGACCAGCGTGACCAGAAGTATCAGCCACTTGCTACCCCAAAGCCGACATAACAGCGCAAACCGGTCCATCTCATCACTGCCGTCATCGTACGCGTGGGGATGACGAGGCCTGTCCACCGGTGGCGCGGGGTCCACCGGGAGGGGTAACGGTTGTTGCGTCATGTCACTCATCGTCATACCTAACCCTCATTAAGGGGAATGCGCCCTAACCCTGTCACCGGGACATCCCGCACATTGACAGACCAGTCAGGGACGTCGCGTCATCTGACCTGGCCTGTGATTGTTATTACTATTACTATTACTGTTATGGTTACTGTTATTGTTGTGGTTGCTGTACCGCCTACGCCACACGCACCACGTCTGCCTTTGGCGGGCAATGGTCATGGGCGCGGGGTCGTGGCATCAGCCACAATGCCGTGAGTGAAGTGGGTATCGGTGGCGCAACACTCAACATCCGGGCACCGGTTGGGCCACAGCCGGCTGAGTGGGTATCAAACCCCGACATGGCACCCCGAGAGCTCGCCAGTAACCACGGCACCGGCACCACCACGGCTATCGCCAGTACCACAAACCCACTCATCAACACATCCCACACGATTATCCTCATGGCACCCTCCTTCTCGCTAAATTCACTGTCAATCCCTGACCTTTTTTCTGACCTCGCCATCACGTCACAATAAGGGTGGCGCGGTGAATAATCATGGGCCGACAGCGTGATGACATCCTGACTCACCAGAGCGCTACGGGTCAGGCCGTGAACCCCTGATAGCGTGATGAACCCGCCTGTGCGCGATTTCATCAGGGCGCGCTATCAGGGTCTAATCACCTCAGACTCTCGGTAAGCAAGATAAATAGACTTATCCCGAAAGGTGCGCGGGTAGTCGCGCCCCCTCATCAGAAATAGAGATTACTTTTTATAATCATAACGAGCCGGTTCTGGGTCAATCACCAAATAAGGCCCATCGGCGTTACAGCCCAGTTGATAAGTTTCTCCCGGCAGCATTTCAACCTGCATATTCACATTTTGATATTTATGGTCGGTATTGCTGCTTACGGTAAAATCATAAGTTCCTGGTTCAAAAAGCGCCACACCGACAGGGTCTGGATTTAATACCGCCTTTTTAATCGCCGTCCAGTAATGATATTCACCGGTAAATACCTCACCATTCACCTTTTCAAGGTTAATCCACAGCGCCACTCTGACGGTATTGGGGTCATCTAATCGCGCGCTGAGTTTACCGTAAGCCCGAGCCCGCTGTTTCTTTGCGTAAGGCACATAAAAAAAGCAGAGTGCAACACATGCGACAATAAATAGCATGACGGTCATATTCATAAAATTAAAATCCTTTTTATATCAACAAGTAAATAACCTAGCCTAATAACGAGCGACCGTAATGGCCCCCTGATGGCATAATGAACCCGCGAGTCCGTGATTTCATCAGGACGCGTTGTCAGGGCCTAATCATCTCGGACTCACGGTAAGCGAAATAAATATATTTATCCTGAAAGGCCTTATGACAACCACGACAAAAATAGCGCTGAATACCGCTACGCGCTTTGCCATGCTTGCGCACAGTAATGGGCTTGTGGCAGTGGGGACAATTCGGAAAGGGCTTCTTAATACCTATCATCTCAGTACACCTTATGTGCATCACCCCGGGGTCTTACGCCGGCGATGAAAGGGCCCATTGTGCATCACGCTCTCAGCAACAATGGGCCCGTGAGGTTATCCCGGTCGAGGCCTGCGACCTGATGCCGCAGGCAGTCTACCGACCATACCGATTATCAGAAGCTGTAGCGATAACCGACGCCAACACCGAAGGCATTGTTGAACTTATCACCGGTACCTGCATTCACTTCCGTGAAGACACCGTTGTTTTTGTTCATCTGCCAGTTCACACCCAGATTAGACTGCAACTGATAGCCGTCTAAATCGCTCTTCATGGTGGTACCGCTGGAGGTCACTTCCCCGCCGCTGACGTGCTGCTTTAACACGGTCAGACCGAAATACGGCTGAACAAACGCATCCGGCGCACTGGTGGTGATGGTTTTACCGACATTCAGCCCCAGACCATACTGGAACACATCAGAGGCGTCTTTCTTGACCTTAATCTGACTGGTGCCGTGCGTCGTAAACTCATCACTGCCGTTACGCAAGTAAGCCAGTTTAACTGATGGTTCAACATAGAAGTTATCCTGAAGGGCATAACGCCGACCGATATCTAACCCCAAACTCACGGCATTGCTGCTCATGTCGTAAGAGGATTGTTCACCCTGCTCGGTATAGGCATCATCGCTGGTCTTAATGCGATAACCCTGCGCCGTCACATCGGCAAACAGACCTGAGTTATGGACATACATACCGTAAACACCAACGGTATAGATATCAGAATCCCCGCTACTGCCATTGACGCCGTACTGATTGTCAGTGATGCCCGCACCGGTGAATACGCCTGAAATCAGGGTATTGCTGTTGCCGATATCCCAGGATTTATCCACACCAATATAGGTGGCATTGGTATTAACTTTAAACTTATGACCCATCACGTCAGAACCGACTTCGGTGTTGGTGTAGAAGTTGTTAATCCACAAGGTCACATCGTGGTCGCCTTTGGTGCCGGCCAGACGTAAGCCATCGGTATGCTTGGCCACGTTACGAGACTGGTTTAATAAGCTGATGGTCTGAGCGGCAGACGCCCCTTTCATCATGCGAGCCAGGTCACTTAACATCTCTGCGTCCGGTGGTACGAAGGTATTGAACGACCCGTCGGCATTATAGGCGTTACCGCTCTTCGTCGTGTCATCATCGCCGCCACCGTAAGACGCACCGGTACCATCGCCGTTGACCAACCAATAACCGGTACCCGAATTATCCTGCACCAGATGATAACGGTACATGCCCGCATCCCGGTACTGACTGCCGGTTAACGCGACATGCGCATCACTGCCCGAACCACCTTGAATAATCCGTAAAGACTCATTCGGTGCTGAAGGGGCAACGCCGTAGTTAGTGACATTCACCTGATAGTTGCCACTCATCACGCCATCGACAGAGACTAAATCGCCTTTGCCTAAACCTAAGTTTGTTGACATGTTAATCGTGCCCGTACCGCCATCGGTTTGGGCCATATACCCCGTCGACAAGAAGGTTTTGAATGAAGAATAGTCCGCTGTGCGGGCGAGGGCTGAACCCGGCTGACCAAAGTCAAGGGTACTGTTATCGTCCATCTTCACCCAGATAAAACTGGATGATGCGGTTTGCATCAGGTAGGTGGCATTGCCGTGAACCCACAGGCCGATATTTTGACCAGTACCGCTCCAGACACCACCTTCGTTTACATCCAGGCTGATACTTCCGTTACCACTGTTGATGACATCCCCAATCAGGGTGCCGCCGTTATTCACGCCCAGGTCAATGGTGCCGTTACCCGAGTTATTAATATCCCCAGTGACGGTACCGCCACTGTTAATATTCCCGGTAATGGTGCCGTCACCACTGTTGTTCAGCCCCCCATTAATCGCACCGCCATTATCCACTGAAAAGTCGATATTACCGGTATCGGTATTGGTCAGGCCGCCATTCACCGTGCCGCCTTGAGTGACATCAATGATTAAATCACCCAAGCCGTTGTTAGTGCCACCACCGTTCAGCGTACCGTTATCCACCGTCACCGTAGTATCACCGGTACTGCCTGCGCCGTTCTCTACGCCGCCTTCAACCGTTCCGCCATTGACAACATCAATCACTAACTCACCGGCACCGTTATTGGTGCCACTGCCGTTCAGGGTACCGTTGTCGACCGTCACGTTGGTATTGCCATTACTGCCAGCACTGTTGGTAATGTCACCATCAATGGTCGCGCCATCGGTGATATTGCCATTGACCGTACCACCGGTGGTG
>NZ_ATYS01000066.1 GCF_000427805.1 Budvicia aquatica DSM 5075 = ATCC 35567 | reverse complement strand
TGGCTAAGGCTAACAGCGAAATTGAGGCTCAGCGCTCGGTTACCCTGGGGCGCGCAGATTCCCTGACTCGCTTGACCTTTAATGCGCCCATGCGCGGTATTGTGAAGAATATTGAAGTCAGCACCGTCGGTGGTGTTATTCCACCAAACGGCAAATTGATGACGATTGTTCCGCTAGACGAACAATTATTGATTGAGGCACGGATATCCCCCCGTGACGTGGCTTTTATTCACCCCGGTCAGGATGCGCAGGTTAAAATCACCGCCTATGACTATTCGATTTATGGCGGACTGAAAGGCAAGGTGACGATGATTTCACCGGACACCATTCAGGATGAAGTGCGCCGAGAGAACTATTATTACCGGGTTTATATCCGTACTGATGTTGATATGTTGACTAATAAGTCAGGTAAGCAGTTCCCTATTTTTCCGGGAATGACGGCGACGGTTGATGTTAAGACAGGGAGTAAAACAGTACTGGATTATCTGTTTAAGCCGCTGAATAAGGCCAATGAAGCACTGAGGGAGAGGTAGAATTAATTTCATTTTTAATGTGATGCTATAGTTTAATGAGTGACATCACATTTTCACCTAAATTGAGTTTAGCATCGTTTTCGACGGTAGCAAGATGTGGGGATAACAAGAAGAGCCCTTCCGGGCCCCTCACTTTCGGTAAATTCCTAGATAACCAACAACTGATGATTAGCCAACAGCGTCGCCAGATCAGTCTGAACACCACTCATTGTGACTAAATCCGCAGAGTTGTAATTACCGCCTACGCCATCACGATCAACGCTGATCACGGTATTACCGTTTTCAACTCGAACGTTGATATAGTCTGCAATATTACCGGAGCCCAATGTAGCAACACCGTTCACATAGCTGGCATCTGCCGCCCCTATATAGCCTGAGTCCTGCAACAAACTGCTGATATCAACGCGGTCTGTATCAGCCGTATTTTCCCAGATACCAACGGTAAAGCCGTTTACTACACTATGATCGTTGCCACCGGTGGCATCTGTACTATTGAGAAGTTTGTACAACAGAGTGTCGTGGCCGTTGTTACCAATATTAATCACCTGATGGTTGTTATCCATAGTGATGACATCGCTTTCTTCACTACCAGTTAGGCTATCCATATTCATTGCCATTGTGGTGACATTATTTTTCACCACAATCCCATTCTGAACCCACAGTGACGCGTTAATATCGTAGGTATTCAACAGCACCTGATAGGTGTCTCCACGCCAGATTTGACTACCTATCGAATACCAACCGGTATCCGTTAGGTTGACCGAGTCAGTCGCCCCCCCCTGAACCACCAGAACATCCGTAGTATTCGATGCATTCAACACATCCTGCAGCGTCAGGCTCAATACGTTGGCATATTTATCACCTAAGTGGATGGCTTCAATACTGGTTATCTTATTCGCGATACTGCCAAAATTGAGATTATTAGCTGAATCCCAGACTAAGGTATCGAAACCAGCACCACCGGCTATGGCGGCAAAGTGGGTATCGTTGATCATGATGTAATCATTACCCGCCCCCGCATTCAACACTGTCGCACCGTGGCGACCGTCAAGCGTATTAACTGCCGCATCGCCGGTTAATGTGCCGGAAGTACCGTTGATATAGCTGGCAGTATTAGCATAGGCAGTGTTATCGCCATGACCACGAATAGTACCGTCAGCATTCACCGTTACACTGTTGATATTGCTGGTGTAGTTACCCCAATAAGCACTACTGTCAGCATTGTTCCAGCTTACGATATAACCACCGTCAGGCATCGCTGATACCGCAGGCAAGAAGTCCTGCCTTGCATCACTATTGGTAGAGATCAGCGTTTCCCCCCCCAACTTGTTACCTGCCGCATCAAAGGACTGAGCGTAAACTTCAGATTTGGTGGTGCTGGTAAACTTGCTCCATACCACAACGTAACCGCCCTGTTCCAATGCTGCGACGTCCATATGTACATTCAAACGGTCAAACGCTACACCATTGGTACCGTCGGTACTGGTATTTACCCGAACTTCCTGCGCATCGAGCGCAACAAGTTTGTTGGTTGCCGTATCCCAGGTAAACCGACGGGCATACACATCAAAACCGTCCATTGTGCCGTTAGAACCGGTATTCCCCGTTACAGAGCTGGTTACACTCTCATGGTTAGAAGTCCAAAGAGCGATGAAACCGCCACCTTTCAGTGCCACAACCTGCCCACCAATTTGATAACCGGCGGTTTGAGCATTGACCATAACCTCATCACCGACTTGCAGACCAGTGGTAAAACTATGTACTTTCATGTAAATGTCAGTTTTGGTTGAACCCGGCTTAGAACTCATATACTGAACAACGTAATTATTATTACCGATGTCAGCACTGGACATGCCCTGAGTCGTCGAGGCTATCGCGTAGCCATTACCCTGCACGTACCCTAGCGTATTACCTGATGTGTAGTTGTTACCATCAGCCAACGTATAACCAAAGCCATTGTTGTAGTTCGAACCTGTGGTAATAGCTACAGGTTTAGTGTCTAACGCATTGCCAGCAGCATCGTAACGCATTTGGTAAACGTTGTAGTTATGAATTGTTCCTGAAACAAACAGCAACGCATAACCGCCGTTCTCCATTGATACATAGGTTGGCGTCAATTCAAAATCCAGCGTACTGGTAATATTCACCTCTGCGCCAACTTTAACGCCGTTAGCATCAAAATTCTGCAGGTTAGGAGTCCTTCCCCCAGACGTTGAATAGAATACGCTAAACGTGCCATTCGCCTTAACGACCACATCATACAAGTAAATACCTTGTAGATAGTTCCCGTTGCTAGAACCGGTGCTAGCCGTTGAAACTGTGACCAAGCTACCAACCTGACTACCACTGGCATTATAGTGCTGAGCATACAGGCCATAAGTCCCTGCTGCTGCAGTGGTCGCCGAGGCATAAAACATCCAATAGCCGCCATCGCTTAGCGCATAAACTTTAGAAACGGTATCGTCGTAAGTTGTCTTTACGTTAGCAACCGTATTCGGCTCAATCACCGTAAAGTGTTCAACCGTTGAAACCTGACCACCGCTGTTATCAGCGACTTTCACATAGGCGTTAATACTGTACTCACCGGACGTTAACCGGATAGTTCCCCACGCAATAGAAGCTATGGTGTAACTGCCGTTTGCCGTTTGCACCAATGAGCCATCAGCGCTACTAAAGGTTTTGACCAGCATACCGCCCGCGTTGCGCACATCCACGATCATTTCCTCTCCAGCACCTGCGGTACCTTTAATAATAAAGGCCGGCTGGACTTCCGCCATATAATCAAAGCTTGGTGAACGGATAATGGCCGTATCAGAGTAAACCGTTAACTGGTCATGGGTACTCACTTCACTGTAGTTACCCGCTCTGTCAGTAATACGCGCATCAACGTTGTAAACCTGATTCAGTACGCCGTCGACGTTCAGTGCATGAGCACTATCAATCACCAGCGCCCAGGTTTTAGTGGTACGGTTAACGCTTAATGCGCTGTCGATACCTTCACGGTAAATCACGCCGTTTACTTCAATGCGCAGAGTTTCGTCTGCCCCCAGATTAGTGACCGTACCGGTGATGGTTGGTGTGGTATCCCCGGTCAGCTTAGCATCAACGGTGATAACGCTGGTTGGTGCAACCGTATCGACTTCCATCGTGAAGTTGTTCGAAACCGAACCTTCGTTACCTGCCGCATCCGATATCACCACTCGATAGGTATGTGAGCCTGGTGACAAGCTATTCAGGTTAAAGGTCCAGTCAGTGCCGGTAACCGTAGCGCTTCCCAACAGCGTTGAGCCTTCATATAGGCGAACAACGTCGGTGGTTTTAATGACATCGCTCAGAATACCGTTTAACACAACGTTGGTATCATCGGTATAGGTACCGCTGCCAAAGTTGCCCTGATATAAGCCTACGTTATCAGTGTAGCTAACGATGGTTGCCGTTTGTGTTGGAGCTATGGTATCAATTATCAGAGAAAACTCCGGTGAAGGCGTCCCCTCATTACCCGCCAGATCGGTCACCACGGCAGTAAAGGTATGTCCACCTTCATCCAGCGCAGTCGTGATGTGATAGGTCCAGTTCATTCCAGAAACAGTGGCATTGCCGACCCAGACGCCATCGACATAGATCCGCACCACGTCGCTACTGGCCGGTCTTGCCGTCAGCGTCCCATTCAGCGTTGGTAAGGTATCATCGGTTTCATTACCGCTTGGGGAGTTACTTTGGTTAGTCCCTACGTTATCGGTAAAGCTGACGATAGTCGTCGATACACCTGATGCGGTGACATCTACAGTAATATCTTGAGATATTGTACTGCTGGTATTGCCTGCCAAATCGATAATCCGTAAATCATAGGTGTGGATATCGTCAGTCAGTACCGTAGTGGTATCGAACTGCCAACTGGTACCGATGACATTGGTCACCGTCCCCCATGCTCCGCTGTCCAGTCGAATTTGTAGCGTTTCATCACTGCCCAATGCGCGGCTTAATGCACCGAACAGAGAAGGCGTCGTGTCGTAAGTAACAAAGTCACTATCGTAACTGCCAGTATCGTCGGTGATATGGCTAACGCTAATCACCTGATCCGGTGCAGTGGTGTCTAACGTCACTGTGTGATTAGTGACAGTACCCACGTTACCTGCGGCATCAACTACCCGCATGTAGTAAGTATGTCCACCTTCAGCCCATGCCGTACTTCCGTTGTTTAACGTCCAGTTACCGTTAATCAGCGTCAGTGTCTTCCAGGTAGCTCCGTTATCCAGACTAATTTGTGCATACTCACCGGCAGCCAGCGTGCCGTTGATTGAGCCGTTTAGCACAAACTGAGTATCAGATGTAATAAAGTCGCTGGACGAAACCCCGGTATCGTTAGTGATTGAATTGATAACCACAGTAGATAACGGTGCCGTCAGGTCAACTTCAATCGTGGCATTGGTACTGTAGCCATTACCAGTGGCGCTGCTGACTGAAGCCCCGATAACTTTCAAGCCTTCGCCTAGAGCCTGCATATCCGTGGAGCTTACTGTCACACGCCACGAACCGTCGTTTTCGACCTGAATATTGCTGTAGGTTTTACCGTTCAGCGTGACGGTGACAGTCTGACCGATAGCATCACTGGTACCGCTAATAACCTGAGACATCTGGTGTTCATCGATGTTCACCACGTTATCACCAGCAAAGGTATCAATAGTCAGCGTTGGCAGCTTAGTCACTACCGTCACATTATGGCTGATGCTCGCTGGGTTACCTGCGTTATCACTAACAGTAACCATTACCGGGTAAGTACCATCCACAATACCGTTAAAGTGACCACTCGGTACATTGATCGTCCATGTACCGCCCTCGGTTATTGTGGCTGAATAGTTACGTCCGTTGAAGTTAACGACAAGCGTCTGACCCGCTTCTGCCGTTGTAGTACCGCTCATGATCACGCCAGCAGCCTGTTCAGTGACGCTGATGGAGTCATCACCGGTGATCGCAGCAATAGTAATGGCCGGCGTTGTGGTATCGACCACTAACTGTTTATTCACCTCAACAACGTTACCGGCTTTATCGCTCAGCGAAACGTTGACATTGTAATCCGCGTTAGTCAGCGCCTGTACGTCGTTAGCCGGAACGGTCACCGACCAACTGCCGTTACCAGTGACGGCTACGGTATAATCCTTACCATTCAGGGTCACTACCACTAACTGGCCGTTTTCAGCACCGCCGTATGAGCCTCTCACCACGACCGGCTGGCCGTGTTCAATCGCATTGACCATGTTGTCAATAGCAATATCAGCCACGGTCAGTGATGGCGGCGTTAAGTCCAGTGCCAAATCGCGACCGGTGTTGGCCGGGTTACCGGAGATATCGCTCGCACTGGCGGTCACGCGATAATAATCGCCGTTCAGATTTCTCACGTCTGCTGCATCGACGGTCAAGGTCCAAGTCCCGTTAGCCAATACAGTAGCGGTGTATGTTTTTCCGTTCAGCGTCACTGTCACATCACGATCGACCAGATTGTTACTGGCCGAACCACTGATAATTAAGTCGCCGTTATGCTCCAGTTGATTAATGACATTATCACCAGAAATGACATTGATTCTCAGGGTTGGAACCCCGGCAACCACACCAAAGTCTTTACTATCAGCCGTGACGTTACCCGCTTTATCGGCGATGCTGACTTCAACAGTATTCGTCCCTTCGTTCAGACCATTAATCACCGATGATGGCACACCTACAATCCAAGTTCCGTCTCTGCGTACTTCCGTTGAATAAGTTTCTCCACCGATAGTCACGTAAATAATCTGACCGATAGCATTACTGGTACCAGAAAGCACTTGGTTGCTGGAATGTTCTTCAGCATTCAGCATATTGTCGCTGGTAACGTTGTCGATAGTCACGGTCGGCGCCACGATATCAATCGCTACGCTATGGATAGCCGATGAACCGTTACCCGCTACGTTGCTGGAAAACGCCGTGATTGAATAAGTACTATCAGCCAGAGTGGATACCGTACCGGCAGGAATGTCCAACGCCCAGCTACCATCTCTCCCAACCAGAGCAGTATAGTTCTGGCCACCAATAGTCACTGTCACTTCACGCCCGGTTTCCAGACCATAGCTGGTTCCGCTAATAGTCAGCGCTTGACCATGTTCAGTCGCGTTAATCAAATCATCACCAGACACAGTATTGATATTGATAACAGGCACCTGACTATTGACCACGACCTGACGCCCTACGTCGGCTGGGTTACCGGCCTGATTCTCAGCACTGGCAGTAATAGCCAGATTGCCTTCAGCCAGTTTAGATACTGCGTTAGCCGACAAAGTATATGTCCAAATATCACCCGCCAAAACGGTGGTGGTATAGGTCATACCGCCAATAACCAGCGTCACAGTTTGACCGACTTCGATACCAGCGACCGAGCCGTTCAAAACCAACGCCTGACCTTTTTCAGCCGCATTAATGATATCGTCGCCAGCGACGGTGTTAATGGTGATAGCCGTGATGGCCAGATCAACCTTCACTAAATGACTGTTAGAGACCGATTCACCTATAGCGTTCTGACCCTGAGCCGTCACGGTTAATGTTCCCTGTTGGAAGCTCGCCACGTTGATGGCTGGAATATCAATCATCCAGTTGCCGTCACTGCCTACGGTGGCATCATAAGTTACACCATTAGCCGTTACGTTCAGGATGTCTCCGGCATTAAAGCCTTCACTCGATCCTTTAACAATCAGGTTCTGACCGTGTTCAATGATGTTAATCACGTCATCACCAGACACGACACCGATACGAATACCTGGCAGGCTGGCATCAATGACTACTTTATGGGTTTCCTGACCACTGTTACCCGCTTGGTTAGTCACTTGTACCGTCACAACGATGTTGCCGTTACCAATTTCCTGCCAGTCTACAGCAGGAACACTGACGCTCCACTTACCACCAGTCTGCACTGTTGTCTGATAAGCTTGGCTGTTAACGGTAACCGTTATAGTCTGACCCACTTCAACGTTATAAACCTTGCCGCTGATGGTTTGAGCAAACTGAATTTCCGTCGCATTAATCACATCATCACCAGCCACAGTATCGATAGTGATGCCCGGTAATCCGGTATCCACCACCACATCATGGTTAGCACTAATGGAATTACCTACATGGTCAGTCACATGAGCGCTGACGGTATAGTTAGCCTCACCCAAAGCAGTCACATCGTTAGCAGGCACGTTCAGCGTCCAACAACCGTCTGAACTAACCAGCGCGGTATAAGTCTTGCCGTTAAAGGTTACGGTAACGCTCAGGCCTGCAGCTACATTCTGGCTGGTTCCGCTGATGATTAGGTCCTGACCTTTTTCAGTGGCATTAATAATATCGTCACCGGCAATCACATTAATGCCTAGCAATGGAGCCGCTGTGCTGACCAATACATTGTGGCTAGCACTGCTGCTGTTACCCGCTTTATCCGTTATGGTAGCCGTAATGGTCGTAGTGGCCTCTAACAGAGCATTTATCACACTGGCGGGTACGCCCACACTCCAAGTTCCGTCCGCATTGATAGTGGTGTTGTAAGTATTGCCATTAATGACTACCGTGATGGTATCGCCAATGACCGCATTGGTGGTCGTTCCGCGAATCACCTGTTCCTGAGCATGCTCAGTGGCGTTGATGATGTCATCTCCAGCCACGGTGCTAATGGTGATAGTCGGAGTGTAAGTATCCACCAACAAGCCATGAGTAGTACGGCCTTCGTTACCGGCTTTATCGCTCACTTTGGTAGTCACGATGGCATTGCCATTAACCAGAGCGCCTACGTAGTTGGCAGGAATATCCAGACTCCAGGTGCTGTCAACCTTCACCGTGGTGGTGTAGTTTCTACCGCCCAGATTAACGGTCACGGTCTGACCTGCTTCCGCGCCAACAACGGCGCCACTGAGGGTCAATGGTTGACTAGCTTCTGCAGCATTCAGGATATCGTCACCGGCAAGGGTATTGATCGTCACAATTGGTGCCGACGTATCCACACGCAATTCCTGAGCAGCAGAAGCCGTATTGCCCGCACGGTTAGAAACGCTAACCGAGATATCATTAGTCCCCTCTTTCAGGCCATTCAGGTCTGCTGACGCAACGGTCACAGACCATGAACCGTTGGTATTCACCTTCGCATCATAGATTTTTCCGCCGATGCTGATGGTTACGGTTTGACCCGCTTCCACATTCAGCGTTTGGCCGGTTAAGACCAGATCTTGGCCTTTTTCCAGCGCACTCATCACGTTGTCATCGGCCACTGTATGAATGCTGATGGCTACGGTAGCCAAGTCAACGCTAACGTTATGAACAACGTTTACGATGTTACTGGCAGTATCGATACCGCTAGCCTTGATAACCAGAGTTCCCGCCGGGAACAACGCTACATCATTAACAGGTACACCTACAATCCAGCTACCGTCAGCATTCACGCTGGCGCTATAACCTTTACCATTGATCGTTACATTTACTGTACTACCAGCCGCTAAGTCGGTACTGGTGCCGTTAATCACTAACGCCTGACCCAGTTCGATGGCATTAATAATGTCATCACCGGCTACGGTGTCGATACGTAAACCCGGCAGGCCGGCATCGATAACAATCTCACGTTCGCCCTGTCCTTCATTACCCGCTTGATTAGTGACAGTCGCCGTAACCGTCAGACCACCGTCGCCCTGCGCCGTCAGATCGACGGTCGGTACGCTGACTGACCAGGTGCCATCGCCATTAACCGTAGTCGCGTAGTCTTTACCCCCCAGCGAAACGGTCACGGCCTGACCGACTTCCGCGTTCACCACGCGTCCGCTGAGGGTCTGATCGATTTCGACTTCGTCTGCATTCAGGATATCGTCACCGCCAACGGCGTTGATAATAACCAGCGGTGCAACCGTATCGACTTTCACATCGTGAGTGGTTGTAACTGAATTACCTACGGTATCCGTCACGCTGGCGTTCACGGTATAGCTCGCGTCACCCAGTTTAGCCACATCAACCGCTGGAACATTCAACGTCCAAGTTCCACCTGAGTCCACAACGGTAGTGTACGACTTGCCGTTTAAGCGTACAGTGACCGACTGTCCTTGCGCTACATCGGTGCTCGTACCACTAATAGCCAGGCTTAAGCCTTTCTCGGTGGCATTGATAATGTCATCACCAGCAATAGCGTTGATAGCCAACGTCGGTGCAACAGTATCAACTAATACGTTATGACTAGCGCTGCTGCTGTTACCCGCTTTATCGGTCACTGTAGCCGTAATGGTCACAGTGCTGTCCTGCAGAGCGCTAATCACGCTGCCTGGTACACCCACACTCCAGTTGCCGTCGGCATTAACCAAAGTAGAATAAGTCTTACCATCGATAACGACCGAGACGTTGTCTCCTGCAACAGCATTAACGGTGGTACCGCTAACAATCTGAGCCTGGCCATGTTCTACTTCGTTAATCACATTGTCACCAGCTACGGTGTTGATAGTGATAATCGGCGCAGTGACGTTAACTAGCAGATTATGAGTGATGCTACTTTCATTACCCGCACTATCACTCACTGCTGCAGTCACAATTACATCACCTACCGGCAGAATACCGACGTTCTCGGCCGGAATGTCTAGCGTCCAGCGACTGTCAGCATCAACGGTCGTATGATAGGTTTTACCTGCCAGATATACGGTCACGGTCTGACCGACTTCCACCCCCGCAGTGGTACCGCTGATGGCTAACGCCTGACCGACTTCGGTCGCGTTTAGGATATCGTCACTGGCTAAAGTGTTGATGGTAATGGTTGGCGCAACAGTGTCGACGCGAACATCTTGTGTCGCTGAGGCACTGTTACCTGCCGCATTGGTCACTATCACAGAGAGATCGTTAGTTCCGTCTTTCAGGCCATGAAGGTCTGCAGCCTGTACGGTAACCGTCCACACGCCGTTGCTGTCAACGGTCGCCAGATGGTTTTTGCCGCCCACGTTCACGGTCACAACCTGATCCGCTTCCACGTTCTGGGTGGAGCCGGTCAGCACTAAGTCCTGACCTTTTTCGACCGCACTCAGCACGTTATCACCGGCTACGGTGTCAATGCTGATGGCCACGGTGGCCAGATCGACCTCCACGTTATGCAGGTGGCTGACCGTGTTACCTGAACCGTCGGTAGCCTGAGCGGTAATGGCTAACGAACCTTCAGGGAAGGCCGCCACATCCTGCGACAGGATGCCTACACGCCAGCTACCGTCAGCATTCACGCTGGCAGCGTAGTCTTGACCATTGACCATCACCGTCACCACGCTGCCCGCCGCTAAGTCGGTACTGGTGCCGTTAATCACTAACGCCTGACCCAGTTCGATGGCATTAATAATGTCATCACCGGCTACGGTGTCGATACGTAAACCCGGCAGGCCGGCATCGATAGCAATCTCACGTTCACCCTGACCCGAGTTACCGGCCTGATTAGTGACAGTAGCCGTGACCATCAGACCACCGTCGCCCAGCGCCGTCAGATCTGCTGACGAGATATTGACCGACCAAGTGCCGTCGCCATTAACGGTGCTGGTATAATTTTTACCTCCCAGCGAAACAGTCACGGACTGACCGGCTTCCGCGTTCACCACGCGTCCGCTGAGGGTCTGATCGATTTCGACTTCGTCTGCATTCAGGATATCGTCACCGCCAACGGTGTTGATGATCACCTGCGTAGCCGCAGTATTGACCAGCACCTTGTGGGTGGTTGAGGTGGTGTTGCCAATCGCATCGGCCACGCTGGCGCTCACCGTGTAGTTCGCTTCGCCCAGTTTAACCACATCGGCTGCCGGAACGTTTAATGTCCAAGAACCGTCATCCCCCACGATAGTCGTATAGGTTTTACCGTTTAAACTCACGGTCACGGTCAATCCAGCCGCCACATCAATACTGCTGCCGTTGATAGTTAGGCTTAAGCCTTTCTCAGTGGCATTGATAATGTCATCACCAGCTAACGTGGCGATAGTCAGGGTTGGTGCCGCAGTATTGACCAGCACATTGTGGCTAGCACTGCTGCTGTTACCCGCTTTATCGGTCACGGTAGCCGTGATGGTCACCGAGCTGTCCGGCAGCGCGCTAATCACGCTGGCGGGTACACCCACACTCCAAGTTCCGTCAGCATTGACGGTGGTATTATAGGTGTGGCCATTAATCACCACCACAATCGCATCACCCACCACCGCATCGGTGGTAGTGCCGCTGATGATGTGAGACTGAGCATGCTCGGTGCTATTGATCACATCGTCACCGGCCACGGTACTGATAGTAATGGCTGGCGCGACGGTATCGACTAACAAATTATGCATCGAGCTAACCGGGTTACCCGCTTTATCACTGACTGTCGCCGTGATAACCGCGTTGCCTTCGGCTAGTGCAGCTAAATCCGTTGCGTCAACGCTCAGCGTCCAATTGCCGTTAGCCGCCACGGTGGTGGTGTAGTCAGTCCCATTCAGGGAGACCGTGACAATCTGCCCCGCCTCCGCCCCGACGGTTGTGCCGCTGATAGTTAACGTCTGAGCAGCGTCTATCGCGCTCAAAATATCATCGCCAGCTAAAGTGTTAATGGTAATAATTGGAGCAGAGGTATCCACACGCACTTCTTGTGCAGCGGACGCCGTATTACCAGCAATATTATTGACGCTAACGGAAATAGAGTTAACGCCGTCGTTTAAACCGTTCAGATCGGCTGACGGAATCGTCACCGTCCAGCGGTTACCCAGACCAATGGTAGTCTGATAACTATGGCTACCCACAACAACAGTCACTGTTTGACCTGGTTCAACGTTCTGAGTTAAGCCAGACAGCACTAAATCATGACCTTTCTCAAGCGCATTCAGCACGTTGTCGCCGGAAACAGCATCAATACTGATAGCAACAGGCGCCAGATCGACAACCACATGGTGAATACTGTTAACGGGGTTACCGGAGGTGTCACTGGCTGCAACGGTAATCACTAACGGCCCTGCGGGGAAGGTTGCAACGTCATTAATTGGGATACCAGTACTCCATGTCCCATCCACAACCACGCTCGCCACATAATCTTTACCATTGACATTAACGGTAACAATACTACCGTGAGCCAGATCGGTACTGGTACCGCTAATGATTAATGCTTGACCCAATTCAATGGCGTTAATAATGTCATCACTGGCGACGGTATTAATGCCTAATTCGGGTAAGCCTGCGTCGATGGCAATTTGACGGCTGTCATGGCCTTGGTTGCCTGCTTTGTTGGTCACACGTGCAGTTACGGTTAGATAACCATTAATCAAAGCGCTTAAATCGGCAGATGAAACGTTCAGCGTCCAGTTGCCGTCAGCCCCCAAAGTGGTGGTGTAGTCGTTACCGTTCAGTGAGACGTTCACCGTTTGACCCGTTTCAGCATTCACTACACGACCGCTGATAGTCTGATTGGCAGCCACTTCGGCACTATTCAGTACGTCATCGCCACTGATGGTGTTAATCATCACAACCGGAGGCGTGGTATTAACCGCAATCTTATGGCTTTCGCGAACAGTGTTACCCGCAGCATCGTTGCCCGTCACGGTCAGAACATATTGGCTATCGGCTAGTTTAACTACGTCACCAGCCGGAACAGTAATAGTCCATCCACCATTGGCACTTACAGTAGCCTGATACGCAGTACCATTCAAATTGACAATCAACGCAGTACCTGATGCCAGACCTGTCGCCAGACCAGAAATGACTACGTCGTCATTGTGTTCAGAGGCATTAATTATATTGTCACCAGCAACGGCGCTAAAAGTGAGTCGAGCGTCACCCGCGATAACGTTCAGAGCAATATCACCGGCACTAGTGGTTTTATCACCGTGAATCTGTACAACTGAATAGGTGTGAACACCGGTTGATTGAGCAGGAATAATCACTTGCCATGAACCGTCAGCGGCTACCTGTGCACTGGCAATAACGTGGCCCAACTCATTTTTAATTTGAATAGTTGAGCCTGGCTGACCAGTACCGCTAAAGGTTGGCTGATTTTCATCAGTAATATCATTGTTTCTGAGTAAGCCTTGCTTATCGCCTGTCTTGTCCTGTACGATAAAACTCACCATCATCACTTCGACTTCTTTTATCACTTCTTCCGGCTGAGGAACCAGCGTTTCAATCACTTCAGTCTTACGGCCATCGCTTCCACCCGAGCTGCCGATTAAAGCACCAATACCGGCCCCGCCCAACAGCGCACCCGCCAGCATTCCCCACGAATAGTCACCGTCTGAACTACCGTAAAGCAGAGTCTGGATATCAGCCATAGTCGTTTCTGTCGGTTCCAGAATCATCATCTCAACAGGGATACTTGAACCTATATCCGCAAAAGTGATATGAGTTAACGCACCGCTATCATTCTGAAAAACCAGTTCGGAATATTTTTCTTCTGAATCTTCAATGAAATAACCGTTACAGCGAATAACGCTGCCATCTTTCATCACGATTAAGAGGTCGTTTCCTTGGCGCTCATAGCGGACAACTTCGGTACTGGATCCATGGATCACAAGTACACTTGGTTCCTGTAAAGAAACATTCAAGTTGCCAGCATTGATAAGAGACGTTTTGGTTTCCGCTTTGCGGGAAATAATATCAACAGTTTTGTTCAAGATTCACCTCGATTCAATATAACGGCAACGTTATCAGCTTCCGCGTTGACGCTTGCCTTTAGCCTACATTTTGCTTACTAAGAAAAATATCTCATTCTTAGAGCTGCATAGAGTTGCAGAACCAGCCAACCTTTATAATCAAAGCATTGGCATTAAATCTCTTATTACTAATAAATCAGCTAAAAATAAAAAACCAAAACATTTAACATAATGATTAATAATAAAATCAGTTATACCCAAGTGAAATCAAAATGCAGGTTTCAGTACTTGGAAATTATCGTTTAAACGTGTGAACAATGAACATGCTATTTGTGGGAGTTTCACCTCGAAAGAAGTGAAGAATGTCCATCTTAATATCCCGTTTCGTCGGATAATATTGGTTGTTTCTTATCTGCTTATTCGTCACTTACCATAACATTTCTATTGGACTTAGATCCGGGCCATATGGCGAGAAATAATGAAGCTCAATGTTCAGGACAAACGCCGCATCTTTGACTCGCTATGCGCGTTAATAACCCGCACCATCGAGAATTACCTTGGCTATTTTCGTAAGGGAGAATGCTCACGGATAGCACAAAAGAAACGCACCACACTTTCGCACCCATGACGGTGCTTCAAACACATTGAACGTTCAAGCTCGGTAGTCAAAGAACCTTCAGAACCGCCATTATCAGGCTGGAACGTGTTAAATTGCTCGTAGTCCTTAACATGTCGAAATACGGTTATCTCGTACAACCGAAAAGCCTGAGCAATCATAGTGATATTCCAGCCATTTGAAGTCAAAAGAACGGCTTTAATACAATCCTCACGACATCGATTACTGAAAATCAAGCTCCTTCATTCATCTCAGCTACAAAATGGCATGGATAAATAATACAAAGAGTTATAGGAAAGTGTATCTAGGTAAACTCTCTCAAATATAAGGCATAGCCGATATAAATAAACCTTGGACTCAAACTATTAGATACACGGTAAATTAACTACAAACTAGGGAGATCATCTTTATATTTTCTTAATATTTCTAATAATGGCAAAAGATTATCTACCGCCGCAGCATAATTCACCGCAGAGGTCCAGCCATCATAATCAGCATTCAATTTAGCTATCGCCGCCTGATGGACATCTTGTTCAACGCTAAGTAAATCGTTCAAGCTGCGCTTACTTAACTTATATTCATTACGATAAACATCACGGGCGGTAATTGCGGCAAAAAACTGCTGGTCACCCGCAGTTTCTCTTTCTCTCGCACCGGTCCAGTTAGCAAATGCCGTAGCGGCTTTTTGGTTAATATCCATTTTGGCCTGATTAACCTGAGATTCAGCCGCCCGTCTGACGCCTTCCGCCTGATCGACTCGGGCTGATACAGCGCCTCCTTGATAAATCGGCATATCTACCGAAAGTTGCAGTTGATCGTTCCAATATGAACGACTGTCTGTTTCATGACGGGTACGAGCACCCTGTAAACTTAACGTCGGCCAGTTTTGGGATTTAGCCACTTCTACGCCATATTTAGCCGCATTCTGTTGGGATTGTGCTGACTGCACCTGAGGGTTATTCTGGTAACCAATACTGTCTAACTGCACCGGTTGTTTGAGCAGTTCTTTCGGGTAATCAGGCAAGTTTGAAGCCCTCACACCAGTCAATACAGCCAGTTGGGATACTGCCGTTAAACGCTGTGCTCTATATTGTTCCAACGTCGCGCGCATACCCGCGATGCGGGCTTCAGCCTGCAACACATCAGAACTTGAACTTAATCCCGCGTCTGCCCGCAGTTGGGCCATATCTCTAACCGCTTCTAACGACTTAATATTATCTTCCACCGCATCACATAAAGACTGATAGCGCTTAACGTCCAAATAAGTTAAAGCCGTTTTCTCACCAACCTCATTCATTACGCTAAGCAAGTTATAATAATAAGAAGCCGAAACCGTTTCTTGCTTCTTAATATTGTTATTGGTTTTACCAAAGTCATAAACGAGTTGGGATAATGTTAATCCATAAGAGGCTGAATTATTTAAGCTGCCACTCGAATCTGCTTGTTTAGAATGACCGGAAGTCCCACTTAAACTCACTTGCGGATACCATACACTTTGGGCTTCATCAATCTGAGCCTGACCAATACCGGCCTGAGCAGATGCCTGAGCAATAGCAGGGCTACGACCAAATGCGCGTAAGATAGCGTCTCTTAAAGAAAGCGTTTTTGATTGTTGGACCGTTGGTGCTTCAGCCCATTTGGGTAACGGGGCAGCGTGACTAATCGGTAAATTATCAACACTGATAATGAATAGCCCGATAACAAAAAATACAACCGGCGGGTAAAACAAGGAAAATATTCGCATGTTATTCATCACCCCGCATATTTTTCATCATTAAAAATGAAAACGATTAACTACAGAAAATCCAATTAAAATCGCCATAAATATAAAACAATCCTACATCAAAACTTAAAATAACAACACAAGATAAATTATAAATATGGTGCATACTTCTGGCTGGTCCAACATTGGTTTTCGCCTGATGCGAAGTAATCGTTCGATGGACTCATATTTCAATAAATATTTGCTTGCACCATAGCAGCGACATCCTCAACCCTGAGGTATTTACCATGTCGAACCGCGACACTATTGAGCAAAGAAAACAACATATCAGTATTGGTGTGCCAGCGGCATGGCCCGTCTCATGGCCCCGCCATTGCCTGACCCCATGGGACCAGTTCTGCTCTCACCGCGTCATTTGTCGGACGATGGCACATCGGGGGCGGCAACCGTGTAAGCGGGTGTCGCGTGAACGAGGGCGCAGGCTGCAAGTCGTTATGCCATGATTAATCTCATTATTACTGAAATTTGTGGACTGGTAGGACAAGCACTGAATAGTGGGCAGAAAACTATTCCTATGCATATTGTTCCTTTTGAAATGGCCAAGGAAGATATGAACAACTATCAAGATTCAACAGATTTATCCTTCAGGCAAAGCTTAAAGCCTGCCTATGATTACTTTGAACAAACTTGGCAAGTACCCGCCATATCGGTTATTGATATAAAATGATTGCTCATTAACAAACATTCTTTTATTAAACGCTGATATTATATCGTGGATTTTAATTAGAAATTAATTTGATAATATTTTTTCGATTTAAGTTATGATTCTGTTTATTATGGTTTTTTCACCTCGATATAAGGATTTTTCAATGAAAAAGAAAGTTATTCTTTTGTCTATGTTTGTAGTGGCAATATTATTGTCAGGTTGTGCAACTGAGTCATCCCGTTCGGTTGAAGTTGCTAAAGTTGCGTCTTATAACACTCCGTATAGTGGTCAGCGTAGTGCTATTTCTGTAGGAAAATTTGATAATCGTTCTAGCTATATGAACGGCGTTTTTTCTGACGGTGTTGATCGTCTAGGTAATCAATCAAAAACTATTTTGGTGACCCATTTACAACAAACCGGCCGGTTTAACGTATTAGACCGTACTAATATGGAAGAGATTAAGGCTGAAGCGGGTATTAAAGGAAAAGCCCAAACGCTTAAAGGTGCCAGCTATGTGATTACCGGTGATGTCACTGAATTTGGTCGCAAAGAAGTCGGGGATCGCCAGTTATTTGGCCTTTTAGGCCGTGGAAAATCACAAATAGCCTACGCTAAAGTGAATTTAAATATCGTTAACGTACAAACTTCAGAAGTCGTGTTTTCTTCTCAAGGCGCTGGCGAATATGAATTATCAAATCGTGAAGTGATTGGTTTTGGCGGTACAGCCAGCTATGACTCAACGTTAAATGGCAAAGTATTAGATTTAGCCATTCGCGAAGCGGTCAATAATTTAGTTACGGGTATTGAAAATGGTGCATGGAAACCCGCTCAATAGCCTATATGAGATAAATTTTATATAACGGATTAAATATGAAGTTAATGTATAAAGCAGGTTCTTTATTAGCCATACTCTTGTTAGTCGGATGTGCTACAGCGCCAAAACCTATTTATTACTGGGACGGCTATCAAAATGTAATTTATCAATATTATCAGTCAGATACTATTGGCCCTGAACAACAAATCGCGAGTCTTAAAGAAATTATTGAAAAATCACAATCAACAAACTTGCCCGTTCCTCCGGGATTGCATGCCCACCTAGGGATGTTATATAGCAATACGGGGCATCCTGAATTAGCTATCGCTGAGTTTGAGACCGAAAAAGCACAGTTTCCAGAGTCCACAACTTTTATGAATTTTTTAATGAATAAAAGTAAAGGAGATAAAAAATGAAACGGATTATCGCGCTATGTGGATTACTGGCAGCAATATTATTAACCGGGTGTGCTAAAAAAGAAGCCGTTGACTACACCGCGTTTAGACAACACCCACCTAAAAGTATCTTGGTTTTATTACCTCAGAATGATTCTCCTGAGACCAATGCTAGCCACGGGATGTTATCTAATGTGACTTACCCTTTATCTGAAGCCGGTTACTATGTTTTTCCGGTAGCTATGGTAGAAGAGGTTTTTAAACAAAATGGTTTAGTTAATGGTGGCGAGATTCAAACGACCAGCCTGGTAAAACTCAGAGAAATATTTGGCGCAGACAGCGTGCTTTATATTACGGTTAAAGACTATGGTACTTCTTACCAAGTCATTGCCAGTGATACTCGGGTTACAGCCGATGCTAAATTAGTTGATTTAGCCACCGGTACGCTTTTATGGAGCGGTAGTGCAACAGCATCGTCTAACGAACAAAATTCCGGGTCGGGCAACTTAATCGGGATGTTGATTCAGGCTGCGGTTAATCAAATTGCGCATACGTTGACAGACAAGAGTTATGAAGTTGCCGGTGTGACCAGCGTTCGTTTGCTTGGCGCTGGGCAACCAGACAGTATTCTTTATGGTCCACGCTCACCGAAGTATGGGCAAGACGCAAAGTAATATTAAAAATGGGATTAATTTAGGTTCTAGCTAGATTTTTAGAAAAAAACGTCGCTATATGACTAGCGACGTTTTTTATGGCGTTATAAATTATTTTTCTTCGCGTAAACGCCTATAACTTTCTAGGCTCTGGAAATATTCTTAAGTTATTCAGCAAAATTTAATAAACCGGCTTTGTGTTTAATGATGGGATTATTAGCATGCAACATGAGAGTGACCTTTTGTGTTTTGAATAAGGATTTGACACCCATATCAAAAACCGGGCCTGTCCTGAAAATTGTGGTACGACACGAAGCTGTTCCTGTGATTGTTTCAGCTAATAGTGAATAATAAGTGCGAAGAAACCTGCTGTCTCACCAGCCGCTCCCTACCCGATTGTGCGTTGAGATTAATTTTAATGTGCAGAGCATCGGGGACAACGTAGTCACGGATTACACGGAAGAGCGAACCGTGAGGTTCAATCAGATACTGCCAGCCTTTATACCCTGACGTCCCCGCGAGAATGACCAGCCGAATAGGGTCTGATGGGACCACGGTCACCGGTGGTCGCCAGTAGTCGGTATCGACCCCATTACGGATGACCACAATCTTATCGGACTGAACCGGAAACCCGATCGACTGATAAATCGACTGGCTGACAAAGATAATCGCGTGATTGGCTTTGAGAAAGCGCCATTGGGATATCGGCCCCTGAACAGGAAACCCGTTATGCTTAGTAAAGACGTGCTTGAAGGGCCTGCGGCTCAATAACCGGGCATAGCTCACCAGACGATTATCGGCCGACCCGTTGGTGTGGATAATATCAATCTGGTGCGCCTCGATTATCGNCAGTAACCGCCGGAGTTGGGTAACAAGATGCACGCTCTGGCTCAACTTCCCCGGAAAATCCAGCGCTAGCACATTGGCCACGTTATCCCGCGTTAGCGACCGATACAAATAACTACTTTTTGGACAGGCCACATAAGCCGTATGGGTAGACTGTTTAAGCAAGGTTCGGATGTACACATCATGACCACCNCCACCGGCGACATGAAAATTGGTATACAGGATATTCATCATTTTTCTCATGCGATGCGTAGGGCTGACAGCCTGATGAGACGGTGCCAATAGCATAGCTGACGCGGCTTTCAACCTCCAATTGGTTTGGACGATCAATATTGGAAGTTCCATCATTTCAAACGATCAATCCCTGTTAGAAAACCTGCTAAATTGGCGTTCTTTATGATTGACCGATGAAGGTTAAGTACCATGACGCTATCTATCCATGTGCCCATTATTCGCAATAACAGCGAAGGCGTAGCATCAACCAACCCACTGGCGTTAATGCTGACTCAGGAAGCCGCGTTGGATTATCTGCTCAAGCATGCGCGAATGTGTCATCCGAATGCGGCGCTGACTTACCGCATCGCGCGGTATGAGTTATTAGAAGAGCTGGCCTGCTTTACTTATACTGGACAGACCCACTATCAGCTCGTGTTGATTGATGGCCTGCCGGGCACTCTGGAAGCCATCGTACGGCAGTGAATCCACATCGCTGTAGTGAGCAGTCAGCCCGTGAGCCTGAGATATCTCTGGACCTAATGATTTACCCCCTCACCGGTGGATAACTCAACCACGTTGAATAGAACGCGAAAAACAGATATTCCTCAACCGGGTCCTGTAGCGCCGGATGGTGAACTAGATAGCTCGACATCAACACGCTGAGCGTGACCGCAGATTGCCCTAATACGGTATCAATATCTCCCCTCAATAACGCATGAAAGCAGACTAAGGCAAAACGTTCCCGTTCTGAAGCCTCCGTCAGCGTGGCCGATAATTGAGCGAACCTGCGCTGTAACGCCGTCAGCCCCAAACGACGGCACTCGTCATCGAGCAGTTCAACGAAGATGGTCGCTTGAGACGCGTGGCCCTGAGGCCTTTTTATCGGTGTTATCGGACAATATCCGCTATACGCGAGGCGTCGTGGCCGCGGGCGGAGTTTACCTTCACTTATCAGCGCGTGAATAATGAGCTCAGGCACGATCATCCCCATGAGGCGGGTCCCTTTTGCCCGACTGACCTCGTCAGGCCACTCACAGAGCCCAACCTTCGCCCAACGGCGTAATCGGTTCACGTCAGGTTCTAAACGGATGGCCGCATCCGTATATTGATTGAGTCGGCGTTGAGCCTCTGTTTTTAATCCCAATAGTTGACTTAATGCTACTGGGTCAATAAGACGGTTCTGTCGGGCCGTGTCATGCCTGAAAGCATACAGGTGGCAAACTTGCGGGCACACTGATGCCGGCACATCCGTAATGAATGATGATGTCATAATAGTCTCACAACGATAG
>NZ_ATYS01000065.1 GCF_000427805.1 Budvicia aquatica DSM 5075 = ATCC 35567 | reverse complement strand
CGGTTTCGGGTACGTTACTGAATTAACCGCAACGCTTTAGTTACAGAGAAAATAGATAGAAAATCAATTTAACAACCTAGGCAATATCACCTAATTATCGAGTAACCCGCCGCGAGTGATATTGATGACGATTATACATAATAAAAATGAATGCAGATCAACAGATCGCATTTAATGAATAAAACAGATTATAATACTGATTATTGAATGCAAAATAACCAATAAAAGGGATATTAGTTGAATTTATCACCACTCACAGATTTTTAGATCAAAAAAAGATAATTATTAGTCGTTATATTTATTGTGTAAAACGTGACATGAATCAATAAATGGAATGATTGTTTGCGCGGTTTTTTAAATAATGACTAAGCTTGAAAGTGACGTAAATTTGAATTATNTCACATTGAATTGAATAGGGTGATAGACGTAATGGCAATTCATTTAACATGCTCACCAAGTTGAAAGAAACAAGATAACAAAAATAACGAATAACATTAACAAACTTATTCAATTTTCATTTAACATACACGCCATCGCCGAATGAAAAACAATAAGAAGCCTGCATATTATTTCAATTTAATGCAATCCAATAAAACCTTATTTTATTCGCTCATTGTTAACGACGATCAATCCCAACCATTATCATTGGTACAAACGATCAATCAAGACAATGAAGTCTGTTAAATTAAAAACCCCAGTCCAATACAGGTTTTTTCGATGAAGCTCAGTATCCATATTCCGATTATCAGCTATCACCACCAAGACACCCCGCTGGGCAATAGGCGAACAGGCAGCAATCCACCGGCACTGATGCTCAGCCATGAGGCCGCACTTCACTACCTGATACAGCATGTGAAGGCTTGCCAGACACACGACGGCCTGAGCTACCGGATTGCCCGGTATGACCTGCTGGAAGAGCTGGCGTGCTTTACCTATACCGGGCAGACCCACTATCAGCTAGTGTGGGTTGACGGGGATACCCGATTAGTAAAAATCGTGATGAATTGACGGGCTAATCGGCATTGAGTTGAATCAATAAGGAATAAACAGACTTCGGTTAACAAACAGCGGCAATGGCTAGCTAAACTGGCTCGATTAACCCGCCACACTGACTGCCAGCAAGAAATAAACTCAGCATAATATAGAACGACATAATCCTAATTTGCTTACACAGGTCAAACGACTCACCCGCAGAAAAATTTACTTTTCGAAGTCAGAGGAAATTAGCACCGTAGCCTAATATCATGGATTGATTTGATGACATTATCATATAATATAATCCATATTTATGGGGTTCAATAATGACTATTGGGAATGTTTTAAGCGTTCTTCTATTAATATCCTCAAGCTGTTTTTTTAGCGGCCCCTTAAGTGCTGCTGAAACGGGCACTCTTACAGTACGATTTGGTCATACAACAGAAGATACGTTTAAGGCCCGCCACCCTGATGCAATCAATCGGGGTTTTAATGAAAACCTGAAAGGTACCATTTACCAAGTATCGTACAAAGTATCGCCTGACTCTTTCCATTTTGATGGTATGAGAAATGTTTTTATATTGTTTGACCAGAATAAGAATTTGATGGCTATGCATATCCAGTTTGATGGTGATTATTCGGGTCTTGTTGGCGCATTCCTGGCTAAAAAATACACAGCGATAATCAATAGAAAACCACTTGTCGGTACCCGTTATATGGAGTTGTTCAATAAAGGAGTTTCTATTTATATGAGAACACGCCTTTTTTCAAACACATCAGTGTTCTATATAACAATCGATGAGAAAAATAAAATTTTAGAAAACACGCCTGCTAATAGTATTAGCGATGAAAATGAATTACTGGATTTTCTCATAGAGCAATGTTTCCCAAAATTGTAAGGTAGCAACATTGGATCCTGATATAAATTGAGTGTTGGTGTTTGGAGCTGCGGTCTGAAACCCAACCGTACGGAGACGTACTATAAGGGCTTACTATGACGATGAAATACTCGCTACTTAGGTGTTGCGATGAATTCTGAAAAGTCTTCCGGCTGAACGTCAAAAAAAGTGGCCTGTTGGTTAAACTGGCTCGATTAGCCAGCAACCCGCTAGACAGTGAACAACTTGCCCAAGATAGGCATTAACTACATCCGCTGGTTAGTTCTTCTGGACAATCTTCAGGTACGAATGAACCCATTCGCCTTTCACCGGTTGGTATGACACAAATCCGTCATGCTCCAACGCGCACACCTCCATATGCTTAACATGGGCGACAAAGTCGTAGACGGCCTGACTTTCTAGACCTTGTAACATATGGGACAATAACTTGCGGCGCATCTCATCAGACCGCCGTTTGTTGCCTATAATGCCGGTGTTGCCGACGGGTTAGCGGCACTGTCGTCACAACTATTGGTAGTGTTTCAGCTTTAACCGGAGATACGGATGGGCCCAATCCAATGGTTGGGTAGAAACAAGCCCATCATGCTCAATCGAGCCACAAACCCCAGGATTGTCAAGGATAGTCTCATACACCGCCTGACTTTCAATCCCTTGGATCATATGACTCAGGATCTGCCTAAGGTTCTTGGCAGTAATCTTCTGCTTTTTGGGGTTTATCATGTAGGTTTGACGCACTGCATTGCGGATAGCCAGCCCACGCCCCGGACAGTTAACGCTTTGCCCAATATAGATATCAACCAATTGCTTTAGCTTCTTTTCAATGGGGGTAGTAAATTCACGCCATGCATCCGCTATTTCCACAGCCCGATCATACCCATCAATATGGCATAGTTGATTGAATGCTTTACTCTCCTTGTTCTTTTTGACATCGCCTAATGAGTAGATAAGGCTGTAGATGAGAAGCTTAGCCACTTTCTCTGATACCTTAAAAAGGTTCATCACTTTCTTCTTGCTGATCTTTTTCAATAGTGGGCATTTAATCCCGTATTTCTTCAGCTCATGACGAAGGATGGTTAATTGGCTGCTTTTGATATCGTAGTTGTAGCCTTCAAAAATAGCCCATTTAAGCTGAGACTTCATGGCTTGAAAACCGCCATGCTGTTCAAAGGAACGACTTCCCAGCTTAGCCAGTTTGTACTCAGGCCAAAACTCCACCACCAGAGGAACACTGCTAACCAGTTTGCAACCTCGGGCTTTCAGATAACCCAGAAAATGGGTTTTAGCCAAGGCTTCCCTGTCATTGACCGGTACATAATCCCGTAGTTTATCAAGATTAATGAGTAGTCCACCCATTGCCCGGTAGACTTCTTTCATATATTTGACGGTTTCACGGGAAGCATGGCGGGTTTTATGCTTAACCTTAATCTGCTGGGTTAATGCTTGTTGAACCAGCGATTCTTCGGATAACGAGTCGATATTGCGTCTACGGCGAGTGGTAGTGAGGTAGATTAGCCGGTCATCACGTTGCATATAGCCTGCATGATTAGTATCGCCAAACCACCGCCGTAGATACGCTTTTGACAAGGCAAACTGGCGAGATTTCTTCTTGCTATAGTCATGCGAAATCCGCTTAATAATGCCGGTTTTCTCAATCAGCTCTAACGCTCGGTCACAACATAAGTATTTTGACTGCTCAAAAACAAACTTAAGCATTGCCTTACCGAGTTTGCTGGAAATAGGAGAAAACTGAGTATAAGGATCATCATCAGGCGTAGCTTTAGCATATAGATAATTATTACAAATCAGGTGTTGCAAAAAGACTTGTATTTCCTGATAGAAGGCGACCGATTGGCGTTTATCCTTACCCAAAAACGGTATTTTATGAACATCATGGATAAAGCTGTTATAGGTATCCAGAGTCACTAGGATCGCGCGTTTAATAATATAGCCAGACATCATCTCTACCTCGGTTAATGTGTGTACACGCTTTTAATTACTCAAATAAACTGTGCACACACGTCAGCCATAGGCATCAATTGTTGTCTATACTATGTCTCTCGCTCACCCGCTCTATTACGCTGTGTAGCTATCACACTATTAATATGGCAGTAAATAATATATGTATATACAGCAACATAGAGAGTTATACCGCCTAACAGACTCATTATATATCTGGATATAGCCTGTAGACCAAAGTACGGTTCTTGGGTTATAAGCCAAGATCCTGCGCTATGGATAGAAACCGGCGAACGTTGCCAACAATCAACGAGTTCTACCGCCCTCTGAGTTTTCTAACCATATCGCCGGGTTTACCCTACCAATACCACCAGAGTCAACTCTGTGGCTCATCTACACCGGTCAACGGCCGGTCTATGGCCTGAGTTATTGGCAACGTTCGCCGGTCTAGAACGGTCATTCTTCTGCCTTTGGATTTTTGGCGTCTGACATTGAGGCGGGAAATCGCCAATAACAGGCGAGTTGGAAGTTATTTGTCTACCTGCCATGACAACAGCTAGATGATGAAAGATCAGCGGTTTCGATCTACCAAGACTCTGGGTGAATACTCAGATTCGACTACCAATACCACCAGAGTCGATTCTCTGGCTCATCCACACCGGTCAACCGTCGGTCTATGACCTGAGTTATTAGCAACGTTCGCCGGTCTAGAACAGTCATTTTTCTGCCTTTGGATTCTTGGCGTCTGGCAATGGGACACAAGCAAGGGACTGAAAGTCGTTTAAGCAAGATATGGAATAGACTATTATTGGGTCAATAGCTTCCGATATCGGGTTACCCCTTGATCTCAAGCTTAAAGCCCTCCCAATCAGGGAATTTTAGCGCCTGTTGCGCCACTAATCCGTCATGGTCTAGCATGCAAACTACGCCTGGATTTAATCTTACCACTTCCCTGATATACGCTTGTTCCACGCCACAGATCATAAATGCCAGCAGGCTCTTATTTCTTGCATAATTCTGAGCATAGCTCTGTTTTCGCTGATACTTCTCATCATTGAGATCCAGCGTTAACCCGATATCATTTACATATAGATGGTAGTTTCTATGTGAACGGCAACTTTTTTGATGCTGTTGTTGGATCTGGCTGACCAGCGTTTCTAAGGCCTCTCGTAACGGCTCAATGTAATTATTCCACCACCGTAAGATCTTTAGCGCCTGTTTATTATCGCCCTCAGACCACTCACAAACTTTCGCCCCAAGACCATCCGATACCCCGATAGTGACCTTTCCTACACGGTAAGTGGTGGCATGCACCATGGACTTGCATTGTTTCCGCGTAAACCCTGTCTTTTTCATCATCTTTCGATAGATAGATGAGCTTACTTGGTAATTCACGTTATACCGCTTAAAAAGCAGGTTTAAACAGGCAAGATTGCATGTCTGAATATCATAGTTTAATAATCCAGCTCGAAATTTGGCTTTCAGTTCATTTGGTAAATTTTGGAATGCCTGATCGTAATATCGTCCGCCAAAGGTTAACCGGTAACAATGGTCATATACCGCATAGCTCCCTTCAAACTTGGCGTTATATAAATGATTGAGACTACGGATACCCGCTCGGTAATAAGGGTCCGGCACGCGACTTTTCAGTGCCCTGACAAAGCTGATATGCATACGACCGGGTGATACATTCTTTAGCCAAGCTTTCTCCTGTTTCTTTAATCCGGCTTGGCTTACAGCAATAGGCCCAAACTCATGTGAAGGCGCTTTGCCATTAGACTGGATTATCTGCTTAACCGTCATAACCTCCCCCGTATCAACATCAACCAACCTCAATTTGCCTATATCTGTGTCAGGTCTTTTAGGACTAAACCGCCAACGGCTGGGCTTCCGCTTGCCCACATCTTGACTCTTTTTACCCTTGTCATAATCAATATCAGCCAAGGTTGGCAATACCGCCTTTAGATTGGCCTTTTTAAGCTGACCTTCGACAGTTAATCGACAATCCCCAAGTAGGCCATGATAGAAGTGACGAATATCTCGTTCAGTGCATATAGTCCAACCAAGACCATCCTCATCCGTAGGCTCCCCATGTAGCCAAATATGGGCTAGAAACCGGCGTAATACTGCTCTGCGGTTAATCGCCCATTGGTTATTCCCCACGACTATCTGGGTAATACACTCAATTCGCTCATAAACCCACGGAGGGATCTTCATTTCTTTTCTTAGCACCTCAAATCGGAAACTGAATATGGGCTATTCGTAACATTATGGCTAGCAGAGGGGGGATGCGTGATTGTTTGGAAGGGCTACGCCCCTAATTTGCTCCGTTGTCGCAAATTTCCCCCATTTTACGGCTAACGCCTCCACTCACTCGCTACGCTCGTTCGATCGACAATGCAACAGTGGGTAGTGGCAACAGTGGTCATGTCTCCAGTTGGCTCAATGGCAATGGGTGCTCGCTGCTCGCTCCCCCCATTGTGTGTAGATAATTTCTGGTACACATGACACAAAGACCGTTCTTTCACACTAACTCGCTAATCCTTGCTAAGGATAGCACTCTGTGGTGCATCTTTGAGAACCTACTGGGTTCAATAAGTTAACTAAAATAATGCATAGTTAACTTTTTAAAGTGCATTCACGTGGTCAAAAATTCATTCTTTGAATGCAATTTCAAACAATAGAAAGTGCAGTCAAACTACAGATTTCCCCACATTGCTATGCAATAGTGAAATGACTAGATTGGCCTCAAATTGCACCATAATGAAATATCATCGTACTCTTACCAAGCAAGTCTAATAAGACTAAACTATTCGCTAGTCTCTTATTGCTCAATGGTGTTGGTTTTTCTTTGAGTAAACGATTACCCTCCTTACTTAAAGTACAGGCTACCTCATACCACATAAGATCCAACACACGACCCAACAACTTAGCTTGGTCTTTAGCGTGACTGCAGAATATTGGCTCATTGAATATAACTTCTTCAATATACTGTCCTTTTCCACGCGCCATATGCTTTTTCAGCAACTTTAGTCGTGTATTATCTCGCGGTAACAGCAGGCGAAGCTGAATCAGCCAATAGTTACGGCTTCTTTTTGATGAAAACGCATGACGGACTAACATAAAGGTCCCAATGATGGGCCCTTGATAGCCTAAACGTTTAAGCGTACGACTGACCCGTTGTTTTAGAATGCTGACCTGTCGGCTAACCTCGTCTACCCGGCTTGTTGACCAGAGAGAGTCATATTTTGTTTGATTAAAGGTCAATGTTACGGCAGTGTAGCCTTGGGTATCTTCCGCAAAATCTTGCCGCTTTGCCAACTGCGTTAAACCATATTCTCGTAAACAATGAGCACAGGGTAAACTATTGCAAGGCGCATCGTTACGGCAGTCTTTTAGCTTCTGAGCAAGGCGAATATAACGCTCTTGGGATGCATCAGTTTTACTCTCCGTCGCTTCAAGTACGGCAATCCGTCGTTGATGTTCAACTTCTGCTGCTTGCTGTGTCCAAAAATGGGGTACTGTCGCGCTAAATACCTCCACTAAAGGTGCCGCGTGGCGAATGTAGTTAGGGTCAAGCGTTAAAAATAAGTATTTTTTATTCATTTTATTCATACCGCTGAATATTCCCCCCTCCCAAAATCGCTATGAAGGGGGAATATTAACTAGACAAGATCAAATCCAATCGCAATTTAACCTGTACGCTATGCCTATCAAGCTTGACCTCTTGATGTCAACAAACCTGAAATATCACCACTGAACGTTATGACATTCGGCCCTAGGTACTCTTGTGCAAGTAACGCGTTAGGCAAGGAATGAACACTTAGCTGTCGGGGTATTCCCTTAATGATTTTAAGATCTTCATTAATTGAACACGGCACTTCTCGCCATGTAGGATCCAATGCATAAGTCACTAAAGACATAAAATCACTGAATGTCTTCTTTTCAACAGCCTGACAAGAAAAACATTCACGAATGACATCATTCTTTGTTCGTCGCATATATTCCCGTAACTTTGGCAATATCAATTTATCCTTACTTGAAATAACACGGAGTTTGAGTTGCCAGTAGTTATCTAAAGGTTGCTTAAACGTATGGTATTCCATGCTCCATACGCCCCCAAATGGCATCGGCAACTTATTGTGAATAAGGACGTTTCGGAGTAGCTGTTCACGCTCGCCAATACATGCACTAACCTTATATTTGCTATCCTGTAACCATCTGTCCGAATAAACCTCTTGGCTAAAACATAAAGTGATGACTTGATAATCTTTCGGTTTACCGGGGAGTAACAGTGAAATATATTGTGCCATCATCTGGCAATGATAAGTATCGATATACTGTGCACAAGCCCCATTTTTGCACTCGCTGTTATATCGACACGACTTCAACTCTTGGGCTAATAAACCATAGTCATCATATAAACTTTCACGATCAAAGTTACCGGAATTAATCTTACTTAAGACAATAAGTTTAGATACATCTTCTAATGCTGTGATGCGGCGATTATTTTCTTTTTTTGCTTTAAAATATCCCGTACCTTCTGGCGCATATATTTCAACTGCTGCTGGTTGACTTAATGCCAACCATGTATCAGATTTAAGTTTAAATATAGAATGACTGTGTTTTTTCATTTTAATCTAAATCCTCTAATAATTTTTCATTGTGGAAAGAATGAATTTGCTCATTCAGCTATATAAAATTTGAATCGATAGTAGATAAATATTGATCATTAAATTTTATTCAATTCATAAAAATAAATTTCGCCTAATCGATTATTGACCGTGCTAACTTAATGCCACCAAGCGCGTTTAATGGAGAATACCTGAACGTTGCACATAACCATGAAAAAACCCGCAGAGTTTGTCTTGCCCTGCGGGTTAGTGCTAACACATGTCTCCCTATGTTGGTGAGAAACAATAACTATTAGCCGTTATTCATCATCCCAATCGAATTACTCTTCTTCTTCTTCATCTTCATCTTCTTCCTCATAATTGTATTCCGTCTTATCCAAGCCAGAGTAGAAATTGCGTTTACGTCCAATCGAGCCTGATTTACGCAAAATCTCTATGTCGCGTGTATCTATTTCAGTCTGGACAAGCAGCCCATCAATTAATGCCTTGCTGAGTGAAGATTCTTTGCGCTTTCTCAGCATAAGTAGCCCTTCTTTTATGGCCACATAGCATGCGTGTTCGTACCATGAAGGATCATAAGCTGCAATAAGGGCATCATTGACTGTATTGACCTCATGCTGATTAACGGGATTATTTTCAACATTCCCGTGAAGAACCCCCTCGCCAGACTCAAGCATAAAATTCAATAAGTCCTGATGGAGTTTTTTATCATTCGGCAATATAAGACGAACTTGTGGCACCCAAACGTCCGTATAAACCAAATTATTGAAATGGTGATAACCAAATCCCCATACACCGCCTATCGGTGGATTTGTGCCGGTACTTTCTGCCCATCCTTTCAATTGCATATCGATTTCATGCATTTTGCAGATCAAATTATCTTTGTTGAAGTCTGCTGGGCTAATTGCTGAGCTGTTGAAGTTCAAACGCAACACGCTATAGCTACTAACCAGATTTTTATCCAATGAAAAGTTATTCATCATCTGTAGGCGCTGTGTGCGTGAACAAATCTTGCAAGACAAGCGGTGGCAAGGTCGTCTATTGCTACAAGCTCTTAGCTTTTCAACCACGTCAAGCAGCTTTGCCCTATCAGGATCGCTGAACGAAATTGTGCTGACGGTCGATAGCAGTGTATACAGTAGATACATATGCTCAGTTTCGGCGCTAAGCAAGTTCGGGAAGTTACTAACTTTGTTAAAACTCCGGCTAACCTGCTCCAAGTATCGTGGTGATTGGTGTAAAAATTTTATATGTTTCATCTTATTGTCCTGTTGATTTGCGGCTGTTAAGCCAATTTTGAAAATCACTCTCAAGCCAGCCAATTGCACGACCCTTTGTACTAGTCAGCTTTTTCGGCTTTGGAAATAGCCCATCAGCCATCAAGCGGTAGAGAGTGCTGTTTGATATCCCACTGCGATAAATCACTTCTTTCTTCCTTAAAATTCGTGTTTCAGACATGTTTTGCTCCTCAGAGCTGTTTTAGGAGCGAATTATTTACAACACACAAAAAAGGCGTAGATCTGCTCAAGGAAGGCATCCGCGAGGGAGTTGTTGATGTTTTGATAAAAATGGCTAACTAAAAGCAGCAAAAAAAGGTGCAATTACAGCGTAAATTAATTAAACTTTATATGAGGCTCATTGAGCAATAAACGATCAATTAAGGGAGTTAAGAATGAAGAAGCAAAGCGACAAGCCTGATGCCAAATTTCATAGGGATAGGGTCGCAGACAACAAAGTTTTTGATTTCGTACAGAAGAAAGTATTTCTTGGGGCAGACATGCGAGAAAAGCTAGCCCTGCTTTCTCAGCAGTTAACGGGAACCAAGCTAATGACGAATAATGAACTAATCGCCGATATCATGGGTTATTGCGTCAACCACTGTTATAACGAATTATTCAGTGTAGATGGTCTGTTTCAGCAAGAACCCTCGCCGGACACCCCAAAAATTAGCGCAGCCATGTCACCAAAAGGGCAGAAGAGGTATCGCCTATATCAACAAGTAAAAGGCCGTTACGACAAATTAATTACTGGTGATTCTGATAAAGAAAAATGGGATTCAGTGGCTAAAACACTCGTAGAAGAAGGCATAAGTAAGCCGAAGCTCAAAGTATTCTCTGAGGGGCCATGGTCACGAAAAGATATTCAGTGGATATTAACACCTGAAAATATCAATAAACTTATCGATAAAAATAATAGAACCTATCTAGAAGAACGAAAAAAGCAAAAACAGGCTAAAAAAAGTCGAATTATGCTCTAACCCGCTTTACACAAGGGGCACAGCAGTGGCACCACGTATTTTATGCATTTTTTACCGCCCCCTGTTTTCCTCACTATTTCTGAGGCAATCATGTCTGTTAGCCGCGCCCATACTGGGGTAGCTCTAAATAAGGCCCTAATTTAGCAACGATTTGGCACTCTAATCGCTATATTAGATGGTTAAATCGCCGGTTATCTCATGAGAAATTGACGACCTTGGAATTAAGCGGTTTTGGGGAAGCAGGCTGTGGGTGCGGCACACAGGGGAGGAAGTCAAAGAAATGAGCGGGAAATGCACGGCATTAACCGTTAGTAACGTTGAATATTTATCTTACATTGATTGCCAATATCAACTAAATCAACTTTGGCTTGTTGTGCATTAAAAGCAAACGCCTTTTTATACCACTCAGAACCATGTAAGCCGGCCATTTTATTATAGACACATGAGCAATAACTGACTTCGCCATTAAAATCAGAATCATCATAGATGGAACACACGTTCATAAATTCTTTGTTTTCTTGAGCGTCATTACAGGCCGACAACGTTAGACAAAAAAGTAATGGAACAACAAATTTCCCTGTGTACATGAGCAACAGCATCCCTTATGTATAACGACCTCAAATAGCGAGTGCCGTAGATTAATAGCATTTCAATGAATTCTCAAAGCTATATTGTACTGCCCGCGATAAAACTTAACCGCCTAAGTCTGTCGTTAGCGCTTGGCTAAACCAGTCCTCGTTCAGCCAGCGATACCGTCTGAGTGCCCCCGACGATAAAGTGGTCAAGTAGCTTAACGTCAACCAGCTCTAACGCAGACTTTAACCGTTGGGTGATGGTCTTGTCGCATTGGCTAGGTTCAGGCTCACCGCTGGGGTGGTTATGCACCACAATGATAGCCGCCGCGTTATAAGCCAATGCCAACTTGACGACTTCCCTCGGGTAGATACTGACCTCATTGACGGTTCCCCGGAACAGTTCTTCGTAGCCTAGAATACGGTGCTGGTTATCCAACAGCAGGCAACCAAATACTTCATGGGGTAAGAGCGCTAGCTTGGCAACAAAGTATTGCCTGACATCATGGGGTGAGCTTAGTTGCCTACCTCGGATAAACCGGCGCTCAATGATGGCCTGAGCTTGCCCCAATATCCATTCTTCACGAGGGTTATCCTGTAAGTCGGCTGCCAGTGCTGTCTGTCCCATGCTCAGAACTCCCGCTCAATAAAGTAAATGCAATGTGTAAAAAGTTGGTGTCCATGACCCGGTTTCAGCGAATAGCGGCTTTTGCGCAGCCTAGGCTGACCACCACTGTCATGAAAATATAAGTATTGTTCGTCCATTGATTTCACCAATGACCAGTGATATTGGGTACCGATGAGAATAAGGCGGGAGAAGTGATTGTCTTGATGGCCGAGAAACTGTTCCATTTCACGAAAGATTGTCCGGTGGGTGAGGATTTTTCGCTGCCTGAACGGGTGGGTAATGATGAGAGGGAAGTGTTTAGCGTAGTAGCCGGTCGTTATCACGTTTTCAATCAAGTAATCCATTTGATGACCATCGAGCCCTAGAGTGAGCCATTCATCCAGTGACCACTCATAGCTAAATTCCTTTAACAGAGTGCGCATTAGCGGCCTTCGTTTAATTCGTCCATCAAACAAGTAGCTCATCATGTTCACGAGGCTGTATGCGCCACACAGACAGTCCAAATCGCCCTGTTGGGATGCCACTATCCCACTATCCTTAGTCACAATAGATATTCCTCAATAGATTTCATTATTCACCAATGGACTGGATTAACTTAGTTTTCCCAGACAATCGTCGAGATATACACGCCCATACGCCAATAACTGAGAAAGTTGGTTTGCCATAACTCAAATAGCTCGCACCCTTGTTGGTGAGGAAGGTCACCCACTCCGGCATGGAATACATAGCGTTGCGGCCAGCTAAAGTCGAGTTCCTTCTCTAATTCAGGATAAACAGTCCCCTGATAAGACAAGTCAGTGATGTAATCAAAATACCATTGGTCATTCTGTCTTATTAGACGAATTTCTACTGGGTGATAACCGCCTTTATTTGGCGTGTAATGAATATCTCTAAAAATAAAGGAGACGCCGAAGAGTTTATGCCGCATGGGGGGTATTTCACCCATTTCCTGATATAATAGGTCAATCAGTTTTTGACTCACTGGCAACGTATAGTTTTCCTGATGAATAATATTCATAGGGCTATCCCATTAAATTAAAGTTAAATTAATAAACTGTATGACGAATTTAGAATACAGTTAACCCTTCCGTTGGGAATAAATAAAAAGTTGAATCAATAAATTTTAAAAAACTGGGCTAATAAATGTTATTTGAACATGCTTAGCAACATTGACATTATATCAAATAATATCATTCATTGCAAATAGTTTCACCAAGAAACTATATATTTTGAATGTATTAATATCCGATACAAATAGGGGAAAGTTTGTCAAATTAATACAAGGTTCAATATTAAGATATTATTTCCCAGATTAACGTTGCCCCAGAATAAATAAGGGCAACCTTTATTTCTATTTGGTTAGGCTTGACTGTCTGGCGTGTTTGATAAATCTTGAGCCAGCAGCGCTAATGCCTGTTGTAATAACACCTTGCGGGATTGTGGGCTCATGGTTTTAAGCAAAGGTACCCACAAGTTGAGTTGTTCATCGTCCTCAGAAAGAAAAGTGAAGACGTCCTTTCCGTGCTCGGATTCGGTCTTCAGACTCATGGTGGCAGCACTGACATGGTATTCATAGCCTTTATGCCCGGTACGCTTACGCTTAATCGCAGGCTTCAGTCCTGCCAGCTTCTCAAGGCGTAATCGGCAACCTTTGGCGGTGCCCGGCATCCCCTGAATACCGACAAATCCTTGCGCCGGTAGCCATTCATCCTGAGTGGAAAAAGGTTGAACATCCACATCAGAAACCGGTAACGGGATGCTTTTCACTGTATTACTCATCAATACCTCAACTATTTTAACTTGTAAATCAATTAGGTAATTAAATAGATACCAATAACCACAAAGATAACTTGATAAGTATCTTTAGTTCGCTTTATCATGGATGCGTGTATTCATGATAAGGAGTTAGTACGTTGATTAACCCCATAGCATCTCAGAAAAAGGCGATGAAAGGAATAAAAGGTGATTGGCATCGTGCCTATATCGTCGCAGCCTTACATGCCAAAGGCCTTAGCCTCGCAGGCCTATCCCGCGAACATGGCCTCGCCCCCAGAACGTTAAGTAATGCGTTTGAACGCCACTACCCTAAGGCTGAGCGGATTATTGCCAACGCCATTGGTATGGAACCCCGGCAAATTTGGCCCAGTCGATATGATGACAAGCTCCCTTCCTTTCGTGCAGCAACAGGTAAGGAATAGCTATGGCGACCACCATCACGTCAGTGGTTGAAAGTTTTGAATATTTCTTTCACTCGCTTTACCGCACTCAGTTTGTAAAAACATTACGACTGAATGAATGTAATGAAAGGGAGTTGCTGCCCTTAGTTCGTTGTTACTTATTAGGGTGTTTTGCTGATGATGTGTCACCTGAGGTCAAAGGTGCGCTTCCGGGGACTATCACGGGTAATGGCTACATTGATTTTTTGATTGATGATGTGGCGGTTGAATTTGCTGTCCGCAAGCCAAGCGCATCCAAGTCAAACGTCGGAGCCACAGTGAACGAGACAGAAATGAAGAAGCTGATGAAGTATGACGGTAAAGCGCTGTTAGTACTGTTTGACTTCTCTACCACACCCTACACCGAGGCACAGATAGACGCATTTCGAAATTGGCCATCACTGGGGAAAGGTAATCATAAGAAGTCTTCTTTCAACGTGGCTTACTTTTACGTTGAAAAACGTAGACCGCTGACATTGAGAAAAATTACCAAGAATATCCGTATCAACTGAAAAGGAATAAGCAATGAAACTGTTAGCCAAATTGATATTACTCGCTGTATTCATGGTGTTCTTATCTTCTTGCGATAAATCAGATCAGATAAAAGCTGCTTTCCAAAAACCAATTAGTAAGAATCGTCCTGAAATTTTGATTGAAAAATTAAACATAGAAGAAAGTGTTAAAAACAATATAGGGGTTATATATACTGCAACAGGGATCATGAGGTTTACTCAAAATACCTACATTAGCCTTGCGACATGGGATGATATTGAGATTATAGAAGAATCTTATCATCAAGGTGATGAAATTCCTTTTTCCACTAGGTTTAGTATATTTAATCTAACGCCAACCGATGCAACAATACATTCTTTTTCGATAAGAAAACCAAAATATCTTCACCCATTACCATTCCATGATGGCGGTCAAACACTAGAAAAATTTACGAATAAAACCTATATTTTTAACCCGAAAGGTGATAACAGTGAGTTAATCGCGTTTATTAATGATCTCGAAAAGCAGCAAGATAGCAATGCTCAAGAAATCGTTAAATTAAATTTAAAAAATAAAGAAATAGATAATGAAATAGAAAAAATTCGACAAGAGGGTTTTATATTACCCGTCGAGCAGAAAGGACAAATTCAGCAGATTAACGATAAAATAGAAGAGATAAGAAATAAGCTAAATGCATGTTATAAAGAAAAGGACTCTGTTAATACTCTTAGCTCAGATCCAGAAATTATGTCGGCCTATAAAAATGTTAGTGAAAAGTGCGATGAATTAAGTCATGATTTAAGGATGAAAGATTATGAGAAAGATACTAAAATAGCCGAAATAATAAAACCAGAGGAAGATGAATTTATAAATTCTAAAAAACAAAAAATAGAAATATTAAATAATGAAGCAGGTAATAACCGTACGGAATCATATAGAATTATTGAAAGAAACCGAAATTTGAAACACTTTTTATCTAATGTATCAAGATATATCCTTGTAGATAATCCTATCTAACGCTTATTCCATTAACTATGGCGACTTAGGTGCTGAAGGTCCCCATAAATCTACATTAACGTTTATGGTTTGTAGTCCCGATAAGCCAATGCCCCATTATCGGCATTGGCTTATATTTTTCACCATGCTCTATGTCGGTATAAATCGCATCAGGCTTCCAGTATAAGCCACAACCATCCTTTTTCTAGCCCCAGCAGAATGAATCAATAACAGGCATCAACATCAGATGAAAAACCAAGCATCACCCCATCAGCAAAAGGCCGCCCAGCGAGTTTCACCAAAATATACCGTATTCGGTTTAGGTCAGGCCGGAACCCGAATGATTGACTATATTGCTGGGTCAATGCCAGTTGGCGGTCATGGTCTGCAATTCATTGCCATCGATAACGACAAAGCGGCATTAGAGAAAACCGGCATTCCCAATACCATCTATGTGGAATGCCCGATGAGTGAGAAGGTTATTGACCCGGATATTGGCAAACTGGCTATTCAAGCGGTTCACCCACAAATCAATCAATGGCTGATTGGTACGGAGATCGTCTTTATTGTCACCGGCATGGGTGGAAGCTTTGGCGCAGCTGCGGCAACGGCGATTGCAGACATAGCACGAACGCTGAATATCATGACCGTCGCCATGGTGGCCATGCCATTTTATCTTGAAGATAGCCAGCACCTCGCCCATTCAATCCAAGCGGCCACCACACTATCACACCATGTTGATACCTTGGTCACGCTGCCGAATGATCGACTAATAACGCCAGTTGGCCTTGATATCCCATTGTTAGAGGCTTTTAGTGCAGACCCCGAAATGCTGGTACAGGCTGTCGGCAATATCATCAACAGGTTAACGTGTTCTACCTCATCGCTGGGTGAACTACCGGATATCAAACGCGGGTTACGCGGCCTAGGACATTCAACCCTTGGATTGGGTATGGCCTGTGGTGAACATCGTGCCAGAGAGGCTGTGGAGATGGCGCTGGTGAGCCCTTTACTCGGCGGTGCTGCCACATTAACGATAAACGATGTAATCATCCAGATTACCGCCGGTTACAGCTTAACCTTGCAAGAACTGGAGACCATCGCGGCGGCAATCCGCCATACTTTACCCAACAATATGCCTTATACCCTCGGCACAGTGTTAGATCCGATGATGGATGACCCACTTTATATCATTATATTCTTCAAGGGATTGGGTTCTTCAAACAACCCGCCAGTACCCGCTCTTAGTCGCGCCAATTCTGACTAACAACCCTTTATCCTGTAATACCTTGATGTTACGCTCAATTGTCCGACTACTGACGCCCAGTTGATTGGCTAGTTGAACAATCGTGATAGTAGGATCAGCCGCAAGGGCCACTAAGATACGTTCAGCCGTCAAGTTTAGTGAATGTGGACTTTCTACCGGCATTTGCTCCGACATTTCTACCGACGAAATAGCCGCATAAGCCTTCTGCGCGTCGATACCTTCAGATAAGCTATGAATCAGTTTTTCTAGCATAAAGGTGATAAATGGCGTGCAATCACTCATCCGGTCACATTCTCCCAACACTTGATAATACTCTTTCTGTTGGTTGTGGATTAAGGTTTCTACCGGCAACCATGCCAGCTCAGCACGCCATTCACTTAGGATCAACGTTTGCCATAAACGCCCCATACGACCATTACCATCCGCAAACGGATGTATAAATTCAAATTCGTAATGAAAGATAGAACTGGCAATTAATGGGTGAATATCGGTTTGTCTTAACCAAGAAAGTAAATCACCGACTAAACGAGATAACTGGTTAGTCGGAGGCGCCATATGAATAAGCTGTCTTTCACGGTAAATTCCCACATCACCACTACGTAATTGGCCCGGGGAGTCAACTAACCCCGTCATTAAGACCCCATGTGCTGCCAGTAAATCGGATAATTTATAGCTCTGCCAGTTAGGTAAGTTTTCATAAGCTAAAATCGCATTACGAACTTCCTGAATATCCTTTGCCGGTGCAAGTACACGCTTACCATTCATCACGGCCGTCACTTGCTCAGTGGAAAGACTATTATGTTCAATCGCTAGCGACGCTTGTATTGTCCGAATACGATTTTCTTTACGTAATAGCGGGGAAGACAACTCTGCTTGCACTGTCCATCGGCCTAGTAACTCCCCAACGTTGACCACTTGGTGAAGAATAGCGGGCGTAATGGTATAAGGTGGTTGATATCCAGCCATTATAATTCACTCTCAATGTTAAGATCACCATGAGTAGAAAGAAGGCTATTCAAATAATCAACCATCTCTGCAACCACATATTGCACTCAGCATCTATAGTGATACAAATCATATGTACCTTCAATCCCCATTCTGGCAGACGTAACCTAAAACAGCCTCAGCCACTGGGTATTGCAGAATTGAAACTATTCAACGTCAATCCTGACTGAATTAAGGCGCGACATCTAACATTTACTCTGTTTGACGTGGTTGCCAGTCATTACAATTGAAACCTAGACAGGCTGGCTGAAATAACGGTACGATAACTCGCATAATGAATGGGCACTTGGTTTTATCGATTAGCCTGCATTCAAATTCAAAATTCCCTCTAGATTACCCAGAATGTAAAAAACCCTTTAGAATCAGATCATTAAATAAATGTAGGTTAAAGTTTAGATTTCACAAAAACGAATAAAAAAGTTATTACATATCAATGCTGTCATGGTGTTACGTTATTATGTCCCCCTCAGTCATGGTTTATTGTAGCAATAATTTTTAGCTATTATTGGCTAACACTTCGTCTAGCCACTGGTTAAAGGACTCTTTTGGCATTGCACCATTTAGCATATCGATGCGTTGTCCCTTCTTGAATACCATAATGGTAGGTATACTACGGATACCATAACGGGTACTTAATTCTTGTTCTGCTTCTGTATCGACTTTTACGAAGCGAAATTGCCGCTCTCTTTCTTGAGCAACGTCCTCAAAGATTGGGGCAAAATTACGGCAAGGCCCGCACCAAGGGGCCCAGAAGTCGATGACAACGGGTAAATCATCCTTTAGCAGTGAATCAAGAGACATTTTGTTAGCGTTAATAACTTCGCCATCAAAAAGCTCATGCCCACAGCGGCCACATTTGGCGTCCTCTTCAACGCGATCTTCAGGGATGCGATTAGTTGTTAAACAGGAAGGACAAAGGGTATTCATGCTGTTACCTCAATGAGATTGTACGATATACATTAATGCTACTTATTATGTACAAACCATTAACTGTCTACAATGTGGTTTTGTCGATGGTTACAATAGTTTTAGTCTTTTAGCAGATCATTAGTGGCTTACCGAGAAAACATCAGGTAATCTGCGCGCCGAGTGCGATGGTGGGAGTGGAGAATAGATATGAGTGACTCTTTTAGCGGTAAGAACGGCAAAGTAAAAGTAATGTACGTCCGCGGTGATGATAATAAAGATGATAAGAGCAATAAACGCTCGGATAAAAGTCGCCCGGCAAATAAAAATGCGAACCGCAGCGAAAAAAATCCTCGTTGGGGAGATAGCGAACGTCCACGCCGTCCGGTACGTAATGAAAATGAAAAGGCTCCGCGCTCCGCCTGGCAGGCTAGATTGCAGGATGTCAGTGAACCTGAGCCTTTTGATCATGGTGGAATTAGTGGCAAAAGCCAGATCGATCCGGCGCAGCTACGTAAACAGCGTGAAGAAGAAACCAAGGTTTATGGCGAGAATGCCTGTAAAGCTCTGTTTCAGAGTCGACCTGATGCCATTGTCCGGGCCTATTTTATCCAGTCTGTGACTCCTCGATTCCGTGAGGCTCTTCGTTGGATGGCGGCTAATCGCAAAGCCTATCATGTTGTTGAAGAAGAAGAGCTGGCTAAAGTTTCAGGAACTGAACATCACGGTGGCGTCTGTTTTCTGATTAAAAAACGTGGCGGGTTAACCGTTGCTGATTATCTTGCTAAAGCAACTGCGACTGATTGTGTTGTCGCTATGGAGAACGTCGGTAATCCTCATAACCTCGGTGGCATGATGCGCTCTTGCGCTCATTTTGGCGTAAAAGGTGTGTTATTGCGCGATCCTAGCTTATTAGAGTCTGGTGCCGCTATCCGTACTGCTGAAGGTGGTGCTGAGCATCTTACCGCAATTGGTATTGATGATTTCCCTGAGGCTTTAGATGTATTCCGTCGCGCAGGTTATACCATTGTGACTACATCCAGCCATAAAGGTACACCATTGGCTAAAGCTAAGCTGCCAGCCAAAACGGTATTGGTACTCGGTGAAGAGCGAGATGGTTTATCTGATACCACAATGGAACAAAGCGATATGAGCGTCTCTATTGACGGGACGGGGAATGTCGAAAGTTTAAACGTTTCTGTTGCGACAGGTATTTTGTTAGCTGAATGGTGGTGTCAGAATAGGGCAAAATAGCCGACTCTGAGATTATTGGCACTAAAAAGGACGCTATTGCGTAATGCTTGTCAGTTAAGATTTTGAATGTGGCCGTAACGGATAGCGTTGCGGCCTCTTTTTTACCGCTCTCGGATAGTGTCTCTCTCGTCTGTCCGGCAGCACGAAGCTGGAGGCCATATCCAGTATCTCTTCCATTATTCGGGGTAATTTCCCCGGTGCTACTCCGGGTAATAGGCTCAACTGACTTCTCAGATACAGCGCGGATTGCTTAAAACTCATCTGATACGGTTCGATACCTTTCAGACTGTACGCCATCTGCGCCATCATGAACCGCAATAGATTGTAGGCCAGTACCACTCCCCACAGCTCTTGACGTATCAGTGCCGGTTTTTTACTCCTCAGCGTCAGTTCATTGTTCAACAGATGCTGCTTCATCTCCCTGAACCCATGTTCTATTTCCCAGCGATGACTGTACAACTCCACGATATCCGCTTTCGGGTATCTGAGCGGGTCGCACATTGACGTCAGTATTTGCACTGTTTTACCTTTGACTTCCTTACTGATTAGCCTTGCCGTTAACGTATCCGGTGCACCTGACCATTTCTTTTTCGATTGGGGGGACAGCCGTAGCTCTACCAGAGCCTGTCCGCTCCCTATTTTTCGAACAACCTGATATTGCGCACCTTTACGCAACGGGAGCATCCAGTGTCTTTCGGTTCCTGTCGACTGCCAGTAGTGCAGCAGGCCCAAAGCATAAAAGCCTTTATCAAAAAAGGTCAGTGAATGGTCGGGAGTTTTTTCTACAAGCTGTGCCGCAAGGTCAGCTTCACCGCTTTCAGATACACTGGTAAAGGCAACGGCTGATAGCAAATGGCTGGTCACTTCCATCTGGCAGACCATACGCACCTGCGGCCACTCGGAACATTGAGTCACATTAGCTGTACGTCCGAAAGCAGCGTCATTTTCGGGGGTATCTGGCGTTCGCCATATCGTGCCGTCCACGGCCATTAATGTCAGTCCATTCCAGTGTGACAGGGGTGTTTTTTCGAACCATAACTGCTGTGTTTTTTCGAACATCAGGCGCATCGCATCTTCTCCGAGTCGTTGGCGAGCCTGAACGACAGCGCTGGGGGCGACAAAAGGCCTTTTCCCCGGCAGAAGAATATCTAAATGTGAGACGAGCTGAGTCATCGAGTGGGAACGAAACAGCGCCATACCGGTCACAGCCCAGACCATCATTTCCATAGAGAGACGACGTTTGCGTAGGGTGACGACGCCAGTATCAGCAAGGCATTCATCAATAAGTTCAGGTGAAAGCAGTTCAGAAAGCGCAGAGAACTCCTGCGGAGTAAATTTATGGACGATATCAAGAGCCTGACTGAGAAGCATAAAAAAATCCGGAAACGATGAGCATTTCCGGATTCTTACACATCCACTGGATCGGTCAACCGATCCTTAACTGATCGGCATTACG
>NZ_ATYS01000064.1 GCF_000427805.1 Budvicia aquatica DSM 5075 = ATCC 35567 | reverse complement strand
CGTTAAACCGTTCGTGACTTGCAGAATATCAACGTCGTGCTGGCCCCTCAGGTTGGTGACGACACCTATCATGCCGGTCCGTCTTTTGGCTTGGGTCNCGACCTTGTGGATTACGCGTCAGAACGATATTGCTCAATCAAAGAGCGCGTAGCGCGTCAGCGACGAGTAAAAAATAACAGGCTTGCCCTATGAAATGAAACCTATTCATGCCTAGCNNCATCATATCAACCANGGCAATAATAANCCGTTGTCTCACTGTNTTTANCCAAGCATTGAANCNATTCAATCNNCAANCTCGTCAGCCACCGCTGACTTATCCCGTTTAATCCTAAATTATCCCAGTCTGGAAGCCGGTATTTGTCTCTGCCCTTAAGGGACGGACTACGGCTGCCTGCTATCCAAAAGAACGGAGCCTCAGTATGTATGCAAAATCATTTATTTCACGTAATGCTCATGGGCATCTCGTGTCGGCATTAACCGCACAGAAATCCTCTAACGGTGAATATACCTGTCACCTATGCAATAGCTCATTAGTTTTCCATCGAAAGACAACGCATAGCAAACCCTGGTTTGAGCATATCGATGCCGGTTTATCGGAGCATGGGCGGGAACACTGTCCTTACGTTAACGTGGCCTTTGAAGAGGTTGCTACCATTGGAGCCTTGAGGACGTTTGTACCGAAAGCACGCCCGCTGGTGCAAAAGGCTCACTGGCATTGTAGCAATTGCGGTCATGCGTACTATGGCGAGAAATACTGCCTGACTTGTCAGCGTGGAGCCCACAGTCAGATTGAGGTTACCGACTAAAATAGGAAACGATCTACCTAATTACCTTATCAGTTCTATTTTTTAGCATCCATTCCCCCAAATATTCTTTATCCCGAAGCCAGCCGGCGCTGTATGGGCTGTTATCTGGCGTTGATGGAAAAGGAGCCCCCATGCGAATGCTCAAAGTATTTATTGCTTACGATGTCAACGACAAAATTATTTCCGCTAAGCAACATCAGTCAAACAGTCAACAATCTTATTTCTGCTTGTCTTGTGATAGCCCACTAATTTGGCGTAACAACGCCTTGAATGAACCGTGGTTTAGCCATGACCTCTCCGGTGCTCCAATAGAGCAGTTACGCGGTTGTACTTATTACGACCCCGAGGTCAAGAGCAATGAACGACTCGCCAAACTACGCAATATGGCGCAGGCATTGCCGCCAGTCGTCGCGACCCGGCAGTGGCATTGCAGTTGGTGTGGTCAAACCCATACCGGAGTGAAGCATTGCCCACAGTGTCATACCGACATTTATTGCCAACCCATCCAATCTGAAGTTTGAATCCTCAGCTGTAGTATGCACGCTTTAACGAAGCACGGAAACGTGGGGGTGACGATTATCAAAAGTGCAGCCTTGAATCTGTGTGGTCAACAAATCACTGGCGTTACAGCATGAACATTATGAGGCGGGCAATAACTTTCTTCCCTATGTAGAAATGGCCTCATGGTTGATTGCGTGGAAACGCGCGTCCGGATCTGTGCGTGAGTAACCTTCATGCTACCGCGACCCGATTCTCGATAATTAAAATAGATCGTCAAGATCAATATTTTTCATCATTACTTTCCGCTAATCACAGTATGATTTGTAACAAATTCGTTTTGAGGCAAAGGAAAAAAACAAAAAATTATCCTATGGCGCGACGTTCCACTGACATGGTGTGTCAGCGGAAACGAGTAGTGTAATTGTGTTTGTAGTGACATTGGTGGGTTAATCATAATGACAACATATTCTCGGCACTCTGGGGCTGAACGCCTTACTCTCATCATCATGGCACTATGTGAGCAGAATTTAGTGACGCGCTCACAACTAACAGTGCATTTTCGTGTTGCCGAGAGAACGATATTCCGGGATCTGAAAAAGCTTCAGGAAATGGGGCTAATTCAGCACAAGGAAGGGGAGGTTTATACCCGTACTCCAGCCACCAACTTAATTATGCAGACCGGTATTTTGAATACTTTCGCTGATTTTACAGACGTCAGCAAGTTGCTTCCCCTTAATCAGGCAGATTTCTGGAAGAAAATGCCTGTTCGAGTCGAGCAGAAGCGAGTCACGATTTTGGGGCCAGAGAGTGAACATTCAGTGCAGGTCGACCTAAGAAAACATTTCGCCCAATTGGAAAATGCAATTGTTAACCATCGCTGCTGCCGCATTTATTATAAAGATAAAACGCGCCGAATTAATCCTTGTCGTCTGAGCTGCCTTCAGGGGGTTTGGTATCTGGCGGCGACGGAAAGTCATAAGCTGAAAACTTTCACTTTGAGCCGTATTGATTGGCTAGACGTTTTGCGAGATACGTTTATACCAGATGCAACGATTGAAAACCTACTCGCCCGGCAAAATACACCTTGGTGGAGTGCCGAACAAACAATGGTCACGCTATCCGTTGCTTCTGCCGCAGCGCCTTATTTCTGTCGTCGAAACCTGCTGCCTGAGCAGCAGATAGTACTCACTCACGATGATGGTTCTTTGACTCTGACCTCGACTATAGCTCATCAGAATCAGCTTTTCCCGATTATCCGCTACTGGTTGCCGCATCTTCGGATTATAGAACCAGTGACATGGCAGAGGGTATTGGAAGAGGAAATAAAGAACGTATTAGTCCTTTAAATATTACACTAGAGCGAATAATAGACGAGCGGCAGGGGGGAGCATCGTTCGATGACGACGACTGTGAAAATCAAAACAGCCCATCAGGATTGTTTGGGGCACAGGTCTCATTCTACGTAGATAACCTGAAGGATATGAGGTGTCTCTACTCGTCGGCGTTTAGGCTAACTATCACTATTAAGGATATTTTATGGAAAGCAATGTTACTGGTACGTTATTTTTCTCTGGGTCCGATGAAGAGAATAATCATAAAAACGACATACAGCGAGATAAATTTCGTACTGTAACCGCGCTGGCGAGTGATGAAGTGGTTAAGCGCTACGGCAATGCCAATGCCGAGTATCTAAAAGGGTACAGTGGCGTCGATAACGAAACAGGTCAGCGGTTTGCCAAAGGGCTGGCTGATGTAGCGAAACATAAAGTCAACTCTGATTACACGGCACAAAACATCAAGCAACAGGCCGGTTATTCGGCTGAAATTGCGACAACTAGCCGCGATAATGCTGAAGCTATCATTAACTGTAGTCAGGTTCGCACTGAACGAAGTGATGACCTGCTGGCGTATGGCAAAAACCATAACGTGGTAGATCGTGTAAAGATATTAGATGGAAACATCATCGACGGTTCACAAAGCCAGATGAAGTTTGTCGGTAATCGAGACCAGCTCTTCAACAAGATAGCAAAAGAAGACGGAGATTTTGCACGCTATCGTGGGATCAAACTGGAACTTCCATCAGAACAATTCGAAGGCGCAGAAGTATTTTGTCGTGGTCGAGCTCACGAGCTTCGGGAACGAGCTAAAAACGTCGAAACGCAAGGCAAACAAGAGGTTGCTGACAAGTTCCGCCGTGAAGCCGATAATTACGATCAGCTCGCCGATAATGTACGTGACAGCGGTCTGACAACCGAACAAGCCATTTTTTATCGGGAGCATCCCAAACGCGCCACCGCAATGGATATTACTCGTACCAGCCACCGTGCCGGTATTGAAGGTGCCAAATGCGGTGCCGTGATTGGCGGGGCGATCTCATTATTAGTCAACGCCTTCAATGTAGTGACGCAGGACAAAACGCTGGATGCTGCGATGAAAGATATTGCTGCCGATACAGGCAAGGCGGGGGCGTTGGGATACGGTACCGCCTTCGTGGGTTCAGCCATCAAATCTGCTCTGCAGCAATCTGAACATCAGGTATTGCGTACCATCGCTGGTACTAGTGCACCTACGTTAGTCGTTAACATCTGTCTGTCGCTGGGGTGTTCAATTAAACGCTACGCTAACGGCGAAATCAGCGAGGCTGAACTGCTGACGGACGTGGGAGAAAAAGGCACAGGGATGCTTTCCAGTGGCATGATGGCCGCGCTTGGACAGATGGCCATTCCAATCCCTATTGTTGGTGCTGCTATTGGCGGAATGATTGGCTACACCCTTTCTTCATTATTCTATCAAAGCGCATTAGAGGCCGCACGGGGAGTGGAGCTCTCACGTGAACGACTGGAGCATATCAGAGCCATTGAGGTGACAGCCCGCGCTCGTATAGCGAAAACACAAGCTGTGTTGGACGACTTTGCCCGCCGTGAAATACCGCAATTACGCAAAGAAACAGAACAACTGTTCAATGCAGTCATTCATAGTTCCGATAATATTGATGACCTGACCTTTGCTATTAATGACTATGCCACGCTGTTAGGAAAAAAACTGCAATTCCAAACAATGACAGAGTTCGAGGTATTTATGGACTCCGATCAACCTTTAACACTATGAGTGAAAAATCAGGATACTTATGCTTATTAAATTGCTGCCTGAAGATCAAAAAATGCATCTCCTTGACCTCGCCAAACTACTGACACTTTGCGATAAACCTCTACTGTGGAATGGTTTATCCAAGGATGAATTGACGTCGGATACCGATCTTGATGCGTTGTCCATTCAGCAAGGTGAGCGAGAAAATGAACTGCTATCGGATCTTGTACAATCCGTGGCATCGAGGCTGTGGCCTATGTCAAACCGGGAGGCATCAATTGAAAATATGCTCAAGGAAAAACTGAAAGCGTCTCCGCTGATTAAAATAGACACCGTAGAAAACCGGGTACAGGCCGCTATGGCAGTTTTAAAAACATTGCTTGAAGAAAAATGCACTGACGCCCCCGCCGTTCCTAAAATTATTCTTTTCCAACTGATTCTGGTTGCGCTTCTCGATGGGAAAATCTCGACTATTAAATGGTCGTTGCTTAAAGAAATTCAACGCCATTATCAGTTGCAGGATTTTATCTTTGAGGATCTGCTCGAGCGCGCCGAAGCACTGAATAACGAAATGAGTAAAATAATTTCCCTCGTTCTTGAATAAAGGAGTACAACATGCCCATTCCAATTATTGTCGGCGTCATTGCAGCAGGCGCAGGTGTTTACGGTCTTGTTAAAGGTGTTAGCGGTGCTAAAGATCACCGAGATGCTAAAGATATTAACGACAGTGCTAAAGGTATGGTTGATAGCATCAACCAGCGAATTGATAATAGTCGCCAATCAACAAATAGCACCATAGAGGATTATGGCCAGCGTAAGTTGCGGGCATTTAATGATGTGATTAGTGACTTTATCGAAACCTATGGACGCCTAAAAGATGTCAATCTGCTTAATAGTCCTGAACTGGAAAACCTCAACGCGGGTGATTTCTCGAAAACGACGCTGGCCGGCTTGCAACAGGACTACCAAACGCTCAAAGATGCTGGCCTAGGCCTTGGGACCGGCATGGGGAGTGGCGCAGCACTGGCTTTCGGCGCTTACAATGGCACGATGCTGCTGGCAACAGCCAGCACGGGTACAGCCATATCATCCTTGTCGGGCGTTGCGGCGACCAATGCCACGCTGGCGTGGTTAGGTGGCGGCTCTCTGGCGGCTGGAGGATACGGTATGGCTGGTGGAATGATGGTGCTGGGCGGGATTGTCGCTGGCCCCGCATTGGCTATTTTCGGTCATATTCTGGGGAATAAAGGTGAAGAAGCCCTGAACAACGCCTGCAGCAATATGGAGCAGGCTAGAACAATTTGCGATCATGGCGATCTGATGGTGAAAAAACTTCAGGTTATCAAACAGGTGACGAGGCTGGCCAACAAAACTTTATCCCTGACTAGCGGACGCCTACGTGGCGCTGTGCGAGAGATGAAAAAGGCGATTGAGGAATATGGCGAAACATTCCCAAGCTTCCCTCAAGAAAGTCGGGAAGCGGTTTTCTTTTCCGTCAAATATGCTCAGCTAATTAAAGCCATCATTGACACGCCAATACTCGATCAGGACGGGAATTTAGTGTTGTCAACGGAAAAACGTATCATTGATATTTCCGCTGTTGCTGACGGCAAAAAAGCCTCCCTTGATACACTAACCGTCTGATCCCGATAAAGGCTCGCGGTAGCCCGCGAGCCTGAGTGATTAAACCATGATGCACTGTAACAAAAACGACGCTCCCTTTCCCTGCACCCAATGTGGGTTATGCTGTCAGCGCGTTAATCTGGCACAGGAAACCCGCTATCTAGACAGGGGCGATGGCCTTTGCCGGCATTATGATGCGGCCAGTAAAGGCTGTTTAATTTATAATGAGCGCCCAGATATTTGTCGGGTGGACCTGCAATATCATCTTAACTATGCCTACCTGTACTCATGGGAAGAGTTTGTAGCCCTAAACCTAGCGGTTTGCCAACAATTGACTGATGAATATCGTTGAGTAAGTTTATCTTTCAACCATAGTTGCCTGCAGGCTTGTCTCATCAAAACTGTTAGTAATTTGATGCAATCCTTGAATTCAAATAATGCAGCTTTGGGCGGTTTGGTATCATCGCCTAATCGGCGAAACCGAGGGGCTTACCCTCATCACTGATACAGCATGTACAGCGACATACTGTCGCTTTCTTTCTTGGCACACCGACAATCATCGTGACACTTACGGTCACCGTTCCCACGTTGATGACCGGTAATGTCATCGCAACGTAAAATTTTACTGTTACGGCCATCTTTATGTATCGGATATCGACAGGCCTTATGTCATCGCCCGTCACTGTCGATCGATAACCCTTATCGTCATGCCTTCGTACCCGATTATCCACTTTCTCTCTTATCTTAAACGACCCTGATGGCGTTATTCGACGCCTTATCCCCGAAAAGCCCAGGGTGACCTGTTTGATTCTATCGTTGTGAGACTATTATGACATCATCATTCATTACGGATGTGCCGGCATCAGTGTGCCCGCAAGTTTGCCACCTGTATGCTTTCAGGCATGACACGGCCCGACAGAACCGTCTTATTGACCCAGCAGCATTAAGTCAACTATTGGGATTAAAAACAGAGGCTCAACGCCGACTCACTCAATATACGGATGCGGCCATCCGTTTAGAGCCCAACGTGAACCGATTACGCCGTTGGGCGAAGGTTGGGCTCTGTGAGTGGCCTGACGAGGTCAGTCGGGCAGAAGGGATCCGCCTCAGTGGGATGATCGTGCCTGAGCTCATTATTCATGCACTGATAAGGGAAGGTAAACTCTGTCCGAGGCCGCGGCGCCTCGCGTATAGTGAATACTGTCCGGTAACATCGATAAAAAGGCCACAGGGTCACGCGTCTCAAGCGACCGTCTTCGTTGAACTGCTCAATGACGAGTGCGGTCGTTTGGGGCTGGCGGCGTTACAGCGCAGGTTCGCTCAATTATCGGCCACGCTGACGGAGGCTTCAGCGCGGGAACGTTTTGCCTTAGTCTGCTTTCATGCGTTATTGAGCGGAGATATTGATACCGTATTAGGGCAATCTGCGGTCACGCTCAGCGCGTTGATGTCGAGCTATCTGGTTCACCATCCGGCGTTACAGTGCCCGGTTGAGGAATATCTGTTTTTCGCGTTCTATTCAACCTGGCCGGATTATCCGCCGATGAGGGGGTAAATCATCAGGCCCAGATATTCCAACGGCTCACTGGCTGACTGCTCACTACAGCGATATGGGTTCACTGCCGTATGATGGCTTCCAGACAGCTTGGCAGGCCATCAACCAACACAAGATGATAGTGGGTCTGCCCAATATAAGTAAAGCAGGCCAGCTCTTCTAATAACTCATACCGCGCGATGCGGTAAGTCAGCGCCTCATTAGGATGACACATTCGCGCATGCTTGAGCAGATAATCCAACGCGGCTTCCTGAGTCAGCATTAACGCCAGTGGGTTGGTTGAGGCTAAACCTTCGCTGTTATTGCGAATAATGGGCACATGGATAGACAGCGTCATGGTACTTAACCTTCATTGGTCAATCATAAAGAACGCCAATTTAGCAGGTTTTCTAACAGGGATTGATCGTTTAAACGGATCGAAATCGCGATATTGATCTGCCAAACCAATTGGAAGCTGAAAGCCGCGTCAGCTATGGTATTGGCACCGTCTCATCAGGCCATCAGCCCTACGCATCGCATGAGAAAAATGATGAATATCCTGTATACCAATTTTCATGTCGCCGGTGGCGGTGGCCATGATGTGTACATCCGAACCTTGCTTAAACAGTCTACCCATACGGCTTATGTGGCCTGTCCAAAAAGTAGTTATTTGTATCGGTCGTTAACGCGGGATAACGTGGCCAATGTGCTGGCGTTGGATTTTCCGGGGAAACTGAGCCAAGGTGTGCATCTTGTTACCCAACTCCGGCGGTTACTGTCGATAATAACGGAGCACCAGATTGATATTATCCACACCAACGGGTCGGCCGATAATCGTCTGGTGACCTATGCCCGGTTATTGAGCCGCAGACCCTTCAAGCAAGTCTTTACTAAGCATAACGGGTTTCCTGTTCGGGGGTCGATATCCCAATGGCGCTTTCTCAAAGCCAATCACGCGATTATTTTTGTCAGCCAGTCGATTTATCAGTCCATCGGGTTTCCGGTTCAGTCCGATAAGATTGTGGTCATCCGTAATGGCGTCGATACCGACTACTGGCGACCACCGGTCACCGTCATCCCATCAGCCCAGATTCGATTAGTCAGCATTGCCGGCACCTCCGGGTATAAAGGCTGGCACTATCTGATTAATGCCCTCAAGTTATTGCCCGCGTCGGTGCGCAGTCGTTTTACCGTAACCATCGTGGGGACGTTACCGGATAGGGCGACGCGTCTTGAACGCTGTCGGGGAGATTGGTTAGCGGAACAGGTGACCTTCACGGGTTTTTTAGCTGAGCCTTATTCGGTCTTGCAGGCGGCCGATATCGGGTTTGTGCTGTCCGATGCGGTGGAAACCATCAGCTTTGCGTGTCGAGAGATGATGTCAGCGGGCCTGCCGGTCATCGTCAGTGATTTTGGTGGCTTGCCGGAGAACATCACGCTGGGTATAGATGGTTGGGTGACGCCGGTCGGGGATGAAACGGCATTGGCGGCGCTGTTACTCGAGATGAGTGCGCTGAGTCCAACTCAGTTAGCCGAGATGAAACATCAGGCGCGTCGTAAAGCCGAACGGGAGTTTGGGGTTGAATCGATGATAAATCAAACCCATCAAGTGTATGCGCGGGTGATGTCGTCAATCGATTGATGCGTATGAGTAGAAAAAATCTATGCCCCCCAGCGTGAGGTCAGGCGCGGGGAACGTCATTCAAAGGGGAGACGATGTCGAGCGGATAAAGTCATTGTTATTATCACGCGATATCGTCTCGACTCAACGCGTTTTTTCGTGCTTCAATTTCGCCGTGTAAGTCTGTTTAATTGCGTTGATTATCTGTTTATCCCCATGGTATTCCCCATATTGAACGTCGCTGACAATAAACAAGATAAAATAAGGTTTCATGACATTAAGGTGAAGCAATAAACTTACTTCGCTCTATTTATTAACGTGGCGATAACGTTGTTGGTGTCATTCCGCTACCATTATTTCAATTATTTTTGGTTTTAAGCAAAAGGAGGGATAACTGAGGGGGTAATTAAAGAGATGTGTATTTCATTATCGTTTAAATAAATCATTTCAATCAATATTATTAGGCAATATATATTCCTTATCGTTTCTCTTAATTATTTCATTTTAATGACGCAGATCAACTTGTATGCGTTGGTTTTAAATTCTGCTTAATTGATCAATGTCGATCTGGGTAACTGCTTTTTGTTAATTTATCGGTCATTAACTCTGGTAATTGTCCGCTTAACCCGCATTTAGAAGTATAATATCCTACATATTTACGTAACACGATCAATTGTTGTTTATTGGTTTTTGTTGTGTATAATCGACTCAAATGAACTATGGCCTTATATTGCTCACGTGTTCTTTAAGTAAAAGTCAATAACTGACTTTATTATTGTGTGTGGCGTGATTGTGACTAACGTGTTGCGCGTTGATTCTCTTGAGTGGGGTTTTAATGCGACATTTTGTTGGCTGAGTGCGTGTTATTTATCGGATTTACTCGATAGGTTAGTCCGGTAAGGCCTAATTAATAATGTGTTAATGGTCTCTTTTGACTTTATTTGTTTTGATTCAATCAGGTTAAATCGTCGTTTTTTTATGGGCGACCCAAGGGTAAGTGATATTAGGCCAAGCGCAGTTAGCGCGATGTGTTTATATCAGAGACTTCATCAGGACAGCGCGTTCGGCGCAAGGGAATGGAACAATGAAAATAACAATGCGTCTTTCGGTTATCACCTTATTGCTGATGGGGAGTGGTGGCGTGATGGCGGCCGAGGTTAGCGGGCGTGGAGTCCCTGAATCTGAGCCGGCTACCCGCCTTTATACCCTCCCCACCAACAGTAGCTTGTACCAATTAGCCCTGCAAAGCGGCATGACGGTCGCTGAATTGCGAGCCCTGAATAAAGGGGGTATTGACCGTCGAGAGTCCATGAAGGCCGGTGAAAGCTTACTGTTGCCAGCCACCTCACCGTTGTTACCGGTGGTGGACAATACCGGTCTGTACGTCAATAACCTGCCAGAAATGGGGATGGGGAATGCCCCGTTACCCAAAGCCGACAAGGATGGCAGGATGCCTGCCTCGGCACTGGAAATGAAAGCCGCCAGTGCTGCTCAGTCGGTGGGCAATCAGGACTGGAACAACATGACCGGCGATCAGGCGCAGACACAGGCTGAGAGTTGGGCAAAAAACAAAGCCAAAGCCGAAGTGTTGAATCCGGTCCAGCAACAAGCTCAGGATTTTCTGGGCAAGTTTGGTAAAGCGCAGGTCAATATCACCGTCGATGACGAAGGCAGCCTGAAAGGCAGTTCCGGCTCATTGCTGACGCCGTGGTATGACACTGACAGCATGGTGATTTTCTCTCAGGTGGGTATCCACGGTCAGGACGGTCGAACTATCGGCAACCTGGGGGTGGGTGTGCGCTTTGATGAAGGTGACTGGATGTGGGGAGGAAACACCTTCCTGGACCAAGATATCAGCCGTAATCATACCCGGGGCGGTGTGGGCGGTGAGTTGTGGACGGATAATCTGAAGTTCGCAGCCAACTATTATCACCCTCTCTCATCCTGGAAAGACTCCAAAGACTTTGATGATTACTTAGAGCGCCCTGCTGAGGGCTATGATGTTCGCGCTCAGGGTTACATGCCGTCCTACCCGCACTTAGGGGCCTCCGTGGTGTATGAGCAGTACTTCGGGGATGAAGTGGCGCTGTTTGGTAAAGACAATCTTCAGGAGGACCCGCACGCGGTCACCGTGGGCGTGGATTATACCCCGGTGCCATTGGTGACGCTGAAGCTGAGTCATAAAGAAGGCCAGAGCGGCAAGAATGAAGATAAGGCTGACTTGATATTGAGTTATCAACTGGGTACGCCACTGTCGAAACAGCTTGACCCAGAGCAGGTGGCCGTGGCCCGAAGCCTGAGGGGCAGTCGTTACGATATGGTTGACCGTAATTACGACATCGTTTTGGAATACAAAGAGAAGGCCGGTGCGTTAGAAGTCGATTTGGCGGCGGTGCCGATGGATTTGCTGGAAGGCGATACCTACCTGATGCAACCGTTGGTGCGCAGCAAGTACAAGGTCACCGCGGTGAACTGGAATGGGGACATTATCCCGCTGGCTATCACGCCGACGGCAGGCAGCACCAATACGCAGGGATGGCAGATTACCCTGCCGGTCTGGGATTCTGCAGTGACGGCAACCAACCGTTATCGGTTGTCCATCACCTTAACCAATGAGAAAGGCAAACAGGTCACTTCTAATGAGGTGGAAATCGTGGTGGGACAGCAGCGTCAGAGTCGACTGGATGTTGAGGGGACTGCCAGCAAGCAAGCCTCTGGTCTGGCTGCGGATGCCATTCAACTGGTGACGTACATCACCAACCATGACGGCGTGGTGATGAATGACCCGGCGTTGGTTAAGCCGACCTGGATAGTGACCAATCTGGATACGGGTGCGGTGCTGACGGTCAATGATATCTGTACCAATGATACCCAGAATGTGCCGGTGCCGTGTGTGAGCGTCAAGAGCGACCGGACTGAAGTCCGCGACGGGATGACGTATTACATCCGTGAGGTGGTCAGTACTCTGGTGGGGCGCTTTAGTATCGTGGCTGACCTGGGCCGTTATGGCCAAACCGCCCCTCAAGAGATGGTGTTTAACAAGCAGTCTGGATTGCGGGCTGAGATTTTGGACCCGAACGGTAATGACATTCTGGTGACGCAAGCCAGTCCGACGGTGGGTGTGACTTATACCGTGAAGCTGTTTAATGCGGCCAATCAGGACATTACCAGCACGTTCGCGCCAGAGACATTGCGCTGGGCGCTGGATGGCAATGCGAGCGCGGCTGGATGTGATGTCACGCTGACCGACCATGATACGGGCGTCACGGGTACCACCTTTACGCCGCGTCCGTTTGGTACAGGCAGTGGCAGCAGTAACAGTGGTGTGGCGTGTGGTGACCAGGGCTTTGGTCTGAAAGTGATGTACTGAGATGGCACATGAATTCGATAAGTCACGCCGATTGACGGTGAGGGTTATATCGAGACCGGTCAGTACACACGCGTACAAACAGGACAAACACGCACAGACGACGGTGTGGGTCTGTCAGGCATACAGGGATACAGAATGAAAACTCAACGTAGAACACAACGGGCGATGACCCTGACGAACGTGGCTGTCGGGGTAGGGGTAGCCCTAAGCCTGATGGGGTCAGCCTGGGCAGACAGTACGCCGACGACGGCGGCTGTGGGTGGGGTAGTGCCGGTCTTGATTGCACCGTCGAATAATAATACGCATGCGGTGGATTTTGACGGGACGTATGCTCGGGCTGACGTGATGTCAACCGGTGATACGGTGGTACTGACCTACCGTCATGATGACTCTGACGGAGATAAGGACGATTCGTTGACCTCGGTGGTATGGCGCTACACCTCGGCCAACGGTCAAGAAGAAACGATAACGCCAACCAGCAATGTACCGGCCGTGGGCGGTGCACCGGGGACCTCGACTATCACTATCCCGTCTCAGGCGCTGGGTGCAGCGGCCATTCGGGTGGAAATCTGGGAGCAATCGGAAACGGGTATTCCGCGCCGGGGTCAGCAGTCAATTATTGTGCTGGATACCAGTAAAGGGACGAATTCCGGTGGTGGGGGCGGTACGCCATCGTTACCTGGACCGATAGTGATGGGGTCGGGTGCCGGTGACATTACGGGTGGGATATACCGACTGGCAGATAATCCGGTGGCGGGCAGTGGGGCGATAGATTATTCGCGGACCACGGGTCATCAGCCGGTGGTGAGTGAGACTTACCTGTTTAGGGCTTGGCGTGACACTAACGGCAATGGCGTCTGGGATGCAGGTGAGGAGGACGTTACGCCTCATCTGAGCTCGATGAGCTGGACGCTCAATGGCAGTAACGTGACGGCGGCGGGCAGCGGTGCGCCGACAACCTTAACGAACCACGCCACGGGCGTGACCACAGACCAATATACCGTACCGGTCAATGATGCTTCAGGCTCTGGGGCGGTGTCCGGTGACCAGGGGTTTGGTTTGGCGGTGGTGTTTAACTAAGGGCGTTTCATTAAGGGCGGGTGGTTCAGTCTGAGTCAACAAGAACAACCCGTGATTTAGGTTCGCGAGATTCAGGTTGATGGATAAATAAGCAGAGTATCGCAAGGCAGTAAAGTGTTGATGTAAAGGCGCAGCATGCACGCGGGGCAGTTAGGCCCGCAAAACAACCGCATAGTACGCAGAGTATTTGTGCATAAAGGACTAATAAGGAAAGTAACCAATGAAAACAATGAAGACACGTACATTCACATTAAAGAAAGTCGCGCTGGCGATGATGATTGCTGCGGGTACGATGACCAGCGTCTATGCGGCGGTGACCGGTACAACTGACACTATTCAGGGTGCAATTCCTGTTCTGAAATCTGTCGGGGGTGTTAAGCACGCTGTGAGCTTTACCACTACGGGCGTTGACCCGTTAATGCCGCTTACGGGCGACTCTGTCACCATGACATATAAGTACAGCGATACCGATGGTGATGATGATAATTCGACCTCTACGGTGCAGTGGTTCTACGTCCCTGCGAACGGTACGGGTACGCCAGTGGCGATTACGCCAACCAATGCCAAAGCGCCGGTTGGCAGTGCGAACGGTGGGGGTACCGGTGAAGGTACTAGTGTTATCACCATTCCTGATGGGGCTGTTGGTGCCATCATTAAAGCGGTTATCACCGAGCAATCTTCCACCGGTGACCTAAATACTGGCTATACCATCACGTATGGCAACATCGCCAAAACCGGCGAAGTTGCGCCGGGGCCGGATGGCGGTACCGATACGGGTGGTGGCGGTGAGACGGCTATCCCTGACGTACCGGTTGGACCGGGTACCGGTCTGATACCAGAAATTAGACTGGCCGGCGGTGGTCCTAACTTGATTGGTGGCACGACGAAACTGAAAGTCGGTTCAACGTATGAGTTCAAACTGTTCGCGTCTGATGGTACGACAGACCTGACGGATACCGTTAACTTCAAGTGGGGCTTAAGACATACCAGTGCGACCACTACGACACCAGCACCGGCCGGTTACTTTAATGACAACGCCACCTACACACCGCCGGTGAATGCTGACGCTTTTGCGCTGACGGGCACGCTTGACGGTGTTCAGGGTTACAAAGTCGTTGTTGATTACACGCCTAAGCCATAAGTCTTTAGGGGGCGTATAAGCGTGGCAGGGACGCTGCGTGACAGGAACTCGGGATAAAGTTCGGGATAGTTTTCTGCCCTCATAAGGTAGAAGACTGACTCACAGGCAGCATGGCAGGGGTAGTGCATGACACCGCATTATATCCTGCCCTGATTTCGGTGAGCGAATTCAGGAATGAGTGACATGGACGGAGATGAGTAATAACCCAAGGTGACAGAGATGGAGCATGCGTGCCGGTTTGGGTTATTGGTTATGCGGGATGTGCAGATGCACGGACTGACATGAGTTTTCAGGGAGAGTAGACGCGAAATGAGTTTTGCGTATGACTCAAGGTGAGCAGCGAGAGGTAACGGCATGAAATTTAAAATAACAAAAATCGCATCCAGTGTGTCATGTGTGCTTGGGGTCCTGACATTGATGATGGGCAGTGTGGGTGTGCAGGCTGCGGTGAGTTCAGCAACGGACATTATTGAGGGTCGCGTTCCGACGGCTGAGGGGACATTATTTGTGGCGGACCAGACCGGTGCAACGGTGGGGACGACCCCGGAAAACAGTATTGTGGACCGAGATCATACCCCAAACTCCTTCAAGGCCTCGACAGACACCACGGACCTGACGCTGTTAGATGTGGACGGGGACTGTGATTTACCGAGAGGCCCTTGCACGGCAGCGGTTGATGTGGCAGGCACCACGAAGGTCTGGAAGTATAACGGTAATCTGTTAACAGCCGTCATGTTAGGTAGCTCATTTAAAACCTACTTTGCGGGTAAGTCGTTAACGGTGACGGTCACGGCGCCGGTGGCTACTACCACTACTACGGGGGCGCCAATCGTAGGGACTAATCCGCTGAGCAGTGAAGAAACGACTGTGGTTGTACCGGTGGTGCCCGGCATCTACGTGGGGCCTTATCCGGGCACCTATCGTTGGGAAGTGGATAAGAAATTCCCGACTACAGCAGCCTTGGGACTGACGTTCACCATTTATCTCGCGGATGGGGATGGTATCGCGCAGACTGACTTCAACTGGACCAGTAATCAGACTTGGGCGAAGGTGGGTGCTGATGGTTTGGTGACCTTTACTGCTGCCCCGACCTCAGCGACTAAAACGGTCACTATTACGGCAACGAACAAGACTAACCCACTCATTAAAACGTTGTACACCTTCACCGTCAATAAGTGGTTTGAAACGGTTAGGATTGCGAAAAGTAGCTCACCTAATATAGCAACGCTGTGCTCAATTAAAGGTGTGGGTTACAGAAATGCAGGTTACTCAGAAGCAAGGGGGCCAGGGCCTTCTGCAACATTCCGTCAAGTACCTGGCGCGCTTGTTGCTGAATGGGGCGTGGGACAACAACCGTCAGGATGGAATGCAATGTCAAACAGCGCTTTGAATGAAGATATAAATAGAGCTTGGGCGGTTATTGACTCGCTTTCATCGGGCAGCGATTTCGATGCCGTGCCAACTGTAGGTGTGTCAGTCAGCCCTGTCCCATGGGCTCAAGATGTTATATGGCCAGGAAACCCAGATGGATATAGAGCAGTGGGATTCATGAGTTTAGTGAACACTCGAGCTAACCTCGATTTCGTATGCGTCAAGGATCTCTGATGTTGTTATATTTTTTCGATTAGTAATTAGTGCTGTTTCTCTCGCACAAAAGCGTCAATCAACATATCAGGCCGTAAATTTGACTATGGACAAGTGATTATGTTGCGCGAGTCAATAAAAAGAAAGTGATAGTGTTTTATCGGCATTCTACGGTGGCATAAGGTAGCTAACAGTACTAGTGTTATTTCCCCAAAAAAGAAACGAATACTCTACTTAATTAATGTTTACCTTGTTATTAGTGTAAGCGATCAGTTTGCGCCGTATTGACGATTATATTGGGGCTAGATCAATATTCCACGGGAGAAGTTCGTCAACATGGTTAGACGGCCAGAGTCTAGTAACACACCCAGCACATAACGCAGCCAGGCTTATATTGGTAGTTTGTAATGACGATACCCTCCGAGACAGTCGGATGTTGTTCTACGTTTAATGACATTATTGTTTTAAATGATGTTCTGATAAACGTTTAGTTTGCGATAAACCGCATTAACGCTGGCATATGAACACAATTTTCCGCTATCGCAATATGTTAAATCTGTGGCTTATCCTTGACTAGATATAGCCCCACAAAATTGAATTCTGGTGATTAATAAAAAGATAAAGGTAAGGGAAAAGATGAATCAAACAGCAACTGAAAAAACCGGTACTGCCGGTGTTAATGGTTCAATGGCGTCACATCCTGTTATGCGACTGACGCCACTGGCCTGTGCGCTATCTACGCTATTAATGGTGGCCTATTCCACTGGCGTGATGGCCGAAGTTTCGCAACAACCTCAGGTCCGAATGACCCTCACCGATGAACCATTAGCGGCGTCAGCTATGTCATCCTCAGTGGTACAGGCCTCGGTTCAGACTCAGGCTGCCTCTTTACCGACTCCTGCTGATGTTGTCGTTGTTCCTGAGCCACCCGCATCGATTGCTGTCACGCCAGTGTCAACTCAGACACCCATATCCATACCCGAGCCTCTCGTATCTGATGTCTCTGTGACACCAGTTGCACCGGTAGTCGCTTCAGCGCCGCCCGTGGCTCAGAGTCCAGCGCCAACCGTATCGCCGACCCCTGTGGTGACGGTGACTGTCCCTGTGACAGCTGTTACTCCTGTCGCCGATGTCGCCGAGCGGGCCATGCCTGCGAGCACGGCCGCGGTGTTGGTGACCGGCAAAGTTTTTCCGGCCAACGGGCGTTTCCCGCAGACCGGTTTTGTCGGGGCAAAGTTTCAGGTGCTGATGAATGGTCGTGACCCTCAGGATAATGCTCAGTACCAATGGCACAGTAATCAAAGTTGGGTGAGCGTAGATAACGCCGGTACCGTTCTCTTTACCGCGATGCCCACGCCACAGACCCTGACTGTCACCCTGACTGCCACGCCGACGGCGGGCGGCACACCATTAACAGTGAGCTTCACACCCAACCGTTGGTTCATCAATGCGAAAGCCGAGAGAATGACGGCCCCGGCGGCCACTGCCTGGTGCCTGTCTCAGGGCAATGGTTTTACCCTGCCAGAAGCGACAGTGATGACGGCCACGACCGTGGGGTCGCCCTCCTTGCGCGAACCCAATGGCAAGCTCTGGAATGAATGGGGCCCGATGGCGCTTCACCGCTCCGGCTGGCAGTTAGATAACTACTGGGGCGCTAAAACCCAGGGAGACACTCAGCAGATGGTTGGTCTGGTGGGCGGGAGTTTTTACTGGGTGCCTAAAACCAGTCAATACTTAGTGGCCTGTGTCCGTTCACTGTAGTTTTTTGGGATGTTTGTTTTTTATGTCAGTTCGATGGCCGTCGTGAGCTGAAGCGGGTTTATCAGACAGCCATTGACGATTAGGCTCAAATTCAAGGGGGGATGATGTCACAACGTCAATTAACATGGACAGGGAGCAGCTACAGTGAACTGGCGCAGTTGGCGGTAGAAAAAGAGCGGGCTCACGACTGGATTGAGGCTAACGTGCGCTGGGAGCAAGCCGCGTATAGGGCTAAGTCCCCCGAGAATCGCGCCTGGGCCACCCTCCGAGCTGACGTGTGTTTGAAGCACAGCCAGCGGCTCGCCAAGGTCCAGCAAGATTTACCCAAAGCCTCACTGTCCGCGCGGACCGCGTCACGCGCGGGATTGATGATGACGGAGATGACCGACGATGACCGGGTATCGTCAACATCCAATAACGATAAGGGAGTCAGCATTGCGTATTAATCTCAAGTGGGGTTGGAGCCTGTCGGCATTGTTATTACTGGCCGCCTGTGACGGTCAGCAGGATAATGTAACGGTCGTCCGGTCACAGCCGTTATCACCGGCCAGTGCGCCATCCGGTCAGGCGAATACCAAGACAATGACGTTAGGTGAGGCGCTGGATAAACGCCCGGCGTGTGACCGTACTGTCTGGCTGCAGACGAACAATCTTGAACAGACCGGCGGCCAACCTGCCACGGTGGAGTATCAGTGCGACCTCTCCACGGCACAGATTCAGGTGCTGTTTAGCGCGCAGTGGACCGCCTGGGTCGAGCGCCATCAGCGCCGTCTGGCGGACAGTGAAAAGCTCAAAACAGCCGCACTGGATAAGAAAAACAGTCAGCAGACAGAGCAGGCCTTGTCGACCGCCCGCTGGCTGTTTGACCAACTTCAGGCCAGTGGTGACCTGGCTCGCTACCGGTCGCTGGTTACGGGCTCCCCGGTACAACACCTGCGTCTGGACGGCGTCAATGCGTTCTTCGCCAGCCCCGAGGGTTTAAGTTATCTAGCCACCACGCTGAAAACGAAAAAGAAAATAGCGGTCGCCCAAGCTGCCTTGAAGGCGGTGACTCAGACGGTCACGTCCACCGGACTGGCGACCGACACCAAGACGACCGACGTGTGTCAGGCCCCGGCCTTGTTTGTGCTGGCGGTGGTTCTGACGCCCGAGGAAATTGATGAGGCGCTCAGTGAGTGTGACGCCGCCGTTGCCCAGCGCTACCAGACTGACATCGATGTCGCTGAGGGTAAGGCCAAGGCCGCCCGCACCATGCTGGAGACGCTGAACGCGCCTGTGACCGTTGAGGGGGCGAAAGAAGTCATCACCTGGACGGTGTCACAGAGTGGCGTACCTCAACTCAGTACGCACGTTTTTGAGCTGACAGTGAATGCAGGGGGAACGGTGCGGCAGGTGACCAAAACCCTGGGTATCGATGACAGTGAGATGTCGGGGGTCCTGAACGGTTCGATTAACAGCACCCACCAGAATGCCCTTATCAGTGCGATGAGTGACCTGGTCAGATAATTGCCTGCGGCATACAGGTACAAGGATAACAGCGATGTACAAGTACAAAATGGTACAGGTCCCGCCGACCATCACGATTAAGGCCAAAGATAACCGAAGTGGTCTGGCTGCAGAGTATCTGGAAAATGTGGTCAATGAATGGGCCTACCAGGGGTGGGAGTTTCACCGGGTAGATACCATTGGTATTCAAAAAACGTCCGGGCTGTTAGGTCGCAAGACCGAGTATGACCATTATTACGTCATCAGTTTTCGCAAGGCCATCAAAGCCTGAGGTGGCGCTGACTGTCCGTGTTACGGCGTCAGTAAGGGGAGAGGGTTATGGTCGTGAAGTCTGAGACGATAAGTCAGGCATGGCACACGCTACTGACTGAGATTAACCAAGATGTGGATTATCACCGGGTGAAGGTTCAGGGATTGAATCGGATTGACCGGGGATGCGTGGTGATGTTGCTGCTTTTTTTGATGGCCTGCGGTGGATGGGGATGGCGTTATGGGTTGGGGTTGGGTCTGTTGGCGGTATTTTTCGCCGTCCCGGCGGGGGCGCTCATCGTGGCTCACCGACTGAGTCGTCAGGTGCAGGCGCACACTCGGTCACTGGACCAATTAATCCCGTTACAGACTTGGGCGACGGGCACTTTGATGACAGCGGATAACCTGACCTACCTGACTCAGGCGCGTCAACGTATTCGCGCGGGGGAATGTCCGTTACCGTCTAATCAGCCGCGTAATGACCCGTGAGTGGATGACACCTCGGTCGCCATAGTCAGAAATAAACCATATAGAAGCAAAAAAACAAATACAGAAACAGATACAAAAACAAAGACAAAGACAAAGACAAAAAGTATGAAAACAAGAAATTAGGGCACAACAAAATACAACGCCATAAAGAGAAATCGTGCGGACTGCCCCGTCTTTACCGATGGGGCATTCCCGAGTGTCATGCGCGATATTCTCCTTCAGTGACAGGGTCAACATAGACAGGGTCAACATAAATAAGGTGAATGATGATGTTCAAACTGCATACAAAACAACCGAGCTGTCCTCATTGCGATAAAAATACACACGTTCGCAAACATGGCACGTCGCGCTGTGGATTTCAGCGTTACCTTTGTTCTGATTGCCGGCGCACCTTTCAGGGCAAATACATTTATCTGGCTTATCGTGAAGCCCGGGCTATAGCCCAAGCGTAATCGGTTGATGGCCATTTCGGCGCTCAAGGTGGGAGGCCACCCTCGTGATAGAGGTGTTTAACGATGATGCGATTACTCAAATTGCCACTGCGCCCGACGTGTCCTTATTGCAATATAAAGACGCGGGTTGGCAAGCACGGTAAAGCCCGCAGTGGCTTAGCCCGCTACCGTTGCCTTGATTGCGGGTGCACGTTTCAGTCTAAGTACATTTATGCCGCTTATCAGGCGTAAGTCGGACCGTGGTGGACGTATGATTTTAGTTACCGGACCGGTCACGTTAGACGATAGGCGATAATCGGCCGTCGGGCACGCGATAATACGCAATAACGCAATAACAGGGAGGTAGGATGATGAGGGTCACCGGTTTAGATATGATGGTGAGTGTTTTTACCTTACTGGCGATAGCCGTGATGGTGCCGATGCCGTGGTTATTGTCCTCCTCGTCCTACGCGTGGGAGCGTGAGCCGCAACCAAAGATGGATTATTGTATCCCATCCCCCGCAAGTGAACTGAAGGCGCCGCCATTTGGACCGATGTCACTGACCGCGTTATGGCTGACGCCCGCCCTGGCGGCGTCTCATCAAGACTGTCGCCACTCGGTGCCCGATGAGGCTGCCTTCGTCGGGCAGGGACCTTGAGGGCGACGCCCTGACGTACCGGCCGTGAGCGTACGGATGATACCCCCATTTATTCAATCCCTGTTGGTCACCGGCCGGGACATTATCCGCACCACCCCGACCATCGCCAGTGTTATGGCGATGGTGCTAACGCGGGGTCCTGTATTTCTGAGAGTGGATGAGATATGACGATGAGTGAAATAAGTCAAAAACCGGTAAACGTCCCGTCAGGTTATGCCGCCAATGAGGTCGGGCCGCGTCATTCGTATGCGTACGATAACGATGAGATAGACCTGTTTGAGCTGTTCTTTCGGCTCTGGGACAAAAAGTACCTCATTATGATGGTGACGCTGGTCACCACCCTGATGGCCGGTATTTATGCCTTTACCGCCAAAGAGCAGTGGACGGTCAAAGCCTATGTCTCCCCACCTCAAATAGCTCAGTTTGACGATTATCTGACATTAAGACGGGCCTTTGCCCGGGTGAGCGGCATTAACGCCGACCCCCAGACGATAGCCAATCATCTCTTCAACCGGTTCACGGAGATGGTAGCCAGTCCGAATGAGAAGCTGACTTACTTATCCGAGACGGCTTACGTTAAACAACAGACTGAATCGATGGACCCGCAGGCGAAACGCGTTTGGCTAACGGAGATGGCGGATAAGGGACTGGTGACGTCCCCGCCGGATGAAAAGAAGACCCTGCCGTATTTTATGCTGTCAGTGTCGGCGGATAATCCTCAGGTCGCCCTGGCCCTGTTGACCGATTATATTCACCGCATCAATGACCAGGTGATTG
>NZ_ATYS01000063.1 GCF_000427805.1 Budvicia aquatica DSM 5075 = ATCC 35567 | reverse complement strand
GCCACGGTAGGTGCTCGACCTTCAATTTGCCCTGTAGGTTCACTCAATTTCGCCTGCACGACCACACTCATCAACGGCATCAGCCAAATTAGGCAACGAAAGGCTGAGCCGCTCATCATTCTTAATATCATCCGACTTAAAACGCGCCATCCAGTCCAAATCCAAGTATAATTACTCAATGTAAAACCCTCAGGGTCAATATATCGCCGATGTCACACAACCAACAATGATTGAGTTCTCCGTTTATCGCATGCTGACGACGCCCTGAGTGCCGTTTGTGATTTCAGGGGAGTGCGTCCATGCCACTAAAACTACAGCGGCATAGAACACGCCACGTTAAAACTCACACTCGGAATGTTATTGCCCAACGCACCGGCGAATAAGTTGAAGTCATAGCGATTGGCGCCATTCATTTCGATAGCCCAGTAGCTGCTGCTAACCCAACCGTGACCGTAGGTTCCCATTTCGCCCCACTCAGGCCATAACTTTCCGTCACTCGTGCGCGTTCCCGCGACCCCGTAAGCCCCGTTTGTAATGGTCCCGTATCCCGGTGTCGCATACCCGCCGCCTAAGCCACTGCAGTACGCGTCAGCCGCAGGCGCACTCATGATCGCGCCCCCGTTGACAAACCATCGCGCCAGCGTAAAACTAAATTGCGCCGGAACGCCAACACCACTCCGGTCTGTCATCGTAATCGTCGCGGTTTTATTGGCTGATGTCGGTGTCCCGATAAACGCAACATTCCCCGCCGTGTCTACCGTCACCCAAGACTGGTCGCTACTGTAGGTATAATCACCATTTTCAGTGGCATCGATACCGTTCATCCACAGTTGGAATGTCGCCCCCACAAATCCCGTTTTCGGAAACCCACTATTAAGGGCAAACTGATGTCCATTAACCTGCAATGTCGGCAACACCGGGATACTGACCTTCACCTGAAACACGCCCGTATTAAAGAGCGTTGGTGTGCCCAGCGTCATTGGCAGGCCCGTGCTCGATGTGATGTCCACCGGCACCATGGCGCTCACCTTGGCAATATCTCCGTCCGCCAAATACGTCGAAAAAGGCTGAGCACGCTGGGCGGGTGTCAATGGCGTTCCATTGGGCGTCGTCCAGACCCACGTTACTGGTGAAGCCAGTGTCAGGCTCGGATTGGCTGGCGTATCGCCGTCGGCATCCGCAAACACCAGTCCCGTCGTCAACGGTGCCAACGTAAATTGGTCTGGCGTCGTCGTTCTGCCCAGTACGGTGGGAAGGGTACTCGTCAACGGCGTGGTGGCATCGGGCATCAGAATCGATACCGTTCCCGTCGCCGTTGGTGCGCTGCCCGTGATAAGGCCTGTAGGACCACTCAGGACAGCATAGGCTGTGCTTGATATCATTACGCCCGGCAGAGTCAGAAGTAAACCCATCGACCAAGCGCGTGCCGACAGCGCTTTGCGTCGTCCGAACCCGGTCTTATTAACGTGGCTGATTATCCCTAACATCAAATACCCCTCAACAAAAAATTCGCCTACAGTGCTGTCACACATAACGTATAATACAATGTACTCGGCAGAGATAGGTTCAGGCTGCCATAGGTCATCCCCACACTGTAGCGCTTACCACTCAGGGCCATGTCTTTCGTCCAGTAATAATCCCCGCTCCACTGACTACCATAGTTCGGCATGCTCCCCCATTCGCCCCATAGGCTGCCCGTGCCCCGCGTCGCCCCACTGCCGATATCACTGGTCACACCTTGTCGAGTAGGGGCTTGAGCCCCTTGAGTGCTGCACCAGGCGTCACTGGTACTCCCATCTGACTTGGTGAGCCCATTGGACATAAACCACCGGGCCAGCGAGAAGGTATAGGTGACGGCTGGGCCGCCCGCCGTGGGTGTCGCCGTGATAGTCACCGTTCGAGTGGCCGTTGTCGGTGTGGCCGTCAACGTTACCTGACCGCCCAGTACGCTGACCCAAGGCTGGTTACTCGCCCAGATATAACGGTCGTTGGTCTGCGTATCCACGCCATTCATCCACAACGTGAAGGTGGCCCCGGTAAAACCGGTGGTCGGAAAAGCCGAGTCGATAGCGAACGAAGTCCCGTTCACCCGGACCACTGGACGTGCGGGCACGTTAACCCGATAAGTTTGGGTGAAGGGCTGCGTCCCCGAGGTCGGCACTCCGGTGACCGAGGTGGTTATCACCGGCACCGTCAAGACCACCGATAGCGTCTTACCCGCAAAATCCGTTTGAAACGGTTGGTTGAGTTGCGAGGCCGTCAAGGGGACGCTGTCCAATGACCACGCCAGTGAGCCGCGGGGCACATCAACCACCACCGACAAGCTCAAGTCACCATCGACATCCGTTAAGCTTAACTCGGTGGTATCGGCCGATATGCCAAACTGAGACGGCGTTTGTAAGAGGCTCACCGTCGCATTGTCCTCAATATCCCCGACAGGTCCGCTCAGCAGCAACCCGCCGGCGGCCGTGGGTGCACGCCCTTGGATATGGCCTGTCGGGCCACTCAGTATCGCTTGCGTTGGAAAGCTGACCAGAAACAGGGCGGCAATGAACGTCAGCGCTAACAGCACCGGTCTATTCGTCATGATGTTCATTTATCGTCACCTCAGCCTATTGTCCAAAGCAGTCGCTACCTGACCCATTCCATCCCGTCAGCCACCAGATAGAACACGCTATCCAATACGATGAAACCAACATAACAACCCGTATCCTGCATCATTTCGTCCCTCATTTTACCTGTCCTGCCTTCAGACTCCAACGCAGACTAATCCACTACGACAGTCATATTGAGTCGCTCCCGCTCGGGAACATCACCCTATCGTCAACAACCTCAACGCTCACCGCATAGGTTAACCACGTTGACGTCACCTCGGTGAACGGTCTTTCGCCACGATATGTCGCCAAAGCCCGCCGGAAAGCCGTAAATTCTCCGGCGCACTCTCTAATATCCGCGTCACGCAGGCCAGATAATTCCCCTTCCAACGCTCCATGAACGCACTCAAACTCTCCACTTTAAGCGGGTCAACCATCTTTTCGAGAACAAAATGAATGTGCCCCTCTCGCCACACCGGAACGCAAAAAACCGTCGGTAAGTGCATTTTATACGCCAGGCGCGAGCAAAAGGTGGAATAGGTGACCTGCTGGCCCAAAAACTCAATCGTCGGCGCCGCCAGGCTCAGTGAACCGTCAATCGCCACCGCAATCGACTGTCCGCTATGCAGCGTCTGAACGCACGCCCTGACAACCTCGGATTCACTTTTATCACTCACCGAAATCAATCGTTCACCGTACCCCCCCTTCAATACACCGGGGGTGGATGCGACCCATTTGCTGTTCATATTCAGCAATGACATCAGCATGGGTCCTGCATACATGGCGCCCAGATGTCCTGTGACAATAATGCATCCCCGCTCATTGAGCTGGAGTCGATGAAAAAATTGCTCCACCTGCCCGATATTGCCCAACTGATACATCGGCTCATCGGCCTGCTCTGTCCGACATTCAAGCCAGTCCAGCAGAAAATTATCCGCCAGATGTCCCCACTTCGCACGACGCTCCCATTCCCCCCGCGGCAGACCCGAATGCTTCCCCCCGTTCTCCCACGCCCAATCAAGTCGCGCCACGGGTAGATTGACCTGGTCAATGTGCGCATCAAGCCCCTGCAGGCCCTCTTCAAATGTCCCCGCCATTGGCGCTCGCCTTGCCTCGATATAGCGAGAAAATAATCGTTCGGCCTCCTCCTTCTCGCCCGCCTGAAGCAGCGCCGCCGCGGCATATCGGTGCCATTTGCTGGTCGCGCCTTGCGCTTGCGCCAGGCGTAAAAACTCGGCACTGGCCGCACTATACTGCCCTTGCTGGCGCAGTGCGCGGGCATAAAGTGCCCTGACGTAGGCCAAGTCCGGATGCGTATCGAGCCAACGCGCCAGTAATGGAATCGATTCTGCGTTTTGCCCCGTTCTGACTAACATATCGGCATACAACGTCGCCGCGCGCAGATTGTCCGGATTAAAGACCACCGCCTGACGCAAATGTTCAACCGCCCGGTGTTTGGACTCGCGGCTGTGACTGGCTTGATAATAGGCCTGCCCCAGACTGCGACGCAGGGTTGCGCCATCAATCCCTGCCGCCAGCGCCGATTCGCCCGCGAGAATGGCTTGTTTAGCCTGACCGACCGACAAGAGAATATCGACGCGTAACGTCGCCGAGGCGAGGGTATCCGTGTCGAGGTGTTGGATTAACGAAAAGGCCAGCGCCTTATCGTCGTGTAAACCACGTTGATGTAAATAATACAGGCACGTCGCCATAACCTCCGGCGATTGCCCACGGATGACCGCCTGCGCCCTCACCTGTGTCAACGCCTGGTGCGTGTTACCAGACAGCACCAGACAGCGTAACTCGAGGGCAAAAAGGTGACTATCTTGGGGAAAAACGTCCCGCGCCCGCGCCACCAAGTCAGCCGCCATCGCGATAGACTGACCTTTTATCAACCCCCTGGCCACCAACAGCACATCTTGTACCTGGCAGACGCCGGCGGCGAGCAGTCTGTTGACAACCTGAAAAGACAGCATCAGATGACTCTCTACTCCCGGCGATATCACCCAACGGCGCAACAACGCTCTGCTATTGTGAGCCCTTAATACCGCATCGGACAGCAAAGACAATCCGGCCTCCACCTCGCCTTGGCGTAAATAACTTATCGCAAACAAGACGATATGCTGAACATTATCCGGTGTCGCCGACAGGTTATCAGGACGATGGCGATAATATTCACCTAATCCCGCCCAGTCCTCGCGTTTAAGCAGGGTCGTCGGGGATACTTTTCCCACCGTGGTGTGCACACTCATGATATTTCCTTATTTAACCGTCATTCACGCAGGCGTCTGAGGGTGAGCAGTAACGCGATAATAAAGTACCCCAGACCCAGTAAAATAAAGACCATGAACCACGTGGCCCCCGCGTCATAGCTTTGGGTATCGGAGACCACCATCGGTTGAGAAATCACGAGCAAATAACGCCGTTCACGCAGGGCCTGTAATTTACCCTGCTGTAGCGTCTGCAACGCCACTTCCCAGCGCGTTTTAGCCATCTCCGCCTGCAGACGGATATCGTCGAATACGCCGAGGCTGTCTAAGGAGCCTTGCGACCCCAGCTTGGTTGACAGACGGTCACGCTGTTCAATAATCTGCTTTTTCAGTACGCTAATTTTGGCCGCCAGACGGGGGACCATGGGGTTTTTATCTAAACCATTGGCCATCAATTGGTCACGCTCGGATGTCGCCTCAGCTAATTGGGTTTCAAATCCGGCGATCAATTGATAAATGGCGGTCACCGTCTCCTGAGGTTCAATGTCTTTTTGAATATGCTGAATGTTGAGCAACGCTTGGCGAACCCCCGCCAAATGTGCCTGAGCGTCTTTGACATCATTTTCCAGCCAGGAAAGGCGCTCCTGCTGCATCCGAGCGGAGACCTCATTGACATGCTGCTCGGCAAACGCCAGCATGCGCTGCGCGAAGAATTCCGCTTTTTCCGCGTCCAGCGCCTGGACCGTTAAACGCAGCATCCCCTGCTGAATATCCGCAGACACGGACACTTTGGATAAATAATAGCGGTAGGGGGAGCCATTGACCCCCAGAGGGGTATCGTATCGCGATAATAAGGCCATATCGTCTTGGGCAAAATACGATAAAAACCCAAGTTCCTTCTCCATCAGGTCCATCATTTCTTTAGAGAGAATAAACTCCCTGACACGAAACCCTTCGGCCATCTGATTGCCACTGCCAAAAAAGGCCGGGCCGGAAACGGTTTGCTGGCTCGCGTCAGACTGCACCACAAATGTCGCATCAGCCCGATAGAATCGCGACGTCATCAGCCACGACACCACCATCATCACGAGCAGCGGCAAACCCACGTATCGCAGTAAATTGCGCAGGGATTGTTGTGCGTGTTTAACGCGCCGCGCTTTAATCATTAATGACGCTCTGCGTACAGACTCCGCATCGGTGGCGGGCCAGTCGGGACTGTTACTGTGATTGTTACTGTGGCTGTTATCCATCGGCGGCGACTCAGACGCGTTATCGCGCTCACTGACCGTACGCTCGTCGTGCTTTTTCGCTATCCGTGCCGCACGCGCTTCGTCTGCCACGCGCGCTCGTTCTTCTTTCCATTTCTTGATACGTTCTGAATTATCCACACGCTGTCCATTGGGTTTCTATTGATAGGTTAAAGGCGTCGTCATCATCTTATCGTTCAAAGGCGTCTTCATCATCGAGCGCCCTCGCCTCACAGGACGACTGTCGTTCAAACAGCGCCGTGGCGTGTTCTAAATCGGCACACATGATGATTTTTCCCTGCGACAGCACGCCAAAAGAGCGGCAATGGGCTTTAATCAGACGAGGATTTCGGGTGAAGACGACCAAGCCCTTTTGTTGCAACTCGCGAGCGAGTGCTACCTGCATACGCTGTTGTGCAGCGCCCTCTCCGGTGTATAACTTGTCATCGGCCACATACAGGCGACAAGGCAGTAACAGACTGATGGCAAAGGCCAGATGAGCCTTCATCGTCCCAGAGTACTCACTCACGCGGTCCATATATCGGTGCTCAAGTCGGGTCAGTTGATAGCAAAAATGGGAAAACGCATCGCCATCAAGACCGTATAAACTGGCTATCATTCGGGCATTTTCTTCACCGGTTAACCCGGGAAGCATAAACGCGTTGGCGCCCAACAAGACCGCATCGCCTCGCTGACCGAGATACTCACCGACATCCGGCGTATCGACGCCACACAACAGTCTGGCCAATGTTGTTTTCCCCGAACCTTGCCTCGCCAAAATACCCACATGCTCATTGGGAGCGATGACAAAATCCAGATTATCGAGAACAACCAACGGGCCCTCGGCGGTATCAAAATAACGGGTACACCCTAATAATCCAAACACGTCAATGCCTCTGCACAAAAGATAAAAATCAGCGATTATCCGGCTCATCCATCAAGCGAAAAATCATGCCCGCCATGAATAACGCGGTGGAAAACACCAGGGGGTAAGACAGGTCAGCATAAAAGGAATGATAGCCGTCAAACATCCCTTCCCTGACAATGTCATTCGCATGCAAAAGCGGGTTCCATCTCAGTACGCGAGCCAGAGAAGACGGCAACTCATTGGCCGTATAAAATACCGCTGAAATTAAGAACATCGGTCTTAGCACGACAGGCACGGCTTTATAGACCAGCGGGAAGCGTCCGGCTAACGCATCCGCACAATAGCCGAATGACAGCCCCAATAACCAGGCCATCAACATGCCCTCAAACATCCGCAGGGGCGTGTGCATTTCCCAGTGAGCAAAAAGTAAAAAATTGGTCAGTGAGACAATCAGATAAATCATGACGGCATTGACAAATTCCACGGCGGCCAGGGCCAATAGGACATGCCGTCTTTTGACGGTACTGATGATGGCGAGGGACTGATAAAAAGATGGCGTGCGCAGGGTGGCGGTAATGGTATAGCGAAACAATAAATACGGTAAAATACCGGCCACCACAAAGCTGATGTCGTCCGTCAATATCGGGAGGGTCCGCGCTAAAAACTGGAAAGAGACAACGGTTATCGTTATCCAGGCCAAAGGAACGGCCAGCACCATGACATAACTGAGGATATTGTCATTAAATCGTGCTCTGATATCGCGCGACATTAACAATAAAATCAGGCGACAGAACGTGAATAACGGTCTGAAAACATCGCCAGACGCGGTCGACCCTCGCCTCTCCCCCAGGTTAAAGCGCACGCTGCCCACCACTGAGAAAAGCGCCAAACGCAGCGCTGACTTTCGCAAAATCGGTCAGCGACGCATTGGAGATATACAGGACATCGCCATCATCAACCATCAGGGTTCGGGCTCGAAATACCGCATCAGGCTGACTCATATCCACATGATAGATATTCGGTTTGCGCATGTGCTGTTTTGCCCGTTCGCTTTCGTGATGTTTAAACAAAAAAACGGCCTGAGGGTCAGCCAGAGCGTCATCCATCCCTTTGGCCAACGCTAACGCGTCAATCACGCTGGCGTGTCGCGTCACCAACGGGTGTTTCCCCTGCACGCCTGCCGCCCCCAGAACGGTCACAAACGCCGTCACGGGACGAATAGTCACCCGATCGTCGGGCTGCAAGGCAATGTCATGTTGTGGGAGTCGGTCTATATCCGCCAGCCGGACACGGAACGTCTGCTGTTGCCGGGTGACGCTGATGTCAGTCATCTCCCCCCCCGTATTGTCGGTGATGGCCATCGCCAGCACATGGCTTAAACGATTGATGTGGCTATCCACAGGAAAACGTCCGGTCTTCCCACCGCCGCCCTGCACCGTGACCATCGCGCCGGTCCGGGCACTCAGAGTGACAAGCACCTGAGGATTGAGTACCACGCGCGACAGACGCCGGGTTATCTCGTCAGCCAGTTGCGTCATGTCCAACCCCTGAACCGGGATAGTGCCCGCATAAGGGACCACGACGGTCTGAGCGCCGGTCACCAGAATATCCTCGAAGTCCACACGGTCGCCGTTTGACGGGCCGGATAAATACTCCGCCCCCCCGGAGGATAACACCGTGATGTGAAGCCTATCGCCTTGCGTCAGTTGGGCCCACGGCCAGTCCGGTGTGAGAAAGACCCCGTCTAACCGCGTTTCAGGGATGACCTCGGCGTCCTTGACCGTCAGCGCCGAGGTGACGTCCACCAGATGGTATTGCGGACTGTCCTGACTCATCAGGCTGGATTTAAACGCCGCCCGCGGGATAGTGCATCCCGACATCAGGGCGGCGACAACAACAATCAGTAGACTCTTTTTCATCATCCCTTCGTTTTTAACGGCAAAAATAACTGGATAAACACGGTTTTTCCCACGCCACTAGGGTCGCGTGAGGGTCATCGTCTTCACAAACGCGCACACCATATTGTCAACGGAAAACCGGGCTTGTAAAAAGGCGTGTGTTTGCTCGCAAAACCCGGTTTTATGTCGCCATGATGTCACCATGCTCTCCGCATAGCGGCAGGCTTGTTTGAGATTAACCGCCTGCGCGTCATCCAGAATGTGGCCGGACACCCCCTCAATCACGCATTCAGCCGCGCCGCCGGCAGGTGTAGAAATCACCGGCACGCCCACCATCTGGGCTTCAATCAACACATTAGGCAGTCCCTCATAACGGGAAAAAAGCATCAATGCATCCATTTTTTGCAGCCAATACCCCACATCGCGAGACACGCCAACAAACAGGATGCGCTCAAGGATCCCTAACGTTTCCGCCCTCTGTTGCGCCTGAGCACGTAACTCACCGTCGCCGACTAAGATAAAGCGACTGGCCGGATGCCGCTGGAGGTACTGAGCCGCGAAATCGATCCAGACAAAGGGGCTTTTATCACACACAAAACGAAAAACGCCGCCCAGCGTGGTCTGGGCATCTTGAGTTCTTTCATCAAACTGACGCCAGATTTTCGGGGACACCGCCAATGATGCCTCTATTGCCGGTGGAGGCACCCCGTTATACACCACCTGAAATTGATGCGCGTCCAGTTGCAACCAGTGTGCGTAGCGCTCTGCAACACACTGATTGTTGCTCATGAAATCCACACCCGGAACCTGCGCCAGGGACTGATAGAGGGGTTCGTACTCTGGCTTGAACAGGTGTTGCCTCTCCACGGGCGGTAAGCCGCGTAAACCGAGCTGAATTCTGGGCACCCCAGCAAGCAATGCGGCCAGCCCCACCATCAAACAGGCACCGTCTTGCCAGACGGACAGATAATCAGGCTGACGCTGGGTGAAATGAGGCACCAAATGCTTGACACCGTAGTAACAGTGGGGAGGGAGGTGTGACAGGAGTAAGCGCAACGTGGGGCACTCAACCGACATGTCGTCAAAGACGTTATCCGTGTTCTTCGCGATTTCAACCACGTCCACCTTCGCATCCAGCACCTCTTTTAAAAAGAAGTCCTGCTTTAATTCCGGCGCCAGAGAGCGAATAATCAGTTCAACCGGCTCGTCCACCGTCAGGCCCGCAATCGCCTGTTGGTCTTGATAGTGTCGGGTGAGCGCAATGGCCAGCCTCGAAATTTGGCGTTCAGCGCCGCCTCCCCCCAGACACCCGGTACACAGCGAAAGTCGCCCAAGTCGTCCAACGGGACGCGGGCGGACTGGGCGGTCGCGAAACGATAAGATGGCGTGCTTCATCGCCAGAATGCGCGTATTGGTGCCAACGGGAATGGGCACCTGTTCAAGGCCTTCAAGCAGGTCGCATATTTTATTGATTTTAAACAAATAATTCTTATGCCGGGTTAACGCATCGTCGCCGATCCCACACAGGATTAACTGGGCATCTTTACCCAACCCTCTATTGTATAACCGACGCGCATACTCATAACGCGCGTCATCAATATTGTCGGCAACCAAGGTGTCATAAAGCGTAAAGGCGCGCTCTGTCTCACCTAAATCGTATAAAAGCGCTGCCTTTTTGAGGGCTGTCGGCGTTGACATGCCCTCGTCCGGTATGACGTCATTCAATAACGTCATAGCCTGCTCCCGTTTCCCGGCCTTCTTCAATCGTAAAACGGTTTGCGCCAACGTGTCGATGTCCATACTTAGCATCATGTTGAGTGATCCCCTGTTCCCTGTTTTTGCAGCATGCTCTGGCAATGATGAATTTGACGGCTCACGGCGTCCGTTGACCCACTGACGCTTTCCAGCCGTTGCCAGTAGTCCAATGCGTGTTCATACTCACGCAAATGCATCGAATTCAGCGCGGCATACTTCAACGCGTAGGCGTTTTCATTGTCAAAGACAAGCAACTTCTTCGCATACGCCAGATTCTCATACGACGCGATGACGTGGCCTGCGTCTTTCATCGCGTCATCACACATTTTGATGATTTGCTTAAATTCTCGCACCAGACGTTGGATGTTGGGGTCAATGCCTTTCATCTTAATCAGTAACGATAACGCCTCGTCCTGGCGTCCCTCGCTTCTCTTCTGACGGACCTGTTTGAGTGCCCGGGTGGCGACATTCTTGCACTCTTTTTCAAATAACAGGTTCATTGACGGCGTGTCGAAAGCGTGAGCAATCCGCATCAAATCCGCAATCAGGTCGACTTGGACATGAATGTCATCGATATAACGCAGACTCCGCAGGGCGATGGCCTGCAAACTGGTGATATTCGGATGTCGCATTAAGGTCATATGAGACAAGCGGCAGGCCTCTTTCCACGCGTCCCGACTCACGAATACGCGCGCAATGGTGATGGTACTCACCGGGTCAAATTCCAGCAGGGGCCAGACAATGTTTGCGCCCGCCATCATCGTGTCAACATCGTTATCCTCACACGTCGCTTTCAATTTTTGGCGCCACGCCGATTTCACCTCATGATGAACGTGTGAGATCCCCGCATGCGGATACACGGTCAATGCCGAATAGGTGTAGACTAACGCGGTACTCAGCGACACGAAATCATCAACACAATGATGCTCTAGCGCTTTCGCGTGCCAGCGGACAAACAGGTCATGCAGTTGAGACTTAAACGCGGTACTGAAGGCGCCATGATGGCTCCCGTTTTTGATGCAGGATGCCGCGCTGATGATAAGCCCGGTGTCAGTCATGTCCGACAGCGTGGTTAACGCGACATCAGATTGATGCTGTAACAGCCACGTTAATGCCTGGGTAAAAATGGGCTCATGATGGAAGGCTATCGCAAGCGATAACCCGGTCTCGATAAACGCAACGCTCACGCATCGTGAGGCCATACCCGCATAAAAGGTGTCAACAAACGCACGGTCATCAGCAAAATAGCCGGTACTGCGAAGACAGTTAACCCATCCTTCGTGCACCGAGGGATTGAATTGCAAGACGCGCTTCCAGTACTGCCAAGACACGTCAAAACGCCCTAATGCGTCGCTGGCCTGCGCGGCAATGGTGAGCACTTCCTCATCATCAATCTCATTGGACAGCATGATTTCTGCCGTCGAGAGTGCGTCCTGCCAGTGTTTGAGTCCAGATAGCGCCTTGAGGCGGCAACGCAGCGTACTGTCCGTCATGCCAATGTGCGTCTCCACATCGACAATATCCTGATAGGCCTGCTCATAATGGCCCAGTCGGTTGAAGATAACCGCGCGCAATTGAACCCACGTCGGGTCGTGTGGCTGCTCCCTTAGCGCACAGAACACGGCCTGTGAAGCGGCCACGATATCGTCATTCGCCAACCATTGATGAATGTCGCTGACCAGAAGGCTCATCTGGTCTTGCTTTGCCTGCAGGGTATCATCGACAGGGTTGATTCTGCCGTGAATGACCGTCTTAAAGAGGGCCGCAACAATCGTATCGCCAAAAAAATCGGTATAGTGCGTTAAGTCATCCCCATTTTTTTCCAGCGCTCTTTTCTGCCCCATCGTTGACGTGGCCATCAAGTGTGTCGGATTGATGCAGGGAATGCCCATGCGACTCGCGATGTTTTCCACATGGTGGATCAACCGACTTCGGGACGGGATGACGTTGCCAGTCTGGGTCAACGCATCAATATGGGTCATAAATATCACGTTATCACGTCCCAAAATACGGACTATCTCCTGCATATCCGCGTCGATGGCGTGCTCATCCATCTGTTCAACATGAAGACTTTTCAGCAACGCTTTATCGTCCACCGACAAGCCAGCGAAGCAGGGGTCCTCATTCAGATAGGCGTCTCGTTTTTGCGCCTGTTCTGGCGTCGCCAGAGACCAGTAAATACGGGCACGCTCAGGCTGACTGAAGAAATCGGAAAAATACCGTGTTAAGTAATTGATTTGCAAACAACAGCCGTACGCCATAATTTTTTTCTGGCTGGAAATCTCAACAATATAAACATCCGACGGCGTGTGCTGTTCAGAAAGCGTATCGCGAATAGCGGGTCGGAAAATAAAGGGCCGAACACGCTCTGGGATATCCGTCATCCCCAGCATAAAGCGGATTTGCTGTAATGCTTCGCTGCTGGTATGCGTGAATCCATACACGCGTTTAAAGTTCGCCTGAAAATGAAAATAGGGCTGAGCACGTTTAATCGGGTTCACAATTCTGCAGCTACCCACCGGCGTCAGCGTCAACGGAAGCCTCTCTGAAGGTTTCATTCTATTCTTCCGCATCGAGTTAAATGTGTGTCTGTGGCCGGATATCTCATGAGGTCAAGTTATCCCGATACCATGCGAGGGTGTGCTTAAGACCTTCGTGAATATCAAATTCGGGTTCATACGACAGTAACGATTGAATTTTTGAAATGTCAGCCTGGCTGTGCCGAACATCACCCGAGCGAAAATCCTGATAGCGCGGTTCCTGCGTATTCGGTCTATCGTGGCCCCGGTTGACGCCCTCACGAAGCGCATAATACAGTTCATTCAGGGTCGTTCTGTCACCGAGTGCGACATTGTACAGTTGATTTTTCGCCGCCACGTTCTGTGTCGTTGCTGACAATAAGTTCGCCTGTATCACATTATCGATATAGCAAAAATCACGGCTGGTTGAACCATCACCATTGATAAACACCGGTTGGCGGTTGAGGAGTGATAATATCCAGCGAGGTATCACCGCGGAGTACGCCCCATTCGGGTTCTGGCGACGACCAAACACATTAAAGTAACGCAATCCAATCGACGGAAAGCCATAGCAACGGGCAAACACATCGGCGTACAATTCATTGACATATTTCGTCACGGCGTAGGGACTCAACGGACGGCCAATCCTGTCCTCAACTTTGGGCAACCCAGGGTGATCGCCATAGGTGCTGCTGCTGGCGGCATAGGTGAAGCTCGCGACGTTGGCCTCCCTTGCCGCCATCAACATATTTAAAAAACCATCAATATTCACGGTATGGGTGGTCATCGGGTCTTTTAGCGAGCGCGGGACGCTGCCCAACGCCGCCTGGTGGAGCACATAATCCACGTTCTGACAGGCGGTCTGGCAATCGACTAACGACCGGATATCCCCGTTAATCAGGGTAAAGCGTGACCACTGTTCCTCACTGACGCCGGCGCAGACATCCTCTAAATTATGCGGGTAGCCGGTGGAAAAGTTATCCAGTCCGATGACAGTTTGGTTTAGGCCGAGCAGTTCTTCGAGCAAACCCGAACCAATAAAGCCGGCCACGCCGGTGACCAACCAACGTTTAGGCGTCAGAACCAACTGAATTTTTAATTCATCATAAGCCGTCATGACTAGAGCCTCATATCCGATTGTTCGGCGGGGAAGACATATTTCAAATCATAAAAAACATGTTTATCTTTCCCAAAGCGACGAATATCATCCCCACTCATGACCGTAAATTGTTGATGACCCACCGCGACAATGATGGCGTCATAATAGCCTGCCTGGATAGCCGTTATCGGCGTGATGCCATGTTCCCGACTCACCTCATCCGCATCCACCCAAGGGTCAAAAATATCAACCTGACAGCGGTAAGTATTCAGCTCTTTGACCACATCAATAATCCGGGTATTTCGGGTGTCAGGGCAATTCTCTTTGAAGGTGAAGCCTAAAATGAGGACATTCGAGCCTTCCACATGGATACCTTTTTTAATCATCCCTTTAATCAACTGCCCGGAGACATATTCGCCCATTTTGTCGTTAAGGCGGCGGCCAGCCAGAATGATTTCAGGATAATAACCAATACTCTTTGATTTATGCGTGAGGTAGTAGGGGTCGACACCAATGCAGTGCCCCCCAACCAGACCCGGTCGGAACGGCAGAAAGTTCCACTTACTGCCCGCCGCACGCAAAACGGCTTCGGTATCGATGTTTAAGCGATTAAAGATAATCGCCAGCTCATTGACCAAGGCGATATTCAGGTCCCGCTGTGTATTCTCAATGACTTTGGCCGCTTCGGCCACTTTGATACTTTCGGCTTTATAGGTGCCGACAGTGATGATTTGTTGATAGAGGTCATCGATAAGGTCAGCCGCTTCGGCGGTTGAACCCGAGGTGATTTTTTTGATGTTGGTGAGACAATATTTCTTGTCACCGGGATTAATCCGTTCAGGACTGTAACCGACATAAAAATCGTGATTGAAGGTCATCCCGGACAGGCGTTCGAGGATGGGCACACACTCATCTTCCGTACACCCAGGATACACCGTGGATTCATAAACGACGATGTCACCTTGACCCATCACGCCGCCCACGGTTTCACTCGCGCTCATCAGCGGCATCAGGTTGGGCTGCTTGTATTCGTTAATCGGGGTAGGGACCGTGATGATGTAGAAGTTGCAATCCTTGAGATCGTCGATTGACGTGGTGAAGACCAGATGATGAGCGGCCTTTAAATCGTCTTGGGTGGTTTCAAGGTTAACGTCCACCCCGTCGTTTAATTCACCAATGCGCGTGGAGTTGATGTCAAAACCCACCACCGAACGGCGTTGACCAAATGCCACGGCCAGGGGGAGACCCACGTACCCCAGTCCGATAATCCCTATTTTTACATCATTCGTCGTCATCATTACACATCAATCCTTTATTAACATAAGTAAAAAATTCAAGTTAAAAAAATCACCTATCGCGCCCTATCGCACCACAGGGGAGAAAGACAGCCGCCCTGACGCGGCCAATGGGTTTAGCGTATCCATTCCATCCAGGCAGCGACCCAGTAAAACACCCAAAAAAAGGCGGATAGCGCGAAGTAGAGGACTGTCACCTGCATACCGTTCTCCTTGTTCATGGTTATCGATAACATCCTGTCCGATAACGCGGTTAATGGTCATCGGCGCTGAGGCGCGATGAACCTCGGGTGGCCGACAGGCGGTAACGGGCAATGCCGTCTGTCACCAGTACGGTGGCAATACCGAGCATCCCGCCGAGCAACACCCCCAGCACCCCTATCAGCGCTTTCTTCGGTCGGTCTTTTTTCACGTGCTCGCCCGGCGTGAGCTGATAACGATAGACCTGTGCAGTGACCTGCTGTTGCCGTAACGGCGCCAGCAGACTCAGTTCCCGACTGATATCATGATATCGAACGGGGTAGACGATGGGGCTCTCCATCAGGCTGTTGATTTCCGCACTCAAAAAGTTCTCACCCAGCATGTATTTGTGCACCGAATTCGCCAGTTCAATCTTGGTTCCACCGTTACTGGCTGAATTGGCGTAATAGTCCGTAATCCCGGCCCGTTGCGCGGTACTCCGTGAGCGGGTCAGATTCGCCAACTGATTCGCCCTGTCGGCTTGCAGACTAAACGCAATATCCTGCTGTTCCTTTTGACGCGCCAATATCGTGGCGTCCACCTGATGACGAAACTCCGCTTCATCTTGCGCCATCACCTGATCATTGATGCGGCTCACATAATCGGTCAGCAAGGCCAGCGCGACTTGGGGATTATCCGCCGACACTGACAACATAAAGTAAGGGAGGGTTTTCTTTTCATCCGGCGGGGATGTCACCAGCCCCTTGTCCGCCATCTCCGTTAGCCAAACGCGCTTTGCCTGCGAGTCCATCGATTCAGTCTGTTGCTTGACGTAGGCCGTCTCGGATAAGTAACTCAGCTTCTCATTGGGGCTGGACACCATCTCGGTGAACCGACTAAATAAATGGTTGGCTATCGCCTGTGGGTCGGCGTTAATGCCACTCACCCGAGCAAAGGCCCGTCTTAATGTCAGGTAATCTTCCATCTGGGCCATTTGGGGCGGAGAGACATAGGCTTTGACCGTCCACTGCGCTCTGGCGGTAAAAGCATAGGTGCCGGCTATCAGGGTGGTGACTAACGTCACCATCAGAATCACCCCTTTCTTGTCCCAGAGTCGAAAGAGCAATTCAAACAGGTCTATCTCATCGTTATCGTACGCATAGGCGTGACGAGGCCCGGCGCCATTGGCGGCATTGCCTGATGGGGCGTTTAACGTTTTTTGACTTATTTCACTCATCGCCATACCTCATCGGATGCCATGCCGCAGGTTCTTGGTGTTGTGATACTGCCGTATGGGTACTGGGGACGAGTATCGAGCAGTCTCGTGCAGGCTTGATCGGGGCCGGGAATGACGCCAGCCATAACGCCGTAATGGGATCCGGCGGTGGTTCGCTGAGTACGGAGACCGGGGCGCAACGAAGAGGTTTGCCCGCATCTCGGGAGGAGGATAACCATGGCATGGGGACCATCACCGCTATCGCCAGCAAGGTCACCGCACTGACCACCATATCCAAACCGGTCACTTTCATGACGCACGCTCCCTGTCGTTATACCACCCCGTCGATTAGCTTCCGACACGGTCATTCCCATCCGTTTGATAAGCGGCGTAAATGTACCGGCCTTGAAACGTGCCTCGGCAACCGAGGCACATATAACGCGGTAAGCCACTGCGGGCTTTACCGTGTTTGCGGATTTGCGTCACTGTATCGCAATGCGGACACGCCGGGCGTTGCCGTTGTTTGAGTAAAGTCATCATCATCGTCATCTAAAATCTCCGAGACCGGACCTGAGTCGTGAGCGGTCTATCGTTTGTCCAGTACCACAAGCAGAGCATATTGGCGGCATCCGCGGACACCTTATGCCTCAGTCACTGATGGGGTCTGGCAACTCGTCTGATAAACGTATTTACCCTGAAACGTGCGACCACAGTCACAACAGCGGTAACGCTGAAAGCCACAGCGCGATGTTCCGTGTTTGCGCACCTGAGTGGTGTCATCGCAATATGGGCAAACGGGTGGGGGTTTTCGGTATATCAACATCGTCAGACTCCTTATTCAGGGGATAGTGACCCCGGTAAACATTCGATAACTCGGTAACATTAGGTTGTCCTACAATCAACGCCATATCTCGGTGATGGGGATAAATCACCCCGCGCCGTCAGCGCACACTTACTCATCATCCCTAACCGTTTCCCGGGCGTTTTTCGGGGAGATTAAGGTCGAGGTCAGGGATTTTAGGTCAGGTGATGACACTGACCGGCCTGCATAGCCAAGACCCTGCCCCGCCTCACGGCCACAATATCTCGCCCGAGACCCCGCCCACAGTCGGTTCTCAGGCAATCGGGCAACATCCTCGGCCATCCTCCAATACTGAGACGCGCCTCTCCAATCACCGGACTGCTCTTTCAACGCGGCAATCTCTGCCAACTCGGCATAGTGACGGGGCGGCTCAGGGTTAAAACGTTGTGACATATCAACACCTTCAAAAGACATAGAAACGGCAGGGAATTACCCACCAAACAAGGCTGAATTTCCCTGCAATTTAGCCATCACTTACCGATGAATTCACCCGTAGTCCCTCAAACCATTGCTGCCAACGTGTCGCCTGTTTTTCAATGCCATCCAGAGACTCTGTTAATTGCATCAATGCGCCATGCGAAATAAATGACATACCCCATCCTATTGTCAGTAATCCACGAATAACACTCAGTGAAGCTCGCGCATCCCTTAAGTAACACGCCGCCTTAACTCGCTCAGCGTCACTTTGCTTATCAATTCCATTGGCGAGAACAACGTATCGCACACATCCGGTCAACTCTAGCAACACCCGCTCCCCTGTCGTAAATCGAAAGGGTTTAGGTAAGTGCTTGTGAACATGCCAGTAAATGCGGTACAACATCAGCAAATCCGCATAAATTTTTGGATGCTTAAAGGTTGACTTCATGAACGCTTTTTCTCTTCAAATACTGACGCAAGAATTGCTCCAATGTGCTGTCACGACATCGGCTAGCCTCCAAAAATCACTGGCACTGGAAAGTATTGCGCCACTCTGCCAATCTCTGGCATACGACTTATTTCATCAAACCTACCAACCAGGCGCCTATACTCGATTTGCTGTTAATGACCCAAAACTTCGCGAAATCTATGCGCCACTTTTTCGTGACCGTCTGGCCCAATGCTGGCTAGTCAGTCAAATTGAACCAACTGTCGAACGCCAACTGATTGACGACACATTCGCTAACCGCTCAGGCAAAGGCACTCTCGCAGCGATACATCGCGTTCAGCGTTTTATGCGACAACCTCAACATGGTCATTTTTTACAATTAGATATCCAAAACTTTTTCAATAGCATTCACTTACCCACGCTGGTGTCTATGACAACAAATGGCATCATGTCATCGCTCCCAGAACATCCCAGAAAAGCGTGCGTGATGGCGTTACTGATGCGAACTATTCTCCATCCCGTCGCGCACCACGCCGTTTCACTGAGTGGCAATAAAACATTACTCGACACCATTCCATGCCACAAAACGCTAGGCGCATCGCCTTATCAAACGGGCCTCCCGCTGGGGTCATCGGCCAGTCAACTGTTTGCCAATCTTTACCTCAGCCCACTAGACCACTTCATCAAGCATCAACTGCATGTGAAAGGCTATGTCCGCTACATGGATGACCTCATGCTACTGGGCAATTCATCACAACAACTGATTGAATGGCGCGAAGAAATCTCGACCTTCCTAACCCACACACTCCGATTAACCTTGCATCCCACCAAGCAGCACCTTCAACGTTGTTCCCAAGGCGCTGATTATTTGGGATATAAAATTTATCCGCACTACCTTCATTTACGCACCCGGAATCTGAATAAAATTCGTCGCTGGTTGGCATTGTTCAACTACTGCCTTCATCCGGAGGGTAGCCCACCCCCAACAAAACCCGATAATCCTGAATGGGCTGCCTGCATTCAACTGGCACCCATCACACCCGACTACGTCTTGTTACAAAAAATGCAAGCCGTGATGAATAGTTACTTCGGTCTGATGCAAAAGGCCAATCACTATCGATTACGAAAAAAACTTTACCAATACCATTTTTGCCACTTGAAGCACTGGTTCATTCCAGCAAACAGCGATTACACGTCGGTTCGCATCAAAAAGCATGCCCTTGCAACATGGATTGGGAGACAGCACGGTCAGTGAGAAAACCCCTCGAACAAGCCACATAGTTGTTGTTGCTCGGATTGTTGCTGTTCAGGTTGCCATTGTTGAGGTTGACGTTGTGCCGATTAGTCCCATTAGGCTCAAGGGCCCAATAGTTGTTGCTGATCCAACCGGAACACAGCCGCCCCACATGGGCACGCCATTAACATTGCTCGCACTCTCATACCACCAGCTTATCCCCTTTCGGAGTTCGCCCCTTTATAACGAAACTCTATGACACATCGGAGCTCCGTGGTGCGAGCCGGTTTTCCCTTTAGCAAATTATCTATTCGCCGTAACGAAATAGCCCTTAATGCACTGCCATGCTGTCACGCAATCCTCAATTACAAGGATAAATGCTGTTTCAATCCCTGAATGAAACCGGACTCCACCGCAGGCGGATAGCATCCCGGCTCCCAAGACTGCAAAAAATGGCGCATTTGTTGCGTTAATACAAAAGGATCCACGTCATCCTGAGGCGCCGTAGCTATTTCCGATAGCAATGAGTTGACACATTCTTCATACCAGAGAACATAATCCCTATCAGACCAGTCACCTTGAATCTCCGCGCCCCACCCAGTCAATTCAGCTTGAGGATAACGTTGCTCAAATTGTGTCATCGGAAATCCACCATAAAACACCGCTTCTCCACCTAGCTTTTTAATGCGCTTACCGAGGATTTTTATTTTTCCATCACACTGCGTTAAATAAAAAAATAAAGACTGCTGATAACACCGATAAAACATCCCCTCGCGAATAAAACTGATAACCCCCGGGCGCCTGCTTAGCGCTAACTTATCTTCGATAATCATGTCTGTTCCTTGCGAATAAAGCGTTATAGTGAAAAAATTTTACAACGCGCCCTAACGGGCGCCCCATCACCGCCCCCTTTAAAGGGGGCGGGCAGAATAAGGGCAAAAAATCTTAAAATTAAATATTAAATGCTAAAAACTAAAGGACCCTCGAACAAGCCACATAGCTGTTGTAGCTCGGATTGACGCTGCGCAGGTTGCCATAGTTGAGGTCGACGTTGTGCCGAATAGTCCCATTAGGCTCAAGGGCCCAATAGAAGTTGCTGAGCCAACCGGAACCAAACGTGCCCATCGCCCCCCACTGACTCCATAGCCCAGCGGCTGGTGCCCGCGTTCCTGCTGCACCATACGCCGCATTTGTCATAGTGGCGTATGGTGGCGTACTATAACCACCTCCTAACCCGGTACAATATGCGTCAGCATTCGCTGCGGTTCTGGTGGTAGCTCCACCATTGACAAACCAACGTCCGAGAGTGATATTGAGTGTGTGCTTGTCGCTGCTGTCTGTTTTGTTTGTTGCGATAAGTTTTAATGTCTTATTTGCACTAGTAGGGGTACCCGTGAAGGTGAACGTGCCCTCAGTCCCGCTCGCATTTGATGTTGGGATATCAACCCAAGTCTGGTTGCCATTTTCCTTATAGGTGTAATTGCTGTTCGCTGTCGCATCAACCCCGTTCATGTAAAGCTGGAACTTGGCACCCACAAATCCCGTCGTCGGAAATCCGCTGTTCCATGCAAACGTCGTTCCGTTCACATAGATGACAGGTGTCGCTGGGATATTCACTCGGACTCGGTATACGGGTGATGTGAGTGGTACGGGGGTGCCCGATGTGGTCGGGAAGCCGGTGAGTGATGTACTCAGCACTGGAGCATTCGCTTGTACCGTGAGGGTGGTATTGTGAGCGAAATTCGTCGCAAGCGTCTGGGTTAACTGGGTGGGAGTTAATGGCGTAACGCCATTCATCCACGTCCAAGTCACTCCCGCTGGCGCAATCGCCAATCCCGGTGTGGCTTGAGCATCCCCATCCAAATCCGTGAACGTGACGCCAGGAGAGAGCGGGGCCAGCGTGAACTCGTTCGGCTTCTTACTGCCCAGTACCTGGTCATTATCCACCAATGGAGTGGCGCCTGGCTTCAGTATCGATACCGAGCCCGCCGCCGTAGGCGTTCTCCCCTTTATCTGCCCCGTCGGGTTGCTCAGCACCACAGACCAAGCCGGGGTCGATGCCCCCATGGTGACGGCCGCAATAAGCGCAATACGCGTCAGCGGGTGACTAACCCATCCCAGTGTGTTATCTCTCATTCTTCCTTCCCTCTTTAATCTCTGCCACAATCCCAAACAGTCCCGGGGTGCATCGTTTATCGTGCGTGTCATCAACAATGACTACCGCGGTACCCGCCATAGCAGATAACCCCGTACTCACTGTCTTCACGTTGTGTTCTTCTCGTTCGTCTTCGCGTTCTTCGNATTCTCATGCCCACTACGAAGCTGCCTTTATGCGTGTGATNCAACTCATNCCCCNTCTGGGTTAAAAACGGGCAGGAAAACCCTGCCCGTGGTCCTGATTGACACTAACCCGATGGAGACTGGGTTTAGTAGTCGACCGCCAGACCGAAGCCCTGCGCACCGTCGTCCGAACCGGTCAACGTCGTTCCGTCTGCTGCCGAGTTCACCGGAATGGTGAAGTCGCCACCACTTACGCTGGTGGTAAAGTCTCCCGTGATNCCGTCCGTCGCACTGGTACCCACTAAGTGCCAGGTGTAGTTCGGTACCGTCGCCGTCAAGTCGGTTGTACCCACTGCCGCGCTGTCCCACAGTT